>JAGBCL010000105.1 GCA_018110825.1 Oscillospiraceae bacterium
AGTAATCTGCGTTTCATTATCGTTTATATTATTAGTAGGGAATAGTTGACAAACCCTTTATCACCGATTAAAATAAAAACATAAACCGACAACGGAGGCGACGATATGAAAAACAAACTTAATCGCATAATTTCAATCATACTTTCATCAATAATAACCGTCACGCTTTTAGCGGGCTGTAACAAGCAGGCAGATGTGGTTATGCCTGATATATTATTTGTAATTTGTTTTCGCTATCCTGATGAACAGGAATACCTTACAGGAGATTTTCTCGGAACAGCAGGCTATTATGTAAAAAGCAATGGTGAAATCAGATATTTTGAGTTTGAGGATAAAGAAGAACCAATATTCGATTATAAACAGGAAAGTATAACAATGAATGAATATCTGAATGACAGAAAGATAAACGATGTGCATACAAAAGTAACAGAAAACAGTTTTGAAACAGATTTCGAAATTGTCACTCAGGAAAAGATAGAACAATGTTATAAATTGAGTATGAAAATTGATGAAAATGGTATAGTCAGCATTCCAAATACTATGTTTTCTCCTGATGCAGTTCTTGGATTAAGTTATATTTACAGTGTAAGATATAACGAAAATAATGAGCCTGAATATCTGATGATATATGAGTACGGAAATGAGTATTACATTAACAATGATAAATATGCGGAGAAACTTTATGCTGAATTATTAGAAGTGTTTCCTGAAATTTCAATTCAAGGATTTTGGAACAGAAATGATAAATTAAGTTAATGACAACGGAGGTGACGATATGAAAAACAAACTTAATCGCATTATTTCAATCATACTTTCATCAATAATAACCGTCACACTTTTTACTGGTTGTGAAAAAACGGAAAGCGTTGCGGAAGAAACTACGGTTTCGGAAACAACTGCCGCAACCATTCCCGCAGACTTGACCGAAGAAGAAATGGCAATATGGGAGAGTATGCCTGATATTGTTACTATGAGGGTATATAATGATTTTATAACAGAAACGACAGAAATTCTGTATATTACCAAGTATGGAGAGATGAAAAGTTTTACACTTGAAGGAAATAGTGATAATTATCACGATATAGAGTGGATTAATGAAGAAATAGAGAACAATGAGGCGCAAGCAATCAAAACAGCGTCGATTAGCCAATTAATTGAGTTATATAATACGGTTTCTTTAATTGATATTGATAGTCAGCTGACTAACCGACAAAAAATGTTTTCAGTTGATCCACAACGTCCAACAACATACAATTATGAGGTTTATAACATATGCAACAAAAAAAATATATGTATTTTGAGCGGAAATAATATAACAGAATATATTTTGAATGGCCCATATGGAGAAGATGTTTTCAAAATGTATATTGATATTGACCCGTTTAAACAAATTAATAATATCGGAGGACAACAATGAAACTTAACCACATAATCTCAATAATCCTTTCATCAATAATAACCGTCACACTTTTAACTGCTTGCGAAAAAACAGAAAGCGTTGCGGAAGAAACTACGGTTTCAGAAACAACCGCAGCAATCATTCCCACAGACCTGACCGAAGAAGAAATGGCAATCTGGGAGAGTATGCCTGATATTGTTACTATGAGGGTGTACAACGATTACGAAACAAAAACTACTGAGATTTTGTATATTGATAAACAAGGAACAATAAAAAAAGTTGTAAGTGATGAGTATTATATTGAAAATAGAGATGTTGATTGGCTTTATAACAAACTAATCACTTGTGAATCACAGATTATAGACATTGCAAGCATACATTATCTTACAGAGCTCTATTCAATTTTCAAGATTATTGATACACAGAAAGCACTAAAAAGCATACATACTTTTATGAATCAAATTCATTATGATATTACATATTCTTATGAAATTTACTTTTTTAACGAAAATGGCGGAATAGATTTGGTTGCATACGGAAGAACAGCGAATGATTATATTTTAGATGATGACAATGGATATGATTTGCGATTGAAATATGCAGAAATTGATGATTTTATACCAGCTAATCTGCTATAATAGTTTCCAAAGTTTAATTTAAAATACAGAAAAGGGGCTGAAATCAGCCCCTTTTTGAATAGGTGAAGATTGATAATATGGGGGTGAATCGGACAAAAAAGAGGGGGTTTGACGGAGAAAAAAAGAGGGAAAATGTTGGTGAAAAGTTTGAAAATAAGCATATAACAAAAAAGGGCAGAAATATTTTATATTAACCAAAACACAGCACCTCCACACAAAAGCGTGGAGGTGCTGTTATATATCCTTATAATTTCCCCGACCGCATCTTCCGATACTCCGTAGGTGAAACTCCGATATGCTTGTGAAAAAGCCTGCTGAAATAAAGGGGATTGTCATACCCGACAGCCTCGGCAATCTCGGAAATATTGTATTCGCTGGTTTCCAGCAGGCTTTGTGCGTTTGCCATTCGCAGGGAGAGGATATACTGCATCGGCGTAACCTTCAGAATTTGCTTGAAGCTTCGTATGAACCAGCAGGTGCTCATATGCCGTGACTCAGCGTATTCGTCAATGTTCAGCGGCTTATTGTAATTTTCATTGAAATAGTGGGTAGCACGTTCAATCTCGTTCTGAATGTCGCTGCCCGCTTTTCGTCCCTCTACAATATAGCGGTTAATCATAATAAAAATGTGGCGAAGCATAAGGGACAGCAGTTCTTCATAATTTGCACGGCAAAGCTGTAATTCCTGTATCATCTGTCGGTACATCCACTGATAGTCGGGGGATGTTCCTGTATAGAACACGTTCTCCGTTTCGGGCAGTTCGTAAAATTCGAGAATTGACTCAACGTGTCTGCCCGTAAAATGCACCCAGTAGGCTTCGGTTTTGTCAGGAGCATAATAATAGTACATCTGCACCTCATTGGGACGGTACAAAATCATATTTCCCTCGGTTATGATCTGCTCCTTGCCGTCAAAGTAAAAATGCCCCTTGCCCTTGGCTATGTACAAAAGCTGATAGTCACGTCTGCCTGTGGGACGCTCCGTTGAAACGACAGGACGGCTGTGCACACGGTAGTAACCGCAGCTTGTGACAATAAGTGACTTGCTTGTGTCAACCATATCGTTGAGGGAATTATGAAGGTAGGCAACATTTGTAAACATAGTCAGGACTCCTTTCTTTTTTACAGTATAACATATAAATTTCTGATTTTCAATAGCAACTGTATCATTTTGTGCATATTTTGTTCTATTGTGTTTATGGTTTCGGGGTAAAAAGCGTGTTAGAATTTAATCAGAAAGTAAAGGCGCCTTTAATTGAATTGCAGTATTCAAACCGTTTTGAATGCTGCCTCCGAAGGGGAACTCGAGAGCCGCTTCGGACATAAGAAAATACGTTATGAATTCTTTTAAAGGAGAGAACAATATGACTGAAAAGAAATACCTGAAATGGTACAATAAAATAGGCTACGGCTCGGGTGATATTGCGGGAAATACCGTGTATGCGTTCATTACGGCGTTTATGATGATTTACCTTACCGATACGGCAGGACTCAACTCGGGCATCGTGGGAACACTTATGATGCTGTCGAAATTCTTTGACGGCGTGACAGACGTTTTCTTCGGTGCATTGATTGACAAGACCAAAACAAAGCTTGGCAAGGCAAGACCTTGGATGCTCTGGCCGTACATCGGCAACAGCATCCTTCTCATAGCAATCTTTGCAATTCCTGCAAGCTTTGGTGATGTAGCAAAATATGCATATTTCTTTATCTGCTACACCTTGCTCAATGCAGTTTTCTACACAGCTAACAACATTGCTTACGCATCCCTGACAGCACTTATCACACGAAACGGCAACGAGCGTGTACAGCTTGGCTCAATGCGCTTTATCTTTGCAACAGCAACAAGCCTTTTAATTCAGACCTACACAGTAAGAATGGTTGAATATTTCGGCAACGGTGCAGAGGGCTGGAAGGCAGTGGCAATCATTTACGCAGTAATCGGACTTGTGGTAAACACAATCTCGGTGTTCTCCGTAAAGGAGCTTCCCGAAAAGGAGCTTGCAAAGGAAAATCCTGCTGACGAAGAAGCTGCGAAGTTTTCAAGCGAGGCTTACCCTGACCTTGAAATTGCTGACAAGGAAAACCGCACAGCTGACGAAAGCAAGAAATACTCACTTCTCGGCGCATTGAAGATGCTGCTGAAAAATAAATTCTACATCATCATCTGCGGCGTGTATATCGTCAGTCAGCTTTACGGTGCAACACTCAGTATGGGCATTTACTTTATGACATACATTCTCGGCGACGCTGACCTGCTGGGCACATTCTCAGCGGCAATAAACATTCCGATGATATGCGGTCTGCTGTTCACACCTTACCTTGTAAAGAAATGCAAGGGTATGTATAAGCTTAACCTCGTGGGATATATCATTGCAACAATCGCAAGAGCACTGGTTATCGTGGCAGGATATATGCAGAACATTCCGCTGATGCTGATTTTCACAGCAGTTGCAGCACTGGGTATGAGTCCTATGCAGGGCGACCTTAACGCACTTGTTGCGGCTTGCTCCGACTATACATACAAAACCACAGGCAATCGTATTGACGGAACAATGTACTCCTGTTCATCACTTGGCGTAAAAATCGGCGGCGGTCTCGGTACAGCTCTTGCAGGCTGGCTTCTTGCGGCAGGCGGATATATTGCAAACGCTGAAATCCAGCCTGAGTCCTGTATCAATATGCTGAACTTTATGTACCTCTGGTTACCTATGATATTCAATTTCATTATGACAATTCTGCTCTCACGCCTGAATGTTGAAAAGGCAAACGCAGACTGGGACAAGGAACACAACTCTTGAGGAGGAAAATTTTATGAAAGCTACACTTGAATGGCTCGCAAACCCCGAAGTTTTTGAAGTGAACAGAGAAATGGCACACTCCGACCACAGCTATAAGGCAAAGGAAGGCGACCTTCGTCAGAGTCTTAACGGCACTTGGAAGTTCAGCTATTGCGAACATCCTGACAACAGACCTGCCGACTTTTACAAGGCTGATTTTGATGTAACAGCTTTTGACGAAATCAAAGTTCCGGGACACATTCAGCTTCAGGGCTATGACAAGCCGCAATATGTAAATACCCAGTATCCTTGGGAAGGTCACGAACAGCTTGTTCCTCCGCAAATTCCTCAGAAGCGTAACCCTGTGGGAAGCTATGTGAAATTCTTTGACGTTGACAAGGCACTTCTCGGCAAGGAAACCTTTATCAGCTTTCAGGGCGTTGAAACAGCGTTCTATGTGTGGCTCAACGGCGAGTTTGTAGGCTACTCCGAGGACAGCTTCACTCCCTCCGAGTTCAATCTTACTCCTTACATCAAGGAAAAGAACAACAAGCTTGCAGTTGAAGTTTACCGCTACAGCACAGCAAGCTGGCTGGAAGATCAGGACTTCTGGAGATTTTCAGGTATCTTCCGTGACGTGTATCTTTACGCTGTTCCTGAAATTCATGTTCGTGATATGAAGGTTATTGCAGATTATGATTACGAAAACGGCAACGGTATTCTTACAACAGAATTCGATATTATCGGTGAAAAAGATTACTCCGTAAAGCTTGCACTTACCGATAAAAACGGCAGCACCATTTATGAAAGCGACACAGCAGATGTTACAGCTTCAATTCCTGACGTTGCACCCTGGAGTGCTGAACAGCCTGACCTTTACACACTTACTGCTGAAATCATTGCTGACGGTGAGGTTGTTGAAACAGCTGAAACAAAGGTCGGTTTCCGTACCTTTGAGATGAAAAACGGCATTATGTGTCTGAACGGCAAGAGAATTGTTTTCAAGGGCATCAACCGTCACGAGTGGAATGCAGAGGGCGGCAGAGTTGTAACAGAAGAAGATATGCTCTGGGATATCTGCTTTATGAAACGCAACAACATCAATGCTGTCCGTACCTGCCACTATCCCAACAACTCCCTTTGGTATAAGCTTTGCGATGAGTATGGCATTTACCTTATTGCCGAAACAAATCTCGAAAGCCACGGCACTTGGCAGAAGATGGGTGCTTGCGAGCCGTCAATAAATGTTCCTGCTTCACTTCCCGAATGGAAGGAAGCCTGCCTCGACAGAGCAAGGTCAATGTACGAGCGTGACAAGAACCACGCAAGCGTGCTGATATGGAGCTGCGGAAACGAAAGCTACTGCGGTGATGATATTGCGGCAATGGCTGACTACTTCCACGAGGTTGACAAGACAAGACTTGTTCACTACGAGGGTGTTGTGTGGAACAGAAAATACGACCACATCACCGATATGGAAAGCAGAATGTATGCAAAGCCTGATGAGGTTGAAGAATACCTGAAACAGAACACAGGCAAGCCCTACATCAGCTGTGAATATATGCACGCTATGGGCAACTCTCTCGGCGGTATGAAGCTTTACACCGACCTTGAAGATAAATATGAAGCATATCAGGGCGGCTTCATCTGGGACTACATCGACCAGTCACTTTATAAGGACGGAGTGCTTGTTTACGGCGGAGATTTTGATGACAGAGCAAGCGATTACGGCTTCTGCACAAACGGTATTGTTTACGCTGACCGCACATATTCTCCAAAGGTAAGCGAAGCAAAGCAGCTTTATTCCAATATCAGAATGAGCATTGAAAACAGCGTGCTTACAATAGAAAACAGAAACCTTTTCGTTGGTACAGAAGGATATATTTTCAAAGTCACACTTGAAAAAGAGGGCGAAATTCTTGCGGCAGAGGAACACCGTCTGAACATTTCCGCAGGTGAAAAAGACAGCGTGAAAATCGGGCTTGAAGTTCCCGAAAATGGCGGCGAGTATGTTCTTACAGCTTCCGCAGTTATTGCAGAAGATACAATCTGGACTGAAAAGGGTCACGAGATTTCCTTTGCACAGGAAGTTGTTAAAACTCCCGAAGTTGAAGCTGAAAAAATTACTGCAAAGGCTGAAATTGTGTATGGTGACTTCTGTATAGGCGTACACGGCGAAAACTTCTCAATGCAGTTTGACAAGCGTGAGGGCGGAGTAAGCTCGCTGATTTACGACGGAAAAGAATACATCACAAGAGCACCGAAAATCAGCTTTTTCAGAGCACACACCGACAATGACACAGGTGCAGGCTATCCATACGAGAACGCACAGTGGCAGATTGCAGGAAGATGTGCAAAGCTTCTTGGTCTTGACACAAAGGAAAACGCTGACAGCCTTGAAGTGACTTACAAATTCCTTGCACCTACAGTGACCTCATTTGAATACAAGGTTACATACATCGCATATTTCGACGGCAGACTTGGTGTAAAGGCTGAATATGACGGAGTAAAGGGACTTTCCGATATGCCTGTGTTTGCAATGGATTTCAAAATGAAGAAGCAGTATGACAAGTTCACATATTACGGAATGGGTCCCGACGAAAACTATATTGACCGTGACAACGGCGCAAGACTTGGTGTGTATGCATCAACAGCAAACGACAATTTCACAAAGTATCTTAACCCGCAGGAATGCGGCAACAGAACGGGTGTTAGGTATGTAGACGTGTACGAAGAAAACGGAGCAGGTCTTTGCTTTACTGCAAATGAACAGCCATTTGAAATGAGCGTGCTTCCGTACAATGCATACGAGCTTGACAACGCTATGCACCGTGACGAGCTTCCTGACCCGACTTACACTTGGGTACGCATTGCCGCAAAGCAGATGGGCGTTGGCGGCGATGACAGCTGGGGTGCACCCGTACACAAGGAATTCAAGATAAACAGCGAAGAAGCAATGACTCTCGAATTTACAATAAACTCTCTTTAACTTTTGAAAGGAGCAACTGTTATGAACATTCTTAACGCATTACAGGGTATCGAAAACAACGAATTTATGAGAACCTTCAAGGACTTTTACGGAACAGCCGAGGAAGAACTGAAATATCAGAAGCAGCGTTATCTTGACGCAGTAAACAGCTTTGCAAAGCTTTATCCGAAGAGAAAGGATATCCGCATTTTCTCCGCTCCGGGAAGAACAGAAATCGGCGGCAACCATACCGACCATCAGCACGGCTGTATTCTTGCGGCGGCTGTGAATCTTGATATCATTGCAGTTGTGGCATTCCACAAGGACGGCGTAATCCGTGTAAAGTCCGAGGGCTACGATGCGTTTACCGTAAATCTGAATGATGTATCCGTTCAGTCGGGCAAGACAGGCACAGCCGCAATTATAAGCGGTATTGCCGCAAGCTTTATGGACAGGGGCACGGAAATCGGCGGCTTTGACCTTTACTGCACATCTGACGTGATCAGCGGCAGCGGAATTTCCTCCTCTGCGGCATTTGAAACACTTATCGGAACAATTATCGACACCTGCTGCAACGACAGCGGAGCAGGTGCGGTTGAGATTGCAAAGATCGGACAGTTTGCGGAAAATGTTTATTTCGGCAAGAACAGCGGTCTGATGGACCAGACGGTTTCTTCCGTGGGCGGCTTGGTGTTCATTGACTTTTTCGACACGGAAGAGCCGAAGGTTGAAAGCTTCAACTGCGATTTTGAGGAGTACGGCTACTGCCTGTGCATTACCGATACAAAGAGCAGTCACGCTGACCTTACGGAAGATTACACGGCTATCAGAAGCGAGATGGAAAGCGTTGCAAGAGAGTTCGGCAAGCCGCATCTTCGTTTCGTAAGCGAGGTTGCGTTTTATAACGAAATTCCGAGAATTCGTGAAAAATGCTCCGACAGAGCGATAATCCGTGCGGCGCATTTCTTTGAGGAAAACAGCCGTGCAAAGTTTGAAGCATCAGCTTTATGGGATGGCAATATGGAGTATTTCCTTGAGCTTGTGAGAAAGTCGGGACACTCCTCCGCAACACTTCTGCAAAATCAGTATTCCTGCTCTGACCCTGAAAATCAGGCGATAACTCTTGCAATAATGATGAGCAGAAAGCTTCTCGGTGACAAGGGTGCAGTAAGAGTTCACGGCGGCGGTTTTGCAGGAACAATTCAGGCATTTGTACCTGTTAATCTTGCAAGCAAATACATTACCGAAATGAACAGAATTTTCGGTGAGAACGCCTGCACAAAAATGAGAATTCGTCCCGTTGGCGGCGTTGAAATTACAAAGGAGTGATTTTATGACAATTCTTGTTTTAGGCGGAGCAGGCTACATCGGCTCCCACACCGCACTTGAACTTGTAAAGGCAGGTCACGACGTTGTTATCGCTGACAACCTTGTAACAGGATATATTGAAGCGTGTCCCGCAGAGGCAAAATTCTATCAGGGCGACCTCCGTGATTTTGACTTCCTCGACAAGCTTTTTCAGCAGGAAAAAATCGACGCCGTAATTCACTTTGCAGCTTATTCCCTCGTTGGTGAGAGTGTTACAAATCCGCTGAAATATTATGACAACAACCTCTACGGCACCAAGGTGCTTCTTGAAGCAATGGTGAAGAACAACGTTGGTAAAATCGTGTTCTCCTCAACAGCCGCTACATATGGTGAACCTGAGAATATTCCAATTCTCGAGAGCGACAGAACTTGTCCTACAAACCCATACGGCGAAACAAAGCTTGCTATGGAGAAGATGTTCAAGTGGACAGCCGAGGCTCACGGTCTGAGATACGTTTCCCTCCGTTACTTCAATGCCTGCGGTGCTGACGAAAGCGGCACAATCGGCGAGGCACACAATCCCGAAAGCCACCTTATTCCGCTTATTCTTCAAGTGCCAAACGGCAAGCGTGAAACAATCTCCATTTACGGCACTGATTACGATACACCTGACGGAACTTGTATCCGTGACTATATCCATGTTACCGACCTTGCGCAGGCTCATATTCTTGCTGTGCAGTACCTCAACAACGGCGGTGAGAGCGATATTTTCAACCTCGGCAACGGCGTAGGCTACTCCGTTCGTGAGGTAATCGAAACTGCGAGAAAGGTTACAGGACACCCAATTCCTGCAACAGAAACTCCAAGACGTGCAGGCGACCCTGCAAGACTTGTTGCGTCCAGCGAAAAGGCAAAGAAAATCCTCGGCTGGAAACCTGTTCATGACAGCCTTGAAGAAATTATTGCAAGTGCATGGAATTGGCACAAAAATCATCCGAATGGTTACGATGAAAAATAGGGGGCAGAAGTATGATTTGCAATGCCGTGCAGAAGCTTATTGACTATGCTGTAAAAAATGAGCTTATCACAAGTGACGATATTTACGTTGTCCGCAATCAGCTTATGGAAGCGTTGAAGCTTACCGATTGGGAGGAGAATTTGTCGGAATGTTCAGATGAAACTATTGATGAAATTCTTGCTCCGTTGGTGAAGTACGCTTGCGAAAAAGAAATAATCAGCGACACATCGAACTACCGTGACTTATTTGATACAAAGCTTATGGGTATTCTTACACCAATGCCAAGAGAAGTTATTGCAGAATTCAACAAGCGTTACACAGCAAATCCAAAGGAAGCTACCGACTGGTATTTCGATTTCAGCAAGAAGCTGAACTATGTCCGTGCAGGACGGATTGAAAAGGATTTGAAGTGGACTTACGACAGCGAGTACGGCAAACTTGATATTACTATAAATTGCTCCAAGCCTGAAAAAGACCCTCGTGACATTGCGGCGGCAAAAACGCAGAAAGCGACGGCTTACCCCAAATGTCAGCTTTGCCCCGAAAACGCAGGCTTTGCAGGTCACGCTACTCACCCTGCAAGACAAAATCTCCGTCCTGTTCCGATTACGGTGAACAACGAAAAATGGCAGTTACAGTATTCGCCTTACGGTTACTACAACGAGCATTGCATTGTTTTCAATGAGAAGCATATTCCGATGAAAATTGATGCTGCGGTGTTTGAAAAGCTGTTTGATATTGTGGATTATCTTCCGCATTATTTTGTAGGGTCAAATGCGGATTTGCCAATCGTCGGCGGCTCAATTTTAAGTCACGAGCATTTTCAGGGTGGCAACTACACCTTTGCAATGGCGAAGGCTCCAATTGAAACCGAGTTTGAAATAAAGGCTTATCCGAACGTAAAAGCAGGCATTGTGAAATGGCCGATGTCGGTCATCCGTGCTGCGTCCGAGGACAGAAAACAGCTGTCGGAATGCTGTGCTGATATTCTTGCAAAATGGAGAGGGTACTCCGATGAAAGCGTGTTCATCTTTGCTGAAACAAACGGAGAGCCGCACAACACAATTACTCCTATTGCAAGAAAAAACGGCAATGTTTACGAGTGCGACCTCGTACTCAGAAACAATATCACGACGGAAGAAAGACCGCTTGGTGTATATCATCCCAACCCGTCGCTTTATCATATCAAGAAAGAAAATATCGGTCTGATTGAGGTTATGGGACTGGCGGTGCTTCCTGCAAGACTTGCAAAGGAAATAGATATGCTTGAAACGGTAATGCTGAATGGAGAAAATCTTTACGCTTGTCCCGAGCTTACACAGCACGCAGAATGGGCAGAGGATATTTTGAAGCGTTACCCTGATTTCAGCAAGGATAATGCAAGGGCAATTCTCGAAAAGGAAATCGGAAAGGTGTTCCTTGAAGTGCTTAATGATGCGGGTGTGTTCAAGAGAGATGATGAGGGGAAAAAGGCGTTTTTGAGATTTGTTGATAGTATATGAAATAACAGGCACACGGCTTTGAAACGTGTGCCTGTTTGTTGTCCGTACTTTTGGACAGGTGGTTGTGGTATAATTATGATATGAGGAGTAAATCTTAAGCGATTAAAGTTTTTGTTTGATGAACGCAATTAAAAACTAAAAACAACTGCATTAATGCTGTTAAGGCGATGATGCAGTTGTTATTTTTTGCAAATCAATACTAAAAACTTGATATTTTTAAAAGTTTGTAGTATAATATTTCAGGAAAGGATGTGTCATGTTATGCTTACTGCAAATCAAAAGCTGAAAAAACGTGATTTCTATTTGAATAAACTGATTGCGTTCCAGGATACTGAGCCTGTTAAGGTTATAACAGGAATACGCCGTTGCGGCAAATCCAGCCTTATGAAGCTGATGATTTTGCATTTGCGTGAAAGCGGAATTCCTGATGAGCAGATTATTGCTATGAACTTTGAGTCGATGGAATTTCGCTCTATGGATGTTAAGGCATTTTATGATTATGTAGTAAGCAGGAAGCCTGCGGACAAGAAGGTTTATCTGTTTTTTGATGAAGTTCAGCGTATTGCAGAGTGGCAGGACGCTATCAATTCATTCCGTGTGGACTTTCCCTGCGATATTTATATTACTGGTTCAAACGCATATCTGCTGTCATCTGAATTTGCAACGTATTTGTCAGGGCGTTATGTAGAGATAAAGATGCTTCCTCTGTCGTTTAAAGAATTTATAGATTTTCATGGCTATACAATTGCTGAACATAAAAGTCCGTCAGGAAAAAAAACAAAGAAAATTTCCGATAGCGAAGGAAATATTTTTGACACAGAGGAGCTTTTTGAAGCGTATTTGAAATTCGGAGGAATGCCAGGCATTGCTGATGTGGGTCTTGAACAGGATAAGGCATATACTTTGCTTGATGGTGTGTATTCAACTGTTGTAATGCGTGATATTCTTGAACGTGAAAAACGCAGGGGACAAAGGAAGATTACCGACGCGGATTTGCTGAGAAAAATAATAATGTTCCTTGCTGATAACATTGGCAGTAACACTTCTGTGACATCAATCGGCAATACTCTTGCCAGTGAGGGATTACTTGACAATAATCGAAAGACAAAGCCTGCTGTCCAGACGGTTCAGGCTTATGTCGGAGCACTGCTGGAGTCATATATTTTTTATGAAGCAAAGCGTTATGATATTAAGGGCAGAGAATACTTGCGAACCCTTGGTAAATATTATATTGTGGATGTTGGATTGCGGAATTATTTGCTGGGTTTTCGTGATATTGATACAGGACATATTCTTGAAAATATAGTTTATTTTGAGCTGTTAAGACGTGGTTATGATACTGCAATTGGGAAAATAGGAAATGTTGAGGTTGACTTTGTAGCAACAACTGCTGATGAAAAGATTTATTATCAGGTTACGCAGACAATGGCGTCAGAACAGACTAAAGAACGCGAGCTTCGTCCATTGATGCAGATTCGGGATAATTATGAGAAAGTGATATTGACGATGGATAGGGGACTAACAACTTCCATTGATGGTGTTAAGGTTGTTAATGTTATTGAGTGGCTGCTTGATTAAGAAATGGATATGAAAATAGTGCAGACAATGTCTGCATTATTTTATATAATAATGAGAATTTATATAGAAAAGCATCTCAATCCGACCCATTATTTGCCCATTGTTTCAATAAAATTCTTATAAAAACGTACGACAAGTTAGAACAAGCAAAATGTTTGAAAACCTCGCAGGCAAGCCATTTTACACTATCTTGCAGAATGACTTGCTATGCTGAAACCTCAATTCAATTCCCGTACGGGTCACCAAACTTAAACGAAGACAAACACTCACACTCGTGGGTGTTCTGTTATTCCGTCAACATAGATGACTGATAGTATTTCTTCGATAATATCAAGTTGCTCATAAGACAGGCAATTTGCTGTGTCAGCACCGCCGCACCAAAAGTGAAAGTTTCTTGGGCTTGTTTCGCTATGTATAATTGTATTATCCTCATTAATGTACAAAAAAACGTGAGCTTTATCGGCTCACGTTTTTATTATTATTGAATTGCTTATCTGATTTCGAATGGGTTGATAAGTGTGTCAGGGTCTGTAACATCTGCGAACATGTAGTATCCGTCAGCTGTTTCAACGATAACCTTCTTTGATGCAACATCAAAGTTAACGATGTCATATGTATCATCAGACCATCTGATTTCACCTGTTTCGAGGTTAATGATTGCACCTGTGTTGAGTGTAACAATATAATTATTATCCAATATATAGCTGGAGTTGAAGTTATATTCAAGCTTAACAGGTTCAAAGTATGTGCTTCCGTCAGGCTTGATAGCGGCAAGATATGTTGTACCTGCAGGGTTAGTTACGCTCATAAAGAGCATATCGCTTGTTGCCTGAATGAGATATGGGTTATCATATGCTGAAACATCAAATGTTGTAATGTTATAGTCCTTGTCACAAACATATGCAGTTGTATCCTTCAGACCTCTTCTGTAGCCAAGGTCATTTACATAATCATTTAAATATCCTTCAGAAATAGGAGTTGATGTTCCTGCAGAAATGCTGTACTTGTAAATATTGCTGTAATCCATATAGTACAGATAGTTATCGTCAGCACCGATAACGTTATTTTTGTAAAGGTATACTTCGCTTGAAGATGTATTCTTTACCTTATCATCAGAGAATGAATATACAGTATCTACATAATAGCTGTTAAGTTCTGTAACAAGAGTATCCGAACCGCAGAGAGTGAACAAATATGAAAGGTCATTTATTGTTCTGTCAGCAAGCTGTGAGCAGATAGCATAGTCAGAAGAAAGAGGATATACCCATTCGCCGTCGCCGTTTACAACACCGAGGGAAACTGTATTTCCTGAGAAGCTTTCTTCAACCTTACCGAAGAGAATAACTTCCTTGTTGCGTGCAAGGCATGTTGCACCCTGAGTATCTAAAGGCTTACCTGTTGAAAGGTTGATGAACATGCTGTTTACATAAGCAATATTTCCTGTTGCATCGTCAGCATCAAGAGAAATAGAGCCGTTTGTTTCTTCTGTATCATATTCAACAAGGGTATTTTCAGCCATGTTGTAGAGGTAATACTTGTCATTTGAAGTTCTGATAGAAGCCCAGCCTGTCTGTGATGTACCGTAAATGCGGTTGATAAGAGGGAGTTCTTCTTCAGGCTCTGCAGTAGTTGTAGCTTCAGTCTTTTCTTCTCTGTCCTCTCTGTCTTCTCTTACTGTTGTTTCAGCTTTCTTTCTGTCATCGTCATTGTCTTTCTTGTCTTCGTCTTCATCTTCATCTTCATCTCTATCCCTGTTGAAGATGTTATCTCTGTCTCTGTCATCGTCATCTTCGACAGCAGTGATTCTTACATCGTCATCATCATCGTCATCATCATCTCTGTCGTTGTCGCTGCCGCAGGCAACCATGCTGAGCATAAGTGCCGCCATAAGTGCCATACTTACGAGTTTTTTCATCATAGCAGTTATCTCCTTAAAGTTTAATTCAGTTTGTCAATTCACACTGTACAATTTTTACAAACTTTATTAACAAGTATACCACAATTATTTTACCTGTTCAATAGCAATTTTAGCCAAAAGGCAGTTTCAGAACAAAGGCGGTAGTTTTGCATTATGCATATTTCGGCAAAAAAAGGTGCACCGTAGATTTACACGGTGCACCTGAGAGTCTGTTATGTACGGAAGATAGAAATCTTGTCGCGGAGGGTGATTGCCTGGGAATTGAGCTGCTCGCAGCTTGCGGCACTTTCCTCGGCGGTTGCGGAGTTTTCCTGAACAACCTCGGAGATTTCGTCGATGCCGGACTTGACCTGCTGAACAGCCTCGGACTGCCTGATGGTCTGCTGTGCAATACCTTCGATAAGCTCGTTGGTTTCGGTTGTGATTTCGATAACCTTTTCCATTGTTTCAGCTGTTGTATGGGCAATTTCAGCACCGTTGTTAACTGCCTCGATACAAGTGGAGATAAGGTTGGAGGTTGTCTGTGCAGCCTCTGCGGACATTGTTGCAAGGCTTCTTACCTCGTCGGCAACAACTGCAAAGCCCTTGCCTGCTTCACCTGCTCTTGCAGCTTCAACAGCAGCATTGAGGGCGAGGATGTTTGTCTGGAATGCGATATCCTCGATAGTCTGGATAATGTTGTTGATTTCGGAAGCGCTTGTTTCGATATTGTTCATTGCCTGAATCATTTCGGCAATCTGTTCGTTCTGGTCGTTTACCATTCTGAGAGAGGACTCGGAAAGTTCCTTTGCCTTTTCGGTGTTCTGTGCATTGAGAGCAATCTGGTCGGTAATTTCCGCAACGGAAGCGGAAAGTTCCTCGGAAGCGGCAGCCTGACGGGTTGTACCCTCGGCAAGTGTTTCCGCGCCGCTGGAAATCTGTTCGGAACCGCTGTAAACCTCGTCTGCGGAGATGTTGATGCTTTCGATTACGTCGCTCATCTTTTCACGGAGTTCCTGAGCGGCTTCACCGATTCGTACAAAGTCACCAACATAGTTGATATCTGATTCATAGCCGAAGTCGCCCTGGGACATGTGGTCCATACGCTCGGAAATATCACCGATGTAGGTGTTAAGCTCGGAGATAGCGCTTTCAAGGGCATGAGCAAGTTCGCCGATTTCGTCATTTCTGAGCTTCTGTGTGATGCCCGGATTTGCACGGAGGTTACCGTGTTCCATTTCAACAGCCATATCCTTGACCATAACAACAGGAGCAGCGATATGCTTCTGAACATAGATGAGAACGAACACAGCTGAAGCTACAAGGCATACAGCTGCAACGATTATGCCGAGGATTATAGCGGAGTTACGGTTATGAACCATTGTTGCTGTAGGAGTACCGGTGAAGTATGCACCCTTGATGATACCCAATTCGTCATAGATAGGGGTATATGTAGTCATATATTCTTCGCCGAAAAGCTCGGTAATCTGCTGATATACTTCGCCGTTTTTAATAACCTTTTCGTATATTTCGCCGAGCATTGTTGTTCCGACAACTCTTTCGCCTGATTCGTCGGTAATAGTTGTGGAAATACGGGTAGCCATACTGTTACCGTCATAGAAAATAGTAGCCTGACTTCCTGTCTGTTCCTTAACGCTGTCAACTGCGTCAAAATCGCTGTAGGAATAACCTACAATAATTGTAATCTTATCAACCTTTTCTACGCTTCGGTAATAGAGGTAAAGCGCAGAGTCCGAGGCAAGTCCGTTCTTGGTTGCACCCAGAGCTTCCATGATACCTTCAGCAGAAAGGTTGCAGTTTTCGGTTTGCATGGAAATGATGCCGTCACTGTTTACGAAAACGCCGAACATACCTGCGGATTTTTCGATACTGTTCCAGGTATCGGTCATAAGTGCTTCGTCCTTAGCGTCGATAGCGGCAACGAAGTCGCTGTCATCGGAAAGAACCTTTGCAATCATAGCGGCTTCTTCACCGTTGACTTTCATATTATGCTGAAGCACGTTTGTAGCCATCTGTGCGTTTTCGGCAAGATTCTTTGTTTCGATATGTGTAAACAAAACACTGAATGCAATTGTTATTGCAGCAGCAAGCACTAACATCAACGGGTTGATGACCATGAGGATTGATTTACCTAATTTTGACAATTTCATAAAAACAGTCCTTTCGAAAGTGTCGATAAAGTGTACTTTATTTAATTTTACGCTTTTTTTACATATTTGTCAAGGGGACATTTGAATTATCTGCACAATCGGGCACAAATTTTTATGTTAATTTATCAGCACTTTGCACAACCGCCTGCTTCAGTTCACGTTTTTTCCAGCTTATGAAGCCGTAAATGTCATTGGCAAGGAACATCAGAAAGCATGCAATCATCGGCAGGTAGGCGATGTTGTCCAACGAAGCCAGCACCCACAGAATGATGAGTACCACGTCATTTGCGGCATAGGCAAGGGCATAATAGGGGTTGCGGAAAAGCATAAGATAAGAAGCAAGGAAGCTTGTTACGATTGAAATTATGCTGACGACGAGATTCGGTGTGTCGAGAATTGCCAGTATGTATCCGAAAACAGCTGTGACGGCAATGCAAAGCAAAGTCATAACTGCCGCATTTCTGCGGGTAAGCTTGCTTATCTTCACGGTGTTCTTTTCCTCTGCACTGGGATTTTTCAGCCATGTTACGATTGAGAAAACGGCGATAGGTGCGGTCATTCCCACATAGGTAATCATTTCCCCGTAGTAGTGGAAGCTGTAGGAAGTGATTGCATAAAGCACACTGAAAACAACGGTAAGGATTTGTCCCCACACGTCGCCTCGTGCAACAAAGATAAGGGCGGTTACGCCGATAAGGGTTGCGGAAATGGTTACGGGGTCGGTTTTGCCCGCAAGGATATTTGACACTGCAACAACAATCAGTGAAATTATCCACAGGCACCATTCACGTTTTTTGAGTCCTTTAAAAGGGTTGTGAAGCATAATAATTCCTCCTTAAAAAAATAGCACCCGCACACATCTTCAAAGACCTAACGATGTGTGCAAGTGCCCGGTGGCAAAAACAAACGCAAGCGTTTGTTTACGGGTTTTTGCTTCGCAAAAACGCCGTAGTTTTTTTAACGCTTGACGAAATATTAAATTGCAGGGGTTATTGATATCTCTTGCTGTTTCTTCTTCCTGCGGTTTTGGTATTGTTTCCGTGATGGTGAGGACGCTTGCGGCTGTCACGTTTCTTTTCAAGGCTGCGGTAATCCTTCTGTCTGCCTCCGTCCTTATCCTTGCCGCCTCTGCCCTCGTAAAGCTTGATTTTTATTTTCTGTCCGTTGATTTTTGTTCCCGTCATTGTTTCGATAACGTGGTCCTTGTCAGCCTCGGGAATTTCAACGGTTGTAAATCTGTCATAAATATCAATCTTGCCGAAGTTCTTACCGGGCATACCCGTTGCATCAACAAGTGCACCAAGCACAAAATTCGGAGCAATCTTATTCTGTCTGCCGAGGGAAATCTCAATCTTGACGCTTCCGCCGCTTTCCTTGCCCTTTCGACCCTTTTCGGTACGCATAACGGGCTTGATGAATTCGGGCACGTTCTTTGTTTCCGCGGAAATCTTCATTCCGAGAAGTGCCGCCGCAAGCATATCAGCGGTAAAGCCTTCCGCTTCAAGAGCCTTGACCTGCTCCGCATATTCGGCGTACTTGCCCGACATAACCGTGCTCTTGATGATGTTCAGCACGTTGGTTGTCTTTGCCGCAACGATTTCCTCACGTGTAGGCAAATCCTTGCGCTGAATGAAAGCCTTGATATATTTTGCAATTTCCATCAGCTCGGTAACCTGACGTCTGCCGCTTGCAATGGTGTACGCAACACCTGTCTTGCCTGCACGTCCTGTTCTTCCGATACGGTGAATGTAATATTCGTTGTCCTGCGGAATATCGTAGTTGAACACAGCGTCAACGTCGTCAACGTCAATACCTCTCGCCGCAACGTCTGTAGCAATAAGAATGTTCAGCCTGCCGCTTTTGAATGCGTTAAGCACTTGTGTACGGCTCTGCTGCTTCATATCGCCGTGGAGACCTGCCGCCTTGAAGCCCTTTGAAACAAGCTGCTCGGTAAGCTCATCAACCATACGCTTTGTGTTGCAGAAAACCATAGAAAGCTTCGGCTCGTAAGCAAGAAGCAAGGTCTGCAAAGCGTCTGTCTTTCTGCCCATAGGAACTTCAAAGAAGAACTGCTCAACGCTGTCAACGGTACGGGATTTCTGCTCGACACCAACCACAACGGGGTCACGCTGATACTGCTCGGTGATTGCCATAATCGGCTCAGGCATTGTTGCACTGAAAAGCACGGTCTGACGGTTTTCAGGAACATATCCGAGGATAAGCTCAATATCCTCACGGAAGCCCATGTTCAGCATTTCGTCAGCCTCGTCAAGAATAATAGTTGTAAGATTGTCAAGCTTGAGAGTCTTACGGTTGATGTGGTCCATAACACGTCCCGGAGTACCAACAACAATGTTTACGCCACGCTTCAGACGCATAATCTGACGCTCGATGTCAGCACCGCCGTATACAGCACAAGTGCGTACCCATGGCATGTGTGCCGCAAATTTGTCAAGCTCGTCGCAAGCCTGCATAGCAAGCTCACGGGTAGGACAGAGGATAAGCACACGGACGGTATTTCTGTCATTCTTGCCAATCATAGTTACGGCAGGAATACCGAAAGCGGCAGTTTTGCCCGTGCCTGTGTGGGAGCGGCCAATAACATCCTTGCCTTCGAGAAGGAGAGGGATAGTTTTCGCCTGAATTTCAGTAGCTTCTTCGAAACCAATTTCGTCAACAGCCCTGATGATTTCCTCGGGGAGACCGAGTTCACTGAATAACATAATATATAAATTCCTTTCAAGGTTAAAATAAAACAATCCATGTTTTCAAACACAGAAATTCATTATAGCACAACAAAATAGCTTTGTCAATCGAAAGATGTCCCTATTTTTATTTTACAACGATTGAAAAATATGTTATACTATTATAAATTATAATTTAGCGTACGATTTGTTGCAGTGTTAGCAACGCGACTATGGGATTCCAAAGGGAGCGGTGCTCCCTTTGGTGGGGTTTTTAGGGGCAACGCCCCTAAATCGCCGCTCGCAAGCGGCGAAATACCCCTTTTCGTTCAAAACGGAGAATGGGGTGAGAAATGCGACAGCATTTCGAGGGGAAGCGACCAAGAACGCTTCCCCTTGTATGGTTTACTGCTATACTTTCCTTCCAAACGTTCCAGTGGAACGTTTGGGACGTAATTTTACTTTGAACGCTAAAGAATAGCAGTGGCTTACGCCACTGTTAGGAAATTTCTTTCTTGCAGAAATTTCCTCTTTTGAAGCTGTCGCTTCAAAATTCACCTTTTAGATGCGCTTCTAAGGCGGCACTGCGGTGCCAAGCAGGTATTTCGTCGCCTGCGGGCGACGACAATGGGGCGTTGCCCCCTTGACCCCTACCACCTTTGAAAAGGTGGACGAAACTTTTAACGTCGCTTCGCTAACACTGATAGTTATTGTTACACTAAATTATAATTTACTAAACCAAAGGAGTAATCAACATGAAAATCCTTCACACTTCTGACCTGCATTTCGGAATTTCTCTCTGCGGTGTTCCTTTGCTGAAATATCAGTGGGAATTCTGTGACTCGCTTTGCAGGCTGGTTTCGGATAATTCGATAGATGCTGTTATTGTGTCGGGGGACGTCTTTGACACAAACGTGGCTTCTGCTGATGCTATAAAATGCTGGAGCTATCTTGCTACAAAGCTTTGCCTTGAAATGAAAACTCCTGTTGTAGTCTGTGCGGGCAACCATGACGGTGCGGCAAGGCTTGCTTCCTGTGCTGATTTGCTCAAGGCGGCGGGACTTCATATTTCAGGGACGCTTGAAGATGCGTTTGTGCCGATTAAAGTCGGAAACTGCGAAATCTATTCCCTCCCGTACTACAACACTGCTGATGCGGCGGCTGTGCTTGACTGCAAGGCTGACGCGGGGGCTGTTATGGCTGAGGTTGCAAAAAGAATTCTTGACGGTGCGGACAAGTCCAAAAAGCTGATTCTGTCGGCGCACTGCTTTGCGGCAGGGGGCAAGGCGGCTGAAAGCGATGTTTCGGCGCGTACTGCGGAGTCGGTAGGCGGTGCAGACCTTGTTCCGTGCTCTGCCTTTGAGGGATTTGATTATGTGGCACTGGGGCATTTGCACAGACCGCAGACCCTTTCTTTTCAGGGTACGATTATACGCTACAGCGGCACGCCTATGCCGTATTCATTCGGTGAGGCACAGCAGAACAAGACCGTTTCCGTTTTTGACACGGACAGCGGAACGGTTACAGAGCTTGAAGTTCCTCAGCCGTATAAACTCAGGAATATTGAGGGCACTTATGAGGAAGTTCTCAGAAACGGGGAAAGTGACCCTGACAGCGAAGATTTTGTCAAAATAAAAATTACCGATAAATATGCAGGCAATACTATTTTTTCACAATTGCGAAGGATTTATCCAAATCTGCTTATGTTTTCGGGGAAGCAGAGCCGTGCGGAATCGCAGTCGGGAATAACCGCTGCAGAAACTGCGGAGCTTGACCCCGGGGCACTGGCGGTAAAGTTTGCCGCAGACCATCTGGGACGAGAACTTGATGAGGACGAAATGAGATGGCTGGAAGAAGCTATCGCAGAAATTGATGGAGACGATAAATTATAATTTGTCTTAGCAAATGTGGAATTAGGAATGAGGAAAGTGAAATTATTGTGCCTGCCTTTGGCGGACGATTTTTAAATTGTCGGCAAAGCCGACAACATTAATTCCTCATTTCACATTCCACTTTTCACATTCAGACAAATTATAATTTACCACACAAGGAGGTTTACTATGCTGCCGATAAAATTGAAAATGCAGGCGTTTGCTTCTTATGCTGACGCTGTTGAGATTGATTTTGAAAAGCTCAGCAGTTTATTTCTTATTCACGGTGCCACGGGTTCGGGCAAAACCGCTATTCTTGATGCGATGATGTATGCACTTTACGGCAAGTCAAGCGGCGACGGACGTTCTGTTTTCAGGTGCAGACTGCCCGGTGCCGAAAACATTCCTACCGAGGTGGAGTTTGTTTTCCGTTCGGGCGGCAGGCTTTACAAATTCACACGAACGATAAGAATTACCCGCAGCAAAAAGGAAGAATCAAGACAGGATTGTTTTGTGTACGAAGAAGCAGAGGAACAATTCCGTGCAATATTTGAAAACCCGACGCTTACAAAGGTTAATGATGAGGCAAGGCGGATTACGGGGCTTACTGCCGACCAGTTCAGGCAGGTTGTAATTCTTCCGCAGGGGCAGTTTGAACGTTTGCTTACGTCGAAAAGCGAGGACAAGGAGGCTACTCTTTCGACGCTTTTTTCTGCTGACAAGTACACGAAAATTTCCGCAAGGCTTTCCGAAAAGGCGGCGGCAATGAAAAGCGGGATTGAAAGCGATGAAACGGCACTGAGGGCAGTTCTTGCGGCAGAGAGTACGGACAGCATTGACGGGCTCAATCGGGAAGCGGAGAGACTTGAAGAAGAAAAGGCAAAGCTTGTTCCGATGGCAAGGCAGGCTGAAAAAGCACTTTCCGAAATCCGTGACAGGCTTACGGCGGCAGAGGTTGCGGCGGAGAAATTCTCGGCTCTTGAAAATGCTGTGAAGCGTGAGGCGGAGCTGGACAAGCTTGCGGAAAGAATTTCGTTTGTCAAATCTGCACTTGCGAAAAATGCGGAGGCGGGCAGGATTCGGCACGAATATGCTGAGGCGGCTTCTGCGGCGGAAACTCTTGAGGTGCGTAGAAAACAGCTTGAAACAGCTAGATTTTATGCGGCAGATTCTGAAAAGTACTATGCTGTGATGACAGAAAAAACAAAGGCGGTTGCCGAGGGGGAAAAGCTGTACAAGGAAAGACTTTCGGAGCTTGCTGTGCTGTCGGGACTGTCAGAGGTTTACGACAGGATTTCTGTTGCCGAAAGCCGCAGGAGCAGGCTTGCAAGGGAGCTTGCGGAGGTTGAGAGAAGCGGTCTGCTGCTTGCTGAGGCAGAGAAAAAAACGGCTTCCGACCTTGGAAAGCTTGAAGCGGAGCAAAGCGAAATCCGTGAAAGATATTCGGCGGTACTGCCTGATTTGATGAGCAGGAAAAAGGCACTTGAAAGCGGTGCTGAGGCTGAAAAGAAGCTGCTTGTCTATGACCGTGCCCTTGATGAGATACGAAACAATGTAGCAAAGCTGAAAAATGAAGCGGCTTTGCTTGACAAGAGCAGGTCGGAGGCAGAAAAAAATTACGATAGGCTTTATGCCGATTTCATAGCAAACACCGCCGCTGAGCTTTCGTCGGCACTGAAAGAGGGTACGCCTTGTCCCGTTTGCGGAAGCACGGTGCACCCTTGTCCTGCTGTAAATTCGGGAAATACGGTTACAGCTGAAGCGGTAAAAAGTGCAAAGACAGCTTTCGAGTCCGCATATAAAGCGGCTTCGGACAAGCACAACGAAGCCGCCGCACAAGAGGCGAGAATTCCTGCGGCCGAGGAGCATATCGGCAATATGCAGAAAATCATCAGCGATTGCGGCTACTCGGCGGACGAGCTGAAAGCGGTTACGGAAAAGCTTGAAGAGGCACAGAAGAAAAATGCACTTCTTCCGCAAATCGGGGAGCATATTTCACAGCTTTCCGCACAGCATGAGGACCTGAAAAACAAAATCAACGAAGCGGCGCAGAGAAAATCACAGCTTCAGAGTGAGGCTTCTGCGGCAAATGCTGAGGCGGAAACGCTGAAAAATCAGCTTGACAAACGTTTCCCCGATGTGGCATCATACAAGGCAGGGGTTGCGGAAATAAAGGCGGAAATTGAAAAGTTTGAGAAGGAAAAATCCGTATTTGACGAGGCAATGAAAATTGCGGAAAACAATAAAATCAAAACAGCCGAGGCACTTTCAAAGGCTGAGGAGGAAGTACTTGCGGCACAGAAAAACTGTGACAATGCAAACAAAAACTTCTCTCTCAGGCTTTCTCAGGCAGGTTTTCCGTCGGCTGAGGACTATAAAAAGGCACTTCTTTCCGATGATATTGCGGCGGAGTACGCTTCTGAGGCAGAGCGGTATGACCTTGAGCGTCATGCTGTTGCTGAGCAGGTGAAACAGCTCAGGGGCGAGCTTGAGGGCAGGGAAAAGCCTGAGCTTGATTTGCTGAGGAAGGAAGCGGAGGAAGCTCAGAAAAGCTTCGGTGAAATTACGGCAGGACTTTCCGCGGTTTCGCAGAGATGTGAGCGGCTTAAAAAGCTTGCGGAGGATTGTGCGGTGAGGTTTGCGGAAAGTGAAAAACGCCGTGAAAAGTATGACAAGCTTTCCGCATTTGCAAAATTTATGGTTGGCAGCAAGGGCATTTCTTTCACCCGCTACATTCTCGGAATTATTCTGGGACTTGTGGTTGAGGAGGCAAACAGTATTCTTGCAGGTGTGCACGGCGGACGTTTCCGCTTGTGCGTAAAGACCGATTTGGCGGCAAACTCAAAGCAGGGACTTGACCTGGAGGTTGAAACGCTTACTGCTGACGGCTGTGCAAGATACGGGGTAAAGGACTTGTCGGGCGGCGAAAAGTTCCTGATTTCACTGGCGTTGTCGCTGGGACTCTCGGCTGTTGCACAAAGCAGAAGCGGCGGAATAAAAATCGAGGCAATGTTCATTGACGAGGGCTTCGGCTCTCTTGACACGGGGCTGCTGCGTGAGGCTGTTGGTATACTCTGCGGATTAACTTCCGAAAGAAGTACAATCGGTATAATTTCCCACGTCAGCGAGCTTAAATCGGTAATCCCCTGCGGAATAAGTGTAGCAAAGGACAAGGACGGCTGTTCAAGAATCTTGTCCACCGTCTGAATACAGTCGTTTTTCACAAACGGACACAATTTCCGTTGATATTTTTGTTTTATATACCTATTGATTTAATGAGGGAAATTATTTATAATAGTATACAATTGAGTTAGAAGTTTGGAGAGTGGAGTGAATAATTACATTCCACACTCCACATTCTTAAATTTGAAAGGTTGTTTTTCTATGAGTAATATCAAGGTTGTTAAGTTCGGCGGAAGCTCTCTTGCTGACGCTAATCAGTTCAGAAAAGTTGCGGAAATTGTTCTTGCTGACCCTGACAGACGTTTCGTTGTTGCTTCCGCTCCCGGTAAGCGTTTCAGCGAGGATATAAAGGTTACTGATATGCTTTACGATTGCTATGCAAAGGCTGCTGAGGGTGCAAATTTTGCTGAGGAATTCGCTGCTATCGAGGAACGTTACAACGGTATCATTTCCGAGCTTGGTCTTGATATCTCCCTCGAAAAGGAATTCACAAAAATCAAGAACGCTTTCGAGCACCGTGCAGGCCGTGACTACGCTGCTTCAAGAGGTGAATACCTCAACAGTATCGTTCTTGCTGCTTACCTCAAGTTTGAATTCATTGACCCTGCAGGATATATCAAGTTCGGTGAAAACGGCATGTTTGACCTTGAAAAGACACTTTCTCTCCTCGGTCCGAGACTTGCAAGATGTGAGTATGCTGTAATCCCGGGTTTCTACGGCTCAATGCCTAACGATACAATCCGTACATTCTCCCGCGGCGGCTCTGACGTAACAGGTTCTATTGTTGCAAGTGCTGTAAATGCTAAGATTTACGAAAACTGGACTGACGTTTCAGGCTTCCTTATCTGCGACCCGAGAATTGTTGAAAATCCTGAGCCAATCAAGACTATTACTTACCGTGAGCTCCGTGAGCTTGCTTACATGGGTGCAGGTGTTCTTCATGAAGACGCTATCTTCCCTGTACGTAAGGCAGGTATTCCAATCAACATCAAGAATACAAACCGTCCTATGGACAGAGGCACAATGATTGTTGCAGAGTCCGATGAGGTAAGCGAGTACGTTATCACAGGTATCGCAGGCAAGAAGGGCTTCTCTGTAATCAATATCGAAAAGGATATGATGAACAGCGAGCAGGGCTTCGGCAGAAACGTTCTCCGTGCACTTGAAAAGAACGGTATGAACTTCGAGCACATGCCTTCAGGTATCGATACAATGAGCGTTATCGTAAACACAGACGCTTTCAAGCCTGTTCAGCAGAATGTTCTCGACGAAATCAATTTCCGTGTTCACCCTGACCATATGGATGTTGAAGATGACCTTGCTCTTATCGCGGTTGTTGGCCGCTCAATGAGAAAGGCACGCGGTACAGCGGGCAGAATCTTCTCCGCACTTGCTCACGCAAAAATCAACGTTAAGATGATTGACCAGGGTTCTTCCGAGCTTAACATCATTATCGGTGTTACAAACGAGGACTTCGAGCCTGCAATCAGAGCAATCTATGATATTTTTGTTGCTACTGCACAGTAATAATTTTACAGAACAGCTTTACATCCGCAGGAATTTGATTCTCTGCGGATGTTTTTTTAGAATGATAAACTAAACGTTATAATTTTTTTACATGGAATTCTCATTTTTATGGATGTTGAGGTTGACAATATCATATGTTTATGTTATCATTAAATTAATTATATGAAGCAATACAACAAGGATGGTTTTTATGATAGGAAACAAAAAGGTAATAGGCGTATGTCTTACTAAAATTCACGATATATGCCGTGCTGAATGGGTTAACAGACTGCATACCCTGAGCGAAAATGCCGGCTGTAAAATGCTGGTGTTCAACAGTTTTGTGGATTTCTATAACGGCGACTCATTTGATGAGGGCGCTAAGTCTATTTACGGCATTATCAATTACGATATTGTCGATGTTCTTGTTGTTGTTTGTAACAGTTTCCATAACAATGCCATCATTGGGGATATTATAACTGAAGCAAAGGTCTGCGGTAAGCCTGTAATTGTTGTGGGCGGTACTGCTGAGGGCTGCTGGTCGGTTTGTTCAGATTACAATGACGCTTTTAAGGGCATGATGAATCATGTCATAAAAGACCATAACGTCAAGGATATATTTTTTATCGCAGGCAATGATATATCGAGCGACAAGGACTCGGTTACTCGTATAAACTGCTTCAGGGAAGTTCTTGAGGAAAACGGTATTCCTTTTGATAAGGATAAGATTGCTTACGGTCAGTACTGGGAAGGCCCGGTAAAAGAAATAATCAGTGACCTTGTAAAGGACGGAAAGAAACCTCCGCAGGCTATTTTCTGTGCAAACGACTATATGGCATTTGCTGCATGCAAGGAGCTTAAAAAAATGGTTACTCCGTTCCTGAGGATGTTATCGTAACAGGCTTTGACGGTGTTCCTGCGGCGGAATATTTTGCTCCGCAGCTTACTACATGTAAAGAGGATACGGAAAAACTTGCTGAACTTATTATCAGCGTTGTTCAGAAGGCTGTTGATGAAAAGCTTCCTCCAGAAAATCTTGTTTACGGCTATAAGCCTGTGATTTCGGAATCGTGCGGATGCCGCAGAATTTCTGACGCAGCGTTCAGAGAAACAGCGCTTAATCTGCACTATGCAGCTGACGAAATGGAAATTCATGAGGCGTTTATCTACGCAAGAATTGACCGTATGCTTGAAATTGACGATATGAACAGTCTTTGCAGCAGTATTGCAAGCACAATTCTTGAAAAATCCTACGTTTGTCTCAACAGCGATTTTGTTGCGGCAACGGTTGAGTATAACGGTAAAAAGACCATGCCGTTTGCGGATAACCTTATTGTTATTCAGCCGTATATGTCATATTCGGAAGCGAACATTACCAAACACATGAATATTTCTGAAATAGTGCCTAATCTTGAAGAATGGGCTGAGAGCAGTGATTCCTGTTACCTTACAGCGATTCACGTTGGCGGAGATGTGGTTGGTTACTATGTGGTAAAAACTTCTAATATCTGCAAGAAAAACCTGAAAATCAAGCGCGTGCTCAAAGCGGTGACCATTGCTTTCAATATCGCAATAAATCATTTTAATCAGATGAAAATGCGTCTTAGCCTTGAAACAGTGGAAATGACAAACTCTGTTACTAAGCTTCCTAACTTCAAGGGGCTTGTACGCTGGTTCAGTGAATTTGCTTCAATTCCCGAAAACCGCAAGAAGGTGCTGAGTTTCTCGGTTTATGCATTGCCTAAATACACATATATTCAGGAAAATTACGGTATGGCTGATGCGGAGGACGCTGTTATCTTTATCGGTGAAGCACTGAAAATTGCCAACCAATCAAATTGCTTTATTGCACACATAAACGAGGACGAGTTTGTTGTTGTAAATTATTATGATGGCTATGACAATGTAGGCAGCGTTATCAACGACGCAACTTCGGTTTTCTTTAAGGTTGTCGAGGGCTATAACAGCACAAACGGCAAGGATTACTACGTTGAAGCAAACGCAGGCTGTACGGTTATCGGCTCGGATTGGGAAGAGAACCTGGAAAGCTATATCAAGTACGCGAACGGTGAAATGTACATGAACCGTATGAAATACGGCGTAGGCCTTGCTGTCAAGGAAGAGGTTTCTCCTAAGGGTCACTATAAAGCGTTTGACCTGCTGGTTGAAAAGAATCTGTTCACATATCATTTCCAGCCGATTGTCAATGCTAAGACGGGCGACATATTTGCGTATGAGGCTCTTATGCGTACCGATTCAAGTATCGGTATGAATCCGCTGGAGGTTCTTGCAGCTGCCAAGGAATATAACCGCCTTTATGACATTGAAAAGGCAACAATGTTCAATGTTATGGAGCGTTATAACAAGGATAAGGATTTGTTCGGCAACAAAAAGGTGTTTATAAACACTATTCCGGGCCATTTCCTCAAGCCTGCCGACCTGGAGGCTCTCAGTGAAAAATACGGCGAATATCTGTATAATGTTATTTTCGAGCTTACTGAGCAGGATACGGTTTCAGATGAGGAACTGAACTCAATCAGAGCACTTGCAAAGGAAAACAATATCGCTATCGACGATTATGGTACGGGTCACTCCAATATCGTAAACCTTATGCGCTATGCGCCTCAGCTTATCAAAATCGACAGATTCCTTATCAGCGATATCCATAAGGACGAAAACAAGCAGATGTTTGTCCGTACAACAGTTGAGTTTGCAAAGCTGAACAATATCAAGGTTCTTGCTGAAGGTGTAGAAACATCAAACGAACTCAGAATGCTTATTGACTTCGGTGTGGACTACATTCAGGGTTACTATACCGGCAGACCTACTCCGGAAATTATCCCCGAAATTGCAAGAGAAATCCGTAAGGAAATCATCTGCGCAAACCCACTTTTCGGTCAGGACCGCTCATAAAGTATCGGATAAGAAAATATGGTGGGAAACCGTTGGGGAAGAACCTTTCCTCAGAAAGGTTCTTCCCCAAACCCATTTCCAAAGACTTTAGTCTAAAATACCCCTGTACGGCATAAAGCCATACAGGGGTATTTTACATTATAAGCATAAGAGAGATTGAAGAAAACTTCTTCAAAAGTCATCCTTAATAGTTCCCACAATGTTTCCTTAACTGTTACTTATCGAAAGCCTGCTTGAGTTTGTCGAAGAAAGAGGAACGTTTTTTATAGTTCTTGTCGTCGAGACTTGCTTCAAATTCCTTGAGCAGGTCTTTCTGTTTCTTGGAGAGGTTTGTAGGAACTTCGATTGTAACCTTTACGTACTGATTACCTCTGTCGGAGCGGTTAAGCTTCTTTACACCCTTGCCCTTGAAACGGAAAATCGTACCCGGCTGAGTACCCTCGGGAATGTTGTAGCTGACAGTGCCGTCAATTGTCGGAACGTCAACCTCGCCGCCGAGAGCAGCCTGAATGTAGGTGATAGGGAGCTCGGTGTGGATATCATATTCGTCACGCTCGAAAATAGCGTGCGGACGAACTGTAACGCTTACAAGCAGGTCGCCGCTTGGACCGCCGTTCAGACCGCCGTGGCCCTGACCGGAAACACGGATTGTCTGACCGTCATCGATACCTGCAGGAATGTTGACGGTGATAGCCTTTTCAACGGTAACACGTCCGTTGCCCTTACACTTGGAGCAAGGATTTTTGATGATTGAGCCCTTACCGCCGCACTTTGTACAAGGCTTCTGCGAGGAAATCATGCCGAACGGAGTTTTCTGCGCAACCTTGACCTGACCTGTGCCGTGACAATCGGGACAGGTTTCCTTTGCAGAGCCCTTTTCAGCACCGCTTCCGTTACAGTCGGGGCACTTTTCAAGGCGGGAAAGTCGGATGTCAACTTCCTTGCCGTTGCAAGCGTCCATAAAGTCGATGATAATATTTTTCTGAATATCCTGACCACGTCTTGGTGCGTTCGGATTGGCACGGGAAGTACCGCCGCCAAAGCCGCCGAAGAAGCTGTTGAAAATGTCGCCCAGGTCGTCCATACCGCCGAAGCCGCCGAAACCGCCTGTGAAGCCTCCGCCGTAGCCGCCTCCGCCATAGGACGGGTCAACGCCTGCGTGACCGAACTGGTCGTAGCGCGAACGCTTGTCGGGGTCGGAAAGCACCTCGTAAGCCTCGTTGATTTCCTTGAACTTTTCCTCAGCCTCCGCATTGTCGGGGTTGAAGTCAGGATGGTATTTTCTTGATAATTTTCTGTAGGCCTGTTTCAGCTCGTCATCAGACGCACCCTTCTGCAAGCCCAGCACTTCATAATAATCTCTTTTATCAGCCATTTGGAACAAATCCTTTCAATTGTCTGCTGAAAATCAAATACAGATAGTATAAGTTGTTGCAAATATTAGATATTGTAAATCAAATTAGTTTACTTATAGTATATAGTGTAAATTATATTTCTTACTGTATATTATTGTAAGAAACAACACACGGGCGGCAATCTGCCGCCCGCCGTTATGTGATGGAGGAAAATCCTTCAATTAGTTTTTCTCGGTAAAGTCAGCGTCAACGAAACCGTCATCGCCGCCGTTGTTTGCGTCTGCACCTGCATCATAAGAAGCGCCGCCCATGTCAGGACCTGCACCCTCTGCGCCAGCAGCGCCGCCTGCAGCCTGATAAATTCTGGAGGAAACATCGTAGAATGCCTTCTGGAGCTCATCAGTCTTAGCCTTGATATCGTCTGTGTTGTCAGTCTTGACAGCTTCCTTGAGAGCGTCAATCTTGGACTGGATATTAGCCTTTTCGTCCTCGTTAATCTTGTCGCCGAGGTCTGTCATAGCCTTTTCACACTGGAACACGAGGTTTTCACCAGCGTTCTTAGCGTCAACAGCTTCCTTACGCTTCTTGTCTTCCTCAGCGTACTGAGCAGCTTCGTCAACAGCCTTCTGGATATCTTCCTTGGACATGTTTGTGGAAGCAGTGATGGAAATCTTCTGTTCCTTGCCTGTGCCGAGGTCCTTTGCGGATACGTTAACGATACCGTTAGCGTCGATGTCGAATGTTACTTCAATCTGTGGGATACCTCTTGGAGCAGGAGCGATACCGTCAAGACGGAATACGCCGAGCTGCTTGTTGTCCTTGGCAAATTCACGTTCACCCTGGAGAACGTTGATGTCAACAGCTGTCTGGTTGTCAGCATATGTGGAGAACACCTGTGACTTCTTTGTAGGAATTGTGGTGTTTCTTTCAATCATTCTTGTGCAAACGCCGCCTGCTGTTTCGATACCGAGGGAAAGCGGTGTAACGTCAAGGAGGAGAACAGCGTTTTCCTTGTCAACGTCACCTGAGAGGATACCGCCCTGATATGCAGCACCGAGAGCAACACATTCGTCGGGGTTGATGCCCTTGAATGGTTCCTGACCCATAAAGCTCTTTACAGCTTCCTGAACAGCAGGAATTCTGGAAGAACCACCAACCATAAGAACCTTCTTGATGTCGGAAGGCTTGAGGCCTGCGTCGGAGAGAGCCTGCTTAACAGGACCCATTGTGGACTGAACGAGGTCGGAAGTAAGTTCGTTGAACTTAGCCTGTGTAAGAGTCATATTGAGGTGCTTAGGACCTGTAGCGTCTGCTGTGATGTAAGGAATGGAAATTGTAGCGGAAGGAGTTGCGGAAAGGGTAATCTTAGCCTTTTCAGCTTCGTCCTTGAGACGCTGCATAGCAAGCTTGTCGTTTGTAAGGTCGATAGCGTCGGACTTCTTGAATTCTTCAATCATCCAGTTGATGATTCTCTGGTCGAAGTCGTCACCGCCGAGACGGTTGTTACCGGCTGTGGAGAGAACCTCTGTTACGCCGTCGCCCATTTCGATAACGGAAACGTCGAATGTACCGCCGCCGAGGTCGTAAACCATGATTGTCTGGCTGTCTTCCTTGTCGATACCGTAGGAAAGAGCAGCAGCTGTAGGCTCGTTGATGATACGTCTTACGTTAAGACCTGCAATCTGACCTGCGTCCTTTGTAGCCTGACGCTGTGCGTCTGTGAAGTAAGCAGGAACTGTGATAACAGCTTCTGTAACTGTTTCGTTGAGGTAAGCTTCAGCGTCAGCCTTCAGCTTCTGGAGAATCATTGCGGAGATTTCCTGTGGAGTGTAGTTCTTGCCGTCAATGTCAACCTTGTAGTCGGAGCCCATGTGACGCTTGATGGAAGCAATAGTTCTGCCTGCATTTGTAACAGCCTGGTTCTTTGCAACCTGACCAACAAGACGTTCGCCTGCCTTTGTAAAGCCGACAACGGAAGGAGTAGTTCTGCCGCCTTCTGCGTTTGCGATTACAACAGCGTTGCCGCCTTCAACAACAGCCACGCAGGAGTTTGTAGTACCGAGGTCAATACCGATAATCTTTGCCATATTAATCATTTCCTTTCAGATGTTTATATATACAGTTTTTATTGTATGCGTATTTAATATAAAAAGTTGTTTAGCACTCTTCCTACGATGTATTTTCGCAATGTGAAAATACTCGGAGTCCATAAAATTACGCTTGCGGAATTTTATGGATTTGCGACCACTACCATTGCACAACGAACTACCTTTTCGCCGATTTTGTAGCCCTTCTGGTAAACCTGTGCAATAACGTTCTCGCCGAGGCTTTCGTCCTCAATCTGACTTACAGCGTTGTGGTAAATCGGGTTGAACTCGTCACCCTCTGCACCAACTTCTTCTACTCCCAGTTTAGAAAGAACATCTTTAAACTGATTGTAAATCATTTCAACGCCCTTTTTGTAGTTTTCATCTGTACAGTCAGCCGCAACAGCTCTTTCAAAGTTGTCGATAACTGCGATAACTTCAAGTGCAGCCTTTGCAGTAGCATCGTGTGCAGCGTTAAGTTTTTCCTGAATTGAACGCTTGCGGAAGTTGTCGTATTCAGCAAGCAGTCTGAGATATTTGTCCTTGTCAGCCGCAGCAGCTTCTTCAAGTGCCGCAACCTTTGCTTCCAGTTCAGCGGCGGGGTCTGTTTCGGTTGCTTCTTCAACTGTTTCTTCAACAGCTTCAGTTGTTTCCTCCACGATTTCCTCCGCGGCTTCCTCTGTATTTAAGCTGTCCTTTTCGATTTCACTCATTTTTCGGGGACGCTCCTTTCTTATTGTTAAAAAATATCGTCCTCATCGTCGTCCTCCGAAATAAGATTAGTAATCCTGTCCGTCAGATATTCGATATAAGGAATTATTTTTGCGTAGTCAAGCCGCATAGGACCTATAACTCCCAGCGACCCTGCGGTCTTGCCGCCCTTTTTGATTTTCGACACAATCACGCTTGAATTCTCGATTACGAAGCCGCCGTCCTCACCGAAGAGAACCTGCAAATCACCGAAGCTGTCGTCAAGCATATTTTTTACAACCTCGTTCTTGTTCTCGAAAAATCTCATAAGCTGAGTTGTGTTCAAATCCTGCCTTGCCAGCAGATTTTTTTCGCCTGCAACCTTGATTTCGTTGTCCCTGAAGCCCTCGGCAAGCTCACAAACGCCCTGAAGAAGCGGTGCAAGCGTAACCATATAAGTTCCCATCGCAGCAACAAGTCTTTCAATAACGCTTTCGTCAAGCTGGTCAATTGAAACGCCCTGCAAGTTCTCAGCCATATACTTGGTGAAGAACTCCATCTGCTCGTTGGTCAAATCGAATTCAAGTCTGCACACCTTATTTTTAATGTTGCCCGAAGAAGTAACCATCAGCAGGACGTACATTCTTCGTCCTGTTGGGATAACCTCAACCTTGGTGATGACCGAGAATTTCGGTGCAACATTCTTAACAACCGTTGCACAGTGCGTAAGCTCTGCAAGAGCCTTTGAAGCACTTTCGATAAGCGCGTCCGCAGTAGGCACGTCGACGTCGAGGCACTCGTCAAGCATTTTTTTGTCCTCGTCGGAAAGTGTTTTAGCATTCATCAGCTCGTCGATGTACAATCGGTAGCCTGCATAGGTAGGTATTCGCCCTGCGGAGGTGTGGGGTTGTTCAAGATAACCCAGCTGCTCCAGCATTGCCATATCGTTTCTGATAGTGGCGGGGGAAACTCTTATGTCGGGCAGTGAAGCAATTGTCTTTGAACCCACCGGCTCGCCCGTAATGATATACGAATCAACGATTGCCGCAAGGATACGGCGTTTTCTTTCGTCCAGCAGTTCAATCACCCCTGACATAGTTTTCAGCACTCGCAAGCACTAACTGTTAGCACTTGACTTAGCACTGTGTTAGCACTCTTTTTCTTTGAGTGCTAATTCTATTATACACGGCTTTTTCCGTTTGTCAATAGGTTTTGCAAAATTTCTCCGTTTTTTCACAAAAGGGGTCGGTGCAGAGCCGTATTGACTTTTGTATGTGAATGTGCTAAAATAAATTCCATACTATTATATAATGTATTTGACCGAAAGGACGGTAATAATATGTCTAACATCGTTTCCGAAAAAATGTATGCCCTCGGCAGCAAGCGTTCCGAAATCCGTGAGCTTTTTGAGTACGGCAAGAAGAGAATCGCAGAAGTAGGTGCGGAAAATGTCTATGATTTCAGCCTCGGCAACCCAAGCGTGCCTGCTCCTGATTGCGTAAAGAATACCCTTGCAAAGCTTGTTTCCGAAACTGACCCTGTAGCACTTCACGGCTACACATCTGCTCAGGGTGATGCAGGTGTACGTCAGGCTTGTGCTGATTACGTAAAGAACACACACGGCTGTGATTGCTCCGCTGATGACTTTTATATGACCTGCGGTGCAGCTGCTTCCCTTACAATTACCCTCAACGCTCTTTCAAAGGAAGGGGACGAGGTTATTGTCCTTGCTCCGTTCTTTCCTGAGTATACAGTTTTCATCACTCAGGCAGGTATGAAGTGCGTGCAGGTAAAGTGCAGCGAGGAAGATTTCCAGATTGATTTTGCGGCACTTGAAGCTGCTATCAACGAGCACACAAAGGCTATCATCATCAACTCCCCGAACAACCCGTCGGGTGCGGTATTCTCCGAGGATACTATTAAAAAGCTTGCTGAAATGCTTGAAGGTGCACAGAAGAAATACAACCGCAGCATCTTCATCATTGCCGACGAGCCATACCGTGAACTTGTTTATGATGCAGATATTAAGGTTCCGTTCATCCCTAACTATTATAATAACACTATCGTTTGTTATTCATTCAGTAAGTCACTTTCTCTCCCGGGCGAGCGTATCGGTTATATTCTTGTTCCGCCAAAGGCTTGCGACAACAGGGATATCTACTTCGCAGTATGCGGTGCAGGACGTGCTCTCGGTTACGTTTGCGCACCAAGTCTGTTCCAGAAGATTGTTCCTGAATGTATCGGCAAGACCGCTGACATTTCCATCTACAAGAAGAACCGTGACCTGCTTTGCAATGCCCTTTCCGAATACGGATACAAGGTAGTGCGTCCTGATGGTGCATTCTATCTTTTCGTAAAGGCTCTTGAAGAAGATTCCCGTGCATTCTGCGAAAAGGCAAAGGCACACGACCTGCTTATCGTTGCAAGCGACAGCTTCGGCTTCCCGGGTTACGCAAGAATTTCCTACTGCGTATCAACTGAAATGATTGAACGTGCACTTCCTGCTTTCAAGGCTCTTGCAGAAGAATACAACAAGTAATAAACCAGTCCGTGGAAAACCCACGGACTGTTCCGTTTTATCAAAACAACCAATTGGCTGCGGAATTTTTTGCTTCAAAACAACAACTTCCCCAAAAATAAAATTGCGGAAATTTTGTTCTTGACAAGCAGAGAGGAAAGTGATATACTGATAAAGTATCCTCGTCTGCGTATCGTCGCAGGCGTAATCCAAGAGGAGGTGTTTTTAATGGCAAAGGTAAACGAAACTTATGAGACCATGGCAGTTTACAGCCTGAAGAACGGTGAGGAAGGCGTTAAGGCTCTTAACGATAAGTTCACTGCTCTCATCGAGGCTAACGGCACTATGGAGTCCGTTAACGAGTGGGGTAAGAGAAAGCTTGCTTACGAGATCAACTACGAAGCAGAAGGCTACTATGTGCTTTACACATTCACATCCAAGCCTGATTTCCCTGCAGAGCTCGACCGTGTATTCAAGATCACAGACGGCGTTATGCGTTCCATGACTACTGTTAAGTAATTCATGACGCAGACGGCTATTTAAGAAAGGTTGGTAGTAAACTATGTTGAACAAGGTTATCTTAATGGGCAGACTTACTGCCGATCCGGAACTGAGACAGACACCAAACGGTGTTTCTACTTGCCGCATAACTGTTGCCTGCGACAGAAATTTCGTGCCTCAGGGCGGCGAAAGACAGGCAGATTTCATTACAGTTGTTGCTTGGCGTCAGACCGCTGAATTTATCAGCAGATATTTCGCAAAGGGCAGAATGATTGCTGTTGAGGGCAACCTCAGAACAAGCAGTTACCCCGACAAGCGTTATCCTGATGTTACTCATTATGTAACAGAGGTTTATGCAGACCAGGTTTACTTTGCAGGTGACAAGCCTGCTCAGCAGCAGGGCGGTTACGCTCCGCAGCAGTTTGCTCAGCCTCAGTTCAGTCAGCCTGCTCAGAGTGCACCTCAGTTCAACCAGCCGAACGCACAGCCTCAGTATGCTCCGCAGCAGAGTGCTCCTGCACCTGCAGTTTCTTTCGGAGACCTGGGCGATTTTGAAGAAGTTATCGGTGATGGCGACCTGCCATTCTGATAACGCTGAAAACTGTATTTTAAATTCTATAAGGAGGGTTTCATAATGGAGAAGGATAGAGAAAGAGCTCCACGTGGCGCTAAGAGAGCACGCAAGAAGGTTTGCATGTTCTGCGCTGACAGAGTGGAGAAGATCGATTACAAGGATATCAACAGACTCAAGAAGTGCATGACTGAGAGAGCTAAGATTCTCCCAAGACGTGTAACAGGTACTTGTGCTTGCCACCAGAGAGAACTTACAGTTGCTATCAAGCGTGCAAGATATGTTGCTCTGCTTCCTTACGTTTCCGACTAATTAAGAAACAAATAAAACGCCTCGTATGTACGGGGCGTTTTTTATTTTCAGAACAGCTTAAAAAAATGATTGAAGAATATTACTCCTATTCCGTCTGCCGTGCGGTAAAATCCGAAAACGTCCATCGGTTCAGAGTGCATGATGTTGTAGGAATTAACGTAAACTGTGATAAAACCGTATGTGAATATCGTCATGAGCACCGCCGCTGTTACTGAGTAAAGTATCAGACGGCGGCTTTTTTGCTCGGCGGTAAGGGCAACATTGAAATTGAACATACAAATCTCCTTTACAATAAGTTTATTTCGTGTTGTTATAAACTTTATGTAAAATAATTTACAAGAGATTTGCCGATAAGTTCACCGCTGTAAAGTGCCTGGTCAATGCTGTTTGCGTGGCCGCCCACTTCGATAAGGATTGAACCCGTGGTCAGGTCCTGATTGTATTTACGGTAATCGAAAAGCACAGGACGTGTGAGACCCTGCCAGTCGCTTTCAAGCTGATTTTGCAGTGCAGATGCAAAGCGGAAATTCTTCATGTAGTTGGGCATGCCCATTGTTCCGTCATCACAGCCGCTGATAATCATTACCTGAGCAGCATTTCTGCCATTTATTTCAGCAACGGGTGCAATCCTTTCGCCGCTGTCACGCTCAATTGCGTCACGGTGAATATCAAGAACAACCTTTATGGAGGGGTACTCCTCAAGATATTTTTCCACCGTTTCACGGCTTCGGTCATAGCTTCCGTTGTAAGACGGGTAATCGTGAAGGGTTGTGTCATGAATAACGCCTATTCCTGCTGCTTCAAGCTCCTCGGCAATTTCATTTCCTACCGCAATCATATTCATTGTCGGGTCGGTTGTTCGGGAATTGAAAGAGCTGTCATAGAAATCACGTTCATACGGCTCATAGCTTTCAGTTGCGTGGGTGTGCATAATAAGAATCTGAGGCTCACCGTTCAGCTCAATTTCAAAGTCGGGAGCAAGCTTGCTTTCCGCAATCAGGTCCTCGTTGCTGACAGAGGTAACATTCCGTACCTGCCCGTTGTCGAGATTTATGTAATTATCGCCGTTTATTACGCCGTAGCTGATTGCCGAAATTGCACCGTCATTATTTTCAAGGCTTTCGGGGTACGGTTTAGGTCCTGCGTTATGGCTTTCGTCCTGAACAATCAGTTCCTCGTTGTTGCTGTTGGGAATATTCAGCTCACCATAGGAAAGCATCATGCTGTCGTCAACGGAAAAACCTGAACGGACAGGCAGCTTGTCCGCTGTTGTTTCTTCGGTGCAAGGTGCAGCCTCGGGAATTTTTTCTTTTGCGGTAAAATCGTAAGAAGTAAGACGTGCGGAAGCGTTTGCCGCAAAATAAACCGCTTCGGCAGGTGATGGGATACAGATGGAAATTGCCGCAATCATCATCGGCAGCATAAGCGTGAACATTCCTGCTGCGGCAATTGCTGCGGCATGTTTTTTTCGTCCTCTCATAAAAAAGCCCCTTTCGGATATAGCTGTAGACAGTTTATGCAGGGAGGGGGATTTTTATGCATAAAAAATGGTATCGGGCGTTAACCCGATACCGAAAAAATTATTCAAATACTGCCTTTAAAGTAAAATCACCGCTGAATGTAATTTCAGCAACTGCCGAATTCGGGTCGGAAATTTCCGCACCTGTACATTCCCAGCACTTGAAGCTTGCACCGTCAGCAGGTTCAGCTTTTACGGTAAGAGTGTAGTCAGGGAAGTATCTTCCTGTAAATTCCTTGCTAAGGTCAAGGGTTGCCTCGTTGATGGAGATTGTTCCCTTTGCAGAGTCAGAGGAACTGATTGTTACATTTGCAAACTTGCTTAAATCCATTGCTCCCTGCATAAGTCCCGGGAATACGAGATAACGCTTGTCCATAAAGGTTTCAAACTGAAAAAGCTCTTCATCGTAATACTTTGTTGTATCCCATGAAAGCCATTCAGGACCGAAGCGGTCGAAGGTATCAGGAACAAGGGTTTTGTAAACCGCAGCCATTTCGTCCATAAGTGCCATGGCCTTTTCATTTTCGAAATGAACATTTCTCATGTTGCACATCGCCATAACGAGTTCTTCCTTGAATTCAGGATTCTGATAGAGTGACCAGAACATTGCCGCAGGATTTCTGATTTCTTCATCGGTTTCCTCGTCAATGGTTATCGGTTCAATTTCCGCAGCTGCATCAAAAGCCTTGGAAATGTTGTCAACGGTGTAGGTGTTGCCGTCGCTGTAAATGCCGGTTGAGAAGTCGGTATCGTAAACAAGCATACGCCACTTTCCGTCAGCATATTCGTTTGCCTCGCCCTTGTCACGTACACGCCACATCTGCCAGTTGTTGCCCTCGAAGATGCTGTCCTCGTTGTAGATGTAAAGGTTAAGTGCAAGCATATCCACATAGCTGCCGATGTCAATCATTTCGCATGCCTTAGCGTAATTTGCTTCATCGGTCATATCGTTTGTTGTAATAAAATCAAACATTTCGTTGTAAAGGCTGATATCCTCATCGTTGCCCTCTTCGATTTGATTTTTCTTTACAATAACGATGTTGTGGTTGTCAAGGCCGTAGTTGTTTTCGATGTAGTTGTCGGAGTAATCCTCCGCCATTGTGTACATTCCCCAGTATTCGCCGTTGAGGTAAACAACGCATGGTGCAGATGCCATAGTGTCAAATCTTCCGCCCTCTGCAAGCTTCTGTATGTACGGGTCGCGGATTTTTGCAAAGTTACAGTCATTGCCGCCGTTACGGAGCACAAAGGATTTATACTTTGTCACCTCGCCTGTTCCGTCAGAGCGTTGTACGTCAGGGATAAGCGGGTACTCAACAGCCTTCGGGCCGTAATCATCTCTTGCAATGAAACGCAGGCTTTTCTGAGTATCGTTTCTTGAAGCAGCACCCATGATTCTGAAGCCCAGGTCCTGCATAAAGCTCTGACCCGTTGCGTCTATGTATTCAAAGTTGACGGGACGCTCCCATTCCTTGCCCTTGTTGGAGTAATTTCCCTCAGCCTGCCATGCTTCATAGGGTCCTGTCTGTGCGGCAACCCAGTCATCATAGGTTTTGCCGAGAATATATATGCCTTTTTCGTAATCGAAAAGGTTGTCGGATTCTGTCATAAGGGAAATGATAGGGACAGTGCCGTACTCCTCAGTACGGTTTATACCAATCCAGAAAGTTCCGTTACGGACTTCGGTAACCGTGCCGTCGGGCAGATACGCAACAGCTCTTATAACGTTTGCCTTTTTAATCTTGCCGTTAGGAATGTAATCTCCGCCTGCGCTTATGCCTGTCTGAGCACTTATGCCGTTAGGGGAGTCTGACTTGTTTGAAAGGACGATTGCACCTACATAGGGGATATCGGTTTCATCAGGGACACTTCCGTCAACGGTGTAATAAATCTTTGCTCCGTCAACAGGGCAGATGATTTCAAGATTGATATCCTCAGCATAGAAGCCGCTGCCGTGGCTGAAAGTGACATCGTTCAGGTCTCTTGCGGGAGCCGCTGTGTAAACCGCTTCGACAGCTGTTCCTGCCGCGGGGTCGGAATTCTTACAGCCTGCAAGTCCTGCACATAGCACAACTGCCAGTACTGCGGCAATAATTTTACTTATTAAACGCATAATAATCCTCCGCATATGAATTTTTTCCATTATATCACATCTGAATTCGGATTGTCAACCAAAGTTACTTCATATACAGTGCCATTTCCGACTTGATGATGTTCTGATAAGCCGAAGCAATAGGGGCATAATTTCTGCCAAGCTGCAAAAGTCTGCGGACAGCACCGATACAGCCTCTGTAATCACGGCTGCTGCGGAGAATATTTATTTCCGCCATTGTAACAGCCGCCATAATTTCCTGCGGGATACTGCTTTCGCCGAAGGCTTCGAGGTATTTTATTCCGAGGTTGCCTGCCGTTGTAAGAAGCTGTGCAGACTGCACACCTTTTTTCAGGAGTCCGTTTATTGTAACCAGACAAATTTCCACAGAAGCAAGGATATCTTCCCTTGCAGCAGCTGAAAAATCAAGCTTTGACAGACCGTCAAGATAACCGCTGATTGTACTTATACCGATTTCTGTAAGCATGGTCCTGTTGTCACATTCGGAAGCATATTTAATCGGATTTACTCCCTCCGTCTGAATTATCATAAACAAGTCGGGGTAATCCATACCGAATTTGCCGATATAATCAATAACCTGCATAATGCCTGTGCCGTTTTCGGAGAAGTGCCCTTTGTAAATTGAAATCAGTTTTTTCTGTTGGTCGGACAGTTTCTCTGCTTTTTCAAGCTCACTTAAAACAGCATTTCTTTTTTCAGCATCCATAGCAAAAACAGCTGAACGTAAGGCGTTGAAAAGTTCCGGCTGAAGTTTGGAGCCGCCCTCTGAAAGTACCGCCGCAAGCTTTTGTGCGTCATATTTTTTTATGAGGCTGCACTCCTGATTTATACGTCCGAGGTAATGCTCTGTATTGTCGGAATATGTTGAAGCGGGGTAATTCGCAAAGCTTTCCTCAGCGTCCTTGAATCTTCCCGTTTCCGTGCAGCACATCGCATAATAAATATTCATTTCCGCAAAAGCCTTCTCGTCCGACATATATCTGTAGGAATAGAGTATATCGCGGGTATTGATATTGTTCTTCTCAATGTTTCTGTACAAATCGAAATATCGGGTCATCATTCCGTACCCTTCCTCGTAACGGTCCAGCGAGTAGAGTGCAATTGCCGCAAAAGCAATTATTTCAAGGTCGGTGTTTCGGATTTCATTTTTGATTTCCTTGTCAAGGGAGAAATATTTATCGTAAATCTGCAATGCCTCATCATAACGCTTATCTGCAATGCAGGCAGAAATTGCACAGTGATAAAGGGCAAGCACATAATCGTCCTTTGTCTTTATGCAAAGCTCTATACCTTTTTCAAGATACTCATAAGCCTGCTCACGGGTTTCGCTGTCGGCGTTAAGCGATTCAAAAAGTTCACGGTAAAGGGAAGAGCTTTCCTCACCCGAATCAAGTCTTTTTTTAAGTATTTCGTAATTACGTTTAGCCTTGTCGCTGCTGACAGCCTTTATGTAGCCGTAATGGTCCGCAACGTCTTTAAGCAGGCGGAGAGGGGGTCTGTGTGTATTCAGTTTTTCGTGAACAGGATTTTCGTATCTTGTTTCGGGAAGAATTTTTGTAAGTCTCGGCACATAGAAATCCACATATCGTCCCGTTCTTTCAGGATTTGAGTAATTTCTTACCGAGAAGGAAGCGGAATTGAACTGCTTGTATTCACCCGATTTGAAGAAATTAATTATGTCGTCGCAGGAAATGAAAATCTCGTCTGCGTCAACTGCCATGAACCACTCGCCTTTGGCTCTTTCAAGACCGTAGTTTCTTGCTGCGGAGAAATCGTTGACCCACTCAAAGAAAAGAACCTTGTCCGTGAATTCCTTTGCAATCTCAACCGTGCGGTCGGTAGAACCGGTATCAACAATAATAAGCTCGCTGCTGATGCTTTTCAGAATAGGCTGAAGTGCCTCAAGACACTTGCGAAGATATTTTTCCTCATTTTTGACAATCATACCAATTGTAAGCAGCATAGTTACATCTCCTTAAAATATACTATATTTATACTATCATATTTCCGCTGTATTTGCAACCTTGAACGGAGTTTCTGCGGCGGAGTTCCTTGTCAATTCCGTTCAGCACGGATTTCTTGTCACGGCTCCATAACGGTGCAATCAGTGTTTCCTTGTCGCCGTCCCCCGTAAGCCTTTCGATAAGCGTATCAGGGTGAAGCATTTCCAGCTGGTCGCAGACCGTTTCGATGTAGCTGTCCATGTCCATTTCAGCAAACTCGTTTCTCTCAAACATTTCCGCAAGAACCGTACCGCGGATAACATGGAGCAGGTGTATTTTCACCGCATGAGGACGGAGCCTGCCAAGTTCTTTTGCGGTTTCAAGCATCATTTCCCTTGTTTCAAAGGGCAGACCGTTTATGATGTGCACGCAGATATTTACACCGCGTTTTTCAAGCATTTCATAGCCATGCAGAAAATCCTTGTATGTATGACAGCGGTTGATAAGTTGAGCAGTGTTATCGTGAATTGTCTGTAAGCCAAGCTCCACCGTAAGATAGGTCTGCCGCGAAAGCTCGGCAAGATAATCCGCCGTTTCCTCGCTTATGCAGTCGGGACGGGTAGAAACTGCAAGACCTACGACGTTTTCCTGCGCAAGTGCCTCGCTGTAAAGCCTTTTCAGCTTGTCAAGGGGAGCATAGGTGTTGGTGTTTGCCTGAAAATAGGGGATGTAAAACAGTTCGTTTCCCCACTTTCCCGAAAGCTTTTCCTTGCCCTCATCAAACTGAGCAGCTATGCTCATGCAGGGGTCGCCCGCAAAGTCGCCGCTGCCTTTTGACGAACAGTAAATACAGCCGCCGCTGCCTTTTGTCCCGTCAATATTCGGACAGGTAAAACCACCGTTAAGACTTATTTTTACGGTCTTTCTGCCGAAGTGCTTTTTCAGGTATGAGCTCTGCATATTATATCGTTTGTTCGTGTATGGGTCAGGTGAAAAAAACGGCATTTTCAGATACTCCTTTTATGTAAAATGTACGGATTTTGAAGTTTATTTTCTACTATTATAGCGTATTATTCAGAAAAATGCTACTTAATTCGGCAAAAAGGCTATTGCATTTTTCGTTTTTTGTGGTATAATGTAAGAGTATAGATATATAAATTTACAGAACGGAGGGCGGCTTTATTATGAAAACTGTTATGGTTACAGGTGCGTCCGGTCTTATCGGAAGTGAACTTTCTGAAGCCTTGCTTAATAAAGGATTTAAAGTAATAGGTGTCGACAATACTCCAAGCTCTTCTGTCGGCAACCCTAATTTTGTATTCGTTCAGGCTGCAATCGAAGATAAAGATGCAGTTACAAGAGCTATGTCCGAACATAAAATAGATGTGCTTGTTCATACAGCTTGTTCTGTTGACAACGACCTGCCTAATATCATTACTTCTGCACATGAAAAGCAGGCTGCTGCAGTTGACAAGTATATTTACAAGAACGCCGTTACAGCTGGCGTAGGCGATATCATCCTGCTGAGTACACATCAGATTTACGCGTCGCCAAAGACACGTGAGCCGATTCGTGAAACTGCTGACGAAAAGCCTTCAAGCGACTATGCTAAGATGAAATTCGACAGCGAAAAGGCTCTTGCAAAGGTTATCAAGGGTGCAGGCTCCTGTAAGGGTGTTATCGCCAGAGTCTGCCCGATTTATACAAAGACATATGTACCTAATCTTCATGCTAAGATTTTCGACCCTAAGGACAATTGCTCCTTTATTTACGGTTACGGCGATTACGGCTTCACATTCTGCTGTCTGTATAACTTTATCGACTTTGTTATCGGTATTCTTACAGTAAACGGCGGCATCAACTATCAGGGCGTATATAATGTATGCGACTCAAAACCTATCCTTGCAAAGGAAATTGTTGAGTTTGAAAGAACACATCACAAGCTCGGTGCTGTTATCCAGCGTAACTACAGTGTTGTTAAGTCTATCGGCTTCGGAAATAAGGATGCAAAGATTGACTATCGTTACAACGATTTAAGTATTGTTTGCAGCAACATTTCCTACGATAACACAAAGGCTCAGAGAATTTCCACTTTCAGATGGAAGCTTTCCAACACAAAGTAAAAACATATCAAACCGTCCTCATGCAGAGGACGGTTTTTCTTTGTCAATATTGTGTCAATTGTTGATTTGTGCGTAATTATGTGATATAATAAAATAAGTATGTTGTAATGCATGTAAAATCATTTTATATAAAGAAGGAAATATTATGCAAAACTATGACGTCATAATCGCAGGTACAGGTGCAGGCGGTCTCTATTCCGCTATTAACCTTCCTGCAAACCTTAAGGTGCTGCTTATTACAAAGCGTGAGCTTATTCTCTGTAATTCCGCTCTTGCACAGGGCGGTATTGCTGCTGTGTATAAGCCTGAGGACGACAGCACCCGTCTGCACACAAATGATACTCTCATCGCAGGCGGATTCAAGAATAACCCCGACAGCCTGAAAATTCTCGTTACAGAGGCTGAAAAGGAAATTGAAAAAATTATTTCCCTCGGCGTTGATTTCGACAAGGACGAAAACGGTAATCTTCACCGCACCCTTGAGGGCGGACACTCCCGCCGCCGCATTTTCCACCACAAGGATTCCACAGGTTTTGAAATTACCACCAAGCTTCAGGAAGCTGTGAAGAAAATGCCTAATGTGGATATCCTTGAAAATGCCCTGCTTTGCAAGGTCAAGAAAACTTCTACGGGCTTTTCCGCAGATATTTCCGTTGACGAGGTACATAAAACCTATAACAGCCGCTATTTTATCATGGCAACAGGCGGCATAGGACGTGTTTATGACTTTACGACAAATTCCGCAATCGCAACAGGCGACGGCATTGCTCTTGCTTATGAAATGGGTGCACATATCAAAAATCTGTCCCTTATACAGTTCCACCCAACCGCTTTCAACAACAAGCATACCCGTGAGTGCTTCCTTATTTCCGAAGCGGTAAGAGGTGAGGGTGCTTACCTGCGCAACAAGGACAAGGAACGCTTTATGCATAATTATGATGAGCGTCTTGAGCTTGCTCCGAGAGATGTTGTTTCCCATGCAATCGTAACCGAGGGCAGACGCCTTGACTCGGACGATTTCTACCTTGATATTACGCATAAGGACCCTGAATTCCTTAAAAAGCGTTTCCCGATGATTTACAAGTACCTGCTGAGTCAGGGAATTGATATGACAAAGGATATGATTCCGATTTACCCTTGTCAGCATTACCTTATGGGCGGTATCAACGTCAACACCAAGGGTATGACATCTGTGGAGGGACTTTATGCGGTAGGCGAGTGCAGCCACACGGGTGTTCACGGCAACAACCGTCTTGCGTCCAACTCCCTGCTTGAAGCACTTGTTTTCGGCAGACAGGCTGCGGAGGATATCGCTTCGAAAATTGATACAAGCCTGCCTCTTGAACAGCTGGAGGAATATGAGTTTGAAACAAGCGAAAACGCTGTTCCTATTCCTCAGGGTATAAGGACGGAAATCCGTCACATTATGCAGAAATCATATTTTGTAATTCCGAATATGCAGGGTGCGGTTGCGGGCTTTGAACGCATTTCCGAAATCAAGCGTATGCTTGATGAGAATGATTATATCGTTGACCACAATTATGTGGAGGCAAAATCTCTTGCAACGGTTGCATATCTGATACTTAAAGAAGTAATATAAAAATCAAGGGTACTGAGTTGATTGCTCAGTACCCTTGCTGTTTCTGTAGGATATTCTGATTTTTACTTTGTGGATTTGTCTCTGTTTTCGTCAATGAATTTCGACCAGCTTATTCCGAGAAGCAGCCAGAAAAACGGTGCAACTGTTACGGCACTTACGCTGAAAAATGCCTGAACGGAATACGCAATAACCGCTGTAAGCAGTGCAGGTCTGAACCATTTCTCACGGTCGGAAGCGAACTGCTTCAAATCCTTCACAAGACGGATAATTGTTGCACCAAGGAGAACAAGATACATAAGAAGTGACGGTATGCCACGGGTTGCGGCAATGTAAAGATATTCGTTGTAGCTTCGGTCAATGCTGTCAACTACAAGGGAACCCGAAAACTGATTCTTCGCAAACATATCAGGGCCGACACCAAGAATCGGGTGCTCCTTAATCATTGTTACGCTTCTTTCAGCACCGATTTCCCACAGAGATTGTTCGTTTACGAATGAGGGTGAGCCTGCGGTGATGAAAAGACGGTTGAAAGCGTCTGTGTAAGCGATTGCTTTGTCACGGAGATAAATTCCCTGAGCAGCAAAAACAATTCCGAAAACTACTGCAAAAGCAGCAATGAGAGCCGCAAGTCTTTTTCCTGAACTTTTCAGTATGCCGCTGTCGAATTTTGTTCCGCCGTTGCCCGCGGTAAGTTCAAGAACAAGCGTAACAACGAGAGTTGTTCCGATTCCGATAAGAGGAATTACCGAAGAAGTGAAAAGTCCCGTAAGGAAGAACAGCACAGAAGATACTCCGTAAACACGTGCACGGGTGATATTCTTGTCGTAAATTGCTCCTGCGATTGCAACCGCAGAAACTATTGTAAGGAACGAACCGTAAAAAATAGGGCTGTCGGAAAGACCGCTTGAAAGGTGAACGTCCTTGAGAAGCAAAAGTGCAGGAAGCTTTCTGAAATCAGAGGGGAAGTCCCAAGGGATATGCTGCATTACAGCAACAATTGCCTGAACGATACCTGCACCCACAAGAATGTCGAAAATGATTTTTACCGAGGAATATTTCATTACGGCAGTTGCAAGCAGGAAAATTCCGAAGTATGCAAACAGTGCCAGCAGACCCTCATAACGTCCGAGCTCACCAAGAAGTGCCGTATTGATGTTTTCCTGAGCAGGTTCGGCAAGAGCCACACGGTAGTAGGAAGCGAATGTCAGCACGGCAAGTCCCACCACAAGGAATGCGGCAGGGTATTGCTTGAAGGAAATATCCTTTCTCAGCAGCAGCACTATATAAAAGAGTATGCAGGAGAAGCCTGTTGCGTAGAGGAATGAGCCAAGGAAAGAGCTTGTTCCTTCGATTCCCGTAATGAACATACCGCCGATAAGGGGCACGATTATGCAGGCGCAAAGAATTCCCAGCACCCAACGTCTGACGGTTGTGTAATTCATATTCAGGATAAAGTTGGATTTTTCGGTTGTACCGAATATGGTTTTGGGCATAGGATACCTTCTTTCTTTTTGAATTGATTTATTATGTCATAAACAGTCCACTGGACTGTTTATGAGGAAAATTCTACGGGAAAACAACAAGGGGAGGCGGTCGTGTTCGCCTCCCCTCGAAAAACTGTCGTTTTTCTCACCCCTTGCTCCGATTGAAAAGGAAGGGGAGTTTCGCTCATTGCGATGAGCGATTTAAGGGCTGCTCGCCCTTAAAAATCCCAGCCAGCTGGGCTCAGCTGGACCAGCTATTATTTTATGGTTTATAAAATATTGATTATACCAAAAAGTATTATCGTTGCACAAACTTACTTTGCGTATTCTACAGCACGGCTTTCTCTGATGAGGTTAACCTTAATCTGTCCCGGGTAATCCATCTCGTTTTCAATCTTCTGAGCGATTTCACGAGCGATGATAACCATCTTTTCATCGTTAATCTTGTCAGGGAATACCATAATACGAACCTCACGGCCTGCCTGGATAGCAAAGGACTTCTCGACTCCGTCAAAGGAAGTACAGATTTCCTCAAGCTTCTGGAGACGCTTGATGTAGTTTTCGTAGTTTTCACTTCTTGCACCCGGACGTGCTGCGGAAATTGCGTCGGCAGCCTGAACAAGGGAAGCGATAACTGTCTTAGGCTCTACATCACCGTGGTGAGCTTCGATAGCGTGGATAACGTCAGCATTTTCCTTGTACTTGCGGCAGACATCAACACCAATCTGAACGTGTGAACCTTCGATTTCGTAGCTGAGAGCCTTACCGATATCGTGGAGGAGACCTGCACGGCGAGCAAGGTTAGCGTCAACGCCAAGCTCGGAAGCCATGATACCGGCAAGATGAGCAACCTCAATAGAGTGATTGAGAACATTCTGACGGTAGGATGTACGGTAGTGGAGTCTACCGATGAGGCGTACAAGCTCGTGGTTAAGACCGTGAACGTTGGTTTCGAGAACTGCACGTTCACCTTCCTGCTTGATGCGGTGTTCAACCTCTTTACGAGCCTTGTCAACCATTTCTTCAATACGGGACGGATGAATTCTTCCGTCTGCGATAAGTTTTTCGAGAGCAATTCTTGCAACCTCACGTCTTGCCTGGTCGAAGCAGGAGAGTGTGATTGCTTCAGGTGTGTCATCGATGATGAGGTCAACACCTGTGAGAGTTTCGAGGGTACGGATATTTCTACCCTCTCTACCAATAATACGACCTTTCATTTCGTCGTTCGGCAGCGGAACAACGGAAACAGCGGATTCAGAAACCTGGTCAGCGGAGCACTTGGAGATTGCTAGGGAGATAAGGTCTCTTGCCTTTTCTTCACATTCGTCCTTGAGTTGGGTTTCGTACTGCTGGATTTTCAGAGCCTTGTCATGTACAAGTTCATTTTCAAGCATGGAAAGCAGGTGTTCTTTAGCCTGTTCCATGGTAAACTGAGAAATTCTTTCAAGAATTTCCATCTGGGATTTTTTAATCTTGTCGGCTTCCTCGAGCTTTTCGTCAGCCTGCTTCAGTTTTTTCTGGAGCTGTTCCTCTTTCTTTTCGATGTTGTCGCTCTTCTTGTCGAGGTTTTCTTCCTTCTGCTGGATACGTCTTTCCTGACGGGACATTTCGCTGCGGCGCTCCTTGATTTCCTTTTCAAGTTCGCTGCGGCTCTTATGGATTTCGTCCTTAGCTTCTACCAGCGCGATTTTCTTCTGATTGTCAGCTTCTTTCTTAGCGTCCTCAACAATTCTCTCCGCTTCCTTTTCTGCGGAACCGATTGCGTTTTCAGCCTGCTGTTTACGGTAATTGATACCGACCTTGAACAGGATAGCACCGCTGATGATTGCACCGACGAGGAAAGCTATAATTCCGATTATGATTTCCAAACCCATATACCTCCTTTGGTTTAATTAAGCAAATTACTTCGGAGGCTTAAATATAGGATTTTCACTTGTTGGGTTTCCTTTCAGAAACGTTGTCAAAATTCAAAAAATTTCAAAAGATAGTGTAATTGTCCTTATCGACCTTTTGGATATATTAATTCACAGGCGGGTGCACTATTACAAGTGCAATCTATGTAAATTATACCGTTTGTAAATTTGCTAATGTAAAATACGGTAAGTTGTTGCCCGTGAAATGTATGAAAAACCTTCTATTTGAGCCATAGAAGTAAGAAAATAGTTGAACAGCAATTTATTTGAACGAGCTGAGCACTTACTCAGTTTCGCTATTATATAAATATATTGCATTCACTTTACTATTTTAATATAAAACGTTTAACTTGTCAAGGAAAATTATACATTTTGACACTATTCAATAATAAAAATACCGTTTGTATGTGAAAAAAGACGGTTGACAAAATTGCAAAACGGTGTTACACTATAAATGATATCCCAAAACGTTGATAAGGAAGGCACCTTACACAAAGGGTTTTCAGAGAGCGCCCGATGCTGTGAACGGCGTAAATCCGAGTATTGTGCACACCGCCTTTGAGTCCGTTTAATACACGGCGGGTCGTTCCCGTTAAAGAACGCAGAATGAGGTATACTATATATAATAGTATGATTTGTTATTACGGGTTGTAATATCGCTCCTATTATAATAGTATATGAACTTCGGGTGGAACCACGAAGTTATGCGAAGCATAATTTTGTCCCTTAGTCTGCTTATGGCAGATTAGGGGATTTTTTGTTTTGTATGGGGTGACATCTATGGAAAATAAAAAATGCAGCTTCTGGTTTGTGTTGCTGATATCACTGCTGGTTTATGCGGCGCTCAAATTCTTGCGGACGGGTGTGAAAATCCTGTTCGGGGCAATAACAATCTTCACGGATTTCTCCCTGCTTCCGCCTGTATCGGTGTTTATGGGAATTCTGACGGTTGTTGCGGTTATAGTAACGGTTAAGCTGTCGGGAAGAATATGTCCCTTTCCCCTTGCGGTGCTGGTTGTTGAACTTGCGTATGACGTGAAAACCATATTTAAAAGCTCTGACACGCTGCTTACGGTAACAGAAACGGCGGACTCCCTTGGCTGGTTCAATGAGACTGTGATGACGGTGATTGGCTCAGTCGGCGAAGGCGGACGTATACTATATATAATTTACTGCTTTTTGAACAGCTTTGTGCTGTTTGGGGTACTGCTTCTGATTTCGGCGGTGGCTAAGGTCGTTTTTGACAAGAGGAAGAAGAAAGCTGGTTGATGGTTTCCTTTAACTATAAACAGTAGCTTCGCTACTGTTAGGAAATTTCTTTCTTGCAGAAATTTTCTCTTTTGAGGCTTGCCGCCTCAAAATTCACCTTTTAGATGCGCTTCTCAGGCAGCGCCTGCGGGCGCAAGAAACCAAACGCAAGCGTTTGGTTAAGGATTTCGCTCTCCTGCTCAAAACAAACAAGTTTGTTTGCGACTCAGGGACGCTGTCCCTAAGAACCCTGCCAAAGGGTGCGCACACCCTTTGGAAACCCATTATTTTGGTTATTAAACTTTGGTGAGTGATGTGAAAATAATTCCACATTTCACTTTCCAAATTCTACATTTATATAAAGGAGAATTATTATGATTAAGCTCACACTGAAGGACGGCTCAATCCGTGAAATCGAAAATGCGATGTCTGCGGCTGAGGTTGTCAAGGGAATCGGCATGGGACTTTACAAGTCCGCTTGCTGCGTGAAAATTGACGGAAACGTATGCGACCTGCGTACAACTATTGACAAGGACTGCACTTTCGAGGTTATGACTTTCGACAGCGAGGAAGGCAAGAAAACTTTCTGGCACACAGCTTCCCATATTCTTGCTCAGGCTGTTAAGCGTCTTTACCCTGACACAAAGCTTGCTATCGGTCCTGCTATCGACAACGGCTTCTACTATGACTTTGATACAGAAAAGGCTTTCACAGCTGACGACCTTACAGCTATTGAGGCTGAGATGAAGAAGATTGTCAAGGAAGGTATCGACCTTGAACAGTTCAGTCTGCCTGTTGATGAAGCTATTGCTATGCTTGAAAAGATGGGCGAGCCTTACAAGGTTGAGCTTTGCAAGGAACACGCTGACAAGGGCGAGGCTATCAGCTTCTACAAGCAGGGCGAATTCACTGACCTCTGTGCAGGTCCTCACCTTATTAACGTTGCTGTAGTAAAGGCGTTCAAGCTTACTGCTTGTACAGGTGCTTACTGGAGAGGCGACGCTAAGGGCAAGCAGCTTTCCCGTATCTACGGTACAGCTTTCCCTAAGGCAAGCGAACTGGAAGCACACCTTGCTGCTGTTGAAGAAGCAAGAAAGCGTGACCACAATAAGATTGGACGTGAACTTGAATACTTCACAACTGTTGACTGCATCGGTCAGGGTCTTCCTATTCTTCTTCCAAAGGGTGCAAGAACAATCCAGCTTCTCCAGAGATGGATTGAAGATGAGGAACAGAAGAGAGGCTACCTGCTGACAAAGACACCGCTTATGGCTAAGCGTGACCTTTACAAGATTTCCGGACACTGGGACCACTACCGTGACGGTATGTTCATTCTCGGCGACCCTGATGACGAGGAGAAGGAATGTTTCGCACTCCGTCCTATGACTTGTCCTTTCCAGTATCAGGTGTTCCTGAACAGAGCACGTTCCTACCGTGACCTGCCAATGCGTCTGGGTGAAACATCCACACTTTTCCGTAACGAAGACAGCGGCGAAATGCACGGTCTTATCCGTGTACGTCAGTTCACAATCTCCGAGGGTCACCTTATTCTCCGTCCTGAACAGCTTGAAGAAGAATTCAAGGGCTGTCTTGAACTTGCAAAGTACGTTCTCGATACAGTCGGTATGCTTGAAAACTGTACTTTCCGTTTCTCTCAGTGGGACCCTGAAAATCCTAAGAACAAGTACGAGGGTACCCGTGAACAGTGGGAAGAAGCTCAGGCTGTTATGGGCAAAATCCTTGACAACCTCGGCGTAGAATACACAATCGGTATTGACGAGGCTGCTTTCTACGGCCCTAAGCTTGATATCCAGTACAAGAACGTGTTCGGCAAGGAAGATACAATCGTTACAATTCAGATTGATATGCTTCTTGCTGCTAAGTTCGGTATGGAGTACACAGATGTTGACGGCAAGAAGAGAATGCCTTACATCATTCACAGAACTTCTCTCGGCTGTTACGAAAGAACACTTGCTTACCTTATCGAAAGATTTGCAGGCGCACTTCCTCTGTGGATGTCCCCTGAGCAGGTAAGAATTCTCCCTGTTACAGACCGTGCGGCTGAATACAGTGCAAAGGTTCTCGAAAAGCTTGAAAGACGCGGTATCCGTGCTACAATCGACTCCCGTAAGGAAGGTGTCGGCTACAAGATTCGTCAGGCTCAGCTTGAAAAGATTCCTTACTTCTTCATCGTCGGCGATAAGGAAGTTGAAGCCGAAACACTTTCTCTCCGTTCCCACAAGGAAGGCGACCTTGGCGTAATGGCAATGGAAGACGTGCTGAACAAGATTTTCGAAGAGAATGAAACAAAGGCACGCTGATTTTATATAGTATAAGAAAACCCACTCCCAACCAAACGGCTGAGAGTGGGTTTGACTTTTTTGTGACATACGTGATATAATGCAGATGGGTACACCAAACGGTGGACGGTTACTCCCGTAAGGGAGGTGATAATCACATGATAACATTATCTGAGTTAATTCAGCTTCTGCTTCTCATTGTGGAAATTATCACACTTTGTTTTCTTATTTCAAATAAGAACAAGTAATTATTTTTTATTTTACATAAAAAATAACCGCCCACGCTCCCCAGCTTGACGGTTATTTTTTAACTAACAACAACGGGAGCAACCGTTCATCGGTGTACCCCTTTGTATATATTATACACCTCGTGCACGGATATGTCAACCGCTTGACAAAATTTTCAATGTATGATATAATATTAATCGTTTTCGGAGCAGTTTTGTGAAAAACGGGCGAAATTACCGTGACAGGTAAGCTAAGGAAAAGTTACAGAATCGTTACGAATGTTGCAAAGCGGTTACCGGAACGGTCTGACTTTTGTGTTCAAAATTGTGATAATTAGTGAAAAGTGTGCATAAACGCTGAAAACCTGACTGAAATTTTGGCGTAAGTGTACATTGACAGTTCGGGCATGAAATGTTAGAATAATAGCGTGATATACAGAAAGCGTTTAAGTACGTCTGTATACATATATTCTATTTGATTTCCATTTTAACTGGAAATAAATAAAGAAAAAACTTAAAACAAAACAAGGAGGAATTTTTCATGAACATGAAAAAGACAATCGCTGCAATCGCAGCAGGCGCAGTAGCTGTATCTGCAATGGCTACAACAGTATCCGCTCTTTCCGACAACTCTTTCGCTTACAGCCTCGTAGAAAAGAAGGAAATCACTCTTAACAAGGGTGCAAACACAGCTTCTTTCGAATTCACAGTAAAGCAGGCTGATGCTGATACAACTAAGCTTGTATTCACATCTGGTGGTCAGTGGAGCGATACACTTCAGGCTCCAGACCCAACAAAGCCTTTCTACACAGTAAAGAATGTTACAATCAAGGTTACTGACGATACAATGGCTGAACAGAACAAGATCTTCACATACTCCACAGATAAGAACGCTCTTAACTACAACAGCAAGATCACAACAGCTGGTCTCGTTACAACTCTTGAATTCTCTAACGAACTTGCTAACTACACATCTGCTACACTCACAGTAACAGTTGACGTTGAAACAACTTGGGATCACCTCTACAAGGAAGAAGCATGGGGCAACACTGGTGTTAACGCTAACCTTCCTACAGTAACTGCAGAAAGCACTGGCAATACAGCACCTACTGTAACACCTGTAGTTACAAAGGCTCTCTCTGCTGGTTCTGAAACAAAGAAGATTTTTGAACACCCATTCAAGACTTCTATCAAGGGCAACGATGATATCATGCGTTACCTCAACACAGCTAAGGTAATCGACAAGGACAACTCCTACGTTAACGTTAAAGCTGTTCTCAACGATGCTATCGAAAACTACGAAACAGTTACATTCACATTCAACACAGCTACTAAGAACATCGCTTGGATCATCAACGGCGATTACAACAACATCTACGGTAAGTCCAACACAGGTTCTGGCTGGGCTACAATGGCTAAGGACGGCTTCTGCGGTTCTTACGAAGATGCTGTAAAGGCTGCTAACGGTAACGCAGACGCTCTCACAGCTATCTACACAACAGATTGGTGGGGCGATTCTTCCTACACATCCTTCACACAGCACCTCTACCCAACATACTACAACCCAGAGAACACAACATGGACAGGTTTTGACTGGACTGGTTACAACCTCTTCCAGGGTGCTCTCATCATCAACGAAAACATGACAATGTCCCTCGCTGAAACAGACTACTTTGACTGGACAGCTACATCCCTCAGCTTTGACTGGGATGCTATCATGGACGGCGCTATGACAAACAACAACTATGCAACATACCTCCACAACATGAAGCTCGCTACATCCAACACATGGTACTGGGACAACATGACAGTTGTTCTCACAGCTGGTGCTGCTGATGATGCTACATCCGACGCTGCTACAGAGGGTAACGAAGAAGTTCTCGATGAAGAGCCAGCTGAAGATGAAGTAATCGAAGAAGAAGTTGAAGAAGAAGTTGAAGAGGAAGTAGAAGAAGAAGCTGAAGTTGAGGTTGAAGTTGAAGTTGAAAACCCAACAACAGGTAACGCTTCTGTTGCTCTCGCTGTAATTCCTGTAGCTCTCGCTGCTGCTGCTGTAGTTGCTAAGAAGAGAAGCTAATTGCGTGCTGGGATTACCCAGCTTCATGAAAGATAACAACGGTTACTTTATGTAATTAAAGTTATTCTAACATCAATCGGTGCTGTCCGTATGCAGAACGGACAGCACCTTTTTTATCCCGATGTCTGAACAGCATCGGGATTTGTTTTTTTATACAAATAGTTTACTTAAACGTTTTTGATAATTTTAACTGTAAATTTTATTCCGTTTTTGAACAAAATTAATAATAAATGCTTGACAACCATTAGGCAAATTGATATAATAATTATACAACTCTATATATTTTTATAAACGAATAACATAATTTTTGTGTAATTATCACTAAAATTACACATTGAACTTGTATGGTTTGCACGGTTTCTTTGCTGTTTGAACTGCCAGTATCCACATATTGGCAGCGCGGAGCTATGTCCGCCCGTGCAAATTATCGGTTTTGAGTTAGGTTATATGAAAGGTGGTCTATCTGTTGTCAAGGAAAACAAATTTTAAAAGGACTCTGTCTGCGGCACTTGCAGTTCTCCTTTGTGTTTCCGTAATTTCCTGCGTTCCCGTTTCGGCGGAGAGCGAAGCGGCAGCTGATACAGGGCCGGTTACTGCCGAAGCCCAGTATACTGAAGCTGCTCTTGCTTTTGAAAAGCAGAAAACTTACAGCGAATACTACGACGAAATTGTAAATGTCAAGCGCCCTAATGCTGAAGCTATGCTCACTTACTCCGGTAAGGATGACAAGGCTGAGGCTGAAGTGACAACATTCGAGGGCAAGGATAATGTTTTGGTGTGGTCCAATGAGGAGGGACGTGTTGACTATACGGTTGACGTTCCCGAAACAGGTGCATATCAGCTGGAGGTAAGTTATTACCCTCTGGATGACGGTGCTACCGTTACTGAACTTTCCGTTCTCCTCGACGGTGAGTCCCCTTATGACACTGCTACACGTGCTACTCTCCCTCACATCTGGGCAAGTGAACACGAAATCTATGCCGATTCCAAGGATAACGAAGTTCGTCCTCCTCAGGTTCAGGCTTCAAGATGGGTCAAGACCATGATTTACGATGTTGACGGTCTGTTCAATACCCCGCTTTACTTCGTTCTTGAAGAGGGTACTCATACTATTTCCTTTGAGTCTGAGCGTGCGTCTGTTGCTATTGAGTATATCAAGCTTTGCAACTCTGGTAATTCCGAGACTTACTCAAAGCCATCCGATGCAGAGCTTAAAAAGAACAGCGGTGCCGCTGCTATCAAGCTTCAGGGTGAAAAGTACACATACACCAATTCTCAGACTTTGTTCCCTACATATGACAGAGGTTCTTACCTTACTGAACCTTCCCATCCGTCCAAACAGCGCTACAATACAGTAGGTGACGGTACATGGGATACTGCAGGTCAGGCTATTACCTGGGAAATGAACGTTGAAACTGCAGGTTACTATAAGATTGGTATCAAGGCTCGTCAGAATGAGCTCCGTGGTCTTTATACAAACCGCCGTCTCCTTATTGACGGTGAAGTGCCGAACTCTGCTTTTGAACAGATTAAGTTCCAGTACGATGATGACTGGATTATGGTTGTTCCTGAGGATGCAAACGGTGAGGCTGCTTATGTTTACCTCGATAAGGGTACTCATGAGCTTACTCTTGAAGTAATCCCTGGCGAAATCGGTGAGTCCATGAGACGACTTGATGAAATCGTGTACACTGCTAACCAGTACTATATGCAGATTCTCATGATTACCGGTCCTGTTCCTGATAAGTACACAGATTACTATATCCATAAGGAAATTCCTGAAATTCAGGACGTTTTCACTGAGCTTGCTGCACAGCTTAACGAAGAAAAGAACAATATTGAAAACCTTGCAGGTCAGAAGGGTACAGAAGCTGCTGCTCTTGAAAGACTTGCAGACGTTCTCGAAAAGTGTGCAAAGAAGCCTAACAAAATCCCTGATATGATTTCCAACAACTCTATCAAGGATAATGTAAACTCCGTTTCTTCCTGGATGCGTCAGTACCGTGAACAGCCTCTTGAGGTTGACTTTATTGAGCTTGTTCCTGCTGACGGTGAGTTTACTTCTGTAAAGTCCAACATCGGCAAGAGCTTTGTATTCGGTTTCAAGGGATTCATTAATTCCTTCTTTGAGGACTATACTCAGCTTTCCGATATCGAAGGCGAATCCATCAATGTATGGGTTTCTTCAGGTCGTGACCAGGCTAACGTTATCAAGCAGATGGTTGACTCCGACTATAACACCGATGCTGATGTAAAGGTTGCTATAAACCTTGTACAGGGCGCAATTATGGAAGCTGTTCTTGCTGGTAAGGGTCCTGACGTTGCCCTCTTTGTCGGCGGCGAATTCCCTGTAAACCTTGCACTCCGTGACCTTGTTGTTCCTATGAACGACATGAAGGGCTTTGACGAAGTTATGGGCAGATTCCAGGAAAATGCTGCTGTTCAGTATACTTATGACGGCGAAGTTTATGCAATTCCTATCACTCAGAACTTCCCGATGATGTTCTACCGTAAGGATATGCTTGCTCAGGTTGGTATCAGTGAGCCTCCTGAGACATGGGACGAACTCATTGATATGCTTCCTGCTATTCAGAGAAAATATATGCAGCCGGGTCTCATTCTCCCTGGCGTTGTAAACGGCGTTTCCGTTTCTCCTGCAACCGAAGCAGGTCATACATTTGCTCTGCTTATGCTCCAGTCAGGTACAAACTATTATAATGAGGACCAGACTGCTACAAACTTCGATTCACAGGCTGCTGTTGATGCGTTTGCTAAGTGGACAGACTTCTATAATGTATATAAGTTTGACCAGACTTACGACCCATTTACACGTTTCAGAACAGGTGAATCTCCTATCGTTATCCAGAATTACTGTACTTTCTATAATCAGCTGAATGTTGCAGCTCCTGAAATCAAGGGTCTGTGGGACTTCTGTGCTGTTCCCGGTACAGAACAGGCTGACGGTACTATCTCTCACGCTTCCAACTCCAACGGTGCGGGTGCAATCATCCTTTCCGCATGCGATAACAAGGAAGGTGCATGGGAGTTCATCAAGTGGTTTACCGAAAAGAATACAATGGTTGAATATGCGCAGAATGTTGAAGGCGTAATGGGTCCTCTCGGACGTGTTGACGTTGCTAACGTTGATGCTCTTCAGGAACTCAACTGGTCCAACAAGGATATGGAAAAGATTATGTTCCAGATGAATCAGCTTGAGGAAATTCCGATTGTTCCTTCCGCTTACGTTGTAACACGAAGCATTATGAACGCATTCCGTTCCGTTGTTAACGATAAGGAAAATGCAAGAGAAACTCTCCGTTGGTACAATATTGATATCAACCGAGAGATTACAAGAAAACGAGAAAATCTCGGACTTGATGAAAAAGAAGAATAACTTGATTGGAGGGGAAACCTTTGGCTGCTGAAACTCAGAAGAAGGAAATCTTGCTGCCTAATGAGCGCAAGATGTCCTTTAAAGAAAGATGGGGTTATACATGGCACGAAATGAAGAGAAATAAGATGTGCTACATTATGCTGGCACCGTTCATGATTTTCTTCCTTGTGTTCACAATAATTCCTGTTTGCTTGGCTTTGCCTATCGGCTTCACAGATTTCGATATGGCTCATTTCCCGCCGAAGTTTGTCGGATTCCAGAACTTCTATACAATGTTCCTTGAGGATGACGTATTTATCGGCGCTATCAGAACAACACTCATTTTCGCTATCTTTACAGGTCCGCTCAGCTATGTGCTCAGCTTCTTCCTTGCCTGGCTCATCAATGAGCTTCACCCTGTACTCAAGACAGTGTTCACACTTATTTTCTATGCACCATCTATGGCTGGTAACATCTACTTCGTATGGCAGCTCATCTTCTCAGGTGACACATATGGTTACCTCAATGCTGCTCTTACAGAACTCGGTATCACAACTTCCGCTATCCAGTGGCTTACTGACGCAAATTACGTACTTGTCTGCGTAATCATCGTTCAGCTCTGGGTATCTATGGGTGCCGGCTTCCTTGCTATGCGTGCAGGTTTCCAGGGTATCGACAAGGCTATGTACGAAGCAGGTGCTATCGAAGGTATCAGCAACAGATGGCAGGAACTTATCTTCATTACAATCCCTTCTATGGGTCCGCAGCTCATGTTTGCTGCTGTAATGCAGATTGTATCCGCATTTACTGTTGATATCGTTGGACGTAGCCTCGCAGGCTTCCCATCAACAGACTATAAGGTTCACACCATTATGACTCACGCTTTCGACTACGGCTGGATCCGTTACGAAATGGGTTACTCTTCCGCTATCTGCTTTGTCCTGTTCCTTGCAATGCTGATTTGTAACAATCTCATAGGCAAGCTTCTGGGCAAGTATATGAACTGAGAAACGAGGTGAGGAATAGATAATGGCTAAAAAAGAACTGAAGCCTTCTCAGATTGCAGCTCAGATTGAGGCTGAAAATGCCGCCGCTCTGGAAGCTCTGAGAAAAAGGCGCGAAAAAGAACATCGTAAGATGGAAAAATCCAAGGGTACCAACAAGCAAGTTGGTAAGAGCTGGAAAAACGATATCGGTATTTTCCTCTTCCTTACATTCCTCGGCTTGTTCATGCTCCTGCCTATTTACATCGCTGTAGTTACATCTATCAAGCCGGTAAATGAAATCTTCATCATGCCGCCTCGTCTCTATGCGATGGACCCTACTTTTGACAACTTCAAGGACCTTTTCATTGTTGCTAACAACTCATGGGTTCCTTTCTCAAGAAACGTGTTCAACAGTATCTTCGTTACTGTTACTGCAACCGTTCTTCACGTGCTCTTCGCTTGTACAGCAGGTTTCGTACTTGCAAAGTGCCGCTTCCCGGGTGCAAAGGCAATCAATAAGATTGTTGTAATCGCCCTCCTCTTCAACAGCCAGGTTACTTACATCATGCAGTATATCGTAATGGCTAAGCTGGGTATGATTAATACATATTCCGCACTCATCCTCCCGCTCATCGCTTCCTCTATGGGTCTTTACCTCATGATTCAGAGCGTTAGTACAATTCCTGACGCTATGATTGAAGCGGCTAAGGTGGACGGTGCAAACCTTATGCGTATCTGTTGGGGTATCGTAATGCCGAACTCCAAACCTGCTGTTATGACTATTATCATCTTCCAGTTCCAGGCGGCTTGGAACTCTAACGGTGGTTCACTCGTATACGATGAAGCACTCAAGACTATTCCGACTGTTGTTCAGCAGATTGCTGCAGCAGGTATCGCTCGTCAGGGTGCAATTGCGGCTTCCGCAGTTGTACTTATGATTCCGCCGCTTGCAATCTTCATTGCTGCCCAGAGTAACGTTATGGAAACTATGGCGCACGCCGGAATGAAAGACTAAAAAATTACAAAGAATTTTTTTAGTCTACGAGTTTTCCGCTTTGATTGCGCAAAACGAAAAACATCGCGGTTTGCGTAACGAATAAAGTATTATTTGGAACTGATTAAAATTTGATTTATGGAGGGATAATATGTCAGGCTTGAAAAAGCTTACTTCGCTTATTTCAGCGGCGGCAATCAGTATTTCCGTGCTTGCGGTAAATACCTCCGCGCTGGAAACATATGACCCTTACAGCTATGACAGATGGGGTGACCCTGTTGCTTCTCAGGCAGGTTACACCGCTGAAAAATATGTGGACGGAAACACAATCGGCTGCGGTGCTCTCAATGAGCCTGCTGACCTGTTCATTTCACATGACAACCTTATGTACATAGCAGATAAGGGCAACAACAGAATTGTTATTACTGACCTTGATTTCAACTTCAAGAGAGAAATGAAGGAATTCACATACAGTGACTCAATGGTTACTGAGGTTACTGTAGATGCTGATGCTCTCAGCTATATGGCTGAAGAGGAAGAGCCTCTTGCAGCAGGCGATTATGTTCTTACTTATGATAAGTCAACTTCAAAGTATAATATTCTGACAACTGCAGGTGCTGATACAAAGTTTGATGTTGAAGCTAAGTATGTAAAAATCAACGGCACTATCGCTGCAGCAGGCGGTGACAGAATTGCTGTAACTTACGATGGAGCTGCTCTTACCGTTACAGGCAAGCTCACAGCTACTCTTGCAAAGCCTACAGGCGTTTATGTTGACCAGTACACAGGCTATGTGTATATTTGTGACACTGAAAACGACCGTGTAATCAAGTGCGATACAGAGGGCAACATCGACAGACTTTTCGGTAAGCCTACAGACGCACTTTACGACCAGGCTCTTACTTATAACCCAAGCAAGGTTCTTGTTGACAAGGCAGGCAACGTTTATGTTGTTGTTAAGTCACAGACAAAGGGTGCTGTAATGTTCAACTCCCAGGGCGACTTCCTTGGCTTCTACGGCGCAAACCGTGTTGAACAGACTGCTGAAGTTCTTGCAAACGCTTTCTGGGACCTCATTTCTACTGAAAAGCAGAGAGAACGTTCCGCAAAGCAGACTCCGGTCGGCTTCTCCAACTTCGATATTGACGATGACGGATTTATCTTCACAGTTACAGATTCTCAGGAAGTTAACACTGACCTGGTTAAGAAGCTTAACCCAAGAGGCGATAACATTCTCGACTCTCTCGGTGCTACAGATATGACCTTCGGTGATATGCCTCCTACGTATTACTCAATTTATTCCAAGAATTCCAGCCTTAACGATATCGACCTCGGTCCTAACGGCGAGCTGAATATTCTTGACTTCCAGCATGGCCGTATTTTCCAGTACGACAAGGAATGCTGGCTGCTGTTCATCGTGGGCGGCAAGGGCAACCAGCTCGGTCTTTTTGAATCAGCTGTTGCTATCGAAAGCTATGACAACCACCTTTATGTGCTTGACTCCATCAAGGACAACATCACAATCTTCACAAGAACAGTTTTCGGTGAGATTGTTACAAATGCTGCAAACCTCTACAACGATGGTCTCTATGAGGAATCCCTCGAACCTTGGCAGAACGTACTGAAGTATGACGGTAACTACCGCCGTGCTTATATCGGTATCGGTAACGCGCTCTACAACAAGTACGAGTACGAGGAAGCTATGGAATATTTCGAAATTTCCATAAGCCGTGACCGTTACAACAGAGCGTTTGAAGGCTACAGAGATATCTGGCTGAAGGAAAATTACATGAAGTGCATTGTTGTAATCGTAATTCTTGTAATTCTCAGCTTTGTCTATAAGCATTTCCGCAAAAACGGTAAGATAGTTTATCCGTGGGAAAGAAAACGCAGAAAGAGGGGTGTGTAATATGCTGGATTTGACAAGAGGACAATTCGTTAAACATGTTGTTACTCACCCGTTTGAGGGCTTTGAGGACCTCCGTTGGAAAAAAGCAGGTTCGATGAGAATTGCAATCTTCATCGTGTTCATGCTCTTCTTCCAGCAGGTTGCATACAGCAGACTTTACGGTTTTCAGTATTACTCTGATTATGACAAGGTATTCAATATTGTACCGTATATTTTCAAGAGCTTTATCATCTTCGGTACATGGGTAGTTGCAAACTGGGCGATGTGTACTCTCTTTGACGGAGAGGGAACAATGAAGAATATCTTCATTAACTCCGCTTATGCACTTATCCCTTACATTGCAGGATACCTTATCGGTACAGTAATGTCGCATTTCCTTATCAAGGACGAATATGTATTTATCCAGTCCATCGAAATCATCGGTACATGCTGGACATTCGTTCTTCTTATTTCAGGAATCAAGGCTGTACATCAGTTCAGCTTCGGAAAGACTATAGCACTTATGCTTCTAACAATCGTGGCAATGATTGCTATCCTGTTCCTGCTCGTACTTCTTCTTACATTGTTCCAGCAGGTAATTATCTTTATTCTTTCCATCTACACAGAGCTGTCCTACAGATTCAGAGTTTAAAATACTAAAAACGAAAAGTGGTGAAATAACGAATGCAGAATAGGTTTAAAAAGCTGCTTGCCTGCCTTTGCTGTGTGGCTATGATGATGCCTCTCTGTGCATTTCCTGTAAGTTCAGAAAGTGAACCTGCAGCTGATGCAGCGGCTTCTGATGCTTCAGGTGAGGAAGATTTAGGTTCCTATGCAATGAGCACTGAGGAACCTCTCATTACTGATGACCAGGCATTGGCTGAAATGGAGCTTGCTGCTGAAAACAGCAAAATGGCTCTGTACTACAACAGCAAAGCCCAGATTGCTCTTGTTGATAAGACAACCGGCGAAGTATGGTGGTCCAATCCTATCAACGTAGAGGCTGCGGCAGGTAAGGCTGCACAGAAAACAAAGCTTAAGTCCTCCATGACGATGACTTACGCTCAGCCTTCAAAGAGAAGCACTACCGACCAGAACAGTGCTGACCAGAAAGTAAAGTGCAAGGTTTCCGTAAAGAAGGCTTCTGACGGGCTTGATATTACATATAAATATGGAAACGCTACAATTACAGTCCCTGTAAAGTATACTCTTCATGACGATTACCTCAGTGTAAATGTTGACACATCGGCAATCGTTGAAGAAGACGCTGATAAGATTGTTACAAATCTTGTTATGATGGGTGCCTTCGGTGCGGCTGAGCCGACTGAAAAGGGTTATTTTGTTGTTCCTGACGGAAGCGGCGCAATAATCAACTTCAACAACGGCAAGACTAACTACAAGGCTTACCAGGGCGAGGTTTACGGAAGAAATATTACTCCTGTTGAAGCTACAAAGCCTGCTGTTACACAGAATGTATACCTTCCTATGTACGGTATCGTTAAGGGCAACAGCGGTATGATGGTAGTTGCTGATAAGGGTGACACATGTGCAACAATCAATGCATACGTTACCGGTCAGCAGAAAACAAGCTATAATGCTTGCTACTTCGATTTTGAAATCAGAACAGACGACGAATATCTCATGGGCGGCGACGCTAATCCGCTTGCTGTTTATGAAAAGAGAGGAATTCTCGTTCCTGAGATTGAAGTAAGATATTATCCTGTATCCAATGACGACAAGTCCGAAATCAATTATGTTGATATCGCTGACAGCTACAGAAATTATCTTACAAGCGAGCAGGGCGTTACAAAATCCGCTGCAGCTGATAATTCCGCTCTCTATATCGACCTTTACGGTGCGGTTATGAAGCAGGAAACAGTTTTCGGCTTCCCTGTAATGATGCAGCACGAAACAACCTCTTTCGATGAGGCTAAAACAATCCTTGAGAAGCTCAAGGAACTTGGTGTCGATGATATGGTTGTAAATTACAACCAGTGGACAAAGGCTGATATTACCGAAAAGATTGCCGATAAGGCTAAGCCTGCTTCCAAACTCGGCGGCAAGAAGGATTTCAAGACCCTCAAGGCTTATGCTGAAGAAAACGGCATTGCTCTTTATCCGGGCGTTGACAACCTTACATTTGAATCAGGCAACGGTTATTTCACAATGACCGATACCGCAATCAGAGTTTCCAACGCTTACTCCAGACAGATTGAATACGATCTGGCTCACGGCGTTGAAAACAAGTTCTATGATGCTATGTCACTCCTCAGCCCAAGAAAGTATGAGAAGATGTTCAAGAACCTTGCAAAGAGCTACAGCAAGGCAGGTATCGACAACATTTCCCTCGGCAGCGCAACAACCGTAATCTACGGTGACTACGGCAGAAACTCCGTTTCAAGAGAAATGTTCAAGTATAACCTCCAGACTTACCTTGAAGACCTCAAGGGCTCTGTAGGCTCAATCCTTGCTGACGGAGCAAACGCTTACGTTCTCAAGTATGTTGACCACGTTTCCAATGTTCCGCTCAATTCCAGTAAGTTCGATATCTTCGACCAGGAAATTCCGTTCTATCAGATTGTAATGAGCGGTCTGAAGCCTGTTTCCACAACAGCTGTAAACGGCGATGCTCAGGTTGCTGACCTCATTCTCCGTGCACTTGCAACAGGAACAAATCTCAGATTTGACTTTGTTGCTGAAACAGCTGACGAGCTGAAGGATACCCGCTATGACTCCCTCTATTACGCTAACTATGAGTACTGGCTTGAGGACGCAGCAGCTTGCTACAAGTTTGCTGAGGAAGTTCTCAACGAGACAGCAGGCTCAACAATTACTGAATACAATGTTCTCAGCGAAACAAAGGTTGAAACAGTATATGCAAACGGTACAAAAACAGTCGTTGACCTTGAAGCAAGAACTGTTGATGTCAACGGCAGAACAATCAGCATTTATGACTACATCGGAAAGGAGGTAATCGGCTGATGAAAAGTCTTCGCAATTTGTCTTATGAAAAGAAGAAGGGCCTTTACGGCTACGGATTTATTGCACTCTGGTTTATCGGTGCACTGATGTTCTTCATCGTTCCGCTGTTCAAGTCGTTTTACTATTCTTTCCATGAAGTAACACCTGAAACAGGTTTTATGAAGGTAGAGCCTCTCATTGAGAGAATCGGTACAGAACAGGGCACAAACATATTCCTTAACTATAAGAATGCATTCATGACCGACCCAAGCTACAGAAAGTTTCTTGTTGAAGTTCTGGGTGATACAGCTCTGAACCTTCCGATTATTGTAGTGTTCTCACTCTTCGTTGCTATTATCATCAACCAGAAGTTCAGAGGAAGAACATTCGCAAGAGCCGTATTCTTCCTTCCTGTAATTATTGCAACCGGTCCTGTTTATGCAATCATTACCGGTGACCTTGATACCGGAGGAAACAGCGACGCTGCTCAGTTCTCCACAATCTTTGAGGCAGACATGGTTGACCAGCTGCTGGAGTTTATAGGTATTTATGGATTCGGTTCAAAATTCACCGAAATCCTTACAACGGTTACTTCTGATATTCTTAACCTCGTTTGGAAATGCGGTATCCAGATTCTTATCTTCCTTTCCGCACTTCAGGGTATTCCTTCCTCCGCTAAGGAAGCTGCCGCAATCGAAGGTGCAACATCCTGGGAATTCTTCTGGAAGATTACTCTTCCTTACATTTCCCCGATGATTCTCGTTAATATCGTTTATACAGTTGTTGATACATTTACCGACCCTACCAATAAGGTAATGGAGCGTCTGCTCAGTGTACAGAGTGAATGGAAATACGGTTACTCTGCTGCCATGGCATGGAGCTATTTCGCAATTGTACTTGTAGTTCTGGGTATTATTTTCGCAATCATGAACAGACTCGTCTGGTATGACGATTAAGGAGGAGAGAAATTTATGGCGTCTACGATGGCAAAAAAGGGTTTCTCTCCCTTCAAGAAAAAAGAGAAGGACCCTACTCTCAGCGATGTGAAGCTGACTCGTAGGGAAAAAAGAGAGCGTTTCAAGAAAAGACTTGAATGTCTCACTCCTGAGGAACAGAGATATCTGAAGCGTAAGCAGTTCATGGATGCGGTATGGCCTGTATTCAGAGCAGTTATCGTATTTGGTCTTTGCTTTATCATTCTTTATCCTCTTATCTTTATGATTTCTACAGCGTTCAGAACAAGAGCAGACATGAATGACCCTACAATCATGTGGATTCCAAAGCACCTGACATTCACAAACGTTACCGATGTTATAAAGGCAATTAAATTCTGGCAGATTCTCAAAAACACATTGGTTCTCAATATCGGCTGTTCCGTTATTCAGGTTATTACCTGCGCAATCACAGGTTACGGCTTTGCACGTTATGAATTCAAGGGCAAGAAGATTTTGTTCTTCGTTGTAATCATGATGATTATTGTTCCGCCGCAGATTATTCTTATTCCGCAGTATGAGTTCTTCCGTTACTTCAATCCATTGGGTATCTGGGAGCTTATCACCGGCAAGACAATCAGCCTTATCGATACACCGCTTACAATGTATCTCCCTGCGCTGACTGCCAACGGTCTGCGTGCAGGTCTGTTCATCTTCCTGTTCAGACAGTCCTTCAAGGGTCTGCCTAAGGAACTTGAGGACGCAGCTGCTCTTGACGGCTGTACTCCGTTTGAAACATTTATCAAGGTTATGATTCCTAACGCAGGTTCAACATTCCTTACAGTATTCCTTTTCTCTATCGTATGGTATTGGAATGACTACTACGTATCCACATCGTTCTTCGTTAACAACAAGACAATTGCTCTTGAGCTGAAGAACCTTGACTCAAGCCTGAAGATGCTCCTTTTCGGTGATGCTAACGCACAGGTTAACATCCGTGAACTTATCGTATGGATGGAATCCGCTTGTCTGATTTCTATTCTCCCGATTCTTGTTCTGTATGTCTGCCTGCAGAAGCACTTCACAGAAGGTATTGCACGTTCCGGTCTTACAGGAATGTAAAAACCAAAGAGGAACTGCGTTCCTCTTTGGCTCTGAGAAAAATTGCAATGCAATTTTTCTCTTATATAACAAATCAGAATCAGAAAGCTTATGCTTTCTGATTCTTTTTTTCCTGAATTGCAATGCCATTTTTCTTTTACATAACAAATCAAAACCGACTTTGGCTATATGTCAAGGTCGGTTTTTCTTTGCAATTAATTATATGGCTAAAAAATCCCAAAAGTTGTTGAAAAATTCAAGCTGGTATGATATAATATATATAATTATTTTTTAATATAGGGTAAGTGTACCCTTTTGTAGGAGGATGCCGTTTATGAGCCGTGCTGATGAAATTTTTATCGATACCGTGAGGGATATCCTCGAAAACGGCGTTTCAGACGCTGATATGGACGTGCGCCCGAAGTGGGCTGACGGTACTCCTGCACATACAATCAAAAAATTCGGTGTTGTAAACCGCTACAATCTTGCGGAGGAATTCCCGATTATGACGCTCCGCAGAACATTCCTTAAAACCGCTGTTAAGGAACTTCTCTGGATTTGGCAGAAGAAGTCCAACAACATAAATGAGCTTGACGCTCACATCTGGGACAGCTGGGCGGACGAAAACGGCTCAATCGGCAAGGCTTACGGCTATCAGCTTGGCGTTAAGCATCATTACCCTGAGGGGGATATGGACCAGGTTGACCGTGTGCTGTATGATTTGAAGCACAACCCAGCAAGCCGCCGCATTATGACAAACATCTACAACCACCACGATTTGTCCGAAATGGGTCTGTATCCCTGTGCGTACAGTATGACCTTCAACGTAAGCGGCGGAAAGCTGAACGCTATACTTAATCAGCGCTCGCAGGATATGCTTGCGGCGAACAACTGGAATATCTGTCAGTATGCAGTGCTTGTGCATATGATTGCACAGGTCAGCGGACTTGAAGCAGGCGAGCTTGTGCACGTTATTGCCGACGCACACATTTACGACAGACACGTTCCGATTATAAAGGAAATCATCGAAAAGAAGCCTTTTGAAGCTCCGAAATTCACGCTGGACAAGTCGGTTACTGATTTCTACAAGTTCACCGCTGACAGCTTTACTCTTGAAAATTATGAGTATCACAAAGAGGATATAAAATTCGAAGTAGCAATATGAACAACTGCGTTGCAGTTGTTCATATCCGAGTTTTTTCGCATTGCGAAAAAACATCGGGGTTTGCTTGTAAGTCAAAACGTATGGAGAGTGATTGAACATGTTAGGTTTTGCAATTATTTTTATAATAGTTGGACTTGTACATATTTTTCTGCCTGAAGTTATATGGTATCTTGAACACGGTATACACGACAAAAATGCAGAACCCGGTGAGTATAGCGAATTAATATATAAAATTATCGGCGGTATAGTTACTATTGCTGGAATAGCAGTCGCCGTATCGGAGGTAACAAAATGATTACTGCAATAGCCGCTGTAAGCGGAAACTGGGGTATTGGAAAGGGCGGCGATTTGCTGTTTCACATACCCGAGGATATGAAATTTTTCCGTATGACTACCCTTAACCACAACGTGATTATGGGCAGAAAAACGCTGGAGTCCTTCCCGAATGGCAAGCCGCTGAAAAACCGCACGAATATCGTGCTTTCCCAAAATCCTGATTTTGCACCCGAAGATGTTGTGGTTTGCAGAAGTGTGGGGGAAGCGATTGGCTATATGAATCAGCACGATGATGAGGATTTCATCTGCGGCGGCGGTGAGATTTACAAGGCGTTTCTGCCATATTGCAGCAAGGCACTTATAACTAAGGTTGAAGCAACCCCTGAGGCGGATACATTCTTCCCCAATCTTGACGAGGACGAAAACTGGCTTCTTACTGAGCAATCTGAAGTTTTCGAGCACGAGGGGATAAAGTTCCGTTTCTGTACATATACAAGAAAGTAATTGACATAGACAAAAGATAGGAGTAAATTTGAAAACAAGTTTTCAAATCCGAGTTTTGTGTTTTGCAAACACAAAACATCTTACAGAGAGGAGGACACACGCTTTTTCAAAGCGTGGTCAATAAGAATATGGACGAGCTTTTACAGCTGAAAAACTGGCTTGCTGAGTCGGAAAACATCGTATTTTTCGGCGGCGCAGGCGTTTCCACGGAAAGCGGCATACCCGACTTCAGAAGCGTTGACGGACTTTACAATCAGAAATACAAGTATCCTCCCGAAACAATTCTCAGCAGAACTTTTTACTGCAACAATCTTTCCGATTTCTATGAATTTTACCGTGACAAGCTTCTTTATCTTAACGCAAAGCCAAACAAGGCGCATCTTGCCCTTGCAAAGCTGGAGCAGATGGGCAAGCTTAAAGCGGTTGTAACACAGAATATCGACGGTCTGCATTATGCGGCGGGAAGCAAGGTTGTGTATGAGCTTCACGGCTCGGTGCACAGAAACTATTGCCTGCGCTGCGGAAAAATGCACGATGCCGAATACATAAAGAGCCTTGACGGACCTCCGCCCTGCACGGACTGCGGCGGACTTGTAAAGCCTGATGTTGTGCTTTACGAGGAGGGGCTGAACAGCGAGATTGTCAACGGTGCAATCGAGGCAATCAAGGCGGCTGATATGCTTATTATCGGCGGCACGTCCCTGTCTGTTTATCCCGCAAGCGGATATATCGATTTTTACACAGGCAAGAAGCTTGTGCTTATCAACAAGACCCCGACCGAAAAGGACGACCGTGCCGACCTGCTTATTCACGGCAGTATCGGCGAGGTGCTGGGTGTTGTGGACGAGCTTTAATGTGAAAAGAGTGACAATATGAAAAGATTTTTTGCAATTCTGCTTTCGGCAATGGTTTTGCCTGCAATGCTTCTGACGGGTTGTTCCGAAAAGGGTGAGGCTGCTGTTGAGGAGATTACGGCAACGGAGGCTGTCACCGAGGAAGCGATAAGAAAGTATCCGCTGAATTCGACAGCTGATATATGTCTTTCGGAGTTTTCTTTTGGTATGAGCAAACAAGAACTGGAAGCTGCGATAGACGATACACCGCTTGATATAGAATTTAAAAACCACAGCATATATAAAAACATATCTTTGGATTTGGACGAAAGCCTGAACTCAGCCGCATTCAGATTTGGCAAAAGCGGACTTTTTGAGATTCAGCTTGACAGCGGAACAATGTCCGAACAAGATGCTTTTGAACTGAGAGATAAGTTTATCGAACAGTTTAGCGAAATGTACGGTTTTTCGGCGTTTTCATCGGAAGACTGGGATATTTACAGTGATGGATATTGTAGTTTATCCAGAAAAACCAAAAATGACGCCTCTGTCTTTATAAGAATTAACGACAATGAAGATGCGTTTTCGGTAACGGTGATGTTTACAAGCAATGAACATCTCAGTTTCGAAAATGTTGAATTAAAATCTGTATTACAGTAAATAAGGAGAACCAAAATGAACTTACCAAACTTCTACACAGACGATATTATAAGACGTGCCCTTGAAGAGGACATCAACTATATAGACCTTGCGACTGACTACCTTCTTGACGACGAGGATATGTCAAGTGCTTCCTTTATCGCAAAGGCGGAGGGCGTCCTCTGCGGAATTGACATCGCTCTGCGTGTTTTCACACTTATCGACAGCGATGTTAAAACCGAAATCAAAATCAAGGACGGCGGCAAGGTGAACAAGGGCGACGTTATTGCTACAGTAAGCGGCAGAACAAAGTCCATTCTCAAGGGCGAGAGAACCTCTCTCAACATTCTTCAGCATATGTCGGGAATTGCTTCCGAAACAGCTAAGTACGTTGCTTGCTGTGAGGGTACAAATTGCTCCGTTGCTGAAACAAGAAAGACACTTCCGGGACTCCGCTCCCTTGAAAAGTACGCTGTAACGGTTGGCGGCGGCAAAAATCACCGCTTTAATCTTTCCGACGGTGCAATGCTCAAGGACAACCATATCGACGCTTACGGAAGCCTTACAAATGCAGTTGCGGCTCTTCGTGCAAAGATTGGACATATGGTGAAAATCGAGGTTGAGGTGCGCAATCAGGACGAACTGAGAGAAGCACTCAATTGTGCGGCTGACGTTATTATGCTTGACAATATGACACCTGCGCAGATGACAGACTGTGTGAAAATCGTTGACGAGGTTACGGCAGGAAAGTTCCGTCCCGTAATCGAGGCTTCGGGCAACATCACTCTTGACAATGCCGCTGAAATTGCAAAGACAGGCGTTGACCTGTTCTCTGTCGGTGCACTGACACATTCTGTCAAGGCATTCGATATTTCACTTAGAATTATAAAGTAAATAAAATCCGGGGTAAATATATTGTAAAGGAAACAATGAAAATGAGTAAAGTGTATTCACTGGGTATCGACGTAGGTTCAACAACAGTTAAAACAGTTATACTTGACGACAACAGCGAGATAATCCGTTCACGCTATCAGCGCCACTTCTCAAAGGTAAGAGAAACGGTTGCGGAGCAGCTGGAGGAAATCGCAAATGAATATTCAGGCTGTGAGTTCCGTTTAAGCATTACGGGTTCAGCAGGTCTTGGTCTTGCGAATGCGGCAGGTCTGCCATTCGTGCAGGAGGTTTTCGGTGCATTTATTGCCGTAAATCACAGCTACCCCGACGCTGATGTTGTAATCGAACTTGGCGGCGAGGACGCTAAAATTATCTTCCTGACAGGCGGTGTTGAACAGCGTATGAACGGTTCCTGTGCAGGCGGTACAGGTGCGTTCATCGACCAGATGGCAACACTTCTCGGTATTACAACTGACGAGATGGACAATATGGCACTGAAAGCGGAGAAGCTTTATCCGATTGCTTCACGCTGTGGTGTTTTTGCTAAATCCGACATCCAGCCTTTGCTCAATCAGGGTGCAAAGCGTGAGGATATCGCCGCTTCAATTTTCCAGGCGGTAGTTGACCAGACGGTTTCGGGTCTTGCACAGGGACGTGAAATCAAGGGCAAGGTTCTTTTCCTCGGCGGTCCTCTCTCATTCCAGAAGGGACTCCGCAAGGCTTTCGTGAACAGCCTCAAACTTTCCGATGAGAACGCAATCTTCCCTGAAAATGCGCCTTGCTTTATGGCTTTCGGCTGTGCACTCCACGCTAAGGAGTCCAGCGAGCCTATGGCAATTGACGAGGTTATCGAAAGAGTTAAGAACGCTAAGGCAAGCGATGACATCGTAACAGGCGAGCCGTTGTTCACTTCAAAGGAAGAATACAACAAGTTTGTTGAACGTCACAAGGCTTGTGACCTAAAATATGCTGACATCAACACCTACGAAGGCGAGGCTTACCTCGGTATCGACGCAGGCTCAACAACCACAAAGCTTGTGCTTATCACACCAAAGGGCGAGCTTCTTTATCAGCACTACTGCTCCAGTATGGGCAGACCACTTGACATTATTTCCTCAAAGCTGAAGGAAATCTACAGCCTGACAGGAAACAGAATTACCATTGCTTCCTCTGCTGTAACAGGCTACGGCGAGGATTTAATCAAGGCCGGTCTTGGCATCGACAACGGTATCGTTGAAACCGTTGCACACTACAAGGCGGCAAGCTTTTTTGAGCCTGAGGTTGATTTCATTATCGACATCGGCGGTCAGGATATCAAGTGCTTCAAAATCAAGAACAAGGCTATCGACAGCATTATGCTCAACGAGGCTTGTTCCTCAGGCTGCGGCTCATTTATCCAGACTTTCGCACTTGCTCTCGGCTATGATATTGCAGAATTTTCTCAGCTTGGTCTTTTCGCAGAGCGTCCCGTTGACCTTGGCTCACGCTGTACGGTATTTATGAACAGCTCCGTTAAGCAGGCACAGAAGGACGGCGCTTCCGTTGAGGATATTTCCGCAGGTCTTTCCGCTTCTATCATCAAGAACGCAATCTACAAGGTAATCCGTGCTAAGTCCACGGACGAATTGGGCAAGCATATCGTTGTTCAGGGTGGTACGTTCCTTAATGACGCCGTGCTCCGTTCCTTTGAGCAGGAACTCGGCAGAAATGTTGTACGTCCTGCAATCGCAGGTCTTATGGGTGCATTCGGCTGTGCACTTTACGCAATGGAAAACCGCAAGGAAACTTCCAACCTCATTTCCGCAGAACAGCTTGAAAACTTTACATATTCCGCAAAGCAGATTAACTGTAACGGCTGTACCGCACACTGTGGACTTACCGTTATCACCTTTGCCGACGGACACAAGTTCATCAGCGGCAACCGCTGTGAAAAGGGCGCTGGTATCAAGGTTGAGGGCGAAAAGCTTTGCCTTTACGAATACAAATACAACCGTCTGCTCAGCGTTGTGGAAGAAAAGCCTGCACAGCCAAAGGCTAAGGTTGGTCTGCCGCTTTGCCTCGGCTTCTATGAGCAGCTCCCATTCTGGCACAGAGCACTTACAGACCTCGGCTTTGAGGTTATCACCAGCGAAGAAAGTACCCGTGACATCTACTACAAGGGTCAGCATACAATTCCGTCCGATACGGTTTGTTATCCCGCAAAGCTTGCTCACGGCCATATCCTCAGCCTGCTTGAACGCGGTGCAGATTTTATCTTCTACCCATGTGAAAGCTACAACATCGACGAGGGTCAGAGCGACAACCACTACAACTGTCCTGTTGTTGCGTACTACCCTGAGTTGCTGAAAGCAAACACAAACGAGCTTAACGACGATAACTTCCTGCATCCGTATATCGACATCAACCTTGAAAAGCACTTTGCCGAAGCAATGAGCAAGTCCCTTGCCAAGTACGGCGTAACAAAGGCACAGGCAAAGGCTGTTTGGGCGAAGTCCATGGAAGCTATGGAAAGCTACCGCAGGGACGTTGTGAAGAAGGGCGAGGAAATCATCGAAAAGGCAAGAGCAAAAAATATGCCGATTATCGTGCTTTCGGGACGTCCTTACCATATCGACCCCGAAATCAACCACGGTATCCAGAAGCTTATCACAAGTCTGGGACTTGCTGTTATCACAGAGGACAGCGTCGCTCACCTTGCTGATACACCGACACTTACCGTCCTTAACCAGTGGACATACCATTCACGTCTCTACCGTGCCGCTAAGTACGTTACAACACAGCCTGATATGCAGCTTGTACAACTTGTTTCATTCGGCTGCGGTATCGACGCAATTACAACAGACGAGGTGCGTTCAATCCTCGAAAGCGGCGGTAAGCTCTATACACAGCTTAAAATCGACGAAATCAATAACCTCGGTGCAGCGAAAATCCGCTTAAGAAGTCTGGTAGCGGCAATGTCGAAATAACGCAAAATAATGGGTTTCCAAAGGGTGTGCGCACCCTTTGGTAGGGGTCAAGGGGGCAACGCCCCATTGTCGCCGTCCGCAGACGGCGAAACTCCCCAACCAAACGCTTGCGTTTGGTTTCTTGCGCCAACGTTTTGCGAAGCAAAACTTGGAAACAAAAGCTTGCTTTTGTTTTTCGCAGTGCCGCCTAAGAAGCGCTCCGAAAAGGTGAATTTTGCGGCGATAAGCCGCAAAAGAGGAAATCTTCTGCAAAAAATCAAAACAAGTTTTGATTTGAGGGATTTCCTAACAATGGCGAAGCCATTGTTTACAGTGTGCGAAGCCATTGTTTACAGCGCAACGCATTGTTGCAATAAAAAGATACGACAAAACAAATCCAACCGAAAGGACCGTATCCAATTGTCAAACGCAAAATTTACTCCCGAAATGAAGGAAACGCATACCATTCTCATTCCCGATATGCTTCCTATCCACTTCGGACTTATAATGGAAATCTTCCGTATCAACGGCTACAAAATGGAGCTGTTGACAACCTCCCATAGAAACGTCGTTGACGAAGGACTGAAAAATGTCCATAACGATACCTGTTACCCTGCATTGCTGGTAATCGGTCAGTTTATGGATGCGCTGAAAAGCGGCAAGTACGACCCCGACAAGACTGCGCTGATGATTTCCCAGACGGGCGGCGGCTGTCGTGCGTCAAACTATATACACTTGCTGAGAAAGGCGCTTGACGCTGACTATCCGCAGATACCCGTGTTGTCAATCAATTTCAGCGGACTTGAAAAGGACAGCGGCTTCAAGATTACCGCAAAGATGTTCCTGCAGATGCTCTATGCCGTGCTGTACGGCGATATGATGATGAGCCTGTACAACCAGTGCCGTGCGTACGAGGTCAACTTCGGCGACAGCAAAAAGGTTCTCGACAAGTGGCAGGGGGTAATCGCTGACTTGTTCCGCAAGGGCGGATTTATGAAGACAAAGAAGCATTACCGTGAAATGCTGAAAGACTTTTCAGCTATTGAACGCAAGAAGAAAAAGAAAATCCGTGTGGGCATCGTAGGTGAGATTTACGTTAAGTATTCACCTCTTGCCAACAACCACCTTGAGGATTTCCTTATCTCAGAGGGCTGTGAGCCTGTTGTTCCTGCATTTCTCGACTTCTGTATGTACTGTGCCGTGAACACGGTTAACGATGGCAAGATTTACAATTTCAGCAACAAGACAACCAAGATTTTCACTATCGCATACAAGTTGATTTACAAGCTTCAGCGTCAGATGATTGACATTTACAAGGAGCATGGCGAGTTCGACCCGCCTCACGATTTTGAGGAGCTCCGTGCCTATGCTGACAAGTATATGCATCAGGGCGTGAAGATGGGCGAGGGCTGGCTTATCCCCGCAGAAATGGCGGCACTTGCGCACGGTGGTGTTGATAACATTATCTGCACACAGCCATTCGGTTGCCTGCCTAACCATATTGTTGCAAAGGGAATGTCCCGTGTAATCAAGGAGGCGTTTCCGAACGCAAATATCGTGGCAATTGACTACGACCCGGGTGCAACAAAGGTTAATCAGGAAAATCGTATCAAGCTTATGCTTGCCAATGCGAGAAAAGATATGTGATTAAGAGGAGCGTTTGCTCCTCTTTTTGTTTGGAGAATATATTATAATTTATATTAGTAATTTTGAAACATAATATTAGAAATTCAGTCCGATTTTTATGACAAATTAACAAAGAGTCGGTTCATAATTTTACCCCAAAATGACGGAATAATATTGATTTTTTCCAATTTTGTGGTATAATTAATATATCTACAATTATGCAAAGGAAGTTAAACTATGCTCGATATCAGATTCGTCCGCGAAAATCCGGACGTTGTTAAAGAAAACATCAAAAAGAAATTTCAGGATTCTAAGCTTGCTCTCGTTGATGAGGTAATCGCTCTTGATACCGAACTTCGTGCAGCTAAAACAAAGGCTGATGAGCTTCGTGCCAACAGAAACAAGGTTTCCAAGGAAATCGGCGGCCTGATGGCTCAGGGCAAGAAGGAAGAGGCTGAGGAAGCTAAGAAAAAGGTTACTGAATTCGCTGACCAGCTTGCTGCTCTTGAAGTGAAGGAAGCTGAGCTTGAAGAAAAGCTTACAAAGAACATGATGATTATTCCGAATATCATCGACGACAGCGTGCCAATCGGTAAGGACGACTCCGAAAATGTTGAACTTGAAAAGTTCGGCGAGCCTGTTGTTCCTGACTTCGAAGTTCCTTACCACACAGATATCCTCGAAAAGCTCGACGGTATCGACCTCGATGCTGCAAGAAAGGTTGCAGGCAACGGCTTCTACTACCTGATGGGCGATATCGCAAGACTCCACAGCGCAGTAATTTCCTACGCTCGTGACTTTATGATCAACAGAGGATTCACATACTGCGTTCCTCCGTTTATGATCAGAAGCAACGTTGTTACAGGCGTTATGAGCTTCGCTGAAATGGACGCTATGATGTACAAGATTGAGGGCGAGGATTTGTACCTTATCGGTACTTCCGAGCACTCTATGATCGGTAAGTATATCGACACAATCGTGCAGGAAAAGACTCTTCCACATACCCTTACAAGCTACTCTCCTTGCTTCCGTAAGGAAAAGGGTGCTCATGGTATCGAGGAAAGAGGCGTTTACCGTATCCACCAGTTTGAAAAGCAGGAAATGATTGTTATCTGTAAGCCGGAAGAAAGCATGGACTGGTTCCATAAGCTCTGGAGAAACACTGTTGACCTGTTTGTTTCAATGGACATTCCTGTTCGTACAATTGAATGCTGCTCAGGTGACCTTGCTGACTTGAAGGTCAAGTCTTATGACGTTGAAGCCTGGTCCCCAAGACAGAAGAAGTATTTCGAAGTGGGCAGCTGCTCCAACCTGGGCGACGCTCAGGCAAGACGTCTTAAAATCCGCGTAAACGGTGAGGATGGCAAGAAGTATTTTGCTCACACTCTTAACAACACAGTAGTTGCTCCTCCAAGAATGCTTATCGCATTCGTAGAGAACAACCTCTGCGAAGATGGTTCCGTAAAGATTCCTGAAGTTCTCAGACCATATATGGGCGGACTTGAAAAGATTGTTCCTAAGAAATAATAAAAAAATGGGGAGGTTTCCTTATGAGAAATTTAAAAATCCGTGGTAAGCTTCTGGTTGTCAGCGGTATAATTTTTGTTTGTGTAATTGCAATGCTTATCGGTGTAAGAGCAGCTCTCGGTATTGTAGTGAAAAATGTTAATGCGCTTTATGAAAGTGCTGTTAAGACAGATGAGCTTACTGCGATTTATGAAAGCACACAGGGTTATATAACATCTGCATCTGTATTTATGATTGCAATGACTGCAATCCTTCTTATTGCAGGTACAATTACAATGGTTATAGTTATCAGAATGCTCCGTAAGGGTGTTACTGAATGTATGGTTGCTGCTGAAAAGATGGCTGACGGCGACTTTATGGTTGACATCACCTATACCTCCAAGGATGAAATCGGACGTCTTGCAGAGGCTATGCGTTCACTTTCCGACCGAACAGGCAGAGTTATTTCCGACATCGATCAGGTTATGGGCAAGGTTGCTGACGGCGACCTGAATGCAAAATCCAATAACGAAATGATGTACATAGGTGCTTTCGGAAATATTCTCGCTTCCATGAAGAACCTTATTTCCAAGCTCAACGGCACTATGACAAGCATTAACAATGCTGCTGAACAGGTTGCAGCAGGCTCAGAACAGGTTTCCGGCGGTGCTCAGGCACTTTCTCAGGGTGCAACTGAACAGGCTTCCTCTATTCAGGAACTCGCAGCTACAATCAATGTTATTGCTGATATGATTAACGTTAACGCTGACGACGCTGCTCAGGCAAGTGCCAAGACAAATGAAGCTGGTGCACAGATGCAGGAAGCCAACGCTAAGATGGAAGAACTCGTTAAGGCTATGGACGAAATCAGTACATCTTCCGATGAAACAAAGAAGATTATCAAGACAATTGAAGATATCGCATTCCAGACAAATATCCTCGCTCTCAACGCTGCTGTTGAGGCTGCAAGAGCAGGTGCTGCAGGTAAGGGCTTTGCAGTAGTTGCTGACGAAGTAAGAAACCTTGCAAGCAAGTCTGCAGAGGCTGCTAAGAATACAACTGCTATGATTGAAGGTACTGTTGTTGCTATTGAAAAGGGTAACGCTCTCGTTGATGAGGTTGCTGAAAAGATGGGCTCAGTTGCAGCAGCAGCTGGTGCAGTTGCAGTTATCAACAACAAAATTTCCGACGCTTCCAAGGAAGCAGCAGATTCTATCGTTCAGGTTACAGTTGGTGTAGACCAGATTTCCGAAGTTGTTCAGACAAACTCTGCAACTGCAGAAGAAAGCGCAGCAGCTTCCGAAGAACTTTCCGGTCAGTCCCAGCTTCTTCGTGACCTTGTTTCTGAATTCCAGCTTGTTGATGAGGACGCAAGCGACGATGACGATGATTACAACTATGGCGGCGGATTCAGTAGCTTTGATGATGCTCCTGTTGTTGCGGACGACGATAACGAATTCGGCGGAAGTTTTGACGATGCATTTTTCGGTGAACAGATATAAGCTCAGTAAAAAAAGCACTCCGATTTTTCGGAGTGCTTTTTTGTTGGATAAAAATTATTTGTTTTTCTTGTTTCTGTAGTGATAACTGTTATAATCAAACTTGATAGCATCACAGATAAAATCCATCATGTCCTCAGTAGCTTCAAGAATTTCCTCAACAAGCTGTCTGTCAATTTCCTCAGGAATATCGGCAGGGTACCTTGTTTCAATGTAGAAACGATTAAGGAGTGTGCTTTTGCCAATCCATTTGGTAAATGACTGGTCGGTGAGAGCCGCCTGCTTGCAGAGCCAGGTAAGGTTGTGGCCGTCGAAAAGCTTGCGGTGTTTGTACAGCAGAAAAGCTTTCAGGCTCTTCTCGATAGCCTGCTGACAGTGGAAAACGGTTGGATTGAACAGACGCTTGTCTGTGATTAACATTCTTGCGGCAAGCAAATCCTGATAGGCGTGGAACAGCCAGTCATAGTAACGCTTGCTGTCGCCGCTGTGACTACTTTTTCTGCTCATACAACACATTCCCTTCCGTATCTACTCGGTACGCAAAGGTGCAGTCGTCGTCAACGCATTCGTTCCACTCGCTGACAGTATACACAATCACGTCACAGGGCACGGGGCAATCCGTCTTAAGCAGGATTTCCGTTTCAAGGTCGGAGTGACTCTCATAGTGATTTTCAACAACAATGCAGACCTTGAACGAGGTCAGCTCGCCCTTTGAGTTGGTTTTTGCGGAAACAAGGAAAATCTGTAACGGGTTGCAGATTTTGATGATGTCCTCGGTCATTTCTTTGATGATGGGGTTGTTCCTCATTGTAAATCATCTCCTTTGTATAATCTATAAATTATATTACAAAATGTATAAATTGCATATATCAAAAATGCGCTGTCGGGCACAAACCCACAGCGCACTCTTTTTTCGACTTACTGGTTGTCTTCGATGTACTTAACGATATCGCCAACAGTCTTGATGCCTTCAACAGCTTCATCAGGAATTTCAATATCGAATTCCTCTTCAAGGCTCATTACAAGGTCAACTACGTCGAGGGAGTCAGCGCCGAGATCGTCCTGAATGTTTGCACCGTTTGTAACCTTATCAGCGTCAACGTCGAGCTGATCAACGATGATTTCCTTTACCTTATCAAATACCATGAGAATTGCCTCCGTTCGTAATATTTTTATTTATATAAAGAGCATGACCCAAGGGCGTTGTCTTTATATTCGAATTTTTGCAGGAAAACTTATTCGATGAACTCACCGATTTTCCTAAACTTAGTATAACGTTGATTTAGCAAAACGTCAATATCTATTTTTAATTTTTGATGTAAAGATTTGTAGAGAAATTCGCCTATATTTTCAGCAGTTTGACGAATATCATTATGAGCACCGCCCAAAGGCTCCTCAATAATCTTTTCAGCAACGCCAAGCTCAACCATATCTTCTGCTGTAATTTTCATAATTGAGCAGGCTTCCTTTTCCCTGCCTGCGTCCTTCCATAGGATAGATGCAAAGCCACGTGGGGAAATTACCGAGTAAATGGAATTTTCAAGCACAGCAAGTTCATCGCATACACCAAGTGCAAGCGCACCGCCACTTCCGCCCTCGCCGAGAACGATACTGATTACTGGAGTTTTAAGGCGCATAAATTCCATAAGGTTCTTTGCGATTGCCTCGCCCTGTCCCCTCTTTTCAGCTTCAACACCGCAGAAAGCACCAGGGGTATCAATAAAGCAGATTACAGGACGATGGAACTTCTCAGCCTGCTTTGCAAGACGGAGTGCCTTGCGGTATCCCTCAGGGTGAGGCATAGCGAAGTTGCTGTCCTTGTTTTCGTTGAGGTTTCTGCCCTTCACTTCTGCAATAACAGTAACGGGAATACCGCTGATAGAAGCGATACCGCCCATAATTGCGCCGTCATCACCGTAAAGACGGTCGCCGTGCATTTCCCAGAACTCATCAAAAATAAGAGGAATATAGTCACGGATAGTAGGTCTGCCCTTGTGACGAACGACTTCAAGACGTTCGTAGGGGGTAAGCTTATTGAGTTTTTCCATTATGCTTTACCTCCCTTGTGTAATTTCAGAATATGTGCAATTGTACGGCGCATTGTCTTACGCTCAACAATCATATCAGCAAAGCCGTGTTCAAGCATGAATTCAGCTGACTGGAAATCGTCAGGAAGTCTCTGCTTGATTGTACCCTCGATAACACGACGGCCTGCAAAACCGATAAGTACCTTTGGTTCAGCAATGATAATATCACCCAAAGAAGCAAAGGAAGCTGTTACGCCGCCTGTTGTCGGGTCGGTCATAACGGTGATGTAGAGAAGTCCTGCGTCGCTGTGGCGTGCAACTGCACCGCTTGTTTTAGCCATCTGCATAAGGGAAACGATACCCTCCTGCATTCTTGCACCGCCTGAGGCTGTGAACATTATCACAGGAAGCTTGTTGTCGGTTGCGTACTCAAAAGCACGTGTAATCTTTTCGCCTACAACGCTGCCCATAGAAGCCATCATATAGCGTGAGTCCATTACACCGATAACGCATCTTTCGCCTCGGATTGTACACTCACCTGTGATGATAGCGTCCTTTAAACCGGTTGCGTCACGAAGCTTCTGTTGTTTAGCCTCATAGTCGGGGAAATCGATAGGGTTTGCACTGAGCATATCAGTGTCAAACTCCTTGAAGCTTTCCTTGTCGATAATAAGGTTGATACGTTCTGTTGCAGTAAGACGGGAATGGTAGCCGCACTCGGGGCATACCTTGAGATTTTTTTCAAGTTCGTCGGTCATAATCACATTAAGACATCTCGGACACTTGAAAAGCATATTGTCGGGCACCTTTACCGCAGAGTCAGCCTGCTGTTGTTCAGGCTGTTCCTCCTCGGCAGTACCGTTGAAACGGGTTTTAACCACGTTGAACAAGTCTTCAAGACCCACTTCGGTCACTCCTTCGGGAATAAATTTTGCAGATTAAGTTTATCACGGGGGGAAAATAAAGCCAAGTACAATTGCGATTATAACAAGATAGTTTGCCTTGTACTGTTTCAGTTCATTCTTCATTGTTGAATTGAGAATAATACCTACAATCGGAGCAAAGAACGACAACAGCAAAAGCCACCAGTATTTCTTCCAGAAAGCCTCAGTGCTTTCCGTATCAACGCTTGAATAAACAGACTGATTGGCAAACGGCGAACCGCTTGTTTTGTTTGGTACGCCATCAGGGGTATACCCAGCATAAGGGTTACCGTCGCTTGCATTAGGGTTACCGTTGCTTGCATTAGGGTTGCTGTCGGTTGCATTTGCATAAGGATTGTTATCAGGCTTACTGCTTGGTTTTGTCAGGTCAATTCTGCTTCGTACAGTGTGCCCCTCGTCGTCACGAACCTTGAACATAGGTGTTTCAGCACGGTTAGGATAAATCTCCTCCATCTGAACCTCAGGAGTAATTTCCCTTATCGCAGGCTCAGGCTCAGGATATTCCGCAGGCTCGTAATCATAAATTGAACTGATATTTTCTTCATCGGGGAGCTTGTATCCGCAGGACATACATTCGCCGTTTTTGAGCTTTTCCATACAAAGCGGACATCTTTCGTCAGCCAAGGCTATCCCTCCCAAAATAAAATTACAGGTTCATTTTTCTTCCCAGATAACCGATATCGTAGTTGCCCTCTTCGAAAGCAGGGTCACGGATAAGAGAAAGCTGGAAGTCGATATTCGTGTCAACGCCCTCAACAATGAACTCAGCAAGTGCCCATTTCATCTTGGCAATTGCCTCGTCACGGGTTGGTGCGTAAACAATAAGCTTAGCAATCATACTGTCGTAGTATGGAGTAATTGTGTAGCCCTGGTAAGCGGAGCTGTCAATTCTGATACCTGGTCCACCAGGAATGTGGAGCGAATTGATTTTTCCGGGACTCGGACGGAAATTGTGTTCAGGACTTTCCGCATTGATACGGCACTCGATAGAGTGACCCGTGATTTCGATGTCCTGCTGTTCATACGGCAACTCCTTGCCAGCAGCAATTTTAAGCTGTGCCTTGACAAGGTCAACGCCGGTAACAAACTCAGTAATCGGGTGTTCAACCTGAATACGTGTATTCATCTCCATAAAGTAGAAATTCCTGTCAGCATCAACGAGGAACTCGATTGTACCTGCATTGTAGTAGCCGCACACCTTTGCAGCCGCAACAGCCGCCTTGCCCATACGGTCACGGAGCTGTGGGGTCATAATTGCAGACGGAGTTTCCTCCAGCACCTTCTGATTACGTCTCTGCATAGAGCAGTCACGTTCGCCGAGGTGAATAACGTTGCCGTGCTTGTCAGCAAGAATCTGGAATTCGATATGCTTCGGGTTGATGATGAACTTTTCCATGTAAATGGAGTCATCACCGAAGAAGTTGAGAGCCTCCTGCTTTGCGGCAGTAACCTGTGCTTCAAGGTCCTCCATCTTTTCAACAAGACGGATACCGCGTCCGCCGCCGCCAGCTGAAGCCTTAACCATAAGCGGGAAGCCGATTTCCTCAGCAAGTCGCTTAGCCTCCTCCATATCCTTTACAGCGCCGTCGCTGCCAGGGATAACAGGTACGCCGGCATTTTTCATTGCAGTCTTAGCAGCAGCCTTGTCGCCAAGCATTTCGATGGACTCAGGTGCAGGGCCGATGAAAGTGATACCGCACTTTTCACAGTTGCGTGCAAAAGCGGCATTTTCGGAAAGAAATCCGAAGCCGGGGTGAACTGCGTCAGCACCAGTGATTTCGCAGGCCGCAATGATAGCCTTTTCATTTAAGTAACTGTCCTTTGTTGCCGCACCGCCAATGCAGACTGCCTCATCAGCAATTTTTGCATGGAGAGCATTTCTGTCAGCAGTTGAAAAAACCGCAACAGTCCTGATGCCAAGTTCACGGCACGCACGGATAACACGTACAGCAATTTCGCCGCGGTTGGCGATAAGTACTTTTTTAAACATAGTAATAGTTCCTTTCGGGAATTACTTGATAGCGAAGGAAATTTCAGCTGCAACAGCCTTTTCGCCGTTTACTGTAGCGATAGCCTTGCCAACGCCTACAGGGCCTTTTACCTTGATGATTTCAACTTCAATGCGAAGTGTGTCACCCGGTACAACCTGACGACGGAACTTAGCTTCCTTAACGCCGCCGAAGAAGCCGATTTTGCCCTTGTTTTCAGGCATTGAAAGCATTGCAACAGCGCCTGCCTGAGCGCACATTTCCAGCATAAGTACGCCCGGTACAACAGGGTAATCAGGGAAGTGACCCTTGAACCAGAATTCGTCAGGGCTCATATATTTTGTAGCAACCACACGCTTGCCCACTTCCATTTCCTCGATTGTATCAATGAGGAGGAACGGGTCACGGTGAGGGATAATTTCTTTAATCTGTTCCTGAGACATAAGTGGCATATCTATATCCCCCTTATTTAATAATCATGATAGGCTGGTCAAACTCAACAGCCTCGCCGTTCTTCACGAGAATTTCAGCAACAGTGCCGTCGAATTCGCTCTGAACCTCGTTCATAAGCTTCATTGACTCAATAATCATAAGCACGTCGCCCTTCTTAACCTGCTGGCCAACAGTTACGAACGGTGGCTTCTCAGGGGAAGCAGCAGCGTAGAAAGTACCAACGATAGGGGACTTTACAACATTACCGCTTACCTGTGGAGCAGCCGCAGGTGTAGCAGTCTGAGCAGGTGCAGGAGCAGCCATCGGAGCCATAGCAGGCATCATTCCGCCCATTGGAGGTGGTGGACAAGGTCTTTTAGCCTTGAGAGTGAGCTTTGCATCATCATATTCCATTGTGATTTCTTCGAGTTTTTTTTCTTCCATAACATCTGCGAGGACGCTGATGTTTTCAACGCTGAAAAGCTTTTCAATATTCATTTTAGCGTATCCTTTCTATGTGGATTTGGATAATTCGTGAACTTGTAGAAAGCGTTTTCTAAGCAGCTTCGCTGCTTCTAAGGACGCCCTCTCTTGCAGGGCGTCCCTCTTTTGAAGCTATCGCTTCAAAATTCACCCTTGCGGAGCGCTTGAAGCACGCCTGCGGGCGAAGTAGGATTTCGCCGTCTGCGGACGGCGACGATGGGGCGCTGCCCCCTCGACCCCTGCCAAAGGGTGCGCACACCCTTTGGAAACCCATTATTTTTTTAGTCCTTATACTTTACGATACAGAGTGTTGCGTTATGTCCGCCGAAGCCGAGGCTATTGGAAAGTGCCGCATTGACGGTCATATTTCTTCCGCCCTCTGTGCAGTAGTCCAGGTCGCACTCAGGGTCTGGTGTCTTATAGCCGCGTGTAACGTGAACATAGTCATTCTTTACGGAGAGAGCTGTTGCGATTGCTTCAACTGCACCAGCCGCACCGAGAAGATGTCCTGTCATGGACTTTGTGGAGTTGATAACAACCTTTCTTGCTGCCTCTTCACCGAGAGCAAACTTGATTGCCTTTGTTTCGTACTTGTCGTTAAGGCCTGTGGAAGTGCCGTGAGCGTTGATATAGTCGATATCCTCAGCCTTCAGACCTGCTTCTGTGTAAGCGTGAATCATACCTGTACCAGCCGCATCTCCCTCAGGGGAAGGACTTGTCATATGGTAAGCGTCGCCTGTTGCGCCGTAGCCAGCGATTTCAGCGTAAATCTTAGCACCTCTTGCCTTAGCGTGTTCAAGTTCTTCAAGAACAAGTGCGCCGCAGCCTTCACCGAGTACGAAGCCGTTTCTTTCTGCGTCGAATGGGATAGAACATCTTTCAAGGTCATCGGAACGAGTGAGAGCCTTCATATTGTTGAAGCCTGCGAGAGCGAATTCAGTTACGCAGGACTCTGCACCGCCAGCGATACAAACATCGAGGTAGCCATCCTTGATTTTTCTGAAGGCTTCACCGATAGCGTGTGTAGAAGATGCACAGGCTGTTGTTGTACAGTAGTTGTCGCCCTTGAAGCCTGTACGCATGGAAATTGTACCAGCCGCCATGTTGCCAATCATCATAGGCACGTAGAATACAGAAACTCTGTCTGTACCCTTTTCGAGGTATTTGTTGTGTTCCTGAAGTGTAAGTTCAAGACCGCCGATACCAACGCCGAAGATTACGCCTGCACGGTATGGGTCAAGGTCCTTGAAATCGGAGCCGCTGTCAGCAACCGCGTCGAGAGCCGCACAAACGGAGAACTGTGTGAAGCGGTCCATTCTGCGTGCTTCCTTCTTGTCGATGTACTTCTCAAAGGAGAAATCCTTTGAACGTGCAGCGATTTTTACATCAAATTCAGGATTTGTAATATCATCAATAAAGCTGAAACCGTGCTTGCCTTCTTTAAGGCTGTTCCAGAATTCTTCTACGGTATTTCCGACGGGTGAAACCACGCCCATACCTGTAATAACTACTCTTTTGCTCATTATTTTAGTTTCCTTTCTAAAAGAATTGCAAGCAATTCTTTCCGAGTTTTGCTTTGCAAAACATCGGAGCTTGCAAAGAACTTATAATATTTGATTTAATATCGTTTTATCAGCGAAACAAGCTAAAAGTTTTATGGTTTTGCGTTAGCAAAATTTCAAGCGACAGCTTGAAAAATAAAACTCGGAGCTCAAACGGCAACGCCGTTTGAGTTTTCACATTGACAAACCGCCGGAAATCTCGATTGTCTGTCCTGTTACATAGGAAGCATCTGCGGAGCAGAGGAAGGACACAACGCCTGCGATTTCGTCAACTGTACCGTAACGCTTCATTGCGATTGCTTCGAGCATCTTTGCCTTCTGCTCGTCTGTAAGCTTATCAGTCATTGGTGTGCTGATAAAACCGGGAGCAACAGCATTAACGTTGATATTTCTTGAACCGAGTTCCTTTGCGGCTGTCATTGTCATACCGATGATAGCTGCCTTTGAAGCGGAATAGTTAATCTGTCCGGGATTGCCGTAAAGACCTGCAACGGAAGCGAGGTTAACAATCTTGCCCTGCTTCTGACGAATCATAACGTTGCCCGCAAGCTTCATCATATTGAACACGCTTTTCTGATTTACAGCGATAACCATATCGTACTGCTCCTCAGGCATTCTTGCCATAAGACCGTCACGTGTGATACCTGCGTTGTTGATAAGGGCATCAATTGTGCCGAAGCGTTCCTTGACAGCCTTAACCATATTTTCGCAGTCCTCGTACTTTGAAACGTCTGCGCAGAAGATTTCAACTTCAACGCCAAGAGCACGGATATCGTCTGCGATTGTATTATTTTCAAACATAGACTCATTAAGGTCGTTGAGGGCAATGTTGTAGCCGTCCTTTGCAAGGCGCATAGCGATTGCCGCACCGATACCTCTTGATGAGCCTGTGATAATTGCTGTTTTAGCCATTGTATTTTCCTTCTTTCAATATTTTACTAAATGTATAATTTGTGATAATTATTCTGTAAGTAAAATATTTTATCTGGTCTTTCAGCGGCAGACTGCTCCTTTACGGGAATGAACAGCTCGCTGTAAAGCTGTTCGTCACGCCGCACTTCTATTGAACGGTCGTACTGTTTTTTACGGAACTCGTCAAGCTTTCTTTCGGCAAGTTCACGGCGGCGGATGCTTATCCACACCGAGATACTGCCGTACACCGAATAAACGCCGATGTTAGCAAGGATTACGAACAGACCGCTGTTCTTGTCCCATGCCGAAAAAGCAAGAGTAATAGCCTGAATTATCAGCACGACAACGCTTTTCTGTGTCAGAAACTCGAATATGCGGTTGATATACAAATCAATCATATTCCACGTTTCGTCATTATAACATTCGTAAAGCATTGATTCTCCTTAATAATCCATAATAATTGCACCGAGAGTAAGACCTGCACCGAAGCCGACAAGACAAATTCTGTCGCCCTTCTTGATTTTACCGCTTTCGATTGCCTCGGTAAGTGCAAGAGGAATGGAAACGCTTGAAGTGTTGCCGTGGTTAGCGATATTTACGATGAACTTATCCATTGAAACGCCGAGATTTTTTGCGGCCGTTTCAATAATTCTTACGTTTGCCTGATGAGGCACGAACCAGTCGATTGAATTTATATCCACTTTTTCCTTTTCAGCAGCCTTTGTTGCCGCAAGAGGAAGTGCCTTTGTAGCAAACTTATAAACCTCCTTGCCGTCCTGAACAAGGAATTCGTGGTTACTGCCGAATTCACCCTCTGTCATTTCGCTTTCCTTTGTTCTGAAAGGGTGCTTCACGTCGGGGTGCTTTGCAAAAAGGAAGTGTGCTCCTGTTCCGTCAGCGCCCATATGGCTTGTGTAAAGCTTGTCGGATTTTCCGATTACAGCAGCTGCTGCACCGTCACCGAAAAGAATACAGCTTGAACGGTCGGAGTAATCGAGGATTTTTGAAAGACTTTCGTTTGCAACAACGAGAACGTATTTCAGATTTTCGTCGGTCTGCAAGAAACGCTTTGCAACATCAACGCTGTAAACAAAGCCTGAGCAAGCAGCATTAAGGTCGAAAGCTGCCGCATTTACGGCACCGATTTCACGCTGGATAACGCAGGCAACGGAAGGGGTCTTGAAATCGTTCGTGATTGTAGCGTCAATGATAAGACCAATTTCTTCTGGAGCAACGCCTGCCTTTTCGATTGCTTTCTTTGCGGCCTCGGAACCCATTTTCCAAGTCGGTTCGCCGTTGGAAAGGTTACGGGAGCTGATACCTGTTCTTGTGGTAATCCACTCGTCATTTGTCTCTACAATCTTCGCCATATCGTTGTTAGTTATGCAAAGGGAAGGGGTGTATGAACCCATACCCAGAATTTCAATTCCGAACAATTCGTTTACCTCCGTATCATGATTGCGCAAAAAATTCGCCACAATCTCTTGTAATTTTCCAATATATATGGTATATTAGTAATGACGACCTTTTATCCAGCCGATACAAAGTTACACATATACTATTATTGTAACTTTTTTCACGTCTGTTGTCAACAGCTTTCGTGGAATAAACTGTTTCAAGGGTCAAAAAATTTTCCGTATTATCCGACTGATTTCTGCATAATATGATGAATTCCGGCAAAAATGCGGGGAATTATTGAAAGGAATTTGTATAATGGCAAAAACTGTATTTCTCTTTTCGGGACAGGGCTCCCAGTATGTAGGTATGGGCAAGGAGCTTTGCGAAGCGTACCCTGATATCGACGTGTACGCAAGAGCAAGTGAAATCCTCGGCTTTGACCTTGCTGAAAAAATCAACAACTCCACAGAGGAGGAGCTTGCGCAGACTGTTATTTCCCAGCCTGCTATCATGGCAACCTCCCTTGTGGCTTTTGAGATAATGAAGAAAAACGGCATTGAATTTTCCGCAGTTGCAGGTCACTCTCTCGGTGAGTATGCAGCTATGGTTGCAAGCGGCGTGCTTTCTTTTGAGGACGGCTTCAAGGTAATCAAGGCAAGAGCATCTGCAATGCAGAAAGCAGCTGAAAACAGTGACGGTGCAATGTATGCCGTACTCGGCAAGACCGCTGAGGAAATTGAGGAAGTATGTGCTTCTATCGACGGCTACGTTGTACCTGTAAACTACAACTCCGCCGCACAGACAGTTATCGCAGGCGAAACAAAGGCCGCGGAAGCTGCTGCTGCAAAGTTTGCAGAAATGGGTGCAAAGGCAATAAAGCTGGGCGTTTCCTCCGCTTTTCACTCAAAGCTTATGCAGCCTGCTGCTGAGGAATTTGAAGCGGCTCTCAAGGAAATGAACATCACATTCAACAAGCCTTCCGTTGCTTTCTATTCCAACCTGCTCGGCGCAGAAATGACCGAATTTGACGGTATGCCCGAAAAGCTTGCTAAGCACATTGTTTCCCCTGTAAAGTTCACTTCCGAGCTTGCGGCACTTCAGGCTGAGGGATACGAAAACTTTGTTGAACTTGGTCCTAACAAGGTGCTGACAGGACTTGTAAAGAAAACTCTCAAGGGCGTAAACGCTGTAAATGTTGAAAATGAAAAGACTCTGGGCAAGGCTCTTGAATTGTTCAAATAAGATTAGAAAATAGAATTTGGAGAAGATTGAAAATGACTTACGAAGAAATTTTTACACAGGCTAAGGAAGCCTTCACATCAGGCGATATCACAGGCTACAATGGCGATTTCGCTATTCAGGTAAATATCACAGGCGAGGGCGAGGGTGCTTTCTACATTGCTTTCAAGGACAACGCTCTTGACGTTGCTCCATACGAATATTATGACCGTGATGCAATCCTTATCGCTTCTGCTGAGGACTTCATCAAGATTGCTGACGGCTCACTCAACGCAGTTGCCGCTTTCACAACAGGCAGACTCAAGGTTGAGGGCAGCATTGACAAGGCACTCGAACTTCAGAAGATGATTGAGGTTATGAGCAAGAACGGCAAGAAGGCAGACAAGGCTGCTAAGAAGGCTGTAAAGAAGGTTAAGTAATATGGCTAAATACGGTTTATTGGGTTACCCTCTGGGGCACACGATGTCCCCTCCGATACATAAAAGATTGTTCGAGTTTGACGGCAAGGCTGACGCTGAATATGAGGTGTGTGAGTTTGCTCCAGAAATCCTTGCGGACAAGATTGAATACCTCAACAGCCTTGGCGGATACAACATCACTATCCCATACAAGGTTGAGATTATCAAGCATATTGACGGTCTTGACGAGTCCGCAAAGCGCTACAATTCCGTAAACTGTGTTGCTGTAAAGGACGGCAAGCGTATCGGTTACAACACTGACTGCTACGGTTTTCTCCGTTCCCTTGAAGCAGGCGGCGCAAAGCTTGACGGAAAGGTTCTGCAAATCGGCTGCGGCGGCGTGGGAAGAATGATGGCGATTGAAGCGGCACTTCACGGTGCTGACCTGACAATTGTTTCCCTGCCTGAGTTTATTGCAGGTGCAGAGGCAGCTGCTGACGAGGCACGTGCGCTTAACCCTGACGCTAAAATCAAGGTTATCACTCACGCTGAAATCGAGGGTGAATTCGACTTGCTTATGAACGCAAGCCCTGTGGGAATGTTCCCTAAGGTGGACGATTGCCCCGTAAGCGAGGAAGTAATAAAGAACTGCAAATTCGTGTTCGATGTTATCTACAACCCGAACGTCACTAAGCTTATGCAGATTGCTCAGGATAACGGTATTAAGGCAATCGGCGGTATGGCTATGCTTGTATGGCAGGCTGTTGTTGCACACGAAATATGGGACGGTGCAAAATACAATGACGAGGACATTAACGCTCTTATTGAGGAAATGAGAGCAAAGTTAGCTTGAGAATATAAACATAAAACTTGTACAGAAAAGGAGGAAGGGCAATGAAGCTTAATCGTAAGCTGCTGGTAATTGCAAAGGGCATAAGTGTCTGGTGGGGAATTTATCTCATTCTGGGCTGCTGTGCAGGGTTTGCGGTAAGAATGATTCAGACCCTTTTCCTGACTGTCAAACCAATGGAAATCATTATGTATGCGCCGTATATGTGTGCATGTGCACTGCTTCTTGCGGTTGCTACATATTTCATAGGAGAGACAGCAAAAAAAGCTCCCCGAAGGAAGCTTCGCAAACAGTTGTTTGAAATCCTCAGCAATGAGGGATTTTCCTCGAATTACACAAACAAACTGTTTGAAAATGCAAAGGACGATATAAAAAACGTCCTGTATATAGAAGCTGCTTGTGTTTACTGTATGAGAGGCGAGTATGATTTTGCGGAAAAAACTCTTGATGCAGTGGATATGGTCAGCGTGTATGACATTGCCCATTCAACAGGCGATTACCGCACGATTGCGTATTACTACTGCGTGAAGATTGCGCTGAGAGTTATCTGCAACGATAAAGATGGCGCAACAAGAGCTTATGATGACGGAATATATTATCTTGATGCTTTTTCGGGTAATGATATTGTCATGGCGGTAATGGCGCTGTATCAGACGGAGGCGGGCCTGTACAACTCGGCAATCGACACCGTTGACAAAATAAAGTGGAAATCGCTTCCTAAGAAAATGAGGAAGAGTTACGGCAAGGCTTTTGTAAATCATGTAAAGGCCTGCAATCTGCTTAATATGGGCAAGTATGATGATGCGGTTATTTACGCACGAATGTCGCTTGAAGCACCCTGTACAGAGTATATTGCTTCCGAAGCAGAGGAAATTATAAGACGTGCAAAGAGTGCAAAGCTTGCTGCACAACAGCAATAATAAAAAAGCCGAAGGAAATTCCTTCGGCTTTTTTTAATCCCTGATAGCTTTTTTGGCTTTGTTGACAATGGACTTGTCATTCTCGTAGGTAAGCACAGTAGTAGCGTGCCCGATGTCAACCCACTTGATTTCAGCAATTTCCTCTTCCTGAGGAACAAAATCATAGTTTTTAGCCTTTGCAATAAAATAGACAACAACCTTCTGTGTGTCTTTTCTTGGGAAATACTGAACAGTTTCTCTGAAAGTAGGGTCAATGATAACATCGATGCCTGTTTCTTCCATAATCTCACGCTGAGCGGTTTCAACCTCAGTTTCGCCTTCCTCCACATGTCCCTTGGGGAAAGACCAGTGACCGCTGTTGATATGCTTGATAAGCAGAATTTCAATATTTCCGTGATACCTGCGGTAAACAATAGCCCCGCAGGACTTCTCATGGGTCATATATGTACATCCTTTCCGAATCCGCAAATGACTTGCGGCTCTGTAATAGTATAGCTTGGTATAATTATAACATAAAATAATTGTTTTGTCTTGCTTTTTTTGAAAAAAATTATAAATTTGAAAAAATTTTTTATGGCAAATCAGTATTACAAGGATTTACGGCAAAAAAATCACCCCGATTTTTTCGGGGTGAAAAGTTTTTATCCGACTGCTGTTGTTAATTCGGTAACTTCTGTAGTTTCCGTTTCCTCGCTGCTGCCGAATTTATCTGTGATAACCTGCTTGAAACGGTCGATGAGTTCGATAATCGGATATTCAAATTCGAAATAAGTGTGAGTCCATACGCCCTCGCTGAAATCGTAGGTCAATTCGCCGTCCTCGGTTTCAGTCAGGAAGTCCTTTTCGTCGAAATATTCCTCACCGTTAATCATCAGCAGGTCGCCTTCCCAGTGCACATCATAATGCAGCGCATCGTCCTTGTTTTCTTTGATAGCCTGCTTGATAAGGCGTTTGATTGTTGTTCTTAGCTCAATTACGCCTTTGATATCCTTGTCAAGCTGATTTGGTTCGATGTAAATTGCAACCTTACCTGAAGATTTGTTCTGCACGTCAAGCACATAACAGCGGAAATGTCCCGACGGTGAAACGAGGCCTCCCTCAGGGGTAAGAAGAGTATCAACAGTTGTTACTCTGAAAACATTCATAATAAGGAAAAATGCAATTCCGCCGAGGATATAGAGCAGCAGGAAAATCGTTCCGAACACGGTTTTGATTGTATCGTTCATTTTGCAGCAGAAGAAGCCGAAAACCGTGACTATTGCCGCAGGAATAAGCAGCGGCCAGTTGCCCCAGTCCATCAGCAGGGTAGGGAAAAGGACGACCATGTTCGCCATACCTATTATGCAGGTGATGAACGATTTGCGTGTGTAAAAGAAAAACAGTGCGGAAACCATTGAAAATGCTGCATAGGCGATAGCAAAGGTCATCTTGTCAAGGTAAGCGATTTCGTAGAAGAATACTGCATATGCAAAATATGCCAGCACTAGTGTGTATGCCGCACAAAGCACGCTTACCACAAGTATGAACCATTTATTTGTAAGAACCTTTTTTACTTTTTCCATTTGAACACTCCTCAGAGCAATAGTATGTTACATATATAATATACCAAGTAATTGAGATAAAATCAAGAACAATTTGATTTCACATCGGTTACAATTTGAATAATCACAAAAATTCCCCCGAATATATCGGGGGAACATTTTTTAAGAGAACTTTCTTAATGCCGAAGAAACGATAAGACCGATACCGCCTACGATTGCAAGGATAAGAACAACCAGAAGAATTGTCATGCCGATGTTCTTGCCTGTGGAAACAGTATCCTCGGCTACCATCTTTTTAAGCTGATAGTCACCGATGTTTTCCATAATTGTGCCATCGGGTTTTGTAATAGTCAGGTCGTCAATGTAAACAATATTTCCTGTATATGTCTTGAATGTAGGAATTGTAAATCCGACAGTAGTGTTGTTTGCACCATCAGGTATTGTGATGGAAACTGTGGACCACTCTTCAGTACTGAGACCTGTTGCAGGCTGAGTGAGCCAGATTGTTCCGTCGCTGTAGAGAGAAAGGTTTTCGCAGAAAGCTTCAGCACCTTCACAGAGCTTTACGCTCATTTCGATTGTGCAGTTTTCGAAGCTTGTAAAATCTTCGGCTCCGAAACAAGATGCGTCGATGAAATATCCGCCGTACTGCTGCTGAATATCGCCGGAGCAGTCCTCGGAAACAATTATACAGCCGTTTCCGTTCTTGGATTCAAAGGTTGTGTGAGTAAGCTTCATACCGGCCTGCTCAACGGAACCATAGGACTGGAATGTTTCAGACTTGATTTCTGTATCAAAGCAGAAAGTAGCTTCACCGTCCTCAACTGCGAATACATTTGCGGCACACATACCTGCAGCAACAACAGAAGCAAGCACTGCAGAAACAATTTTTCTGAATTTCATTATAATCAATCCTTTCGGAGAGTTGTCATTGTACAAATGCATGTAATAATTGTACTATCAAACGAAAAATTTGTCAATATGTTTGCTGTGAAACATATTGACAAATTTTATTGCAATTATTCGTTGTTATTGTCAACGCTCAGGATAACTTCGCTTACGAGGTTACCGGGGAGCTGTTCATAGCGGAGATGTTCGAGGGAGAAGCTTCCTCTGCCTCTTGTAATCTGGCGGAGCTGAGTTGTAAAGCTCTGCATTTCTCTCATCGGAACTTCTGCTTCGATTGTGGTATTGCCCTTCTTTGCAGCAGGGTTCATACCAACAACGCGTCCTCTTCTCTTGTTGAGGTCGCCCATGATATCACCTGTGTTGTCATCAGGAGCAGTAACGAGAAGCTTGCCGATTGGTTCGAGGATAGTTGGGTCAGCCTGTTTCAGACCTTCCTTGAAAGCGATGGAAGCAGCTGTCTTGAACGCCATTTCGGAGCTGTCAACAGGGTGGTAGGAACCGTCAACGAGGATAGCCTTAAGACCTGTTACAGGGCAGCCTGCCAGAACGCCCTTCTTCATGGAATCCTGAAGTCCCTTTTCAACAGCAGGGAAGAAGTTCTTAGGTACAGCACCGCCGAATACCTTTTCTTCGAAAACAAGTTCATCGGAGAGGCAAGGTTCGAATTCAATCCAAACGTGACCGTACTGACCGTGACCGCCGCTCTGTTTCTTGTGCTTACCTTCAACCTTAACCTTCTTGCGGATAGTTTCACGGTACGCAATCTTTGGTTCCTTGAGGTTGATGTCAGCACCGAACTTAGCTTTCAGCTTTGCAGCTGCAACTTCGATGTGCTGTTCACCGAGGCCTTCGATAATCTGTTCCTTTGTAAATGCGTCAAGACCGTAAGCAAGAGTCTTGTCTTCTTCAGTAAGACGCTGGATACCTGTACTGATTTTGCTTTCGTCGCCCTGTGCCTTAGCTGTTACAGCCATTCTGAAGCAAGGCTTAGGGAACTCAATTTCAGGGAATGTAACCTTTCTTGCAGCCTCGCAGATTGTATCGGAGGTAGCTGCATTAATCTTTACTGCAACAACGATATCGCCTGCGTGAGCTTCTGTAACTTCGGTCTGCTTCTTGCCCAGGAGGGTATAAAGCTTACCGATTTTTTCTGTTGCGTCAGCGGTGGAGTTGTAATACTCAGCATTAGCCTTGAGAGTGCCGCTTACAATCTTTATGTAGGACATCTTGCCAACGAACGGGTCAGCAACTGTCTTGAATACGAATGCGGAGAGAGGAGCGTTGTCTTCGTAAGGAATTTCAACAAGCTCGTCTGCTGCGTCTGTAGCCATAACAGGCTTGTTGTCAACAGGTGCAGGGAGAAGGAGTTCGATTTCCTTGAGGAGCATATCAACGCCTGCAGTTGTAGTGGAAGAACAGCATACAACAGGGGTGATAATACCTTCGTTCATGCCCTTATGGATACCGTGAACAAGTTCCTTCTGTGTGAAAGACTCGCCCTCGAAGAATTTTTCCATAAGCTCGTCATCTGTTTCAGCAACAGCTTCTGTAAACGCTGCAACAAGACCGTCCATACGGTATTCCATCTTCTCGGAGATTTCAGCTGTAGGCATATCTGTTTCAACAGCGTTGCCCTTGTCGTCGTATTTATAAGCCTTCATTTCGATAAGGTTAACGAAGGATACAACCTTTCTGTCCTGAATTACAGGAACAACTACAGGGCAGACTGTAGGACCGAACTTTGTCTTGAGGTCGGTGAGAACATTATAGAAGTTAGCGTCCTCATCGTCGATTTTTGTAACAACAAACATCTTAGGCTTGCCAAGGTCGCAAGCAAGGTCGTAAGCCTTTTCAGTACCAACCTTAACGCCGGATTTAGCGGAAACTGTAATCATAACAGTTGCGGCAGCTGCAGCGCCTTCGTGCATACCTGCGGCAAAGTCGAACAGACCCGGTGTGTCGAGCAGGTTGATTTTGATATCATTGTATTCAAAGGATGCAAGAGCAGTGCTCAGGGAAGCCTTACGCTTGATTTCCTCGGGGTCATAGTCACAGATGGTATTGCCATCAGCGGTCTTTCCGAGTCTGTCGGTAACGCCTGCTCTGAACAGGAGCGCTTCAGCGAGAGATGTCTTGCCTGAGCCTGAGTGACCTGTGATTGCAATATTCTTGATTGTTTCAGCTCCGTAGTGTTTCATAGTGATTTCATCCTTTCTTTGTGGACGGGGTGATTATAACGTCCCATCGCAATATATCGTAAAATTATTTGTAACAAATCAACAAAAATATCTTTAACGACAATTAACATTATAGCATCTTTGCTTATGGATTGCAACACTAAAACAACATTTTCAATAAATTACATTATACAATGTTGAAATTTATGTGCATTTTACACAACTAAATAAGCGGGACAATGCCCGACGTTTTAAATTATATTGTTACAAAGGAAAAAATATGCAGAATTCCACGGCTTTTGAAGCCTGTTTTGCATACTTTATCTAAAGTGTGCTTTATTTGCGGAAATTGCTTGACCGCGGGGGAAAAATATGTTAAACTTTCAATAAAGTAAACCGACGATTATTGAAAACCGTCGGATTTTGTAAAGAAAGAGGCGTTGTGATGAACGGATTGCTTTTAGGTACAGGAATTGCCGCAGGTGTTGTGGCTCTTGCTGCGGCAGGCTCTACAGCAGGTGCTTTCAAACTGTTTAACAAGGTTATTCCACGTCAGGATGGTGTAAAGGTCAATATGGACGAAATGGCTGATGCGCAGAAGTGGGAGGAGTACAAGAAAACCATTGGTCCGAAAAAGGAATATCTTCTCGCTCAGACTTGCAGGCATATAACCATCAAGTCAAAGGACGGCCTGACTCTTCACGGTGATTATTTTGCTGCAAATGAACCGACTGACAGAGTTGCAATCTGTTTCCACGGCTACACAAGCAGCAGAATGTCAAATGCAAGCTTCGCTTCCTTCCTGCACAAGCAGGGCATCAATTGTCTGCTTGTTGACAACCGCAGTCACGGTGACAGCGAAGGACAGTACATAGGCTTCGGCGTTCTTGACAGATACGATTGCCTCAGCTGGATTGAGCATATGACTGGCGAGCTTGGCGGCAATGCAAGATTTATGCTTTACGGTGTTTCAATGGGTGCTTCAACTGCTCTTATGACAATTGGTATGGACGAGTGTCCCGACAGCGTTGAGCTTGTTGTTGCGGACTGCGGCTTCACTTCCCCTTATGATGTGTTTGCGCACGTTCTCAAAAAGGACTACAAGATGTCTGAATTCCCGATTATGAACATCAATGATGTAATCTGCCGCAAAAAAGCAGGTTACGGCTTCAAGGACTGCTCAACTCTTGATACACTGAAAAAGGCAAAGTGCCCCGTGCTTTTTATCCACGGCAAGGACGATAATTTCGTGCCTGTATGGATGAGTGAAAAGAATTATGAGGTGTGCACCTCCGACAAGGATATACTTTTCGTTGAAAACGCAGGACACGGTGCAAGCTACTACGAAAATTCGGAGCTTTACGAAAGCAAGGTAAGCGAATTCCTTGATAAATATTTTAAATAAGGGGTTACATTATGAGCCAGTTTATGAAAGAACTCAATATCAACGGTGCGGTTGTGCAGGGGTACCCACTCAACGCTGCACAACGTATCCACAACTATACTATTAAATTTGCACCGCATCAGGTAATCAACATCGGTACGGGTTTCTACATTCAGACTGACATAAATTTTGACATTCTCCGCAAGGCTATCAAGATGTCTTACGAGCGCTTCGACTGTATGCGTCTGCGTTTTGCCGAGGACGAGGAGGGCAAGGTTTATCAGTATCTTGTTCCTAAGGACGACAGAGAAATCCCGTTCTTTGACTTCTCCGAATGGAAGGAGGAGGACGCTCACAAGGAAATGGAAAACTGGACTAAAGTCCCCTTTGAGCGTTACAACTCACCGATGAACTATATCGCAATGGTCAAGCTTCCCAACGGCTACAACGGTACATATTTAAAGGTTGACCACATGACAATGGACTCCAGTTCCCTTATCGCTTTCGACAAGGATATCCTTGAAATTTACTGTCATCTTTGCTACGATACAGAAATGCCTAAGCCTATGATGTCCTACATCAAGGCTCTTGAAAAGGATTTGGAATACGAGGCAGGCTCACCTGCTCAGAAGCGTGACGAGGAATACTGGATGAGTCAGATTGAAGCTGACGAGCCAATGTACACCGACTTCAACGGTATGGGCAGACTCATTACCCAACGCCGTGAAAACAACAACCCTGACCAGCGAAGCGCAATGGTTATCTCACGCAATCCTGAAGCGGCAATTTCCGTGTTTGAGCTTGAAAAGGAGCCTTCCGACAGACTTATGCAGTTCTGTCTTGACAATCAGGTACCTATGGCTACACTTCTTCTTATGGGTCTGAGAACTGTTCTTTCCAAGTTCAACAACGACGAAAAGGACGTTTCCGTAAAGAGCTGTATTGCACGACGCGGCACACTTCTCGAAAAGCGCAGCGGCGGTACAAGAATTCACTTCTTCCCGCTTCGTACAATCATTGAGCCTGAAACAACATTCTATGAGGCTCTCCACATTATTCAGGGTGAACAGAACAAGCTGTTCCGCCACGCAAACTTCGACCCTATCGACCTTACAATGCGTCGAAGCAAGCACTGGGGACTTACTCCGGGTTCAAGCTACGAGAGTCTTAGTCTTACATATCAGCCTATGACAATTCAGCGCGGCAAGTACGATATGCCCGATATCAACTACAAGACAATGTGGTATACAAACGGTGTTGCAGGTCAGCCACTTTATCTGACGGTTATGCACCGTGCCGAGGATAACGGTCTGAATTTCAGCTTCGAGTACAGAAAGGATGCTGTTACCAAGGACGAAATGGAATACCTCTATTACTATCTTTGCCGTGTACTGTTCAGAGGTATTGAGGACAAGGACAGGACTGTTGGTGAAATCTTGGAAATGATTTAAAACCAAATCGGCAACGCCGATTTGGTTACGGGTTTTTTCGCCTTGCGAAAAAACACCGTGGTTTGCTTGTAATCTAAACTATAATTTATAAAGGAGAAATTATTATGTTTGAACAGCTTAAAGAACTTATCTGCAACTATGTTGAGGTTGACGAGTCCGCTATTACTGAGGACGCAAGATTTATCGAGGATTTAGGCTTCAACTCCTACGACTTTATGAGCATGCTTGGTGAAATCGAGGAAACTCTCGACGTTCAGGTTGACGAGCAGGAGGTTATCAAGCTCAGCACTGTAGGCGACGCTGTTAAATACATCGAGTCACTGAAAGCGTAAGGTGTAACTATGGATAAGACTAAAGTAAAAAGCTTACAGGATTTAGTAAGACTTGCCGCTGAGGAATACGGCGACGGTGCATTCGTAAAGGAAAAGGCTGGCAAGGAAGTTGTTGAAAAATCCTTCAAGCAGTTCTTCTCCGATACAAGAAAGGTTGCTTCATTCCTTCTTGAAGCAATGGAACCTAAAAAAATCCACGCTGCAACAATCGGTCTGACAAGCTACGCTTACCTCGTTGGCTACTTCGGAACAATCATGGGCGGAAACGTTACTGTTCCGCTTGATGCACAGCTTGCTTGTGAGGATCTTTGCGACCTTATGAACCGTGCTGACGTGAACGTGTTCTTCTATGACGCACGTTACGCTCCTATGCTTCCCGCAATCAAGATGAACTGCCCCGAAATCAAGGTTTATGTTGCACTTCAGCCACACGAGGGCGCTGAAAACGTGCTTGCTGAAATTCTTGAAAAGTATGACGAGGCTAAAATTTACGATATTCCGTCCGAGTCCCTTGCATCAATCGTGTACACATCAGGTACAACAGGCAAGGCAAAGGGTGTAATGCTTACCCACGGCAACCTTATCGACAACGCTATGTGTCAGGATAACGAGGCTTCACCTGAAGATTCACTTCTCAGCGTGCTTCCTATCCATCACGTGTTCTGTTTTGCTTGTGATATACTTCTTTCTCTCCGTTACGGCACAACAATCTGCGTTAACGATTCTATGATGAGAATTGCACAGAATCTCAAGCTTTTCCAGCCGACGATCCTGCTTCTTGTTCCGATGATTGCTGAAACAATCCTCAAGCAGATCAACGCTGCCGCAAATGCAAAGGGACTTCCTGCCAAAGCTGTTGCACAGGCTTTCTTCGGCGGAAGATTAAAGGGTATCTACAGCGGCGGTGCGTACCTTGCTCCTGAGATTATCAAGGCTTACGGCGAGTTCGGTATTCCTATGGCACAGGGCTACGGTATGACCGAGTGCTCACCACGAATTGCTACCGCTGACTTCAACAACGTGAGCTTGCTGGGTGATGTTGGTACAATCGTAAATGGCTGTGAGGTCAAGATTGTGGACGGTGAAATCGTAGTAAAGAGTCCATCTGTAATGCAGGGCTACTACAAATTCCCTGAGGCTACAGCTGAAGCACTCGACGCTGACGGCTGGCTCCACACAGGCGACCTTGGTTACGCTGAGGACGGACGTCTTTACATCACAGGCAGAAAGAAAAATCTTATCATTCTCAGCAACGGCGAGAACGTTTCCCCTGAGGAGCTTGAAAACAAGTTCGCTCTTATCGACCTTGCTGCTGAAATTCTTGTTTACGCAGAGGAAGGTTACATCACAGCTGAAATCTTCCCTAACCTTGATATGTGTCCCGACATTGATGAGGCAGCTGCAAAGCTGAATGAAATCATCAAGGAAGTGAACGCTGCACTCCCGTCCTCAAAGACAATCCGCAGACTCCGTATCCGTGATAAGGAATTTGACAAGACAACTTCCAAGAAAATAAAGCGTACACAGACTTATCAGGGCGAAATAAAGTAAAAATGTTCAAATTGACCGCTGTATTTGTTGCAATTAGCACATTGACATACAGCGGTTGTTTGTTTTATAATATAGTAAAGAAGTGTTTTCGGAGGGAGGTTTTATTATGACAATCGGTTCAATCGGCGTTGGCATTTCAGGTGCAAATACTGGCTTTGCAGGTAAATCTTTCAACTACGCTATGTCCGCTTACGGAAAGAACAAAACCGAAAAGGCTGATGAAAAATACGGAAAATACAGCGGAAGTCCCGAACATGCTCATGATAAGATTTCCGAGGAAAATGACAGGAAGCGCCGTTTCGATTCCTTTGAGTGCCAGACTTGCGAAAACAGACGCTATCAGGACGGTTCAACAGATATGGGTGTTTCCTTCCAGACACCTACAAAGGTTGACCCGAAAGCCGCTGCCGCTAAAGTGAAGAGCCACGAGATGGAGCACGTCGGCAGAAATCAGGCAAAGGCTGAACGTGAGGGCAAGGAAATTGTTTCCCAGAGCGTAACTCTCAGTACGGGTATTTGTCCCGAATGCGGCAGAGTCTACGTTTCAGGCGGTCTTACCCGTACAGTTACAAGAGGAGCAGGCGACAACCGCTTCAACGTGGGAATGAACGACCCGTCACAAGGCAGGGGCGGAATGCTTGATATGACTGCATAAAATTATGTAGCACCATACGGAAGTGTGGTGCTTTTATTTTATGGACGGTAAAAAATACAATCTGTAAAATTAATACAAAAAATTATTTTTTGTATTCAACAAAAAGACCTTGACAAATAAAAAATAATGTGATATAATATAAGTTAATCCAAAATTTATTAACTGCATTTAATTTAGAATTACTGCAGTTTGTTCAGTATAATTTCGTTGTAAATTCTATTTTTTTTACGGAGTTTCTTCCGCAGGATTACAATAAGCACAATTTAGGTTCAGCGTTTTTGTGCAAGTATACAAAATCCAAAAATGTTACCAAAACCAGTTGACGTAACTGGTAAAATAGGTTATAATAATATCGATGTTAGAAATCATCTAATTTACTTTAATTTAGTTTAACATCCGTTTTGTTGTCTCCTTTCTTTTGTTCTACACATATTTTACTTATCTCATTTAATCTTATCTTTGCAGGGCACCGTTTGTCCTGCTATTTTTTTGCCCTTTTTTACTCCGTAAATTGACAAACGTCAATTGTTGGGGTATAATAATAAAGTATATACGAAAATTACCCTTTTGGGTTTAGGAGGAAAAGCTTGAAAATAAATTTTCAAGCTGTAAGTTTTATTTTCTTCGCTGACGCTCAGAATTTTCTGACGAAAACCATAAAACTTTGAAAGGAGGACATATTCCCAATGGGAATATGACTATTATTATGTCAAAGAAATTCTACATCACGACCCCGATTTATTATCCATCGGGCAATCCGCACATCGGTCACTGCTACACAACCGTTGCATGTGACTCCATCGCTCGCTACAAGCGAATGCAGGGCTATGATGTAATGTTCCTCACAGGTACTGACGAACACGGTCAGAAAATCGAAAACAAGGCAAAGGAACAGGGTGTTACACCAAAGCAGTACGTTGACCCTATCGTTGATAATTTCAAGAGATTATGGGCAACTATGAACATCAGCTATGACAGATATATCCGTACAACCGACCCTTACCATATTGAAACCGTACAGAAAATCTTCAAGGCTCTTTACGACAAGGGTTATATCTACAAGGGCAAGTACACAGGCAAATACTGTACTCCTTGTGAAAGCTTCTGGACTGAGTCTCAGCTAGTTGACGGCAAGTGCCCCGACTGTGGACGTGAAGTAATTGAGGCTGACGAGGAAGCTTACTTCCTCCGTCTTTCCGATTTTGCAGACAAAATTGAGAAGTTCCTTACTGAAACGGATTACCTCCAGCCAAAGAGCCGTGTAAACGAAATGGTAAATAACTTCATCAAGCCGGGTCTTGAAGACCTCTGCGTTTCTCGTACCAGCTTTACATGGGGTGTACCTGTTGATTTCGATAAGGGACATGTTGTATATGTATGGGTTGACGCACTTTCCAACTATATCAGTGCTCTCGGTTACGAAAACAGCGAATACAATGATTATGACAAATACTGGCCTGCTGATATGCATATGACAGCAAAGGAAATCGTTCGTTTCCATTCTATTGTATGGCCTGCAATCCTTATGATGCTTGACCTGCCGCTTCCGAAGCGTCTTTACGGTCATGGCTGGATTAACTTCAACGGTCAGAAGATGAGTAAGTCTATCGGTAATGTTATCGACCCGTTCGTTCTTGCGGAACGTTACGGCGTTGACTCGGTACGTTATCAGATTCTCCGCGATATGCCTTATGGCTCAGACTGCAACTTTTCCAACGAGATTATGATTGGACGTATCAATACCGACCTTGCAAATGCTCTGGGTAACCTCGTTTCCAGAACTGTTGCAATGGTTGTGAAATACTTTGACGGAACACTCGGCGGTGAGAAACAGGAAGGTCCTGAGGACAGTGCTCTTATCGAGTCGGCAAAGGCTCTCAGAAGCAAGGTTGACGAAACTGTGGAAAATGCACAGCTCAGCAATGCTCTCGATGAAATTTTTAAGGTAATCTCTTCTGCAAACAAATATATCGACGAAACTGCTCCATGGGTGCTTGCCAAGGAAGAAAGCAGCAAGCCAAGACTTCGTGCTGTTCTTTATAATCTGCTCGAAACAATCCGTATTACAACAACACTCCTCTCCGCATTCATGCCTACAGATATGCCTAAGGTATGGGAGCAGATTGATGCAGCAGCTGAACACGTTACTTACGAAAAGGCGGCTGAATTCGGCGTGCTTCCTGCTGATGTAACTGTAAAGAAGGGCGACGTTATCTTCCCACGTATTGATGTTGAAAAGGAAATTGAAGCACTCAATGCTCTGCTTGCGGCTGACGCTCCTGCTGATGACGCTGACAAGGCAAACCTTGTTCCTATTTCCGAAACTATCGGTATCGACGATTTCTGCAAGGTCGATATGAGAGTTGCAGAAATTAAGGAATGTGAGAAAATTCCTAAGGCAAAGAAGCTTCTGAAGCTTCAGCTTGACGATGGCTTCGGTACACGTCAGGTTGTTTCGGGTATCGCAAAATGGTACGAGCCTGCTGACCTTATCGGCAAGAAGGTTATTGTTGTTGCAAACCTCTCTCCTGCAAAGCTTTGCGGTGTTGAGTCCAACGGTATGATTGTTGCCGCTTCCGTGGGCGAGGACGCAAAGGTGCTCTTTGTTGACAAGGATATCCCTAACGGTTCAAAATTAAGCTAAGAAAAAGAAATCACCTTTGACATCGTCAAGGGTGATTTTGGTGTATGTGGTAAATTATAATTTGTCTGAATGTGAAAAGTGGAATGTGAAATGAGGAATTAATGTTGTCGGCTTTGCCGACAATTTAAAAATTGTCCGCCAAAGGCGGGCACAATAATTTCACTTTCCTCATTCCTAATTCCACATTTGCTAAGATAAATTATAATTTATCTAATCAACAAGGAGTGATACTATGTTCAGAGATATGCGACGTTTCAGACAGGCTCTCCCAAAGGAACAATGCGAGGAAATTCTCCGCAAGTGCACTTCGGGCACGCTTGCTCTTTTGGGCGATAACGGTTACCCCTATGCTGTGCCGCTGAGTTATTTCTACGGTGACGGAAAGATTTACTTCCACTGTGCAAAAGAGGGACACAAGATTGACGCTGTGAAGAATTGTCCCAAGGCTTCTTTTTGCGTAATCGAAAGCGACGGGGTAATTCCCGAAAAGTTTACTACCGCCTACAGAAGTGTGATTGCTTTCGGGCAGGTGCGTATTATTGACAACCATGAGGAAATACGCAGGGCGATTACAATGCTGTCGGACAAGTATTCACCCAATATGGACAGCGAGCGTGACAAGGAAATCGACGAGTTTTTCAGCCGTCTTTGTATGCTGGAGCTTACGGTTGAGTATATGACGGGCAAGCAGGGACTTGAAATGATGAAGAATTAGTAATCAGAATTATATAGAGCACCTTGCATATGATTAAGAAACAAAGGAGAATAACTATGCTTGAATATATCGACTCACACGCACATTACGACGACGAAGCCTTCGACAGCGACCGTGACGAGCTGCTTGTCCGTGTACACGAGGGCGGCGTGAAATACATTATAAATATGGGCTGTAATATGGAGCGCTCACGCTTTTCAGTGGAGTACGCAAACAAGTTTCCTTTCATCTATGCGGCGGTGGGAATTCACCCTGAGGACGTAGACAAGGCTCCTGCCGACTATCTTGAACAGCTCCGCAAGTGGGCGGCTGACCCTAAGGTTGTTGCAATCGGCGAAATCGGACTTGATTATCATTATGACGGCTACGATGCTGAATTGCAGAAGAAAATTTTTGAGGAACAGCTTGACCTTGCGGCTGAACTTGACCTGCCCGTTGTAATTCACTCCCGTGACGCAACGGAGGACACGCTGAACATTCTCCGCAAGAGGGGAAAGGTAAACGGTGTAATGCACTGTTTCTCAGGCTCGGCGGAAACCGCAAAGCAGATGCTTGACCTCGGTCTGCATATCAGCTTTACGGGCGTGCTGACCTTCAAGAATGCGAAAAAGGCAATCGGTGCGCTGGGAGTTGTGCCTGTGGACAAGCTTCTCCTTGAAACGGACTGTCCATATATGGCACCTGAGCCAAACCGTGGCAAACGCTGCGACAGCAGTATGATTGTCCACGTCATTGACAAAATTGCCGCTGAAAAGGGAATTGCACCCGAAGAGGTTGCAAAGCAGACAATGGCGAACACTATGAATTTGTTCTGCAGAATGAAATAACACAAACGGCTTCCGACGTATAGTCAGAAGCCGTTTTCGCTTATATAAGGTCGTCCTTGTTATCTCCGTCAACAACAAAATCAACCTGACCTGCCGCAACGTTTGCCGAAGCACAGATTACTTTTACACGGTCGCCTACACGGTAAGCAGGCTTGCCCTCCTTGGTAAGGGTGAAATGTCCGTCATAGTCATAAGGTCCTTTAGCAAGACTGTCAACACGGACAAGCCCCTCAACAGTATTGTCAAGCTCAACAAAAAAGCCGAATTCCTGAACGGAAGAAACCGTACCCTCAAAGGTTTCACCGATGTGCTTTGTCATATATTCCGCAAGGTAACAATCGTCACACTCACGCTCAACACGCATTGCAACAAGCTCAGCCTCAGAAGATTGCTGTGCGGCTTCCTTTGCAAAGCCTGCATAACGCTTCTGCATATATTTGATATTCTGCTTGTTGTAGCAAAGGTCGGTGAGAATACGGTGAATTGCAAGGTCGGGGTAACGTCTGATAGGTGAAGTGAAGTGTGCGTAATCCTCCAGCACAAGGCCGAAGTGTCCGAGAGGCTCGTCAGCGTATTTTGCCTTTGCCATTGAGCGGAGCACCATATTGTTTATGGCTGTTGCAATAGGCATATCCTTTGTTTTTTCAAGGATTTCAGCAAGGTGCTTAGGTTTTGCACTTGTGAATTTCGGCACAGGCACACCAAAACGTGAAAGTACGTCCACAAGCTCGTTTACCTTTTCGGGTGCAGGGTCCTCGTGGACACGGTATACAAACGGCACGCCGCTTTCCTTTGCAAGTCTTGCCGCCGAGGTGTTTGCCATGAGCATAAATTCCTCAATAATCATTTCACTTCTGCCGCGTTCACGCTTCTTTACATCAATGCACACGTCATTCTCGTCAACGATAATCTTGCACTCGGAAGTTTCAATCTGCGGTGCACCGCGATTCAGCTTGTTTGCAGTAAGAATTGATGCAAGTTCGTCCATAAGTCGGATTGTATCGGTCAGGCCGTTGTATTTTTCTGAAAGCTCCGCAGGGATAGCCGCACCTGTCTTAAAGCAATCGAGGATAACATTTACCTCGCTGTATACACCCTTTACACGGGAGCAGATAACGGACTTGCTGAATTTGTATGAAACAAGCTTGCCGTCGCTGTCAAGCTTCATAAGGCAGGAAAAAGCAAGTCTGTCCTCATTTGGGTTAAGAGAGCAGATACCGTTGGAAAGTTCCTTTGGAAGCATTGGTACAACTCGGTTTGCGAAATAAACGGAAGTGCCCCTCTGCATAGCGTTCTTGTCAAGCTCAGAACCCGACTTTACATAGAATGAAACGTCTGCGATGTGTACGCCTAAATCCCAGCCTGTTTCGGTCTTTGCAACGGAAATCGCATCGTCGATATCCTTTGTGTCAGCACCGTCAATTGTGAAAATTATCTCATCACGCAGGTCAAGTCTGCGTTCTGTTTCAGCGGCAGGAATTCCCTTGTGCTCAGCAGTTTTAGCCTCATCAATTACACAGGCGGGGAACTCAACCTCAATTCCGTTACTGTAAAGAACGGCATCGGCACTGCTTGTTGCCTTTTTGCTGTCGCCGAAAATTGCCGTAACACGTGCACGATGGTCAGCATGACGTGTACCACGGCGGTCAATTTCCGCAAGAACCTTGTCGCCGACTCTTACGGGAACATCAAGCACCGAAACAATCATAGGTTCTTTCGCAAGGGTATCGGGACGGATAAGGATAGTTTTGCCTTCCTTTTCGATTATGCCTGTAAATTCCGAGAAGCCCTCTTCGATTACCGAAACGACCTCGCCCTCGGGACTTTCGCCCCTTTGCGGAAGAAATCTTGCCATAACGATATCCCCCGGAAGCGTACCCATAAGGAACTTGCCCGGCACGAAAACCTCTGAACCGTCCTCACATTCGAGGAAACCGAAAGTCTTGTTCAGCCTTGAAACCTTTGCACGGAAAAGTCCCGACGCCGTCGCAAGCTTGATACCGTGCTTGTCCTCAAAGATAATGCCGTCCTTTTTCATTTCAGCAACAGCTCTCGCAAATGCCGTATTGTCAGGCTTTCTGCCCTTGCACTTATTGAAAAGCTGATTGTAGGTTGTACCTTTTCTGCCTGCATGGGAAAGCTGTTCCTTGATTCTTTTCTTGTAAATCTCTTTAATTTCCGCCATATTCACCCTCCTTTTCTGTATGAAAAAAGTCCCGTGCAGAAAACACAGGACTTATCGGTAATATTTTAACCCTGACTGGTTTTGTTAATGATTGCAGGGATAATATTAACTGCAAGAGTTACAATGAAGAATGCAATAGCAAGGATTTTTGTAGTTCTTGCAAGAATCTGTTCCTTGGAGCTGGAAACGTTGCCCTTGCCGAAGAAGTTATCGCTCTGACCTGAAAGAGCAGAGCCCATATCCTGCTGCTTGTGATCCTGCATCATTGTAACTGCAATAATCAAAACGCTGCAAACGAGCATTAAAATACCACCGATAATCTGAATTGCGCCGAATTCCATTGGTCTGTACCTCCATAATAATATACGTTATCTTTTGAATTATAACACATTTCTTTTTATTTTGCAAGGGGTTTTTGAAATTTTTTAATCAAGTTCTTCAAGTGACTCTCTGATAGACTTTTTAAAAGGATCTACTTCTAAATACAATCGTAATGCTTCATATCCATATGGGTCATCATAAAAGTCCTCTCCATAATGATATCCTTCAGAGAATTCTATGATTTTCCCATTTTCCAAAGCACCATATATACTGTAATAATATTCATACTTTGGCTCCATACATAAGAAGCGTGCTGGATGTTGTACTTTATCCATTTTGCTACTTGTATCAATCTTCGATATTGTATCATAAAATTCAATAAGCTTATGAACATCAACAGTACCCGTTATTTCATACTTGTCAGCTTCCGTAAATTTCTGTGCCGCCCATTCAAATTCAGTTTCAACAGTATAATCCTTGTAGAATTTTTCGTGACCAGCCCATTTGAAACATCGAACAGCACCATTCTTTTCTATAAATAATATTTCTAGTGTCTCTTTCTTGTCATCAAATTCTTCTGAATAAAACCTCTCTGAATTAATCCTCATAGTAACAACCTGCGGCATAGTTTCCCAGATTGCCATTTCTTCCTCGGTTAAGTCTGTAGGGAGCGTTACTGTAATTTCTTCCTTTGCAGGCTGTTTGTCGTCTGCCGAGCTGCACCCTGTGAGCATAATTATTGCTGAAAAAACAATTGCTGTTATCCGTTTGAATTTTATCATATAAATCCCTCCTATATAATAAAACGCTTTTCGAAGTTATTTCACTACAACTATTTTTTCTTCTTTTTCGCAACCGAGTACCCGAACGACCCAAGCTTTCTTCCCAACGAAAAATATTCACCGTGGGAGTATGCCATAAGCCCCGACTGCTGAAGGTTGATTTTGCCCTTGCTGTCGAGATAGTGACCGTCCACGCTTACCGCAACAATTTCCGCAAGGAACATATCGTGTGTACCCAGCTGCTTCACCTCAACAACCTTGCACTCCAGCGACAGCGGACTTTCAGAAATTATGGGTGCGCTGACCTTTGAGGCAGGCTCAAGGTGCAGGTTGCACTTCTTTATCTTGTCTATATCCTTGCCGCTTCGCACACCGCAGAAGTCGGTTTCCCGTACCATTTTCGACGTGGTAAGATTAATTACAAACTCGCCGCTTTCCTTGATGATGTTGTAGGAATGACGTGACGGACGCACAGAAATATATGTCATAGCAGGGTGCGTGCAGACAATTCCCGTCCAGGCAACCGTCAGCACGTTTGCTTTTTGCATCGTGCCGCAGGAAACCATTACCGCAGGCAGCGGTGCAAGAAGCGTGCCTGGGTTGAGGGCCTTGCGGGAATAATCTATCTTAGGTTTGTTCTGCTTGTTTTCGGGCATTTCAATCTTCCTGCTCTCTTATGAATTTCCTGTCACTTTCGGGAACGCCGTTCTCATCGGAAACATAGCGTTCCACACGCATTGTAAGATTATACTTTTCACGGAGTCCGATAATTGTATCCATCATCGGAGTAGCGTGGTGCTTGTCGATTGCGGACTGGTCTTTCCAGCTGTCGATAAGCAGCACCGTTTCGCTGTCATTCATTGGGAAGAAATATTCGTATTTTTCGTTCCCGTCTTCGGCACGAATCAAATCCGCCGTACCGCTGCTTTCCATTTCCTCGGCAAATTTTCTCGCATTGCCGTTTTCACCTTTGTAGTAGATATTTACTGTTATGCTCATAAGGCACCTCATTCATCAGGATAATTCTTCATTATCTCCAGAAACGCATCAAAGTTTTCCTTGAACGCGTCAACAACCTTCGGGTCAAACTGCTTTCCGCTCTGGGACACAATTTCCTCGTAAGCCTTTTCGGGAGTCCACGCCGCCTTGTATGGCCTGCTGCTGACAAGTGCATCAAAAACGTCAGCAAGTGCGGCACATCTTGCATAAGGCGTGATATCGTCGCCCTTTACACCCTTGTAACCATTGCCGTCCCATCTTTCGTGGTGCTGGTAGGCGATATCTGTGGATATCTTAAACAATTCACCCGGAGAGGTTTCAAGCATCTGCTTGCCGTACTCGATATGCTTCTTCACAACCTCATATTCTTCCGCAGTAAGCTTGCCCGGCTTTTCGAGAATTGTTTCGGGAAGCATAATCTTGCCCACGTCGTGCATCATAGCTGCAAGACTGATTTTCCAGCTTTCCTCCTCGTCATAGCCAAGGCTTCTGCAAAGCACTTCCGTATATTCAGCAACACGGCGGACGTGCTGACCTGTATGTTCAGACTTATTTTCGATAATCTGCGACAACGCAAGGATAAGGTTTTCCTGGTCGTCATAAAGTTCGGCATTTTTCTTTGCAAGTGTATCAACAAGACGTTCCATTCTGTCCGAAATAAAGTAGCACATTATTACAACGCCTGCAAACTCAATACCTCTCGGAAGAATGCCGTAGAGAACAGTTCCTTTCAGCGTTACAAGCGGCTCATCGGGAACAACCTTAAGCGCATACGCCGCAAGGTGTGAAATAATAATCATAGGTACGCTCAGTATCGCCGTGAACTTTACATACTTCTTTTCGTTGTACAGACAGGACATTACCAACGGAAAAACAAGCATTATTATTGTGTGATAAGACAACGAAGCATATTGCAGACCTGACTGGAAAACCATAAGCGCAAGAAAAAAATACCTCATTTCCTTAGAACGCATTTTCAGGATGTCGCCGAACAGCGTCGGAAGAAAAAAGATAAAGATTGACACGCCGACTGTCAGATAAAGCGGTACTGCGTCAATTATAAAAACACCGATAAAATTCAGCAGTGCCACAAGCAGCATAAACACAATCATAAGCCTGCATATAAATGCAAGACGCTTGTCGGCGTCCTTGCTGTATTCACTTATTATTTTTTCAGAAAAATGCATTTTCCGCACCCCATTTCAATTAATGTTGCTTTTACAAATCAACGTATATACTCAAAAACCCCGTTATTATCAAAATCGTCAATTATTTCCTGGGGCAGTAACCGCCTGCATTCAGCTTCATCTGCCCACACAAAAGCCTGATGTTCTTCGCTGAGTGTCACGTTTTCCGTCAGTGCCTCGCAAAGATACGCAATAATCAGATACGGCTCATTCGTATTAACAAGGGTCACGTACGCAACGTGCCTGATACGCACCTCCGTCAGACCTGTTTCCTCATATATTTCCCTTGCCATAGCAAACTCGGGAGTTTCACCCTGCTCAACGTTTCCACCTGCGTTTTCCCACGTTCCAGCACCGATATCGTCAGAATTGCAGCGCTGAACAAGAAGAATTTTACCAAGCTTTCTGTTGTAGATAATGCTTTTTACAACTATGTCGGCTTTCATTTTGTTCCTCCTGATAGAATATAAAATACAAGCAAACCCCGACGTTTTTCTGCAACGCAGAAAAGCTCGGAGACAAAATCTTTGATTTTGTTTTAATCTCCCATCATATCAAAGTGTCTGCGATACCTTTTGGGAATTTCAACTTCAACATCATATCCAATTTCATTCAGTGCCTTTGGAATAACCGTCATCCCGTCCTTGAAGAAGCGTTCAATGCGTTTGTCCTTGCGTGTAATTCCGCTGTAATCAGGCGGACACACAAAAGTCCAGTCCGCACCCGAACGGTCGAGAACAATTCGGAAGTATTTATCAATATCCGTATCAGGCAAATCAACCTTGCGGAGCAGAATGTGATGTTCAACAGCGTCATCAATCTGACTTGCGATTATCTGTTCACCGTCAAAGGAAATCAGCACTAACAGCGGTTCGTCCTGCTCCATAGCGGTTTTTACAGTTTCGCCATCGGGGTAGTAGGTTATATTCATTTTGTGCCTCCGTTTCTTGTAAATGTGAAATTTGAAATTAGGAAAGTGGAATTTATATACTATCTGAAATTTCTAATTTCACTTTCCTAATTCCACATTTATTAAAGTATACCACACGTTGCCCCAAAAATCAATAATCAAAACACGGCACCGCCGAAGCAATGCCGTGTTAAAAATTTAGTTTAATTATCCAAGTGTTACAACAACTTCGTTTTCATCCTTGAGCATAGCAGCAGGAATGAAGTTGCCGTCGAGCTTTTCACCGTTGAGAACGATAGAGGAAACGCCGCTTTCAACCTTGTTAGGGTTGTTGAAAGTCATATTGAGCTTCTTGCCTCTGAACATCTTGTCAACTGTGTAGCTTTCCCAATCGGAAGGAATTGCAGGGTCAACTACAAGACCGTCAGCGTTAGGACGCATACCGAGGATACCCTCTACGCAGCCAACCATAACTGTAGAAGCTGTACCTGTGAGCCAGTGAACGTGGGAACGTCCCTCGAATGGAGAACGTGTGGACTCTGTGAACTGACCGTGAGCGTAAGGCTCGATAACACGTGTTTCAGCCTTGTCGTTCATAGCAGCAGGAGAGGATTCCATGAAGTATTCGAATGCTCTGTTACCGTGACCGAGGAGGGATTCAGCGAGGATTGCCCAACCCTGTGACTGGGAGAAGATACCGCCGTTTTCCTTTGTATCAGGGTTGAAGATGTGCATGAGAGCACCGTCGAAGTAGTGCTTAACATATGGTGGTTCGAGAAGCTTTACACCGTAAGGTGTGTTGAGAATTTCGTGAACGGAGTTCATGGACTTTTCAGCCTGTTCCTTGGAAGCAAAGCCGGAAATTACGCCCCAGCTCTGTGGGTTGAGCCACATATTAGCTTCAGGGTCCTTCTTAGCACCAACAACTACGCCGTCTTCACGGATACCACGAATCCATCTGTCTTCGTCCCAGCATTCAGCGAGGGAAGCACCAAGCTTGCCCTGTACTTCGTCGATGTACTTAACGTAGTCAGCGTCGCCCTTTTCTTCAGCATAGCCCTTGATAACGGACATAGCGTAGTAAAGCTGGAATGCAACGAATGTAGACTCACCCTTCTTACCCATACGGAGGCAGTCGTTCCAGTCAGCGTGGAGACCTGCAGGCATAGCGTGGTCGCCCAGGTGGTTCATAGAGAAGTCAATAGCCTTCTTGAGGTGTTCGTAAACTGTATCTTCACCGCCGTTAGCGTAAACAATAACTTCGTCGAGGAATGCCTTGTTACCGCTTTCACCGATGTACTTAGCGATAGTTGGGAACAGCCAGAGAGCGTCGTCTGCACGGTAGGATGGGTGGCCTGTTTCCTTAGCGTAAACGGAGTTCTCGTCGTTCTCGTCAGGGAATGTTTCGTGGCCTGCGTTGTGGTTGAACTTAACAAGTGGGAGACCTGCGCCGTTGTCAACCTGAGCAGAAATCATGAAACGAATCTTTTCAGCAGCCATTTCAGGGTCAAGGTGGATGATACCCTGGATATCCTGAACTGTATCACGGTAGCCATAACCGTTACGGAGACCGCAGTAGATAAAGGAAGCAGCTCTGGACCAGATGAATGTGATGAAGCACTGGTAAGCGTTCCAAACGTTGATCATATTGTTGAACTCGTTGCTTGGAGTCTTGATCTGGAAGTTACCCAGCTTGCCGTGCCAGTAGTTCTTGAGAGCCTTGATTTCAGCATCAACCTTACCTGGTTCCTTGTATTCGTTGAGGATAGCAGTAGCCTGAGCGTTGTCACGCTGACCAACGATGTAGATGAGCTCGATTGTTCCGCCTGCACCGAGAGTGATTGCGCTCTGGAGTGCACCACAAGCGTTAGCGTTATAGTTGAGAACATTGTCACATCTGCCGCTTTCAACAGCGATAGGGTTAGCAAGTGTTCTGTAAGCGCCGATGAAGTGGTTCAGGTCACCATTGTAGCCGCAAACCTCAGCACCAACCATACCGAAGAAACGCTCTCTGTGGTTGGAGCCTGTTTCGTCCTTGCCGCTGTTTTCGTTGATGTGCTGAAGAATCTTATTTTCTTCAAAAGTAGTTCTTGTGATGAACTGTGTGTACTGGAGGTTAACCTGATCCTGTTCGTAGTTGTTTTCGTTTGTGAATTCACAGAAGCCGTAAACGGAAAGCTTTCTTTCCTTGCTGGAAAGGTTAGTGATAACAGCTCTCCATACTTCGTAAGTCTTGCCCTGTGGAACATAGTATGTAACTTCAGACTTTACTTCAGCATATTCAGCGGAAATTACTGTGTAAGCTGTACCGTGACGGCATTCGCTCTTGTACTGGTCAAGAGGCTTGCCGACAGGCTGCCAGGAAGCAGACCAGTAGTCAGCTGTATCGTTGTCGCGGATATAGATAAATCTGCCCGGGAGAGCAACATTGGTGTTGAAACGGTAACGGAGGAGACGTCCGTTTGCACCTGACTTAACAAAGCTGTAGCCTTCAGCGTTGTTGGAAATCATTGCGCCGTATTCAGGGTCACCAAGATAGTTAGCCCAAGGTGCAGGTGTATTAGGCTTGGTAATAACGTATTCTTTCTTTTCAAGATCAAAATGTCCGTAATTCATTATGAACACACTCCTTCTCAATTAAAGCCGATTCAGACCGTTTTTTCAGTTGTCACTTACGGCTATACATTCATACATTTATTCTATCATTAATATATAATTATTGCAAGGGGGTAATAAAAAAATTCACAATTTCAAACGTTTTCGGCAAATTTATTTATTTAATTTACACAAACGCCTGATTTGCGGCAAAAACACCTGAGCACGCTTTTTTCGGCTCGTTTGTGCAAAAGGACTTTTCTTTGCGAAATGCCCTTGATTTTTTTGTTCAAAAGTGGTAAAATAATAATGTATATTTGAATTTTGATTTGAAAGGAATTTTATTATGATAGTTAAACCAAAAATCCGCGGTTTCATCTGCACAACCGCTCACCCTGACGGCTGTAAGGCCATTGTCAAGGAGCAGATTGACTATGTAAAAAAATGCGGTAGGATTGACGGTCCTAAGAAAGTGCTTGTAATCGGTGCTTCTATGGGTTACGGCCTTGCTTCAAGAATTTCTGCGGCTTTCGGCAGCGGTGCTTCAACAATCGGTGTTATTTTCGACAAGCAGGGTACCGACACAAAGCCGGGCTCCGCAGGCTGGTACAACACAGCCGCTTTTGAGGAGTACGCAAAGGCTGACGGTCTTTACGCAAAGACAATCAACGGCGACGCTTTCTCCTCCGCAATCAAGGACGAGACAATCGCTCTTATCAAGAAGGATTTCGGTAAAGTTGACATGGTTGTTTACAGCCTTGCTACTCCGAGAAGAACAACTTCCGATGGTACAGTTTACAGCTCCGTACTTAAAACTGTAGGCGGCGACTTCACAAACAAGTCTATCGACGTCAAGACAGGTGCAGTTTCCAACGTTACTATAACACCTGCTACTGAGCAGGAAATCCACGCTACCGTAAAGGTTATGGGCGGCGAGGACTGGAAGGAATGGATTGGTGCACTCAAAGCCGCTGACGCTATCGAGGACGGTGCGATTACGGTTGCATACTCCTACATCGGCCCTGAGGTTACTCACCCTATCTACAAGGACGGCTCTATCGGACGTGCAAAGGCTCACCTTGCTGAAACTGCAAAGGAAATCACAAAGTCAATCGACGGCGTTTCCGCTTACGTTTCTGTAAACAAGGCTCTTGTTACACAATCAAGCTCTGCAATTCCGATTGTTCCGCTTTACATTTCAATCCTCTACAAGGTTATGAAGGAAATGAACATTCACGAAGGCTGTATTGAACAGATGCAGAGAATGTTTGCTGAGAAAATTTACGGCGGCGAGGTAAAGGTTGACGCTGAAAATCTTATCCGTCTTGATGACTGGGAAATGCGTGAGGACGTGCAGGCTAAGGTTGCTGAGGCGTGGGATAAGATTAACGCTGAAAATCTTAACGAGCTTGCTGACATTGACGGCTACAACAAGGATTTCATCAAGCTGTTCGGCTTTGAAGCTGACGGTGTTGACTACGAGGCTGAAACCGACACTGCGGTTGGCATTGCAAGCCTTGAATAAGAATTAAAGGAAGTTACTAATTTACTATGGATAAAATTTTTGAACAGCTTTTTGCTTATATCGACAGCCACACCGAAGATATGATTTCCGACCTGGCACGTTTAATCCGTATCCCGTCCGTTAAGGGCGAGGCTGAGGAAAATGCACCTTTCGGAAAAGAACCTGCTGCGGCACTTGACGAGGTGCTGAAAATCTGCGGCGAAGCAGGACTTTCAGTACGCAACATTGATAACTATGTTGGCACGGCTGATTTTTACGAAACTGATACACTTCCCGAACTGGGAATTTTAAGCCATATGGACGTTGTTCCCGTTGGCGGCGGCTGGAGTGTTCCTCCGTTTGAACTTACACAAAAGGACGGCAAGCTTCTCGGACGCGGCACAATTGATGATAAGGGCCCTGCAATTGCGGCACTTTACGCTGTAAAGGCAATCAAGGACAGCGGCATCAAGCTTTCTAAAAACGTACGCCTTGTTTTCGGCACGGACGAGGAATGCGGCTCGGGTGACCTTGAGTATTATCTGAAAAAGGAAAAGCTTCCCGAAATGCTGTTTACTCCTGACGGAAGCTACCCTGTTATCAATGCTGAAAAGGGTCTGATGAGGGCTTCTTATACAGGTGCAATCTCCGAAAAAATCGTAAGCATAAAGGGCGGCACGGTTGTAAACGCTGTTCCCGAATATGCTGAGGCAATTCTTGCAGGAGTAACTGTTGATACTGCAAAATACAGCTTTGATGGTGTTACTCTTGAAACCGAAGCCTGTGGTGAAAACGTGAAGCTTATCGCAAAGGGCAAGAGTGCTCATGCTTCTCTTCCTGAGGGCGGAAAGAACGCTGTTACTGCACTTCTCACAGTTGTTGCAGACGTGACAGGCGACGAGATGATAAAGTCTCTTGTGGAGATGTTCCCATACGGTGAAACCGACGGTGCTTGTGCAGGAATAAAGTGCTCCGACAAGATTTCAGGTGACCTCACAACTGTTCTCAGCGTTATCGACGGCGGAAACGGTACACTTACTGCAAAGCAGGATATCCGCTTCCCTATCGACAGAAAGTGTGCCGAAATTATTGCCATGATTGAAACTAAGGCAAAGGAAAAGAAACTTTCCCACAAGATTGATATGGCAATCGAGCCGCACTATGTTTCTGAGGGAAGCGAGTTCATTCAGAAGCTTCTTTCGGTGTACGAAACTGTTACGGGCGAAAAGGGATACTGCGTTGCAATCGGCGGCGGCACCTACGTCCACGAAACTGAGGGCGGCGTTGCTTTCGGTGCTGAATTCCCGGGCGAGGACAACCATATGCACGGTGCTGACGAGTTTATTACACTTGAAAGCTTTGTGAAGAATGCAAAAATCTTTGCGGCGGCAATTTATTCCCTCTGCAAATAAAATATTACGTAAATTAAGGAGAATGAAAATGGATGTAAATTATCATATCCCCAGCTTTACCGACCATTATAGTCTTAATCTTCTGCTTATCGATTATATGAAGGATAACCCTGACCGTTTCCGTGACGGAGTAAGAATCGCTTCTGTTTTCGGTGCGTTTGCAGGTTCAATGTGGAACGGCGGACGAAGCGTTGCTGGAAAATACGAGCCAAAGATGACAGAGCTTATTCTGAAGGAATACAACAAAAGAGGTATTCCTCTCCGTTTTACTTTTACAAATCCTGTGCTTGAAGAAAAGCACCTTTCAGATGGACCGTGCAACGAAATCCTGAAGATGGCTGATAACGGTCTTAACGAAGTAATTGTTATGTCACCGATACTTGAACAGTATATCCGTGAAAATTATCCGAATTATAAGATTACTTCATCTACATGCAAGCAGATTCGTGACATGGACGACCTCAATGCAGAGCTTGATAAGCCATACAGCCTTGTTGTTATCGACTATAACTGGAACAACAAGTTCGACCAGCTTGAACAGATTAAAGACAAGGCACGCTGTGAAATCCTTGTAAATGCCTGCTGTCAGCCGAATTGCCCGAGACGAGGCAAGCATTACACCGAAATCGGTAAATTCCAGATTAATGTATGTAATGTTGCAAAGAGCAATCTCGCTGTCGGAGATATTGTGAGAGACCCGTTTGAATGTGAATTCATGAATTATCATATTTACATGAGCAATAAGTTTTCCACACATATTTCTCCTGAGTCAATTGAAAAGGATTATATCCCTATGGGCTTCAATCAGTTCAAGCTTGAAGGAAGAACCATGGGCGATATGGATATGCTTGAAATGTACGTATACTATCTTGTAAAGCCTGAGTATAAGGACCTCGTCCGTTTTGAACTTCTTAAGTATCTTACCGGCGGAATCAAATATTTCAACATCTTCCCGAGAGGATAAAAGCAAATGAAAAAGCAGTCTGAGAAACAAATCTCAGGCTGCTTTCTTTTTAGTGTTCGCCTTTTTTAGTCTGGATATTATATGTTACTGCGGCAAGAGCGTTGTCGGGAATAAGCCGTGAACCGTAAACGCAGATTTTCATTTTGAGAGTAGGAATGATAAGCGTCCTGCGTTCAAACATTCCCTTTACAGCACATTCAGCAGCATATTTTGCGGTAATTCCCCGCAGTCCGAAATCAACTCCCGCAACATCATTGAATGGTGTCTTTACAGGGCCGGGGCAAAATGCTCCCACATATACATCACTGCCCTGAACACGGAGTTCCTCGTTGATTGCCTGCGTAAGCTTTACAACATAATTCTTGGTTGCATAATAAGTTGACATCAAAGGCCCTGCCATAAAACCTGCTGCGGAAGCAACATTGAGAATATAGCCCTTGTTCTTTTCGGTAAAATCCCTGAGGAAAAGCTTTGTAAGGATATGAACAGCCTTGATGTTTACGTCAATCATTTCAAGCTCACGTTCAAGCTTTGATTCGCAGAATTTCCCGAACAGACCGAAGCCTGCATTGTTTACGACAATGCTTATATTATATTCGGAAGCTTCTTCGTAAAGCCTGCGGCACTCGCTTTCCTTTGAAATATCTGCCACAATAATCCTTACACGGTTTGCACCGATTTCATCACGGAGCTGTTCAAGCTTTTCCTTGTTTCTTCCCGAGATTACAAGCCTCATTCCCTTGCGGGCAAGCTTAAGAGCAATTTCACGTCCTATTCCTGAGCTTGCTCCAGTAACCAATGCGGTCATTAAAATCAATCCTTTCGTTTTTTGCATTTTTTTATTGCCTTGTGCTGCATTCTGTAACAAACATATGCGTTTTTCTTTTCGTCCTTTTCGGGCTTTGCTCCGCCGTAACATGCTTTAATAAACGGTTTTGTCAGCGGCTCAAGGCTGATTGATGTTTTCTGATTTGTGTATTCTGCAAGCTGTTCAGGGGTAAGTGCCTTGCAGCTTTGTCCGAATCTGCGTTCCATGTTTGCGGCGTGACGGTTGTAAAGAAGAACAACCGCCTTGTCAGAATCTGAAAGTCTGACTCTGAGTCTGAACAGCCGCTCCATAAGCTTAGGAAATAAAATCATAAGCAGAACAAGCAGTCCTATAACTGCCACAGCAATAATTGCGGTAAATACTATCGCAAGAGGGTCTGTTCGTTCATTTTCGTTGTTTTGCCCCTCACCTGCGGCAACTATTTCAGCAGGGGTAGGTTCGTATACAACCCAGCCTGCGCCGGGGATATATACTTCAGGGTAAGCATGGGCGTTGTCCGTATAAATGTAATACAAGTCATCGGTGGTCTTTGAACCTTGCATTACAAAGCCTTCGACATATCGCACCGTAAGCCCCGATGCCCTTGCAAGCAGGGTATAGGCTGTTGCAAAATCGGAACAAATTCCTCTCTTGCTTTCAAACAGGAAATATTCCGGCGTGTCAGTTTCCTCAGGCGGTTCATAAGCAAGGTCATAAACAAAACCGTTTCGCAGGAAATATTCCTCAATGGCTTCCGCTTTCTGATAATCGTATTCCAGTCCGTCGGTAATCTGATTTGCAAGCCGCTGTATCTGCACGGGAATATCCATCTGTGTATTTTCACGGTACTCCATAGCAATTTGATGTGTACGGTAAAATTCACGGATAACATCGCTGTTCTCGGAGAATTTCACATACATAAACGAAAGGAAGGTGCCGTAATCTTCAGCGGATACGTCGCATAAGCCTTCAGTGATAAGTTCCTCAAAAACATCTTCGGAGTAATACCGCACTGTGTAGCTTGCGTTTTCGGGAAGATGTCTTATGTTGGTAAAAATTTCACCGTCGTCAGAGCGTGCACTGTAGGAAGCCGTTACACTTGGAAGGCTGAGTCCCGTTGCACGAAGCGGGGAAAGGATATATGCGGCAGGATAATTCTGCGTGTAAATTACCGCATAGCTTTCGGTTTCTTCAATTTCGGTAAGTCTATCGGCGGCAGGGTAGAAGTCTGCGACAGAAGGGGTGTCTTCAAACACCACATTCACTGTTTCTCCCAGCTTTGCATAATTCAGCAGAGGAGCTTTTTCCTGCCATTTCTTGCTGCCTGTCATTTCGTCAATTTCAACCCATCCGCCCTGTTCAGCGTCATAAATATCGAAAACCTGAGTTTTCATATACACTGGATTTTTGGTATTTGCAAGATATATAAGAACGCTTTCTCCGCGGCGGAGGTCATCTGTGCCGCCGGAAATGTCTTTGTATTCGCCCGTGTAACGTGCTTCGGAGCTTCCTCCAATCTGGAATCTGTTTGTAAATTCCTCAAATTTTTCGTAATACGGAGCAACCTCAGGCTTCGGAATAAGCAGTGCAAGCATAATTACCGCAAGCGTAAAATCCGTGTAGACCGTAAGTGTTGACTTGCCGCGGGTCTTTGCATCTGCGGTAAGTGTTTTTCGTGAATTGAATACAAAAATCATTATATTCAGTGCTGAAACAATTGCAGGATAAGCGTAGGGAAGGGAAGTAACGGTTTTTACCGCAAGAGCAAACGGAATAAGCGATATCAGCGTAATGATTGATGAACGGTAGATTACCCTTGTGAAATAGCATGCAACTGATGTAAAGAAAAATCCCATCAGCACCGTAAGCATAAGGATATATGACGTTTTCGTTTCAACGGCTTCCGAGCCTGAGAAGAACCATTGCACAAATTCTATCATATCTGTAAGGCTGGTTATGGCGAAACTCGGAACAAAGCTGACAAGTACCATTGCCGCCACATAAAGAACCGAACCGTATTTCTTTTTTCGTGTAAATTCGATAAAGAGGATAACCGCCGCAGACATTACAGCACCGAGCACAGAACAGAAATTTATTACCGAGGAAAGATAGATATGTATCGTTGCCGTTATGCAGACCGTGCAAAGCGCCCATAACAACAGATATTCACCGTACACGGCGAGCTTTTTGTCTTTCACAGTGTATCCTCCTTTCCTGAATTCTAAAAAAGGGGTACATAGCAATGCGTCGCATTTTGTACCCCATAAAATCAACTTTGAGTTTTATTGTTCTTTTTTGTCATAACAAGCATTGTTGCAAGCACCGCAATTACAACCGCCATGATTACAATTACAACCACAACGCCGACACTGAGACCGTCTGATTTTTCAGCAGGTGCAGAGGTTGCGGCAGATGATTCTGCAGCAGACGCTTCTGTTTCAGCAATTTCCTCGGAGGTTGTAACTTCTTCTCCTGCCGAGCTGTCTGTAACAGCTTCTGTTTCGTCAGCAACGTCATTCTCAGCAGCTGTTTCTGGAGCAGGTTTTTCTGTTTCGGCAGTTTCTGTTTCGGCAGTTGTTTCAGTTGTTCCAACTGTGGAAACAGTATACTCGCCCGTAAGGTCAGCAGCGATTGTAATATTGTTCTGTGCCCAGCTTTCAAAGCTTTCTTCAGCTTCTTCGGAGCAGTGAACGGTTGCACTTACGTTGCGGAACACATCACTGTCGAGGGCAGGTGCTTCCGTGCCGTAAACGTAGACATCTTTAAGTGCGTTGCAGTCCGCAAAAACGCTCATTCCGATTTTCTTTACGTCAGGACCGATTGAGATTTTTTCAAATCCGCACTTGCTGAATGTGTTTGCGTAAATTTCGGTAATGCCTGAAGGAATTACGAATTCAGTCAATGCCTTGCAGTCCTGAAACGCACCCTCACCGATATATGTTACCGCTTCTGAAATCGGGAATTCTGACATTGATTCGCAGGAAGAAAACGCATAATCACCGATAACGGAAACTGATGACGGCATTGTAACCTTAATAAGCTTTCTGTTGTTAGAGAAAGCGTTCTTGCCGATTTCAACAGTGTTTTTCGGAAGAGTTACAAGAGAAAGCTGATTTCTTGAAGTAAGGGCGTTTTCGGGAATGATTCCGTTTTCGGTTTCAGTTCCTGCAAGCTCAAGAATTTCAAGATTCGGAATGTTTGTCAGTGCCGCATAATCGTCGGCATTCAGAGTACCCTCAAGAACAGCGACATTCTTTATAAAGTTGAAATCCGTGCCGTCAGCCGCTTCTGTAAGAGCATCTGCAAGTTTTCCCATTTCAAAGCTTGCTACTGTGATGTTTTCGCTGTCATCAGCACTTGCTGTAAGCGGCAGAATTATAATACCCAGCAGAAGAGCAATTGCAACAAAAACAATAAAAATTCTCAGCACCAGGTTTTTCTTCTTCACGTATGTAGTCTTTTTTGCCATTTGATTAATCCTCCCTGTTTTCGGTGTGGCCTATGGAAAATCTTCCCGCAATCTGAACGTCCTGCCCTGTAAACAGCAGAACGTCGGTTGTAAGCGGATTCTGAGCCTTTCTGTATTCGCTCAGAATAACCGTGCCGAGTCCCTTTATGACATCGTTTGTAAGATTTTTCAGCACCAGCAGATTTTCTCTTGATGGAGCAACAACGAGAAACTTCTCGCCGAATTTTTTCTTTACCGCAGAATGAAAATCGTTGCACAGCATAAGTGCACTGCTGAAAGTTTCAGCTTCAATTTTTATTTCCAGTGCCATGAGGCCGCCCGGAAGTTCTTCCTCGCTTATCACTGCCCTGGAGAGAAGTCTGCACATATTTCTGTCTGCAACCGAAAAAACGACTTCCTTCGGAACGCTCCAGCGTTTAAGAGTTGCTTCGTCAAGGAAAAAAATCGTCTCGTCATCGGGTGTGTAAACAACAACCTTTTTCAGTCCCTCTACAAAGTCGGTGCTTATCATATTCCGTCTGACATCCTTGTCACGCATAGGCATAAGACGGAGAAACTCCTGACCGTTGGTGAAAGAAATCATTCTGCTTTTTGTGGCAACCTCTTTTTCGAGGCGGCGGACGATTTTCTCCAGTTTTTCGTCGGTAGGATTTTTCTCATAAGCCGCACGGGGCTTTGTTGTATCAAATCTGAAAGAAGCCGTGCCGTTAGCAAGCTCGTAGCTGTTTCTGCTTTCGTGGGAAATAATGTGGAGGTGCAGATTCTTCAGTATGTTTCTGAATTCAGCTTCAAATTTATCATGAGTAAAAAAACCGCCGAGTTTGTCCGTCAGTTTCATGGCAAGCAGGCTCCTTTCGTAAATTTCAAAATACAAATATAGTATAGCATATCTGAAGAAAATTGTACACACTTTTTCGGGATATTTTTTAAAAAATTATCAGCAAATCAATCGTGTCTTTGTTCTGTATTTGCAAAGGTTTCGCAGAAGCGTCCCGCAAAAGCAGGCTCCTCGCCCTTGACGTAAAGATGTGAAATATCTCCGAAGGCACTGACACGGAAGGACGCAATTCCGTCACGTCTTTCCTCCGTATTCACAGTTGTCACAGAGGTAGGTGCAGCCATAAAGCCGTGCCACAAAGCCATAGGCGAAATACCGAGCAGGTGACCCAGTATTACACATTCCACACCGAAGTGGCAGAAAATTGCGATAGTGTCCTCGTTGGGATTTTCAGCACGGTAATACATACCCTCACGCTTGTAACCGTGACGTGCAAGAAGCTCATCAAGTCCGTCCCATACCCAGCGCAGACCTTCCTCCATTCCAGCCTCTTTCATAACAGGCACGTCGTACCACTTGTCCTTGTCGTAATATTCAGGTACGGCCGTCCATTTTTCGGGAAGCATATCCCATGGGATACGTCTTTCGCCGTTTTCACCGAGGATACGGGTGTTGTATTCCCTTGCCCAAGGGAGTATCTCAGCTTCTCGGCCTGCCTTTTTCAGCGTAAGTGAAGCGGTGTCCCGTGCCCTGCCGAGAGGTGAAACGTAGTACGCTTTTATATCAAGGGGTGCAATTCTTTCCGCAAGCATTTCAGCCTCTTTCCAGCCCTTTTCGGTAAGGGAATCTATTTCGTAATTCGGGTCGCCGTGGCGGATGATGAGTAGTTTCATATATAACCTCCATAACACAAATCGGGCGGATACGAAATCCGCCCTTATAATATAATTTAATCTCCGAAAGAAATTCCGAGATGTCTTGCTGTAACAACCATCTGGTGGTCTTCTGTTACAAACTTTGTCTTGCCTGCAACCTCATTCAGTGGATTTTCCGTAATCGCATTCTTTACCATTGCAACCGAGTAGCCGTACTTTTCCTTTTCGATAAGCTTTGCGGCACGTACTCCGAACTTTGTTGCAAGAACTCTGTCATAAGCTGACGGACTTCCTCCTCTTAACATATGTCCGGGCACGCAGACTCTTGTTTCAATTCCGGTGCCCTTCTGAATCTGTGCGGCAAGTCGGCTTGTAGCTGTTGTGATGCCAGCCTCCTGACGAAGCTTAGCACGTTCCTTCTTTTTCATCTTTGCTTCTTCGATATCGTAAGCACCCTCTGCAAAAGCAACGATTGAGAATGTCTTTCCTGCTGCGGAGCGCTTGTTGAGTGCTTCAATAACTTTTTCGGAATCGTAAGGAATTTCAGGGATGATGATGATATCAGCGCCGCCTGCGATACCCGAATAAAGTGTAAGCCAGCCAGCCTTGTTGCCCATAACCTCAACCATAAGAATACGGCTGTGGGAAGCTGCTGTTGTATGGAGTCTGTCGATAACGTCAGTTGCAATATCAACAGCTGTATGGAAACCGAAAGTTACGTCCGTGCCGAAAATATCGTTGTCGATAGTCTTTGGCAGACCGATAACATTCAGTCCTTCTTCGGAAAGGAGGTTAGCGGTTTTGTGAGTACCGTTGCCGCCGAGAGTCAGCAGGCAGTCAAGCTTCTGCTTCTTGTAGGTTTCCTTCATAGCCTTCACCTTGTCAACGTTATCCTCGCCGATAACGGACATCATCTTGAACGGCTGACGCTTTGTGCCGAGGATTGTTCCGCCCTGAGTGAGAATACCCGAAAATTCGGACGGCTGCATATCTCTTGCGATGTTGTTGATAAGACCGTAGTAACCGTTCTGAATACCAACGATTTCAACGTTGTCCTCGCCCATTCTTTCGAAGCATGCCTTTGCAACACCTCTGATTGTTGCATTAAGACCCGGGCAGTCACCGCCGCTTGTAAGGATACCTATTCTTCTCTTAGCCATTTTAATTTCCTCCTTTTTAAAACAAAAGGGACGCACGCTTTTTTGCGGCGTCCCCTCAACTTATGCGTTAACATTCATGCCGCACTTCATTGCCATAAACTCTTCAAACTTATCAGCAGGCATTGGTCTGCCGAAGAAGTAGCCCTGTGCGTGGTCACAGCCTGATTCCTTGAGAATTTCAGCCTGACCGACTGTTTCGATACCCTCTGCAATTGTTTCGATTTTCTTTGATTTTGCAATTCTTATAACCGCAGAAACGATTTCTCTGGATATTTCGTCCTCTTCGAGATACATTATAAATGAACGGTCCAGTTTAAGCAGGGTAATCGGAAGCACCTGTATGTAGCTCAGTGACGAGTAACCCGTACCAAAGTCGTCCATTGAAAGTTTTACGCCAAGCTCCTTGATTTCCTTCATTTGCTGAACAGCGTGGTCGATATCCTTAAGTGCAAGGGATTCTGTAAGTTCAACGTCCAGCCATTGCGGGTCAAGTCCCGTTTCGGCAAGTGCACCCTGAATAACTTCCTTTACATCAGTCTGATAAAAGTCAACAGCAGTGAGGTTGATGGAAACGGTAATAGGCGGGAAGCCCATGTCCTGCCACTTTTTGTTCTGTCTGCACGCTTCATGAAGCACGAATTTACTGATATCAGTAATAAGCAGGGAATTTTCCGCAACAGGAATAAACTGATTAGGCGGAATGATTGTGCCATTAGGCTTTATCCAGCGGATAAGCGCTTCCATACCGATGAGAGTGCCGTCGGTAAGATTGATTTTCGGCTGATAGTAGAGTACAAGTTCGCCATTTTCAAGAGCGTGTGCAAGTTCACTTTCGAGAGCGTTGCCCGCGAGGATTTTTTCGTGAACCTTGTTGTCAAAGCGGATAATATCGCCCTTTGTTCCGTCGGACATACTGAGAGAGAATTCAGCGTGGTCGAGGATTGCGGCAAAATTGTCGCCGCCGTCAGACATCTTGCAGTAGCCTGCCGAGCAGGTTACACTCTGATTCATGAGGAATTCGTTGCTTACTGTCTGAAGCTTATTCTGGATTTTCTTGATAAGTGTAACAGGGAGACTTTCGTCGCCGTTATCGTGAACGAGTATCGCGAAGTTATCGCCGCCTATTCTTGCACCGAAGCCGCCGCCTGAAAGCAAATCCTTGATGATTTTGCCGAATTCGTTCAGCAGCTTGTTGCCGTTAAGGTAACCACAGGTATCATTGATGATATGGAAGTTGTCGATGTCAAGAACAATAACCCAGTAGGTCTGATTTGCTTCCTGATAACATTCAAAGGTTTCCTGACCTATCTGCATGAACTTGTTTCTGTTGTAAATCTGTGTCACGTCATCGATATACGCCATTTTTTCGATAAGGATATCCTTTTCCTTATCCTTCGTGATATCGAGAACGGCGCCGCCTATGTCAGCAATTACACGGTTTTTCCCCGGATTAACCTTATAGCGGAACTGATACCAGTGGTATGTATTGTCCGCAGCAAGCATACGGAATTCCGTGCTGTGAATGGTATGGTCACCGCTTCTCGTGTTTGTCATTGTGCCCTCAAGTGCGTCATAAATCATAACGTCCTCGGGATGGAATCTTGCACGGAATACGCCCGGAGAAACCATTTCGCTGTTTATTCCCAGCATTTTCTGAAGCTGTTCGGAAATATGATAATTGCTTGCTCCCGATTCCTTCAGAAGCAGACCGATTTCGGAAAGTTCCATCGAGAACATATAACGTTTTTCCGATTCAGCAAGATTTTTTGAATACTGAATAAGGTCTTCCTTCATCTTTACAGTTTCCGAAAGGTCATGCCCTATGGAAAGCATAAGATAGGATTTATGTTTTTTGAATGTGTTTACGCTGATTATGGAAGTATTCCATACCGTGCAGACCTTTGCACCGCCTTTTGCGGTAACATTGAATTCTTCATCGCGGTTATTTACAATTGCCTGCAGACTAGGAGCAAAAGCGTCCGGAGGGAGAACCTTTTCAAGATTCCTCATATTGTACAGGTCTTCCGAAGTGTAGCCGATTGTCTTGGTAAGCTCGCTGTTTACCTCGATATACTTGAAATCAGCGTCCCACAGAATAGCCATAGCGTTTATGTTATGCATGATTTTTGAAATATTTTCTCTGTCGCGGATAACTTTTTCACGCTTGTAATTCAGAAGTACGGAGATAAGAATTACCGCCGAGATGGCAGCAACCGCAGCAAAACTTATCATAATGACAGTGGTATAGGAAGGAATTCTCAGCGCAATGCTGAGCACAGTAAAAAACGCAGCAATGTATGCAGAGATAATTATAAATATCTTTGACCGGCTATGCACTGTAATCCCTCCTTCCTGAAAATATAACGGCGTCTTGTACAAAAGCCTGAACATTTGCACACACATTTTGCCGATTAGCTTTTAAAATGTCTGTTTTTCAGTTCGTATTGCAACAAGGACGCACTGATAAGATTATATTTAGTATATAATTACAATTACATTATACAAAATCAAGTCATTTTTGTCAATAATTATAAAGCCCAAACACCGAATTTAAGCGAAAATTTCACAAAGCCGACACAATTAAATGTTAAAATATATAAAGCAGATGCCGATTAATAATGAATTTTGACGAATACATATTTCAAATACTGAAAGGACGATGAGTTATGCCGAAGATTCTTATTGTTGACGATGAAAAAATGATACGCAATGTTGTTAAGGAGTATGCCGAATTTGAAGGCTATGAAACTGCCGAGGCTGAAAACGGAATGGAAGCAGTTGAGCTTTGCCGCAAAGAAAACTTCGACATCATCATCATGGATATTATGATGCCCCGTCTGGACGGTTACTCAGCGGTAAAGGAAATCCGCAAGACAAAGCAGATTCCCGTGATAATGCTTTCCGCAAGAGGCGAGGAATACGACAAGCTTTTCGGATTTGAAATCGGCGTTGATGATTATGTTGTAAAGCCGTTCTCACCTAAGGAACTGCTTGCGAGAATAAAAGCCGTGCTGAAAAGAGGCGGTGCAGGCGAGGAAACAAAGATTGAGAAAATCTGCTTTGAGGGACTTGAAATCAATATTACAGGCAGAGAGGTTACGATTGACGGAAAAGCTGCACAGCTCACCCCTAAGGAATACGATTTGCTTTTCTATCTCGTACGCAACAAAGGAATTGCTCTGTCCCGTGAAAAGCTTCTTGAAGAAGTGTGGGGCTATGATTTTTACGGTGACGACCGTACCGTTGATACACATATCAAGATGCTGAGAAGTTCACTTGGTGATTACAGAAAATTCATCATCACCCTTCGTGGCATGGGATACAAATTTGAGGCATAATGCGGAAAGGATTTCGTTTTGAGAAGTAACCTTAAAAGTATCCGCAACACGGTATGGCTTTACTTTGCAATCTTTATCAGCAGTATTCTTTTCCTGCTGTGGTTCAGCTTCGGCGTGTCGCTGGAGTCAAGCTACAAGAGAACAAAGATACAGAACATCTTTGACATAGCAGGCTATATCCTCACAGGCTGGAGTGCTGACGAATTTACAATTGAAAGCCTTGACCGTATTGCTTACGATAACAACATGTGTATCCTTATTCAGGATTCCTACGGCAACACAGTCTACTCTTACGATATGATGGCAAACAACTGCCTTGTGCATGGTATTTTCGGCATGGAGCTTCATAAATACCGTGCCGCTGCACTTGACAGCAACTCGGGAATTTATTATGCTGAGGTAAACAATCCCCGATTCAACAACAACACCATGCTGTTTGTGATGGTGCTGGGAGAAATGGATGATCCGAGCGGTTATATTTATCTCAACACATCTCTTGAACCGCTTGAATCCACAAAGGATATTATTTACCGTCAGATTTTCTGGATAAGCATTATGCTTCTTATCCTCGGTCTTGGTATTTCCTATTTTCTTGCACGTCTTATCGAAACGCCTATCGGACGAATCACAAAGTCTGCAAAGGTTATGGGGCAGGGCGATTACACGGTGCAGTTTGACGGAAGAGGCTACACCGAAACGGAGCTTCTTGCGGAAACTCTTAACCATGCCGCTGAGGAAATTTCAAAGGTTGACACCCTACAGCGTGACCTTATCGCAAATATTTCCCACGACCTTCGTACGCCGCTTACAATGGTAAAGGCATACGCTGAAATGATACGCGACCTGTCGGGAGACAACCCCGTAAAGCGTGAAGAGCATATCGGTATCATTATCGAGGAAAGCGACAGACTTGCCGCACTTGTAAACGACATTCTCGACCTGTCGAAGCTTGAAAGCGGTACGGCAGGAATTGAAAAATCCACATTTTCCATAACAAGAAAAATTCACGATATAATGAGCCGTTATACCCTGCTTGTTGAGCAGAAGGGTTACAGCTTCCATCTGAGCACGGAAAAGGATTTTGAAATTGAAGCCGACGTAATAAAAATTGAGCAGGTGCTCTATAACCTTATCAATAACGCCGTGAATTATACGGGTGAAAACAAAACAGTATACATTACACAGATTATCAAGGATAATACTACCGCACGAATTGAAATCACCGATACGGGCAAGGGTATCGAGCCTGAACTTCTTCCGCTTATTTTCGACAGATACTACCGTGCGGAAAAGAGCCGCCGAGAGGTAATCGGCACGGGTCTTGGTCTGTCCATTGTAAAGCAGATTTTGAAGCAGCACAACTTCAAATTCGGTGTGCGCTCTGAGCTTAACGTGGGCAGCACATTCTGGTTTGAGGTGAAGGGTAAGGTTACGGGAGATTATAACGAGGAGGGGAATGACAATGACTAAAAAGGAACGTGCAATGCTTGCTGTATCGGGACTTGAAGCAATCTACCCCGACGCAAAATGCTCACTCATCTACAGCCACCCCTATGAGCTTATGATTGCGGGACGTCTTTCTGCACAGTGCACCGACGCAAGGGTAAACATTGTCACAAAAGACCTCTTCGCAAAATATCCCACCTTGGAAGCTTTCGCTGAAGCTGACGTGAAGGACGTGGAGGAAATCGTGAAGCCCTGTGGTTTGTACAAGACAAAGGCGAAAAGCATTGTTGAAGCTTGCAGACGATTGCTTTACGACTTCGGCGGCGAACTTCCCAAAACAATTGACGAGCTTACCACCCTTTCAGGTATAGGACGCAAAACAGCAAACCTGATTATGGGTGATGTGCACGGTTTGCCTGCAATTGTTACTGACACGCATTGCATAAGAATAACGGGCAGACTGGGGCTTACAAAGGAAACCGACCCGAAAAAGGTCGAGCAGGATTTGCTGAAAATCATACCTGCTGAAAAAGGCAGTGATTTCTGCCACAGAATTGTAATTTTCGGACGTGACTACTGTACGGCGAGAAGCCCGAAGTGTGAAAGCTGTCCGCTGAAAGAGCATCTGCAGGGGTATAAATGCAAATTAAATTAGAAATGAGGAAAGTGGAATGAGAAATCAATTCCACTTTTTACTTTCCGAATTTCATATTTTCACTAGGGGCAAATCAAGATGGAGGAAGGTCTTACCGTCAAGCAGATAAGTGACAACCACAAGCGTTCTCTGGGTGCAATCCGTGCGAGGATAAAGAAGCTGGGGCTGGAGGAGAATTAGCAATTAACAATCGGTTATCCTTATTATCATATTCCGCTCAAAAAAATCCCTGAGAACTCAAATTCTCAGGGATAATTTTTATTCTACGGAAGAAACCTTCAGCATGTTTGTTGTGCCTGCGATACCGAGAGGAATACCTGCGGTAAGCACCACAACATCGTCCTTTGCGATATAGCCTGCATCAACAGCCGCCTTGATAGCACTGTCGAAAAGTTCGTCAGTGTTGCTCTTTTCGTCCATGATAACAGGGTACACACCCCAGCTCATATTCATCTGTCGGAGCACGATTTCGCTCGGCGTACAGCCGATAATCATGCAGGACGGACGGAACTTTGAAAGGTGTCTTGCTGTTGAGCCTGACTTTGTAACTGTGATAACAGCCTTTGCACTGATATCGTGTGCAGTTGTAACAGCAGCGTGGGAAATAGCATTTGTCTGATTCTTTTCAATAGAAACAGGACGCTTTGAAAGTCTGTGGATGTAGTTGATGTCCTTTTCTGTTGTTTCGGCAATAAGTGCCATTGTGCGTACAGCTTCGATAGGGTGCTTGCCCGCAGCAGTTTCGCCCGAAAGCATGATAGCGGAAGTGCCGTCATAGATTGCGTTTGCAACGTCAGTAATTTCGGCACGGGTAGGCTTCGGATTTGTAATCATTGACTCAAGCATCTGAGTTGCTGTGATAACCTGCTTGCCTGCGAGGTAACCCTTTTCGATGATGTCCTTCTGAATTGCAGGAATCTGCTCAAAAGGAATTTCAACGCCCATGTCGCCGCGTGCAACCATGATACCGTCAGCGGCTTCAATGATTTCGTCAATGTTGTTTACGCCGTCAATATTTTCAATTTTAGCAATAATTCTCGGGGTTGTCCAGCCGAGGCTCTTTGTGAATTTCTTCAGGTAATTGATATCAGCGGATGTACGTACAAAGGAAGCGGCGATAAAGTCGTAACCCATCTTTGAGCCGAATTCCAGGTCGCTCATGTCACGTTCGGAAAGGTAAGGCATTGAAAGTTCAACACCGGGAACATTGATACCCTTGTTGTTGGAAAGAATACCGCCTGTTGTAACCTTGCAGACAATATCGGTTGCAGTGATTTTTTCTGCGACAAGCTCAACAGCACCGTCATTGATGAGGATTTTTGTGCCGATGGAAACGTCCCCCGGAAGTCCCTTGAAAGTAATTGAAGCACGTTCAGCTGTGCATGGGATATCCTCGGTAGTGAGGGTAAATGTGTCACCGTCAAAGATTTCAACGGGCTTGTCGTCAACGAACTTGCCGAGACGGATTTCGGGTCCCTTTGTGTCAAGCATTGTAGCAATCGGCAGACCAAGCTCCTCACGGAGTCTTACAACCTGCTTGAAGCGTTTTTCGTGCATTTCGTAATCACCGTGGGAAAAGTTGAAGCGGGCAACATTCATACCTGCCAGCATCATTTCGCGGAGAATTCTATCATCATCAGTAGCAGGACCGATAGTACATACAATTTTGGTTTTTCTCATATAAAAACAACTCTTTTCGATTAAAATATGCATTATGGAAATTCAACATATTAATTCCAAATTTCCGCCATATATCATGATACATTATATCTGTCAATATGTCAAGGCGTTGCAGAACATTCTTTACCGTATATTATCTGCCGTAATCTCCGTATTATTACGTCAGACAGCAACAAACAAAAGTCCGTCTCCACTCGGAAAACGGACTTGATTTTATACAACAGCTTTTCTTACCGCCGTACCGGGTACAGATTTTTTGGTAATATCCGCACCGAGAGCACGAAGCTTTTCTTCAAAGTTTTCATAGCCTCTTTCGATATGGTAGATGTCCTCGATTTCAGTTACGCCCTTTGCGGCAAGACCGGCAATAACAAGTGCTGCACCTGCTCTCAGGTCAGGTGCTGTAACAGGTGCACCCATGAGCTCGCCCACACCTTCGATTACGGCAACCTTACCGTCAACGGAGATATCTGCACCCATTCTTCTCAGCTCATCGACATAGCGGAAACGATTGTCGAAGATGCCCTCAGTTACAATACTTGTGCCCTCAGCAAGACAAAGAAGTGTAGAAACCTGAGGCTGCATATCTGTAGGGAAGCCCGGGTGAGGCATAGTTTTAACGCTTGTCTTGACCAGCGGACCGTCCACGGAAATTCTGATGCTGTCATCGAATTCCTCAACGTTTACGCCGATTTTTTCAAGCTTTGCAGTAATGCTTTCGAGATGCTTAGGGATAACATTCTTAATAAGCACGTCGCCCCTTGTTGCAGCAGTGGCAACCATAAATGTGCCTGCTTCAATCTGGTCGGGGATAATTGCGTATGTTGTGCCCTTGAGCTTTTTCACGCCGCGGATTTTGATAACGTCAGTACCTGCGCCCATAATGTCAGCACCCATGGAGTTGAGGAAGTTTGCCAGGTCAACGATATGAGGTTCCTTAGCAGCATTTTCAATTATAGTAAGACCTGTTGCCTTAACAGCAGCAAGCATAGCGTTTATAGTTGCACCTACAGTAACCATATCGAAATAAATCTGAGTACCGTAGAGTGTGTCAGCCTTGATATCAACCATACCGTGGTCAAGTGTACATTCCGCACCAAGAGTAGTAAAAGCCTTGAGGTGCTGGTCGATAGGTCTGTCACCGAGGTAACAGCCGCCCGGCATGGAAACTCTTGCCCTTCCGAACTTGCCGAGAAGCGTGCCGAGAAAATAATATGAAGCACGCATATGCTTAGCCATTTCATAAGGAACAATCGGGTCGGTAATTCCTGTTGCGTCAATTCTTACTGTATTTTTATCTATAAAATCAACGGTTGCACCCATCTCGTAAAGGATACGGAGACTGATGGAAACGTCGCTGATGTTAGGAACATTTTCAAGTATACACGGTTCATCTGAAAGTATTACGGCAGGAATAATTGCCACAACCGCATTTTTGGCACCGCTGATTTCGACTTCACCCTGAAGCCGTCTGCCGCCTTTTATAATAAACTTTTCCAAAGATATTCTCTCCCAAAGCAGTGCTTTAACTGAAAAAAGTCAGCAATCTGCACTGTTCAAATTAAAGCGGATTCACCGCAGAAACCAGGTAAAAAGTGCTGCAAAAGGGTAAAACGGATATAAGGTGTAAATTTACAGCATTAATATTATACCATAATCGGATACAAAATAAAAGCTTTTTGAAAAGTTTTTTATAACATTTTTTCAGAAAATATTTTGCAACTTTGAAGCACTTTGCACAAAATCGACATTAAAATTGGTTAATTTTATCTCAAAGCGAAAACATTAGTAACCATTTTGTAAACATTTATCGCAAATAAAAAGCATATTTTTGCCCAAATGCAAATTCAGCCTGCACGTAAAACCGTACAGACTGAAAATGCAGAACACAATTTGAAAAAGAAGTAAAGAGATGGTGGAAACGGAATAATTGTCACCGCTCCAACTGACTATATTATATCACCCGGAAGGTACACAATTTGTCACATTATGGTGCGGCTGAAAAAATATTATGCATGCTTTACACGGTCGGCCTCTTCGGCACGCTTTGCATCGTTCCAGCGGTCAAGGGTTCCCGTAAGATATCCCGTCACACGGCGTATTCTTTCAAACGGAATTTCAGCGAACTTGTATTTCAGGTCCACAAACTCACCGTCAAGATTTATTTCCAGATACACAAGCTCACGGTCGGGAGCCTTCGCTTTGACGTGCTCAATGTAAGCATTCTTTTCCTTTTCGGAGATAGTTCCGTTATTTACAACAATATCCATAGCAATTCTCCTTTCAATAGTAAATGATTTACTCTTACAATTAAAGTATACCATATAAGTATACTTTTGTCAATAGTATATTCCATATTTTTAAAGCGAAAGGGTATCGTGCAATTTGCCCGATACCCTTGTTGTGTTATCCGATAAAAATCTGTGTAACTATAAATGACTGTTCACATTCGTCATCAACGAAGCTTACACCTATGCCAAGCTGTTTGAAGCTTTCACGGATAATGTTTCCTCTGTGTCCCGGGGAATTCATCCATGCTTCAACGACATCTTCCGGAGTGGTATAACCCTGAATAAGATTTTCACCCCAGGTTCTTTTTGCGACATTTACATTCTGGAATACTGTGGACCATCTTGTACCGTTAGGACGTGTATGGCTGATTTCGCCAACCTCGGTTTGCTCGTCGGTTCTTATCTGTGCAATAAAGTTCAGGTCGTCTGACAATGTAAGGGGAGCAACACCTGCTTTTTCTCTTTCGATGTTGCAGAGTCTGAGAACCTCGTTTGCAAATTCAAGCTGCTTTTCTCTGAGTTCTTCTTCCGTAAGAGCAACCTTTTCTGTTGTTGTAACAGTTGTTGTTACAGAAGGTTTTGTTCCCGACGGACGTGCAGGAGTTGTTGTTACAACAGGCTTTTCTGTTTTTGCAGGCACTGTTGTTTCAGCGGGCTTTTCGGTTTTGGATGTAGTTACTTTTGGTGAGCAATCGAATTTTTCGTGGTCAGGAACATTGGTAAGAGGACCAAGTGTAACTGTTGTTGCAAGATATTCAGGTGTTGCTGTTTCCAGCATCCTGGAATACGAACTTATTTCCTCCATCATCTGCTGTCTCATTAGGTCTCTTCCGTTCAGTCTTGCTGCTGCAACCTGACTTGCACCGATAACCGCACCCGTAATGTAAAGTGCTGCAAAAGCTGATACCGCGATAATTTTCTTTGTTTTCTTACTTGTTTTTTTCATAATGAAATCCTCCTTTGATAGTTTCAGGACAGCGGAGATACGATTTGTTCTGCTGTTGTTTACCCTGTGTATATATCATATCATAATATTTTTTCGTGCTGTAACGAGCATTTTACCGAGTCAGAATCAATACATCCACCAACCGTGTCTTCTGAGGTAGTCAAGCTTTGCTCTGTCAAATTCGTAGCTGTCACATAATGCGTCAAGGATTGTAAAGAACGCAATAAAGATGAGCACGGTAATAATGATGTAAATGCCGATGCCGCCGCTGAGAAGTTTGTATAACGCAAGGCTGAAACCCTCCCAGAGTGAAAGCTTGTATCTGTAAGCGAAGTAAAGTGCAAAGGCAAATGGTACCGCAACTATGAGAAGAAGCGTTCCCACAAGCATAAGTACATTTCCGGCTGTCAATCCCTCTTCGCATTTTGTAAATACAAAGAATGAAAGAACGAACAACGCTGTTGTAACCAGTCCGTAAAGCAGTCTGTCAGGTGACTGTACAGCCTTTCCGATTTCATCAAATTTAGGTTCAAGTTCATTGCGTACAACCTTCATCGACGGAATAATCATCATAAGCAGCCCTATGCATCCTGCAATCGACATTACCATCGTAAATATATCCAGTACACCTGAGGCGCCTGAACCGCCTCCTGCCAGTATTGCTGCTATAGAGGCGGTTAAACCTGCCGCAGAAATTGCGAGTCCGATAAATGATACCTTTTCTGATACCTGCCAAGCCTGTGCTGTTCTTTTCATAATTCATTTCTCCTTTATGTTTAGTGGTTTGTTTTCTGTGTCTATATAATACCACGGGAGAAACCCCTGCCCGTAACGAGCATTTTACCGCAAAAAACTCCGCAGAAGCATAAGCCTCTGCGGAGTCTGTGTTATTGTGTATCCATAGGATAATTTGTGTTGCAGAAATAGAAATCGGTAAAGCCAATATGTCCGAAAGCGGCACCTGTATTGAAAACAGCATATATTTTTACGACTTCCGCGCCTGTTATATCAATGTCATATTCACGGATATCCGTTTCACCCTTATTGAAATTGTCAATAATAACTTCTTCACCGTCAATGACTGCCTTGAGCTGAATATTTCCGTCCGATGTGCTGCTGGTAAGCCGTCCGCAGCTGAAATGAAGCTTGTTGTATTTTCTGCCGCAGTTGAACACCATATATCCGCCGAATTCCATTTCCACACCAAGGTCATAATCCACCCCGGCAATTGAAAGCTTCTTGTCAAGATAGTTATTGTATTTATCACAATAGCTGTCTATTTCAAACGGCTCTATATCCTCCCAGATATATGCGGGATTAACATAAGGAACAGCTTCTTCAAGCTGAACGGCAGGCTTCTGATACAAGTTCTTGTTGTAGAAGTAGAAGTCTGTAATACCAAGACTTATGACATTGAGAGTTGAGGCAGGTGTATAAGCAGTAATACTTACCATTTCCGCACCGGTGATATCAATGTCATATTCAATCGGAGGCCCGTATTTTCCGGCTTCAAGATTATCGATAATCTGTCTCTCGCCGTCAAGCTCCACACACAAGTCAATGGCATTGTATTGTTCTCCGTCAAGCTTTCCGCAGACAAAATGCAGATTGGTATAATCAGAGCCTCTCATGCTGAAGGTAATTCGTGTTCCGTTGTAACGGTCTTCGCTGTCGCCGTCAAGCACCAGACCTTTGTCGTACTCCTTTTCAATCATTGTGAACGTAGGAATTACGCCGTTTTTATTCGGCTCACCGGTATAAGACCTGTAATCCTCGCCGCAGATGATTTTGATATCCTCATGCAAATCCGCCTTGTCAGCAGGTGCGCTGCTTGTATAAACCGATGCAGGAGGAACAGTTCCGTCATCATAGAAATAGATATCTCCGAAACCGAATTTGCTTCCGTAGGCAAGGCTGAGAGTAATTTCGTTTACCCCCGTTACATCAATATTCACTTCTTCAGGAAGATGCACATAATCTGCATGATACAATATATCCTTTTCCTTGCCGTCAAGGTGGGCAACAACCTTTGTGTCAGAACCGGTAACATCATCAGTTTTACCGCAGATAAAGTGCATATTTGTATACTTGCCGTCAAGCTTATATGTAACCGAATTTACATATTTATTTATTGTAAAGCCTTCGGTATATTCAATTCCGCCCATACGGAAGCTTGATGCACCGCTTCCGTCGTAATATTTATAGTCATTGCTGTCACATTCAGGAACAAGCTTAACACCCTTGTCAGCATACGAGGTATAGGTGATTTTAAATTCCTTGTTTTCTTCTTTTGTAATTGTAACAATACCCGTGCTTTCCGTAACGGTATCATTTCCGATTGCGGTGCCCGTCTTGTTTTCGGAAGTAGTCGGGTCGCCGTTTTCTGTTCCCAAAGGAATTGAGTCCTTGTTTGTCGTATCCAAAGGAATAGAGTCTTTTCTTGTTGTTTCCTGAGGGATAGCGTCCATGTTAGTCTCTCCCGACGGTTCTGTTACTGAAGCACGTGTAAATTCAGGTTCAGATTCTTCCCCCGTTTCTTTGTCATCACTGTCATAATAATCAGCATCTATCGATGCGGAAGAATCGTTTGATGAATTTCCGTCATCATCCGAGCCGTTCAAAGCAACAATGAGTCCGACGGTCAATGCAATAATTGCAATCACAAGTATGCATACAAGCACAGCAACAAACTTGTTTGAAGATTTTTTGCTTTCCACAGTAACATTTTCAACACTCTGTTTTGCGTTTGCCGCAGGGGTGCTTTTGGGTTCAGTCGCAGGTGCAGGCACAGCAGGCTGACTTGCCGACGTGTCTGCCGCAGGTACAGCCGCAACAGCATAGACCTGTTTCTTTGCACCGACATTAAGGAGTGCCTCTTTGAATTCTGTTGCCGATGCGTATCGTGCAGAAGGTTCATATTCAAGGGCTTTCAGCACAACAGCCGCAAGCTCAGGGGTTGCATTTGCAGGCGGTTCAATTTTTTCACCGCTGAGTCTCCTTGAAACCGCTGTTTCAAGTGCACCGGGTCTTACAGGCATACCTGCATCAAGAAACGGAGCTCTGTTGTTGTGAAGAATTCTGTAAAGCAGCATACCGAGGGAATATATATCAACCGATGCAGTGTATGAATCACCGTTGTAAACCTCAGGTGCAAGATAACCCATCGTGCCCTTTCTTGACATTGCAGATGTTCTGTCCTCAAGGTGCTTTGAAATATTGAAGTCACCAAGCTTGAACTTTCCGAAAGAGGATACAAAAACGTTCTGCATTTTTATATCACGGTGAATAATGTTTGCCTTTGAGCAAAGTTCAAGTGCAGAGCATAAATCCGTACCGATTTTCACAGCTTCAGTGCAAACAGTTTCCTTGTCCTTGCCTGAAATATTGTTTTCAATGTATTCGCCGAGATTCTGCAGCAGCTCCATTCTTATAAAGATGTGATACTGCTTGCGGCCCTTTTCATCGCATTGCTCCATAACCTTGTAATCCTCAATGGAAACAATGTTGTCCGTACCCTTCAGCGAGTACATTATTTTTATTTCGTTCAGACATTCGTCGGTAAGCTCCTTGAAGAAAGTTCCTGCCGATTCATCATCCAGTCCGTCTGCCTTTATTCCGTTATATTCGGAAAAATCCTTCGGGATATCAAGGATTTTAAGTGCCGCATAAAAATCCTTTCCCGTATCATTTCTGACAACCTTGTATACGTTTCCGAAAGAGCCTTCGCCGATTTTTTCGACAATCTCCCATTCGGGCCATACTTTTCTCAGTAAATTCATGCTGTTTTCCATTTTACCGATTGTTCCCCCCGTAGTTATATATCGCCGCTGTCCTCATAGGACTTCGACCAGACCTCTGCAAAGGTTATCAGCGGGTCTGTTGTCATCATGCACATAGCAATAAAGTTTTCGTATGGATTAGCCGCATAAAGCTCACTCATGTGACATTTCCGAAGCAGCTTGTTTGTATCATCAATAAAGCTGTAGTAATCCTGCTTTATATTTCTTGCACAGTCCGTAATAAGTTGTTTGTTGGCATGAACAAAGAAATTAAGAGTAATAATGTCGAATCTTTCAGGCAGCATAACGTGCTTTTCGATATCACCTATGCGTTTTCTGTTCAGACGCTTGCTGCCGAAAACATCATTCAGTTCTGAATCGGACGCAGGCGGAAGATTCCCTTGTGCCGTTCTGAAAATTCCTATGTAAAGCTGACGCTCAACAGCCCGTGCATTTCCGCTGCCGCTTCCGTCAAGTATCCCCGCAATCAGTTTTGCCTGCTCGTAAAGCTGTGAAAAAACAGCGTATGCCGTTCTGTTTTTCATTGAGTATTTTCCGTAACCCGAAAGGAATTCCATCAGTTCTTCACGGCTTGAAATACGAAGTGCCCTGCCTTTAAGTTCAGTGGTTTTCCCTGCGTAATCCGATTCGGACGATTGTTCAGATGCTGCCGTGTCCATCGCCTCGAATTCATCTGTAATTTTCTTCATCTCACGAAATCCAAGCAGGTTTCTGTAGCAGAACCAGTAAATTATTTCATACGGATTCTTAAAATCAAAATCACTGTCTCCCGCCGCATTTACCAGCATCTTTGAAACCTCGTCAACGGTCATGCCGAGTCCGAAGCCAAGCAGAAAAACAGTTCCCCTTGTTACACGCTTCTGAGAAAGCCAGTTTGCCGCAGCAGCCGAAAGCTTTGTTGAAGAACCGTGCATCGATGACGGAACATTATTCATTTCGAACATGCTGATGATATGCCCGCGGTAATCGGGACTGTGACCGCTTTCTTCACCGTAAAGGCTTGTGTAAATATACCTTTTAAGATATTCCCCGAAATTGACAGGACGGATTTTGTTTTGCAGACATTCGTAGATATAGTTTGCATCCTTGCAGGAAAAATCTTCTTTTTCAATAAGGTCGTAGAATTCGTTTTCCGCCCTCATTGTAAAATCAAATTCGTTGTCCATTCCATTAACCCCATTCAAGCAAAATAATCGTGATATTGTCCCTGCCGCCGTTAAGAAGTGCCTCGTCAGCAAGTTTTCTGCACTTATCCAGAGTAACGCAGTTTTCCGAAAGAATTTCCGTTATCCTTTTCTCGCTGACCATGTCAGTGAGACCGTCGCTGCATATAAGCACCTGTACATTCTGTTCCGCTACAGCTGAACAGAAATGCGGTTCCACAACCAGTTCCTCATAAGGAATTCCTGCATATTGTGTAAGTGCTCTTTTCCCATTGTGGAGAATCGTATGTTCAACAGACAGCTGATTGAGTCCTGACTTGAAATAGTAAATCCTGCTGTCGCCGAGATTTGAAGCATATATCCTGTCATCTGCCGCAACAACTGCCGACGCAGTTGAACCGCATACGTAAAGCTTGTTTTCTTTGGTGTAATCGCAAACCTTATCATTCATTTCAGTAAATACATCTATTATTTCCGCAGGCATTTCAAAAACGCGGTCTGAATTTTCCAGCAAATATTCCGAACAGATTTTTGAAGCCGCCTTTCCGTCACTTCCTCCGCCAATTCCGTCAAAAACAGCAAAAACGCCTCTTTCGCAGTTCCCCTGAATAAAGATTTCTTCATTCTTTGATGTACCTGAGCAAATGTCATTACCGCTGAAACCTGCATACATAAAGCAGTCCTGATTTTCGTTTCTGATATTGCCAGTCAGCGAAATGCATGCGTAACATATTCTGCCCATTAAAATCATCTCCGTTTCAAGGTCTGAACAAATTATACCACTTCAAATCAACAAGCCGTAACCATCATTTTACACAAATCAAAGTATACCATATTTCCGTGCTTATTACAACACATGTCAACGAATTCAGAAAATAAAAAACTTCCCCATAAGATAATGGGGAAGTTCCTTGTCATATATGGTTATGACCTTTGATGGTCGAGGTGAAATGCGACGTGGAGAATACGCATTTTCAGACGGGGAGGAAGTACGGTTAAATAAACTTGCCATCGACCCACAAAGTCCTGAAGCAGCTTGGATTACTGAGGATTTTATGATGATTGTTTCGGCTGCGGGAAGAGGGTGGGTGAAAGAAGTTGAGCAGTAAACTGTATATACAAAACCCAACTGCCATGCGAGCATGATAGCTTTGCAGCATTATGTATAAAGAAGCTTTGAGAATGATGAAATAAAAACACCTATGGCGGAGTATGAATATAAAATGGTAACTACAGGTAAAATATGTAGTTACCATTTTGTTATTTACTAACTTGTTTATGTAATTATTTGGCTAGATAATCTTTATAAAATTGTTGAACTTTAGAAATCAACCAGCATATTACTCCACTATTTTCCGTAAATAGTTCAATGATAATAATGCAAGAGATAAGTATTATTCCCCAAACAAATGACCATGTTATCATACTCCTTTTTACATTATTGTATATTTTACTTATATCAATAACGCATAATGATTCTTCTATTTCTTTATCAGATAATACATTTTTATAATTGTTCTCTATTAATGTAAAACTTTGTAATATTTTTTTAGTTTTATATCTTGCTTCAGCAAAACAAAGAATAAGGTAAACAAATGACCCTATTAATACTATTTCAATAATATACAACGTATCTTTAGTAAATACATCATTCCATTTTTGAGTTGTGCCTATTTTAGTTATAACGACTGTAAATAAAAACCCAAATATTGCTATCAAATTTCCTTTAAATTTATTGAGTATTAAAGTTGAATAGTCACCAATTTGTGCAACTATATCACGTATAAACGTTGATAGCTCTTTTTTTAAATTCAAATATTGATTAACGTTATCTTTTAGATATAAATTATAATTTGATTGTATAGAAGAGATTGTTCCATCATCAACTTCTAGCAGATTAGAATATTTACAATGTAAACTTATTATATTACGAACAATTATAAGTTTGTCTATTGAATTACCATCAGTATATGACCAATTATATATTTTAAATACGCTATTATTATATTCTATTTCATTAATCTGATAATTAAAACTTAAATTTCGTTGACCTGATATTTGAACCATTAATTTATTTTCATCAAGTGTAGCTAAAGTTGATATATAGCAAATTGACAAAATAGTAACTATTTTAGAAAAAATTAAAGTGAATGGATTATTTTTGCAGTTTGTAATTATAAAAAAATCTTCTGGTATAAGTTTTATATTATTACTACTGTTAAAATAAGATGATGTATGACAAAGTGTCATTCTTTCCATTCTATTGAAGCAATTATTGTTTTGCATTATGTCAATTTTGTGTGAAAATGTCATTGACCTTGTACACCAATAAATATCTTCATCCATAACTTCAAACACCAAATGTTCAAGATCATTTAAGAGTCTACTTATAATATCCATGAATTTATAAAGACTGTTGTTGAGCATATCAGCACAAAAAGATTGATAATTATAAATTGACATCCTTCCATTAATAATATTTTTTTCTATTTGAATTTTAATAGTTAATAAATCAGAGGGGTCTAAATAGTTCGAAAAACTTAAATACTTATCATTGTCTAAAGGAACATTGGTTTTCCAATTTAATTCATTATCATCTGGATCAACGATAGAAATAGAAAAAATATCTCTATAATTAATTTGTTTTGTCACTTCAACAAATGTTTTAAAATCTGGCAATAAATCCACTTGGGTTTTAAAGGTAATTGTACATATTTTAACTCGTTCAGAAATGTTTATTGTATTTGTTGGAACTTTAAAAACGTTTGATATGTATCTGTGTATATTCAATTGACTCAACCCCAATTATACTCATTTAAAACTATTAAATGTTTCATTATCATCCGTTAATATATTAATGTATCTTTTGCCGTCTTCATCTTGGTGTGCAGTTATTATCTCTTTTATATTATCATGACTTTTTAGTAATTTGAGTTGTATACCACTATATACATTATATACTTTTTTAATTCGTGCTGTCAAGGTTTGTGGAGCAGAGTTGAATTGTAAATCAAATTTTTTATTTTCAGGTAATTCTACTATCTTTTGGGTAACTTTTTTAAGCACATCTTTAGTCATATCTTGAGGAACATACTGTCCAAGAACTTTGTCAACCATTTCAACAAAATCTATATGGTCATGATTCCTAAAATAAGAAATAAATGCATTTCTAATAATTAGATTGTCACCTGGATAATCATTTTTTATGTTTCTGTTTAAGACTTTATCTATTTCTGTAAATGCTCTTAATGTGTTTGTTTCATCTGTTTGCAATTCTATCATTTCCAAAAATTCTTTACTCCAATATTGTGCTTTGTTGTCAACATAAATTTTTGCGTTGTATTCTTCAAGTCCTGTATCTGGCAAATCAATTAAACAAGTTTTCCAAATGGTTTTTTTACTTTTGGAAAAGCCTGTCTTGAAACTGAAATCCATGTCATCTACGAACTCACTATGTTCAACCTTTGCAAGTAAATATAGATAGGTTTCTGTTTCATCATTAAATAACAATGATTGTATTAGACTGCCTTTCTTTACGCTTATATTCATTTTTTCAATTTTTTCTTGAATATTAACTTCTTTCATCAATAATCTATTAGCAATAATTTTACTTTTTTCAGAAAAAATTTCTTGACTATCTTTATATGTTAAAATGTTTTGCACACAAGTGATTACTTCTGTTGAATTAGAAGAAGTCTTATATTCTCTTATCCTATTATTTTCACTTATATAACCAATTAGTTCAATAACAAAGTTATTAAAAGTTTCAGGAATATCCCTATTACTTACAATTTGATTTTCATAATCAATGATATTAATAGACCTGCTGATTATTTCCATGGTTTTACTTCCTTTCATTTTGGATTAAAATATAGTTTGTATTTACTACTATAATCTTATTAAAACACTTATTGGTGATAATCTGAGATTATTATTTGTTCGACCTTCTCTTAATATCATTATACAATATAACAATCAACAAACATCTGTACAATTGATATTGCCCCAAACACCATAGATGCAAGCAGAGTGAATCGTGAACATATGTGTTTTAGATTATTCTTAATCCTTTTTATCATATACATCCTCTTTTCATATAATTATTAAGGAATCAATTAAATTACACAATATTTATATAATAAATTGAATTAACAACACATTAAAGAAATTATTGCTGTTATGCATTCTCAAAATAAGATTACTATATAAAAATCAAGCTTCAAAAATTCATATATATTTAATTAACGATACCCATTTATCCGACAAATCTCAACATATATTCGATAAAAGGCATAAAAATCAGAATAAAATTACTCTTATGTGTAGATACAATTATTCAATATAATATCAATAACGATACATTTCCTCATTACTCTACAAGTAAAGCACCCATATTTTCAAGTAAAGCAAATATATTTATAAAACAAACAGTCATTACAGACAAAATAAATCTGTAATGACCGTTTGCTATTGATATTATAAGTTCACGCCATTGCGCAAAATGTAGCTGAAGCAGCCTGAAATGTACCATTTAATTCCATTTACCGTTATTAACCTACCAAAGATTTCTTTATTCGTCAATAAATTTGGCACGACCTGCGAGTTTTAGGCACGAAAACAAAAAGGTGCAACAATGAACCGACCTCCCATTCGTTAGATTTTTGGTATAGCTTTTGGGAGGCGTATCACGATTTCACCTTTTTGAAACGTACCAAATTTTATATTAATTATTTGTATACTAACTCGTCTTTCTTAATATGGTGTTAAAAATACAATTTCACAATTAGGATTAATAATAGAAAGTTTATCTTGCATTTTTTTTATATATGTGCTTGAATCATCATTTAAATCATATATTACTATTTCACAATATTTTAAATTACATAGTTCTTTAAAAAGGTTTAATAAAACTAAATCATTTATTTTTTCATGACTGTTAATACACAATGTTTTTAATTCTTTACAGTTATTAAAATAAGCTAAGTTATCCCCTAACGGCAAACCATCATAACTCAATGTTTCTAATCGACTTAAATCAAATTCACAAAAAAAGTCAAAAGACAAACTATATGTATCGCATAATAATTCTGTAATATAATATTTTTCATTAAATTTTTCAAATTTTACTTTTAAGAAATAGTTATTATCGGTTGACATAATTTGTATAAAAAATTCTTTCAAGTTATTAAGCAATTTGTTTTTTGATATGTTATTTACAAAATTATTTATATCATTCCCTTCTTCTCGCCTAAGTAATGTTGTGCTAGATGAAAAGAAAAATATATTTTCATTTTGATCAAATTTTTTAAAACTTAAGATACTACTTGAATGTTCATTTGATATAAAAAAAAACATAACCACATTTGTAACAAGTCCCAAACACACTAACACACATAAGAGAAAAATTATTTTTTTTATTTGCATTTTCTTATATTCACCTCAAAATAAAACCACATTATTATATAACTCAAAATCAAACATTATTTAGTAATTATATTGTAGAGTGAAAATTTTGAATAAATTTTCACTCTACGTATTTAAATTAAAATGAAGTAATTATTTTTAACTAATATAAATCAATCCAGTTCCTATTGCGTTAGATGAATATATTAAATCATCTAAAACAATTATATATTTGTCACCCCAACTTGATATTTCAACAAAACATTTTTTTTGAACATCGTCTTTTATCAATCCTGTTATTACAACTGCATGTGAGTTAATATTTTTATCTACTTTAAGTGTATCTAATGCTTGATATGGTTTGCTAATGGATTTACTAGGTAAATAATAATATAAAGATCTTGGTTTATATACAGTCGGTTTGGTAAGCTTGTTTATGCAAAGTTGAACTGGCAATCCTTTGTTAAGAGAAGTTGGAATTATTTTCAACATGTTTGCTTGTGTTATAGTCAATGAATCTATGTCAGAAGACCTGATACCCGAAAAAGAAGCTTTTAAATTGACAGCTTTATAATCAAAAAGTTTGTTAAACAATTTTTTAAATTTATATGGAAGTGTCCAGTTTTCGATAAGAGATATTTCATCATATAATTGGTAATTTGCTCGCACATAATCTTGATAAACGCTACATGGTATATTTTTACTGTCAAATGCGTTAATCTTTAAGTCTGTAAGATTACTATATTTATCGTTATAATTTGAAATATACAAGATTATATCACTAAATGCAATTAATCCGCAGCCATTATATTTAATAAATTTTCCAATATCATCATAATATTCTGGATATTTAACTTCATCATAAAACCATTCTTGATTTCCACCATATGATGATAACTCCTCGTGAATTTGTACTGGAATATAATTTTCATTTAACTGATATTTCTGTATATTTGAATACAGTGGTTCTGGATCAGCAATATCGATATAACCATCTATATTATATTCTTTTCCTACTATTTCTTCATTAAGAATAGCATCTAAATATCCATCACTATCGCTGTCTACTTCTGTTGGATCCGATATAATTGGCAAAATACGATACTTATCGATATCAGCCTTTGCAGCTTGCTTATCACCATAATATTTTGTATATGCACTTCTCAGTATAAATTCTTCATAACCCTTCTGCACATACTCAACATCAGAATAATCGCTGACATACATTCCAATGGTAGGTAAGTCACCTGTTTTAATGGTTTCTTTGCTCTGACCGCCTAAAAACTTATTAATATATTTAATATCAACCTCACACCAGTCAGATAAGCCATCCTCATCTGTATCAGTCGGATTCAAATTTTGACTTTCATAATAATTATCAGGTCTTAATTGAGTATCAAGTTTTAAATACACTAATCCCGTAGACATAATAGTTTTGTATAGGTTATTGTTACCCTCACCAAGAATAGCAACAAGGCTTTCATTGATATCATCATTTACTACTTCAGTTTCTTCATCATCATTCGCATAAACCTCAACATCATCAACCTCAGCCGTCATAACCTCAGTATCTTCATTTGCGACATAACCTGTTACAGCTATACCGCCTGAAAGTGTTGCAAGCTCATAAGCATAGGAAGAAGTGTCGAAAGGCTCTGCGTCGTTTGGACAAAGTGTGCTTACATAAATACGCTGAATTTCTTCGCCTTCAGCTGTTGTATACTTGCTGTTCTGAACAGTCTGAGTAAGCTTCTTCGCCTTATTGATGCCGCCCATTACTCTGTCATCAGCAGTAATGTGATACATAGCAATGATTTTTTCATCACAGTTATCAATCATAAACTGTGTTGCTTCAACAAAGTCATACGCCCAATAGTTGTTCTTTATCATATATGTTTCAAGCTTATCAAGTGCTGCAACCGCTTCTTCATAGCCTGTGAAGTAGTTGTTTCCGTTGGAATCTGTAAGAAGCTTGTTCGTTGCCTTAAAGTCACTGCCGAACTGCTGATAGTATACATATACCTTTATGTCGGAATATCTGTCAAAAGCGTTTTCTGTAATAGCCTTTATGTCTGCCTTTACGGCGTTGAAGCTTTCTTCATCGATAACACTTCTTGTATCAAGGCAGAAAACGATGTTTGCAGGCTCGTTTTCGCCGCCTTCGTAATAATTTCCCGCAGGTGTTTCTTCAAGAATTCCAAGCCACTTTTCAACATCAATAAGACAGTATGTACCTACCTCATCTACATGAGTGGATACGGTGTTTGTAATTTCATTGTATGTTGTTTCAATAGGAAGAAGCATATTTGTGTCTTCAAAATACTTGAAAACCATCAGATTTTCTATGGATGTATCTGTCTGACTTGCATCAATATTAAAATTGATAACCACATCAGTAACAGAAAGTCCGGCACTGTAGGAAAGTTCGGGAACAACGCCAAGTACAGCGTCATTCTGGAGAATTGAATAGGAATAGCCGCTTTCACCTGCGGAGAGATTGTTTTCAGCTACACCTGCCGCTGTAATTTCAACAGAAACAGTGTAAGGGTTATCTTCGATATTGTTTATGTAATCAAGTGCTTCGCTATCCTCGCCAACTGTCTGTTCTGTTGTGTATTCATTATCAGGATAGCCGTTTGTTGCAGGATTGTTTGGGTCAAGACCAAGCTCGATTTCATCGCCGTCGGAAACCTTATCGGTATCGCTGTCAGGCTCGGTTGGGTCTGTGTTATGAATATTTACTTCGTCATAGTCGGAAAGATTGTCATAGTCGCTATCCTTGCTGAATGGGTCTGTGCCGAGGTTGTATTCCTCAAGGTTGGAAAGGTTATCCTCATCGAAATCCTCATCAGCGTCAGATATTGTGTTATCATCGGTATCTTCCTTTATCGGGTCAGTTTCGAGCATAAAATATTCGTAACCGTCGGGGAGCTTATCACTGTCAGTATCGGGATTGTATCTGTCGGAACCGATTTCCTTTTCGATGTAGTCGGGAAGACCGTCTTCATCGCTGTCCATTTCAGGGTCAATTTCAAAATCAAATTCCATAGGAATTACAATGCCTGTGAGCTTAAAATTATCAAAAACAACTTCTGCGTTTGTTTCGATTTCCTGCTCAAATACAGTTGTAGTTTCTGTAATCGCTTCTGTTTCAGTAACAATTTCTGTTTCGGCAGAAATTTCAGTTTCAACAGAAATCTCTGTTTCAGTTACAGTTTCACTTTCAGAAACAGCTTCTGTTTCGTTTTCGCTAATTACAATATCGGTTTCCGATACGTCTGTAAATGCTTCTTCCGAAACATCTGTAACGACAGTTGTTTCAATTACAGGCTCAGTTACAAATGCAGATGTTTCGACAGCATCAAACCCAGTTTCTTCAGCAAGCTTTTTGCCGCTGAAATTAAAGCTTGTGGAATTGCCTGCACCGATAACAACATTATGCTCTGCATTCTTTACCTTGAAGCTGCCGTTTTCGTTCTCAATCAGCTTACCGTTCCAGAGATTATCTATTGTTGCGTTACCGTCAAAGCTAAGCTGCCAAGCGTTGATATCAGTATCGGAAAGGTTTTCAACTACCATTTCTGCCTGATATGTATCGCCGTAATCTCCTGTTATGTTATAGTATACATTATACCCGTCTGTGATGTCAACTCTTTCGGCACAGTTATAGATATTCTGTGGAATTTTAAAGTTATCACCTGTCAGTATGTATCCGAAATTTGTTGACTGTCCAGGCTCAATTTCACAGTTGTAGCTTGCACCGCTGAGGATATATTCCGTACCTTGATGTCCATACACCTGAGCATTCCAGAGTCCATTGATTTCTCCTCTTGCGTTGTAACCTACAGCCCAGTTTGAAAGGACTTCATCACTTGTGTTTGTAATTGTAACCTGAATATTCTGATTACCTGCCCATTCGCCCATTACCGTATACTCAACAGTGTATCCGTCATGAGTATAGGTCTTTGACTCACCTGCTGCCGCAGAAACAGGCAACGCTGTTGCTGTCATATTCAGCATAAGCATTACGCTGAGCGAAAGTGCTGTCACTCTTTTTCCTCGTTTTATCATATTTAAATTTATTTTCCCGATAGGGAAAATACACTCCTTTCGATGTTTTGCGGTTTTGCTTGCAAAATTCGGAATGACAATTCCGAAAGCAAAACTCGTATTTGAAAATTTATTTTCAAATTAACTCCTTGTTTTATTCTGCATACGCACCAATAATCTGCTGTCCCGGTTCTAACTCAACCAGTCCCACATCTACATTCTGTTCAAGAACATTGATGTATCTTTCAGCGTTATCATAATCAGCCTTTCCGTTCACCCACGGAATATGCTCATAGGTATCATCAGGATAGAACAGCACCATATTATTTGCATTCTTGAACAAAGGATAATCGCTGAAATTTGCAATAGTTTCGTCTTCATCAGGTGTGTATTCTACGTTTGTGAGAGTAAATGTATCTGTCCAGTATTCATCTGTCAATCCCCAAATGTCATCTGTTTTTTCAAGCTTGATGTAATAGCCTGTTACTGTCTCCATTTTGATGTTGGAAAAGGTGAAGTAGGACTGCTGCCAGCAACCGTGACTTGCGTGACTTGTGATTGGACCGTAACCATATCCGTAGTCATTTTCGGGGAGTTGATAATTATCAATAAGAAGTGTACTTCCGTCCCAAACCGAAACAGTAGATTCATCTACTTCAATTTTCATATGGTGTTCTGCATAAAGATTACCCATTGAATAAATACCTAACACTTGTCCATAACTCTCAACGCTTTGAGTGCTGCTGTTTCTGAAGCTGTTTAAATTTGCATTCTTTATCTCAATAAGCTTTAAGCCTGATTGAGTTACAAGAACGCAAAAACCATTAAGCGTATTTCCTGTTACAGACGAATTAAATAAAAATCCGCCTCCTTCCATGCTATGCCAGTCTGTCTGATCCCTTTGAATGTCAAACGTAAATGTTTTTCTTGAATCACCCTCATCATTTACCAAAAGAAAATCTTTGTATGCAACTCTGCCATATCCCATCATTTTAATGTTATCTCCATCGAAAATTATGTGCTGTGGCAAATTAAGATATGAATAACTTGGCTCTCTGTAATTGTAATGGTCATACACATCCCAAGCAAAAGTATCCTGAGCGGTAAGCGTATTGCTGACTTCAAGATACAGTACGGGATTTTCTTCGTTTTCTTCAGCAAAGGTATTGATTGTTGCTGCGGTAAAAATACTAACCGCCATTGTCATTGATAATACCGCTGAAAGTATTCTCTTTATTGGTTTCATTATTTTCCTCCTTGTTTTCGGCTTGCAGGATGCTTATGCCTGCAAGCCGATTTTGTTACTGTTCCTTAGTGAACTTCTCCATTCCCTGTGGAATTTTGGGCTGTGCGAACCACCACCAGCAAGCTTTAGCCACAGAGCCTACGCCTACTCGGAGTGACATTGCAGAAAGACCTGATGCCATCTGCATAATTAACTGTCTGAATTTCATTTGGTATCCCCCTTTTCCATAATTTTATATAACTTAGAAGGCATTTGCGGTTGATAATATGTCATTGCACATGCCTGTCCTGTTACCAATACGGATAATCCATATATTGCTGATAGAATTAATACTGTAAGCAATTCTTTATTGTGTTTATTTGGTTTATTCACGATTTTCTCTCCTTAATGCAATCATTTCAGCAATCATAGCCATTGAAACTGTAAACATACCGAACGCGGAATAAAAGCTTATGCGACACTTTCCGATTATCATAAAAGTTATAGTAAAAACAAGCCACAAAAGCATTGAAATATACGCTTTTCGACGAAGCTTTAATTTTAAGCTGTCTGACAATGGCTTGTTCGGATGTGCCACAGGAGCAAATCTAAATATTGTAACTACTGAAAATATAATCATAAACGGTATGCACATTTTAAGCATCTCAAAAGGAACCGTTTTAATTATTATTACAAAAAGACTTTGAACAGCTATCAGCGTGAGCATACAGCCCTCATGAGTATTTGCATGATATCCACCTGCATAAATTCGTATGGTCACAAATGCTGTTAAGTGTATTAGACAAGGAAGAAAAGTATTTGTAGCAATTGCAATTCCTGCCGCAATCAGCAGGTTAAAAACAGTCGAAAGCAATATTTCCATTCCGTATGCATATACTTCTTCATCTTCCGCTTCAACCAATTTGTTTTTAACAAAAAAACACGCCGTACTTTTTGCAAGTTTGGCAATCATTATAATCACCGCCTCGCATTTAAGTATAGCGTGTTCAAAATTTCAGTTCTATAAATTTGCATAAGATGCAAAAAATCGACACAAGATGCAGATTTTATTTACATTTTATTAATATATTCAAAGAGAATACCCCATTATCATATCTTACTGACATCATTCCTCCTAACTTTTTAACAGACTTTTGTATAATTGAAAGCCCGAACCCATGCAATTTAGTATTGCTCTTTTCAGTGATCAATTTATCCTCGTTCATTTCGTGAGAACAATTCGACAAACTTATCCTAAGAATATTATCCTCATTCTGGATTATAGATAAAAGAATAAACTTATCATCAACATTTATTCGCTCACATGCTTCTATAGCATTATCCAAAGCATTTCCGAATATTCTGCACAATATAAATTCATTGATTACAATAGGTTCATCTATTTTAACTTTAGTCTGAAATTTGATTCCTTTTTCCAAGGCCGTTCTGCCTTTCAGGTTAATTACAGCGTCAAGTGATGATATCCCTGTATAGCACACATCGCCTATTCCCTTTATTTCAGAAGAATATTTCTTAAGATAATCAAGTGCCTGCTGATGATATCCTTTATAAAATAATTCTTCCGATGTCCTTATTTGATTTTTCAAATCATGCTTTATTTGTCGGATTTCTGTGTAAATCTCCTTCATATATTTATAGTTTTCATCATCAATTTTAGTTTTTTGTTCAAGGAGATCAAGTCTGATTTGTGATGTGTATGTATCGAAAAAATTGAAGATAAAAAAATTGAAAAGCAACACACAGATTACAGACAGAAGATATATAACGGCATTTTTATTGTTTGAAAACGACGCTGTAAACACTCCATATAGTACAACAGCGCTGAAAAAAGGCATAACCAACATTACCATCCAATACTTTGTCGGCAGTTCACGAGCTTTCTTGTTATATATTCGTGCAAAAACTACAACAAACCAAAACGCAAAAACCTTTGAACCAATCATACCTAACACTCTTCCTGTGCCTGTTGTAAGCAATTCATTTGGTTCTCCCAAATTCAGTATATATAATACCGCAATGAAAACGGCATCCGATGTAATCATTACTATAACAAATACAAGGGTAGAAAACAGCTTGCGAAACAATGAACTGTTATAAAATATCAATGCCCAAAGAAATATCAGAACAGTAGTTATTGCTAATTGTATGCTGCTGTTTTTAACTAAAAGTACAGATAATACCATTGCTGCTGCGGCAATGGTATACGGAAGCCCTTTTAATTGTTTCAGTTCTGCTTTAAAGGTCATTATTTTAGAAAGGTAAACTTGTATTATGAAAACTTCTGCCAATACATTTATTGTTTCCGTTATTATTGAGAGCATAATACATCATCTCCCTGCTTCAATACATATAAATGCTTTTTCCACTTGCTCACGATACTTTCTGCTGATAGGAACTTTTTCTCCGTTTTTCATAATTACATAAAGCTTATCAATCCATGATATATTCAATACATTGACAAGGAAACTTTTATTTGTTTTGATAAAGCGATTTGACACAAGATTTTTCTCATAATCAATCAGCTTTCCGTTAAAGCTGAAAGCTTCATTCTGCATATGTACGGTTATTTCACGCCCCAACACTTCAATAAACATTATATTTTTCAACGCAAAACGACACTGATTATTTTTATATGGAAAAACAATTGTATGATTGTTCATACAACATTCGTTGATTGCGGCTTGAAGCTGCTGTAATCTTATAGCTTTAGGCTGTGTTTTAAGAATATATCGAAATGCTTTTACTTCATAACCATTATATACAAAGCTTTCATAACTTGTCAGAAAAATAAGGATGACACTTGAATCAATATCACGTATTCTCTTTGCTGTTTGCAGACCATTCATTTTTCCCATTTCAATATCAAGAATTATTATATCAAATAAACCTTTATGAAAATCCTCAATAAGTGCTTCACCTGAATTATATTCAACAACCTCAATATTATCATTATCGGTCTCTATTAAAACAATGTCATCCTTCACTTCGTTTATAAAAGCTTGTTCATCATCGCATGCTGCAATTTTCATAAATATCAGCCCCTGAACATTAAATTTAAAAATAGGTACACTTGGTTAAAATATACTTGCTTCATTAAGATTTTTCAACAGAAAATGAATAAAAGGGGTGTTTTTTAGAGTGAAACGCATTTTTATACAAAAATATGGGGTTATAAATGATTGTAAGTTAAAAATATATAACGATAAATTTTGAAAACTTTCTACAGAATTGTAAATACAAACTCCGATAGTACATATAGACTATCGGAGTAAAATAATTATATATTCAACAACCCAGAAATCCTTTTGCGTATAACATAATGTGCATCATTATGCATGTTTAATAAAATATCTTTAAACATTATATCTGTTTTAGCATTTGTATTGTTCTTATAAATTGTCAGCAAAGTGTTCCTTACTTCTGGAGAATTATCTGTTGATAACTCTCTAAGTTTCAAATATGCAAGATTTGAATGCTCGGTGTTTGATGAAAGACAATACAGACAATGACATGCATTAGCTCTGACTTCAAACGAGTTATCATTACTCATTAAAAAAGCCAATGCTACTAAAATAGCATCCGATGTTTTATTGATAGTAAAATATTCTTTTAAACATTCTGATAATGCTATACGTTCAGTATCATTTTTATTATTAAATTCAAGATAATTATAATATAGCTCTTCTATAACATCAATTTGACATATAACTTTAAGCATTAAAAATTTATATCGTACGGTATTTATCGTGCTAATAGTAATAGGAAAGTTATTATGTGCATTAACATTATTTAACGAGCTAAGAGACGTAATTAATTTTGATGGGATTTCTAATTCTGCTTTAGTGTACTGTACAACAATGGTTATCAAACAATCAATACACTTTTCCATCAAATTTACATCCATATCTTGTGTAAATATTTGAATACACAATGGAATTAACTCGTCATCAATAATTGATTTCACCTCTACGACATTTAAGTGATTGAAAATAATTGCATTTTTTATAGTAGCAAACGGGTTTGAAGCAAAATCGATATGTACACCAGAATTACGATTGGCTTCTAACTGATTAGCAATTTCATGTATTTGATTTTGCAATATTTCAGACCAATGGTTATTTTCGCCCATATTAGTTTTAAAAAACAACATTTCTACATCATCAAGACCATTATTAGGAATATTTTTTAATGCCTTAAATATTTCTTTATTTTGATTAATTAAAACTGCAATATATTGAGGATTTCCATTGTTTTTTACTATGCTATGTGCGTTGGTTTTAAGTTCTTCACAAAATTCAATTAAGACTTTTGTATTTACAGTTGAAATGTTTAATGTTTCAATAATTGCTGTGAAAATAAAATAATTATATATTATTTTCCTTTTTAGCAAATTTGTCAGCATTTTAACAACTTTTTCGCTTTGCATAGCGTCACAAGCATAGTATACTGCTTTAATATATAAATCTACATTATTATGATCAATTTGATTAGACTGTGTTAGCATAAAATCAGTAGCAATCTTTATCGAATCATCTGAAAAATACATCATTAGTTTTTTTATAATTATAAATGAAATGCTTGGCATTGCAGAAAGCTTCAAAGAAAGTGTTAATAGGTCATCTGCATAATTTATTAAACAAGTATTGATTTTATCCCATTCATGGTCAATAATATGTTCAACTTTATTTGCATTACCACATAACATAAACAATCTAACTGCATTATATATTAAATCAGCACGTTTATAAATAATACCATATTGATATAAAATTTTAGCTAAAGCTTCACGTGCTAAAACAATGTGGGTATATGAACCATACAGCATAGATATAAACAAACTATTTTCAAAATTATTCACTATTGCTTTTAAGTTGCTTCCAAATCTTGATTCATATCGAGATAAGGTAAGTTCTTTTTGATAGTCATCTATAGCATCATTAAACAAATTGGAATAGCATCTATCAAGTCCTGGGAAAAACAGAAATTCCTTTGAAGAGGACAGTTGCTCTTGATATTGAGGATTATACGGCTGAACCCTCGAAGATATGTTTCTACAATCAATAAGTATATCGTTAATTATCCATAGAGGTAAATCCTGTTGGGTTGCTAAATCCAATGCCTCACTCTCAAACCTTAATGCTTGAGAATAATTTTTATTTGCCATACATTTGCAGGCATCCCATCTTTTAGATAGCCACAAAGTATCTGGATATAAAGTTTTCATAGAGGAAATTAAATTAACTATTTTTTCGCCTTGTGGAAAAGCAGAATTATTTAATAACCATAAAATCATGTCTTTTCCAATAGCATGCAATTCTGATAATGATTTATTCCTGTTTCGTGTTGGCGGAATAGGAATATTAAGAATATTAAATGTTTCTCCGTAACAACTACTGAATTTTTCTAAAATATATTTTGGCACAGTATTATTAAGCTGACTAATATTTGTCAAAGAATAATCTTGCATATTTTCATTGGATAATTTGATATGTCTAAACCAATCAATTAATCCATTCATTACATGAATAAATACTATATTTTCAGCATTGTCTTCATCCCTTAAAATATGAAAAGTACAGTAATCAGAACTTATTATTTCATTTTTCACTTCCAAAACACTTAAATCTGTACTGTCAGACTCTAAAAAGTAAGCAATTAATTTCTTTTTTGAATTTTTAACTATATCAAATTCTTGAAGTGTTCCTGCACGTACAGTTCCTTTAATAAACAATATTACTAAATCAGATTCTTCTACTTTATACTTATAGTATTGTGACGAAGGAATTGCAGATGAATAATCTTCGATTATAAAAGCATTTATAAAAGGACATTCATTAAGTCGGGATTTAATCTTTCCTCGTAATTCTTTCCACGCAAATCCATTTTCATCATTCATTGCTGAACTTATAAATACACGTAACTGATTAGTATGATTTATTTCGGTGCATTTATTTGACATAAAAGCCCTCCTTAATCGAAAATTTATTTATAAACATTATAGGTTAATACATTTCATTTGTCAAATGAAAACATAAAAACAATTCTTTCAGCAGCGTTACAAAATAACCAGTAACGTTGCTTTTTGTTTATGCACATATCCAAACTTTTTGCAAATGGGTTTAAAAATGCTCATTCCCATAGCTGACTTATGAGAGGCAATATATCCGTACATTGCAATACTGTACCGCACATAATTTTGTGCAGGTGTACAAATTTGTTAATGAGTTCTGTAAATAGACTTAAAAAATCGGGCGAAATTGTAGGTACTTATGAAAGGGTGCAATGCTCTCTCAGATTTTAATGAAAGGAATTATGCTGATGAATTTAGTTTTGGAGGTGATGAGTGTTTTTGCTTGCGACTATTATTCGCAAGCATAGAAATGTAATATTACATTTCGGATTTTTACCCGATTTTTCAGCGGCAATTCCTGCTGGTAAAATCGGGAATAATCAAGGGAACCCTGCCCTTGATTTGCTGATACAGTGAATTAAAACATTTGGAAGAGAGGTAAAATTAAATGGCAAGAAAGAGAAATAAGGAAACGGTATGCAGGGAATATTCGGCTTGTGAAAGTCGTGAAGCAAGTTTGCTTGCAGAGATTGAAAAGGTGAAAGCCAAGAAAAAAGCTCTTGCTGATGAGCTTGAAGAAATTGAGTTGGCAGAGCGCCGTGAGAACAATGACAGGATTGGTGAATTGGTGTACAGGATTTTTGGTGACAACATTTCTCCTGATGAATTTAAGGAAAAGCTTGACGCTATTCTTACCATTGATGAGGTCAAAGAATTTGCTGAAGCTGATATTAAAAAGGAGGCTTGCTGATTGATAAGACAGAACCGCAAGTACAAAAATCTTACGTTTACTTTTGAGGAATGGGAACGGATTGAGAAATTATCCGCTGAATGCGGAATGAAAACTGCGACATATATTAAGCACATAGCTTTGAACGGAAAGGTTGTTAATCTTGATTTGCACGGCTGTCACGAGTTCGTTTCTGCTTTGAATAAAATCGGCAGCAACGTTAATCAGATTGCAAAGGTCGCCAATGCAAGCGGATATGCAACCGCTGACGAACTTCGTCAGCTTGAAAGATTTCGGGAGGAAGTATGCCGTATATCAAGTGCATATCTGTCAGAAATTCAGTTAAAGGCTGCCTGAAATACATTGCTAATCCCGATAAAACCGAGGGGCAGTTTTATCTTTCGGGGGTAAACTGCTCCGAGGATATTTCGATTGCTGAAAAGGAATTTTGTTTGACCTATCAGAATTATTCGCACAAGAAATTTTATGAAAAGCCAACCGACAATGGCAAATCGTCTGTTAAAGCCTTTCACATTATTCAGTCCTTTGCAAAAGGTGAATGTGATGCAGGGGTTGCACATAAAATCGGTTTGGAATGGGTTCAAAAGGCTTTCGGAGAGAACTTTCAGGCTGTTGTTGCAACTCATACTGGCCGTGACTGCGTTCATAATCATATTTGTTTGTGTCCCTATGATTTGGACGGAAAGAAATTTAACAGCAACAAAAGAAATCTTGAAAATATCCGACGGGTTTCAGATGAGCTTTGCCGTGCATATGGAATTAACAAAATGGAACGTATTATGGCTGAAGAAAATCACGCCCGTGTTGGAGTAAGCTACGGAGAGTGGATACATCGTAAGCGTGGCACGTCGTGGAAAGAAATTGTCCGAAGCAGAATTGATTTGCTTATTAAAACTGTTCCTGATTTTGCAAGCCTGCTGGAAGAATTAGAACGGCAGGGCTGTACTGTTAAGCGTGGGAAATATATTTCTGTGAAGCTTCCAGAACAGCAGAGGTTTGTCAGGCTGAAAACCTTGGGTATGGATTACACCGAAGGAAATCTGCGGAGGAGAATTCGGGAATATATTGAATTGCTTCCTAAGGTTAAGACCGTTGCGGAAATTATTGCAGAGGTTATGGGGCAATTCGATTTTCAGACAAGGAAGTTTTCTTTTGCAAAAAGCGTACAGAATACAACGGCTATGCTTGCAAATCAGCTTAATATTGTCAACGGCGAAGGTTTGACCTCCGTTTCTATGGTTAAGGACAAGCTGTCAGAGGTTGAAAAGCTTGCTGAAGAAACACAGTTACAGCTTGATGATTTGGAGGACAAGAAAAAATCTGCCGAGGAAGTTATTTCTGCGGCAGAACGGTATTTCAAAAAGTATGGTATGTTCGGAAAGTCAAAGCAATATCCGAAGGCTTCACAAAAGGCTGACAGGGAATTGCTTGACAGGTTTGGAGTAAAGTCTGCTGATGATGTCGAAAAGCTTCGGACGGATATTGAAAAATATTCATACGAAATTTCTGTTTTGCAGACTTCTGTTGATGAAATCCGTAATCGGATTGATGATTACAAAAGTATTCTTGAAGCTTGTTCGGGTGAGGATTACATATCAAGACTTGTGCGGCTTGCCCGTGAGAAAATGGACGAGCAGGAGAAAATCAAGCTGAAAAAGCTGGAAAAGGAAACTTATGAAGTGTATTATCCGTGCAGTGGGAAAAGCTTGGTTTATGATGATCTTGAACGTATTCCGAATATTGATGATTATTTCAAGGACATCGAAGGCAGCTGGTTTGATGTTGAGGGTGAAAGCGTTGGCGACAAACTTGAAAATATTTGCAGAAGCCGTTCAAATATTGGGGTTGGTGCTGTGATTGTTATAAATGGTCAGAAAGCATATTTTGTGGATAGGACTATGTTTAAGGCTGTTCCTGATTTTATGAGGTCGAGGGAAGAGCAAATCAGAATTGAACGGGAAAAGATAAAACAAAAGGAAAAACAAAGTGCTGTGAGGAAAACTCACGGAAGATAAATTTAGTGCAATTGTAATGAAAAAGACGCTTCACTTTAGTGCTTTACCACGTTGAATTTTTGTTTTGATTATGATATAATAAAAAGGAGGACACCGTTATTTGACATACAGAACTATCAAAATTACAGTGCCTAGGAGGGCGCTGTATGACCACTATCGCAAGGGCACATCGCTTATTGTAAAAATATCCGCTGTTGACGGTGAGTCGGATTTGCGTGATGAATATGCGCTTGCGGAGTTGGTTTACACACTTAACCATTCGGGACGAAAGGATGATGCTTGTGAAAATAATCGAACAGATGAAAATGAGGGGTGTTGTGCCTAAGGCGGTTTTGTACGCACGCTTTTCCTCAGACAATCAGCGTGACGAATCAATTGACGCACAGCTTCGTGCGATGACAAAATTCTGTCAGGACAATGAGGTTGTTATGGTCGGAGAATATGTTGACCGTGCAAAATCTGCTACGACAGATGACCGCCCTGAATTTCTCAGAATGATTTCTGATGCTGAACAGCGTAACTTCAACATTGTTCTTGTTCACAAGCTTGACCGCTTTGCAAGAAACCGTTTTGACAGCAGCAATTACAGAAACAAGCTTAAAAAGCAGAATGTTTCTCTTGTAAGTGTGCTTGAAAATCTTGACGATTCACCTGAAAGCATTATTATGGAATCTCTGCTTGATGGTATGGCAGAATATTACTCGAAAAATCTCGCTCGTGAGGTACGAAAGGGGCACAATGAAAATGCTTTGCAATGCAAGCACAACGGCGGACGTCCGCCATTCGGCTTCAAGGTCAATCCTGAAACACAGTGCTATGAAATAGATGAAAATGAAGCTGAAGCGGTACGATATATTTTCAATAGTATAAGTGAGGGCAAAAGCTACAATGCTGTGATTGCTGACCTTAACGCTAAAGGATTTCGGACAAGAAGCGGAAATTTATTCGGCAAGAATAGCTTATATGATATGCTTCACAACGAGAAATACAAGGGTGTTTACATTTACAACCGCCGTGCCGCAAAGGATGCTGACGGAAAATTCAACAGCCGCCTGAACAAGTTTGATGATGAGATAATCCGAATTGAGGGCGGTATGCCGAGAATTATTGATGATGAGCTTTTTGAAAGCGTGAACAAGATAATTACGTCAAGAAAACGGCTGAAAAGCTATGGCGGCAGTACGCAGAAATATTTACTGACAGGCAGAATTTTCTGCGGCAACTGCGGCAGTGCATACTGCGGGGGAATACGATATTCGGGCAAAAAGCACACGCCTTATGTTTCATACACCTGCTCGTCTAAACAGCGACAGGCAGGGGTGAAGTGCAGAACAAAGGAAATCCGAAGGGAATATATCGAAAGCTTTGTACTTAATGAAATTCTCAGGGCAATTCTCTCCGACGAGAATATTCCCCGAATTGTTTCATATTATCAGGATTTCTGCACACGTCAGAACAAGAGTGCAATAAATGAACTGAAGTTTCTCAGTGATAAGCTTGACGATTGCGAAGGAAGGATAAAAAATCTTGTTTCCGTAATTTCCAAATCGGGCAACGCTTCGCTGATTTCCGCACTTGAAGAAGCGGAGGCTGAAAAGGTACAGCTTTTGTCTGACATTGCAAAGACGGAAAAGAACACAAAAGCCTCGGCACTCACAGAAGATGAGATTACCGAGGCATACAAAAGGGCACGGAAATTATTCGCTGGCGCAAGCACGGAACAGAAGCGGCAGCTTATAAATTTATATCTGGACAAGGTGCTGATTTTTGATGATTATGTGGAAGTGTATGTAAATACACTTCCCATTACTATACGGGAAAGATTGATAAAAAGCTTTAAAAAGCGTGAACGGATTAAGCTGTTGGCTTGTGAGAAATACTATGATTTTTACCATACTATTGACCCAAAATCAATTGCGGAATTTTCAAGTCGGGGCAATGGTAATAAAAAAGTCCGCAAGCAAGCTTTTTTGAAGCCTGTTGCGGATTTTTCTGGTCGAGGTGACGGGATTCGAACCCACGGCCTCTTCGTCCCGAACGAAGCGCTCTACCAAACTGAGCCACACCTCGATAATTTCAACGGTTAATATTATAGCACAGAAAAGCTGATTTGTAAAGTGGTTTTTGAAAATTTTGCCGATGCCCTTTGGGGTGGAATTTGTTGACAAGCGTGGAAATTTGGAGTAAAATATATTTAATAACTATATTCACAGGGAGGACTAATAAATGAAAAAATTTATCGCAATTGCAAGTTCAGTTATAATGGCTGTAAGTATTGCGACAATAACTGTGTCTGCTGATGAATGGGTTAAAACAGACAGCGGATATGTATATGAATACAATGACGGTACAACTGCTGAAAAAGGTTGGTTAACCATTGGTAAAGATAAATACTATATCCAAAAAGATGGTACACGCAAAACAGGGTGGCTTAAAAGCAGTTCCGCAAAATATTATTTTGGCAAAGATGGTAAAATGTACAAAAGTCGTTGGCTCACATTAAAAGATGGCACAAAATATTATCTTCGTTCAAACGGTAAAGCTGCAACTGGTATTGTAACAATCGGAAAGGTACAATACAAGTTTGACAAGAATGGTAAGTACTTGGGCGAAAATAATGCATTCGTTCTTAATAAAGAAACAATGTGTTTACACTCGGACGCTGATTGCAGAGCTGCCAAAAAAATTGATAAAGAAAATTATAGTACTGTTAACATAGGTGATGATGAAATATCAAATTATGCTAAAAAAGGTTATTGGTGTTGCGGTGTAAAAGGTTGTAATACTAAAGAATTGAAAAAAGCAATGCCAAAGCCTAAAGAAAAATAATATTAAAGCCCACACCCGTGGGCTTTTTCTTTTGCCTGTAATTGTCCAACCTCTCCTCTGCATAGACTTGCAGAAAGGAGTGATTTTGTATGGGCAACGGTCACGGCGGTGACTTTATTATTGAGAGGGGCGGCGAAAAGGTTATTGCGCTTGCGGGCAACCCCAATGTAGGCAAATCCACGGTTTTCAATGCTCTTACGGGTATGAAGCAGCACACGGGCAACTGGACGGGCAAGACGGTGCAGAATGCGCAGGGACGCTGTTCACGGGGCGGCACGGACTACGTTATTGTTGATATCCCCGGGACGTACTCCCTTATCCCTCATTCCGCTGAGGAGGAAGCGGCGAGGGACTTCATATGCTTCGGCAGCCCCGATGCGGTTGCGGTGGTTTGTGATGCGACCTGTCTTGAACGTAATCTCAATCTTGCTTTGCAGATTATTGAGGTTACGCCGAAGGTGGTGCTTTGCGTCAACCTTATGGACGAGGCTGAGAAAAAGAAGATACGAATTGACACGACTAAGCTGTCTGAAATGCTTGGAGTAGCTGTCTGTACGGCTTCCGCCCGTGATGGCAAGGGCATTGAACAGCTTATGGATTTGCTTCCCGAAGCTATGGGAAAACAGCTTGCCGAAAAGCCTTGTGTGGAGTACCCTGAGGAGATTGAAAAGGCTTTGGGAAAAGTTACTCCGATACTGGAAAAGCTTTCGGGGGGAACGCTTCCCTGCCGCTGGCTTGCTTTGAAACTGCTGGAAAACAACGAGGCTGACGCTTCACAGCTTGCACTTTTTATGGGGCGGGAAATTGCTGAAAATGACGAACTGATTGACGCGGTTTCGGCGGCACGGATTTTCCTTTCGGGTCACGGCATCAACGAAGAAAAGCTGTCCGATATTGTCACGGCGGCTTATGTAAGACGTGGTGAGGAAATTGCGGAAAATTGCGTGACCTTTGAAAAAGAAAATTACTACGACCGTGACAGGCGGATTGACAAGGTGCTGACCCACAGGATATGGGGCGTACCAATTATGATTCTGCTTCTGCTGGGAATTTTCTGGGTGACGGTTGAGGGGGCAAACTACCCGTCGGCACTGTTGTCGAAGGGGTTATTCGCACTTGGAGACAGACTTTCGGAGGGGCTTATTTTTATGGGTGTACCCGAATGGCTGAGGAGTATGCTTATTGACGGGGTGTACCGTGTACTTGCGTGGGTTGTTTCGGTAATGCTTCCGCCGATGGCGATTTTCTTTCCGCTTTTTACGTTGCTGGAGGATGTTGGCTACCTGCCACGAATTGCTTTTAACCTTGACAAGGGCTTCAAATGTGCAGGTACATGCGGCAAGCAGGCACTTACTATGGCAATGGGTTTCGGCTGCAACGCTGTAGGGGTAACTGGATGCAGAATTATCGACTCACCGAGAGAAAGGCTTATCGCAATTCTGACAAATGTGTTTGTACCCTGCAATGGGCGATTTCCGACACTTATTGCAATAATAACAATGTTTCTCGCGGCAGGGGGAGGACTTCTCCAAAGCTTTACGGGCGTTGCAATTCTTACTGGGGTAATCGTGCTTGGTGTGCTTCTGACATTTGCGGTATCAAAGCTTCTTTCGGTGACGCTTTTAAAGGGTGTACCGTCCTCGTTTACGCTGGAGTTGCCGCCATATCGCAGACCTCAGATTGGAAAGGTTATTGTTCGTTCAATTCTTGACCGTACGGTTTTCGTGCTGGGACGTGCGGTTGCTGTTGCGGCACCTGCAGGGTTGCTGATATGGATTCTGGGCACTGTGCAAATCGGTGACATATCCCTGCTTATGCACTGTGCAGATTTCCTCGACCCCTTTGCACAATTTATCGGACTTGACGGAGTAATTCTGCTTGCGTTCATTCTGGGATTTCCAGCGAATGAAATCGTAGTACCCATAATGCTTATGGCTTACACCGCTTCGGGCACGCTTGTGGAATACGAAAACCTTGCTTCACTGAAAGCAATTCTTGTTGAAAACGGCTGGACGGTTTCAACGGCAGTATGTACAATGATTTTCATGCTTTGCCATTTTCCTTGTTCAACAACCTGCCTGACAATAAAGAAGGAAACGGGTACATTCAAATGGATGCTTCTTGCGGCGGCAATGCCGACAGTCATCGGCATTGTGCTATGTGCAATTGTATCGGCAATTTTAACGTAAAAACCGTTATTAATAAATAATTAACTAAAATGTCTGTAATACACCTTGAAAAAATCCTCAGTTTGGTATATAATGTACAATTATAACTGTAATAAATACCAAAATGGAAGGAGTGACGGGAGTGTTCTATTGCTGCGGAATAACCGATACGGGAAGAGTACGTGACCATAATGAAGATGCTTTTCTGATTAATCATCTTGTTATGTCGTCCGCTGAGCTGGAAAGCAATGCGAAGGCTCCTATGGTTGCGGCAGTTGCCGACGGCGTCGGGGGAGAATCTTCCGGCGAAGTTGCATCACGTCTTGCACTTCAGCTCCTTTCCGATATGAAACCGTCACCAAAAACGGATTACGAGAAGAAGATAATGTCCATTCATCGTTCGCTTCAGAGGCACGGTATTTTGCACAAATCCGAAAATATGCAGACAACTCTTTGCGCACTGGTTGTCGAAGAAAGCGGAAGAACATTATTTATAAATGTTGGCGATTCACGTCTGTATCTGTACAGAGGCGGTAAAATCAAACAGCTTTCCCGTGACCAGTCCCTTGTTCAGATGCTTTACGAGCAGGGGCACATAACCAGCGAGCAGAAGATAAATCATTCTCAGAAAAATGTAATTTTTCCCGTTCTCGGAAGCCTTTCGGATGACCCTAAGCCTCAGATTGCGGAAATTGACGGCGGACTTGTTCACGGTGATATCGTTGTTATCTGCAGCGACGGACTTTCCGATAAGCTTACCAACGGCGATTTTGAAAGCATACTTGCCCAGCCGAAAAAGCTCCCGAAGCGTCTGGCGGATATGGTTAATCTCGCCCTCGACAACGGAAGCCGTGATAATGTTACTGTGGTGGGGATTACTTGTTTTTCAGATGAATAAAGCTATCTGAGGAACAGATAATAAATTAACCCGTAAACAACTGAAGCGGCTGTGCCGTAAAGAATTACGGGGCCTGCAATTGCAAATATCTTTGCTCCGACTCCGAGGATAAATCCTTCTGCCTTGAATTCAAGAGCAGGTGAGGCAACTGCATTAGCAAAGCCGGTAATAGGCACAAGAGTTCCTGCGCCGGCATGCTTGGCAATTTTTTCGTAAATACCCAATCCGGTCAGCAGAGCACTGAGAAACACAAGAGTTACTGATGTCCAGGCTGCTGCGGATTTTTCGTCAAATCCGAAATAGGAATAGATGTCGAGAAGCCCCTGACCGATTGAACATATTAAACCGCCGATTAAAAAAGCCTTGAGAATATCGGTACGGCTTTTTGAGTTCGGCGATATTTTTTTTACCATGCTGTCATACTGCTGTTTTGAGATGCTCATATTCCACCTTCTTTCTGTTAAGGTATTTTTTGCAGCAGAGGATATTTTTATACACGAAAGGTTGATTTTATGCTGAAAAATATATTATCGGGAAGCGATTGTGCAAGCTGCAGAATATGCTGTATTTTCGATAAGTATGACATATGGGAAACTCCCGTGCTTGATGAAAGGCTCAAGGCAATGGTTGAGGAAAAATTCCCTGAGGTTGCTTTTGTGCAAAAGGGAAGCGGATGGATTTTCCGCATGGAGGAATCGGAGGATGAACTTTATTATTGTCCGATGCTTGACCACAATACGGGATGCAGGCTTAAAGATGACAAGCCTTTTGATTGCCGCATATGGCCATACCGTATAATGGAGCTGGGCGGAAAAAGAGTGATATCAATGGCTTCAATCTGTCCGACAATGTATAACAAGCCACTGAAGGATTTGTGCGGGGAGCTTGAAAGAAACGGTCTTGCAGAGAAAATTTTTGCTCATGCAGACGCTTATCCCGAAATTGTAAAACCGTATGAAAACGGATATCCGATTCTGGTTGTTGAAAAATAAAGCAAGGGTACCAAGCATATTGCCTGGTACCCTGTGTTTATTATGGAGCAAAACACTTTCGAAAAATGTTTTAATCGTAAATCATATCACACTTGCGTATTGCCTTTGTTGGACAAGCATCTGCACACGCACCGCAGGCGTTGCAGAGGGTGTAGTCAATTCTCGCAAGGTTGTTTTCAACGTGGATTGCACCTTGCGTACACTTCTTTTCGCAAAGCTTACAGCCGATACAGCCGCTTGAACAGTTGGAGCGAACAATCTTGCCGATTTCCGTTGAGGAACAGCATACGTCGATTTTCTTGTCGATATCACGAAGCACGATAATATTGTTCGGACAAGCCTTCATACACATTCCGCAGCCTATACACTTGGATTTGTCAATTCGTGCAAGGCCGTCCCTGATGATGATACCGCCTTCTGTGCAGACAGCCGCACAGTCACCGAAACCGAGACAGCCGTGCGTACAGATTTCGGAGCCGTTGTAGAAACGGTTTGCCGCCTTGCAGGACTGAACACCCTGGAATATGTATTTGGACTTTGTAGCGTTGCAGTCGCCGTTACAGAGGACAACCGCAACCTGCGGCATAACCTCGCCTGCTTCTTTACCCATAATAGCGGCGATTTTCTTCACGCAGTCGTTGCCGCCGGGCTTACACATATTAAGCTCAGCGCCGCTGTTTACGATTGCGTTTGCGTAGTCGGAGCAACCAGAAAATCCGCAGGCACCGCAGTTTACCTGAGGGAGTGCCTCGCTGATTGCTTCAACACGCTCGTCAACCTTGACCTCGAAAATTTTGGAGCATACCGTCAGCAGAATTCCTGCCGCAAGACCGATTGCCGCAAATACCAGCATCGGTAAAATGTATGTGGTCATAACAATTCGTTCCTTTCCTTTGGATTAACCGAAAAGTCCCGAGAAGCCCATAAAGCTTACCGACACGATTGAAGCGGCGATAAGTGTTGATGGGATACCCTTGAAGGTTTCGGGAATATCGGAGCTGTTCACTCTTGAACGTACACCGCTGAAGATTACGAGTGCAATTGTAAAGCCAAGACCTGCACCGAGAGCGTTTACGATTGACTGGAGCATATTGTAGCTGTTGTCGATGTTGAGAATTGTAACACCCAGCACCGCACAGTTTGTTGTAATAAGCGGCAGATACACGCCAAGTGCGTTGTACAGGGAAGGAACTTTCTTTTTCAGAATCATTTCAACCAGCTGTACAAACAAAGCGATGATAAGGATAAAGGCGATTGTTTTCAGATATTCAAGTCCCATAGGAACGAGAATGAGCGAGTAGATGAGGGTTGTGCAGATAGTTGCGCAGACCATTACGAAGGTTACTGCCGCACCCATACCAACGGCACTGTCAAGCTTTTTCGACACGCCCAGGAACGGACAGATACCCATGAACTTCGACAGTACGAAGTTGTCAACAAGCATTGCACTAAGCAGGATTACAAGTAATTCTTTCATTATTCGTTACCCTCCTTGCAAGCTAATTCTTTGTTGAATGTAGGACAATTTTTTGCATTAGGACAAGCCGCACAGCCGATTTCCTGAGGTGGCTTCTTGTTTGCAAGCTTGTTTACAAGAGCAATGATTACGCCCAGTGTAAAGAAGCCGCCTGCGGGCATGATGAACAGTGTCATTGTTGAAGGCAGGTGCAAATCCAAGCCCATCCACTGACCTGTGCCGAGGATTTCACGGATTGTACCCATTGTGAAAAGCGCAAGGGTAAATCCAAGACCCATTCCCAGACCGTCGAGTGCGGATTTCAGCACATTGTTCTTTGAAGCGAAAGCTTCCGCACGACCGAGAATGATACAGTTAACTGTGATAAGTGAAAGGAACAGACCAAGGCTGTCGTAAAGTGCAGGAATGTAACCTTTCAGGATTAATTCGATAAGTGTTACGAAGCTTGCGATTACAACGATGAAGCAAGGCAGACGTACAGCTTTCGGAATAATATTTTTCAGCAGGGAAATTGCAATGTTGGAGCAAACAAGAACGAAGGTTGTTGCAAGTCCCATACCGATACCGTTGGAAGCCATTGTAGTAACGGCAAGTGTCGGACACATACCGAGGAGAGTTACAAGAGTAGGGTTTTCCTTTATGATACCCTTGGTAAGCTCATAAAGATTGCCTTTTTTCTGTTCAGCCATTACTCAGCGCCTCCTTCCATCTGATTATATGCCGCAAGTGCGGTTTTAACAGCGTCATACATACCCTTGGAGGAGAATGTTGCACCTGTTACAGTGTCAAGAGTGAAGTTTACGCTGCTGTTTGTATCAGTAAGTTCCTGCTCACGTTTAAGAGATTGTATTTCAGCACGGCTGCCCCAAACGGATTTCGCTTTCACTGGTTCGCCGCTGTCTGTTTCAATTGTCTGTTCGTAGGTTACACCGCTGAATTGGTTGAGGAAGTCTGTATTTTGCACCTTAGTACCAAGACCCGGAGTTTCACCGATTGTCATTATCGATACACCCTTTACAGTGCCGTTTTCGTCAAGTCCCACAAGGACATGAAGTCCGCCCTTTGAGTAGCCGTCAGCGGTAATTTCAAAAGCTGTATATTTTCCGTCGGAGAGAATTGAAGTTACACCATCATAAGTGCGGACTGTTCCGTCGTCATTGAGAAGCATTTCAAAATCCTCGAAATGTCCGTAAACTTCAGTAAGACCCGTCTGGAGTTTATCTGTAATAATGCCTGTTGTGTCAACGTAGGTTGCCTCGTAAGCCGCAACAAGAAGTCCGCAGGTGATAAGGCAAATCAGTGTAAGCACAAGAGGCGGCTTGATTTTTTCTTTAAAAAACATACTGCGGTCATTCCTTTCCTTCAGATTTTGCAGGCTTTTCGGGCATCTTTGCACCGAAAGGCTTTGTAAGTGTAAGCTTGTCGATGTAAGGTGTAAGCAGATTCATAAGAAGAATTGCAAAGGAAACACCTTCAGGGAAGCTGCCGAAATTACGGATTATAAAGGTCATAAGTCCGCAGCCGATGCCGAAAATGATTTTTCCCTTTGTTGTAACGGGAGTTGTTGCGTAGTCGGTTGCCATGAAGAATGCACCGATAAGCAGACCGCCTGCAAGAATACCATAAACAGTTTCAACAGCACTGCCTGTATAGATAAATGTCAGCAGAGCAAATGAACCGATGAAAGCAACAGGAGTTGCCGCAGATATAATTTTTGTTATGATAAGGAATATACCGCCTGCGATGAGGGCAATTGCACAGGTTTCACCGATACAGCCGCCAGTTTCGCCCCAGAGCATTTCACCCAGTGTGAATGGTGCCATTTTGTATTCAGCACCGCCTTCGCTGTAGTTGAGCCAGCTTGCTGTGAGAGGGGTCGCACCCGTTGTTACGTCTACAACATCGGTGTACCAATAAGGAACAACCCAGGTTGTCATACTGTCGGCAAATGACAGCATAAGAACAACTCTTGCCGCAATTGCAGGATTGGCAAAGTTCTGACCTATGCCGCCGAAAAGCTGTTTTACAATTACAATAGCAATGAAGCTGCCGATTACGGCAATGTAAAGCGGAGTTGTAGCAGGCAGGTTCATACCGAGAAGCAGACCCGTTACAACAGCGGAAAGGTCTGAAACTGTCTGTTCACGCTTCATTATTTTTCTTGAAAGTGCTTCGAAAACAACGCAGGAAATCACGCAGACCGCAAACACAGCCGCTGCACTCGGCCCGAAGAAAACACATCCTGCAACTGCTGATGGCAGAAGTGCAATGATAACCAGCAGCATGATTCTCGCCGTTGACATTGATGTGGCACGGTGCGGTGACGGCGATACAAATAATCCGTTCATATAATCAGTTCCTTTATGTAAAATTTATTTTCTTGGAATCAAACTCTTTGCAAGCTGATTGATTTCAGCAAGAGGTCTGTGTGCAGGACATGCATAAGAGCAACAGCCGCAGTTCATACAAAGCATAACCTTCAGCTTTTTAAGTTCCTCAACGTCCTTTGCGTTGTATGCCTTTTCAATCATAAGCGGCATAAGTCCGAACGGGCAGGTTCTTACGCATCGTCCGCATCTGATACAAGCGGTAGTCTGCGGAAGTTCACCCTTGCGGAAGGCGAGGATTGCGTTAGTTGTTTTGGTAATGGGCTGTTCCGTGTCATAAAGGCACATACCCATCATAGGACCGCCATAAAGGATTTTCTTAGCGTCCTCAGCCTTGCCGTGGGCAAGAAGCTCGGAAACTCTTGTACCGATTGGCACAAAATAGTTACCCTTGTTTTCGGTAACAGCATCGCCGTCAAAGGTAATTCTTCTCTTTACGAGAGGAATACCGTCCTGAGAGTAGCGGTAGATGTGGGAAACGGTTGAAACGTTCATAACCATTACGCCCTGATGTGACGGAAGTTCACCCTCTGCAACAATTCTTCCCATTGCGGAATAAACGATAACCTTTTCCGCACCTTGAGGGTACTCAGACGGAAGCGTAACAATATCAATTGAACCGATTTCAGCGGTTTTCTTCTGCATAAGTTCAATAGCGTCAGGCTTGTTGTTTTCGATACAGACCTTGCACATAGGAATTCCCATATATTTCTGAACAAGAAGTATACCCTCGATGATGTCGTTTGGATTTTCCATAATTTCACGGTAGTCGCTTGTTATGTACGGCTCACACTCAGCTGCGTTGATTACGAGAGTATCAACGGGAGTCTTTGCAGGGTCGTAGTTAAGCTTAACGTGAGTAGGGAAGCCTGCACCGCCGAGACCTGTCAGACCGCAGTCACGGACAGCGGCGATAAGGGACTGTCTGTCGTTTATTATTGGTGCACGCAGGTCGGGACATACTGTCTGGTTGCCGTCAGTTTCTATTACAACAGCTTTGCACACCGAGCCGTTAGGGAGCAGGTAGTCGGTAACGTCGGTAACCTTACCCGAAACGGAAGAATGGATTGGTGCTGACATAAATGCACCCGAGTCACCGATTTTCTGACCCACAGTAACCTCATCACCCTTTTTCACAAGGCTGTCGCAAGGTGCACCCATATGCTGTGACATAGGAATTATCACGCTTTTCGGTAGTGGGAAATCAACCGTTTCGCACTTCTTGGTACCCTTATTGTGAGCAAGGTGAATACCGTTAAGCTTGTTCATTTATAATAACCTTCCTTCTGAAATATATATTTATGTTTGTTTTTTCAATACCCTTTCAATCTGCGGGAAAACCGCTTTCAGCACAATGCCCGTGCAGACGCCTGCCGCAATTGAGCTGACCGCAAGTATAGGAGCGTATGCGAAAATTGCTCCCGTGCCCAGTATGACCCGTGCCGCAAGAAGCTGACCGAGAGTATGGGCAATTGAACCGAGTACGCTTATCAATATGTATGTTGCGTTTGTCTTTCGGAATAGCAAAGCTGTTACCCCAAAGGCAAGTGTGACGCCGCAAAGGGACAGCAGACCTGCGGAAAAGCCTCTTGTCAGAAAGACAAAAGCCGCTTTCAATATAACCAGCAACGCCGCCGAGGGGAGGTTTATGCTGAGGATTGCCGCCATAATTACTATGTTTGCAAGCCCCACCCTCATTCCCGCGGGCAAAGCCGCCGACAAAATGCTTTCTATAAGGTTCAGCGCCGCAGTTGCCGCAAAAAGCATACCCATCACCGCAACGTATCTTGCCGCCGAAACCTTTTCAGGTTTTATTCCAATCATTTCAGTACCACGTCTAAATCGCTCTGTTCTTTGCTTTCGATTGTTATCGCCGCCTTGTTCGGCACGCAGACTATTACCTCACCGCTTCGGGAGATTGAGCCTGTACGCATACAGGTGTGGTCGCCGCAGTTGCTTTTGGTAACAGAGATTGCTCCGTCTGCAACGGTAAAAACCATTCCCTCGAATTCGGGGAAAGTGTAGTCGCCGTCTTTGTTCAGTTCAAGCCGTGCAGCTACCACATCGCCGCATTTTATAACCGCATATCCGCCGTCATCCGCAAGTTTCGGGATAAAAGCACAAGCCAGAGCAAAAATTATTATCAATACCATTATAATAGTATCACGCTTATTTATGACTTTTCTTTCTTTATTTTCCATAGCTGTAACCGCTATCCTTATCAAGAGTAAATCCGCCGCAGTCTGTGTAGACTATGCCGTTCACGTCAGCGGCAACAAGTTCAAATTCCTCGTAAGCAAGCCACTTGCCAAGTTCATCTGTACCCTGAATGTAAATCAGCGTCGAAAGGAAGTCGGACATTATTCCGCCGTCCTCGGTATCCGCAGGAATTATCACCGTAACCGAAGTCAGGTCGGTTTCAACGGGATATCCCGTTTCCATATCAAGAATGTGGCTGTAACGCTTGCCGTCAGCTTCAAAAAATCTTTCGTAGCCGCCGCTTGTTGAAATAAATGCTGCATCGGTTTCGATTATTCCGAGATAGCCTTCCGCATTGTCAGGATTTGTTACCCCTGCACGGAATTCCCCGTTTGGTTTTGCACCATAAAGAAGTGTTGACGAGCCAAGAGAAACTGTTGCGTAATCCGTGTCGGTTGTTGCAAGAAGCTCATAAGCCTTGTCGCAGGCGTACCCTTTTGCAACAGCACCGAAATCCAACTTTGTTGTTTCGGTAAAGCTGTCATTCTGCGGAATCTTTTTCAGCAATTCAGCAATCTCATTTTCCGTCGGCACTTTCGGAGCATCCGTCGAAATACCCCACAAGGCGGTCAGTTCACCACAGGCAATGTTTATTCCTTTGCCGTATTTGTCCGTAAGTGCACGGCTTTTGGCAATGCAGTCCGAATAAGCTTGATTATCGGGAAGCTGAACTGCGGGTGTGTTGTAGCAAAGTGAAAGGGAAGTGTCAAGTTTGGAAAAAATCCGGTTAAGCCCGCTGATTGTCTCGTCAGGTTTATTGCCGCAGATAAGTGTATGAGTGTAGGTGTCAAAAATAAAGTCGGAATTTTCGGCAAATCCGCTGCTTACACCGCAGGAAGCAAGCGTTGCAACAATTAATGCTGCCGCAGTAATCTTTTGAAAACGGGATTCTGCCATAGGGAACACTTCCTTGATTTTATCATTCATATTCATTTTACAGTAATTAGTCAATTTAGTCAATACAACGTTAAATTAATAACATTAAACCGTCATTTTGACAAAAATATTTCTTCTGAATTGTGTATCAGAGCAACTAAAATATACTAAGAGTATAAAACTCAAAAGTTATAATCCTCACAAAAATTTTTCAGCTTTTTTCAGAAAAAAATATTAAAGTTTTTTGGACCTTTGCCGATAAAACTATTAGAGGGATTTTATCGCTGTGACTACGTCTGTACGCCAATGCAGACATGAAAGGACGGGATTGTTTTTATGGAAATTAAGAATTACAGGTCAGCAGTAACTGCGTATGTTAAGAACACATACGAACCCGCAAAGAAAAAATGCACTTCTTCAGCAGTGAAAAACACAGATAAAGCTGAATTTTCCGCAGCTTCCGGAGCAGGTGCTCTGGCAAATGCAAAGATTGCCGCCAAGCAGTCTGTTGAGAGCTTTGCTTCTCCGGAAAGAATTGCCGCACTCAAGTCAATGATTGCTGATGGTTCATATGACATCTCTGCAGATGATGTTGCGGCTTCAATATTTGAAGGTTAAAAGGGATATGAATGTATTATACAAAATGTATATTTTTGTATAATTATACGAAAGGAAAAACATTATGCCCGATTACAACAAAATAATAGCTTTTTTTGATGAATATATTGCTCACTACAGAGAGTTCCTGCAGTTTGAGTATCTGAAGCTGGATATGATAAATCATAATCAGATAGAAAAGCTCAGTTCGTCACTCTCCAAGGAACAGGCACTTATTATGAAAACCAATGCCTATGAAACAAAGCGCGTTAAAGTCCTTGAAGGTACTACCGGAACCAATTTTGCTGAAATTGCCGAAAATGCACCTGAGGAATTCAAGGGCAGACTTGCTGAACAGCATAAGGAATTGTCGGCAATTATCTTCAGAATCAAAGAGCTTAACGATACAGCTAACGTTACTGTTACAGAACGACTGAAAAAAATTCAGAGAAGAACCGCAGAGCTTGACGTGTACGACGGCAAGGGTACTGTAAAGCGTGAGCACGCTTCCAGGCTTGCGATCTCCAAAAATGTATGAGAAAGGATTGATATAAATGGCATCAAGCTTTTTAGGCCTTTATGTTCAGCGTGAAGCGCTCCTTATATCCCAGAAGGCGCTGGATATCACAGGTAACAATATTTCAAATATCAATACACCGGGCTACACAAGACAGAGAGTTGATATCTGTTCAGTAGCAAATGTAAAGGGTTCTCTCGGATATAACACTTCCATCACTCTCGCAGGTAAAGGCTCCGAGGCAGTGGGTGTTGCACAGATCCGTGACAGACTCCTGGATACAAAGGTAAGAAACTACAGCGGTGACCTTTGCAATGTCGGCACAAAGATGTCAGCACTTTCTGACGTTGAGGACGTTTTTGATGCTATCGAAACCGATGAACTCGGAGCAAGCTTTGCTGCAATTGTTAATCAGTTCAAGGAATCCCTTCAGAGCTTCTCCGTAGACAATGCGGACAGAGTTGAAATGGCAAACATTGCCATAAACAATGCTGAAAGCCTTGTGCAGGCTATCGTAAACTATGACTCCAAGCTTACTGATATTTCAGAACAGGTGCTTGGCGATACTCAGGCTACAGTTGACAGAGCAAATGCTATTTTTGCTGAAATGGGAAGCCTCAACAAGCAGATTAAGGACGCTTACATTTCTATGGGTTATATCGAAAGTGACGAAGGTAACTACCACGTTATGAACGATTACGGCCCTCTCGAACTGAAGGACCAGTTCCACAGCCTCCTTGATGAGCTTTCACAGTACGGCAATATGCACGTAAAGGAAGAAAATGACGGTACATTTACTGTTGAATTCGCAAATCAGCTTGTTGTTTCAAATGACAAGTATGCTCAGATGGCTATCACTATGGAAAATCCGAAGCCAACAGAGCTCGGCTATGAAATTACTCAGGTTCAGTACGATGCTGACGGCGAGATTGTCGGCGGCCTTTACAACAAGGACGAATGGTACGATATGAACGTCAAGTTCGGCACAGGCGGAGATGAACAGATTCTTGTAAGAAGCGGCAATGCAGGTGCTACAGTTGATATCACAGGCAAGAACGCCAAGGATGCATACATCCTTGATACAGGTTCCCTCAGAGGCAGCCTCGATGTTTATAACGGCAGAGGCATTTTTGCAGAAGGCGCTGAGCCTAATGCTTATCAGGGTATTGAATACTACCGTGATATGCTCAATTCCTTTGCAAGAACAATGACAAACGAAATGAACAAGATCTTTGACGGTTACGGAAAGGTCTTCACATATGAAAATCCTGATGGAGTTTCCGATTTCAGAACAGCTGCTGAAAACTTCAGAGTTGCTGATGACTGGAAGGATTACCCTGAGCTTATTTCCAACCCGACAAAGGCAAATGAATTTGCTGAACTGGACAACACCTATATCCAGAAAATGCTCGGTGTTCTCAATACTCCTCAGGAGTACGGCAACGGTAATGTAAGCGACCCTCAGGAATTTACTCCTGAAAAGTTTGTTGCTCATATCTGTGACAATCTCGGTTCACAGGTTGAATACGAAACAGGTGTATACGAGGCAACGGACATCATGCTTACAAGCGTTGAAACCGCAAGAAGTGAAGTTATGGACGTAAGCATGGGCGAAGAGGGTATCAATATGATGAACTATCAGAAATGGTACAATGCTATTTCCCGTATGATTACAACCCTCGACGAAGCACTTGATAAGCTTATCAACGGCACAGGACGTGTTGGTCTGTAAGATTGAAGTAAGAAAGGATTGAATCCCATGAGAGTTACTAATAATATTACTACAGGGCAGTTTCTGAGAAACAACAGAAGAACTCTTACTTCAATGCTCAGAAGCCAGAACAGAATTACCACACAGCGTAAGTTCAACAGAGTTTCTGAGGACTCTGTAAACGGAAGCAAGGCAATGACAATCCGCCGTCAGCTTCGTGACCTTGATATCTATGAGGATAACCTCAATACATCAAAGGAACTTTTTGCTGCTGCTGAATCAAACCTTTACACAATCGCTCATGATGTTTACATCAGCATGGAAGAAAAGCTTGTTATGGCGGTAAACGGAACATATGACGACTTTGACCTTGACATTATTGCAACAGAAATGGAACAGCTTGCTGACCATATGGTTAACACAATGAATATCGATTTTGCTGAAAGACAGCTTTTCGGCGGCACAAGCAACGGCAAGACTCCTTTTGAAACAGTTAAAGAAGCAGTTCTCGATGAGAACGGAAATCCTGTTCTTAACGAGGATGGAAACACTGTTATGAAAACATATGTAACATATAACGGTGTCAAGGTTAATGATTCAAATGACCCGAGCACATTCCCAGGCTCAAATCCGATTTATGTTGATATCGGTCTCGGTATCAGATATAACGAAAATTATGAGGTTGACGGTCAGACAGCTCTTGATATTTCCCTCAATGGTGCGGAAATTCTCGGCTGCGGTATGGACGGCGATTACAGCCAGAACCTTATCCAGCTTTGTTATGACGCTGCTGAGGCACTGAGACAAAATGACAGAGCAACAGTAAACGCTATCATTGACCGTGCAAATACAGCAAACAACCACATCCTCACTCAGATTGCAAAGCTCGGAACAAAGCAGAACAGCATTGATTTCCAGCTCAGCAAGACAGAGGAATACAGATTCAACCTCAAGGAAAGACAGAATCTTGTTGAAGGCACAAATATGGAAGAGGAAATCATCAATTACGAGGCAGTTATGGCGGCTTATGACGCTTCCCTCCAGATTGGCGCACAGCTTCTTCCAAAGAGTATTTTCGATTTTGTATAATCGGAGTACGATATTGATAAAGGATTAAAATTTTTATAAAGGGCGGCAGGGATCGCTGCCCGGGAAGGCGGTAATAATATGGAGCAATTGTTAAGTATCAAGCATGTTCCTATAAAGGTTGAGGTAAATGTTCAGAGAGCAGAGTACAGACCTGTTGAAAACAACACCAGTGCACCATCCGTACAGGTTTCCGCAAAGCAGGGAGGCGGTTTAAGGGTTCAGGCTAACCCTTACAGAGTTGATCTTTCTGAAAGCAGAAATTATGACTCTTATGTTCCGTCAGCAAACAGTGCAGAGAGCTTTTCTCTCACATATGAGGCTATTGCAAAGATTGCTGACGGCGGTGCAGTACAGGGTGCTGACAACACTCAGTTTGCTGCACAGAAATCCAGAAGCATTGAGGCAGTTCTTCAGTCCCTTCCAAAGGGCAAGAATAACGCTGTAAGTTATTCGGACGGAACACTCAGCATTAATTATCAGATGCCAAGCACTCAGCAGGCAGATATCGTTGCTGATATGGCAGGCTTTGAATTTGTTCCCGGCAGCATTGAGTTTGTTGTAACTCAGATGCCTGAAATTGATATTGAATATCTCGGCGATCCGATTTACTTCCCAAGAAGCGCCGACCCTAACTACGAAGCTCCGCTTGATGTAAAGGCGTAATCCGCAGTAAACGGGCAGAAAGGAAACAATTATGACTATTAAAACAAGAGACTTCGGTGAACAGATTATCTCCGAGGAGAAGATTATTACATTTCCTCACGGAATTTTCGCTTTTGAAGATGAACACCGTTTTATAATGTTCTCACCTTTAGGCGATGACAAATATCCTGCATGGCTTCAGAGCGTTGACAACGAGAACCTTTGCTTTATAGTATATGAGCCGGGGCAGATTGTTGAAAATTACGCAGTAACAGCTGATGCTGAAAGTCTTGCTGCGGTTGAACTGAGCGAAAATGATGTTCCGCAGTATCTTGTATTGGCAGTTGTCCCTGAGGAGTATAAGGACACAACTGTAAACCTTAAAAGCCCGATTATGATTAATACGGAGAAAATGCTCGCGGTTCAGACTATTGCCGCAGAAAATTATCCTATAAAATTCCCTATCTTTAAAAAGGAGGGAGAATAATGCTGGTCATAACCCGTAAAAACAACGAGGGTCTCCGCATCGGTGAAAATATTACCGTTACTGTTGTTGAAACTTCAAGAGACAGGGTTAAAATCGGTATAGATGCTCCCTCAAATGTAAGAATTATCCGAAACGAGCTTTTTGATACGGAAAGATTTAATATCCAGGCGGCTGTTCATAAACCTGCTGCTGACCTGCTTTCATTGCTCCGCAGTCAGCAGGATATCTGAAAATAAAATGAAAGGGCGGTAATGTTATGTCAACAATTCGTGAAACTAACAGAATGGCAGGACTTATGTCCGGTCTTGATACAGAAGAACTTGTAAAGGCGATGTCCGCCAATACAAAGGCTCGTCTTAATTCCCAGAAGCAGAAGCTCCAGAAGCTCGAATGGAAGCAGGAAAGCTACCGTTCAGTAATTTCCAAAATTTCCGATTTCAAGAGCAAGTATCTTGATATCCTCAGCTCAAATTCCATTAAGGCTAATGCTGTAATGAAGAAGTGCATTGCTACTTCTTCCAACGATAAGGTTATCTCTGCAACAGCTTCTGCCGGTGCTACTGCTGCGAAGTATACAATATCCAAGGCTACAGCTGCAACAGCTGCTAGCTTTGATTCAAACGGCGCAGTTTCAAGCGGTGCTGTAAAGCTTGATTTTTCAAAGGCAGAGGCAGGAAAGAGCTATACAGTCGAACTCAATTTCGACGGTGCAAACAAGAAAATTTCCTTTACAGCAGGTGCTGATATCGAGGCTACAAAGGCAAACTTCCTTGATGCTGCAAACGCTGCTGTTTCCGAATATAAGAACCCTGCTCAGGGATTCAAGTTCAAGGACGGCACAACCACTCTCCAGTTTGAAAATGCAAATGATGGCGTTTACCACACATTCGGTGTAGGTGCAAGCGAGGCTGTAGGTCTTGCTTTCAATACATCAAGCAAGCTTACAACCGCTTCAAAGCTTGATTCCGTCGATTTCAGCGAGACTCTCGTTGCAGGTTCTGATGGTAAGTATAAGTTTACTATTAACGGCACTGATTTTGAGGTTGACGGAAACACAACTATCGGTGACCTTATCAGTAAGGTTAATACTTCCGACGCAGGCGTAAAGCTTTCTTTCAGCACTGTTTCTCAGAGCTTTGAAATTACTTCAAAGAATACAGGTGCTTCCGCTGAAATCAGTATGTCCCAGTCAAGCGGTAACCTGCTTAACTCACTTTTCAATATCGGCTCTGATAAGCTTTCCATTACAAATGCTGATAAGGGAATTATTGAGTATTCAGAAGTTAACAGCGATTTCAGCGTAGGTATTACTCCTAAAATCGTTGACAAAATCAAGAGAGGCTTTGATGCTGATGATGAAGAAAAGCCTTTTGAGTACAATGTAAATATGAAAATCGGTGATAAGACTGTTGACCTTACTCTTGATTTAAGCAGTCTTACAAAGAAGGCTTCTACTGAGGATTCCTATACAGATGAAGAAGTTTCCACTGCTCTCAGTGACGCGTTCAAGGCTGCATATAATAAGGCAACAGGCGAAGAACTTACAGGCGTTGAGTTCAGTTTTGCTGATGACAAGCTTTCCATTAAATCCGACCTTGCTGTATCCTTCGGAGAAAATGATTTATATATTTCTGACGGTACAACAAACGTTGAAACAAAGAAGGCTGACGCTTCCTATGTTGTTGCTGAAAATGTTTCTTCAATGACATTCAATGTCAATGGTGAAGAAAAGATTGTAAATGCAAGCGATGGAAGCAATATCAAGCTGCAGGACCTTGTTGACGCAGGTATTGTTACACTTGATAGCGCAGGAGGAATTACAGCAGCTGCTGACCTTGACGGCGTAAGCGATGAGGTTAAGACTTTCCTCAGTGATGTTTTTGGCAAGGAAAACGGTGTTCAGGGTGCAAACGCTACAGACACAATCACAGCTTACGGAACAAACAGTTCCATCACAGTAAGCAGCGACGGCGAAAACTTTGTTACTTACACAAGCGCAACTAATGCTTTCAACTTTGACGGCACAAATATCAATCTTTCCAACGCAGGAAACTTTGATGCAGGAAATAATGAAGATGAATATATCACAATTGATACCGCAAAGGATACAAGCGGTGTCAAGGATGCTATCGTTAAGTTCGTTGATGACTACAACAAGCTTCTCGAAGAAGTTTACAGCGAAGTAACTACTTCAAGACCAAAGTCCAGCGGTTCCTACTATGACCCTCTCACAGAAGAACAGAAGGAAGAAATGTCTGATGATGAAATCGAAAAGTGGGAAGAAAACGCTAAGAAGGGCCTCCTTTACCGTGACGTCAGCGTTCAGAGATTCCTTTCCGATATCAGAGGAGCAATGGCTTCCGCTGTTGATGGCATGACTCTTTCTGCAATGGGTATTACCCTTACAGACAGCTGGGCTGACAACGGTAAGCTTAAAATTGACGAAAGCAAGCTTGACAATGCTATTGCTACATATGGTGACAAGGTTGCTGATTTCTTCACTTCTGAAAATGGTCTTGCTGCAAAGCTTGAAAAATCCGTTGACAGTGCTATTTCCACAAAGACAAATAAATATGGTTACCTTACTTCTCTTGCAGGTATGGCAAATACAAAGACAGATAAGGATAACCAGATTTTCAGACAGATGGAATCCATTCAGAGCCTTATCGACAGACTTACTGACAAGTATGAAAGTGAACAGCAAAGCTACTGGAGCCGTTTTACTGCTCTTGAAAAGTATATGGCTCAGGCTCAGCAGCAGCAGTCCTACTTCATGCAGGGTTCATATTAATAGAATTTTTCCGAAAGGATTTTTATTATGATGCAGCGAAATCCATACCAGAAGTATATGCAGCAGACTGTTACAACAATGACACCGGGACAGATTGTTGTGGCACTCTACGATAAAGCTATAACAGAATTGAATAAGGCGATATACTTCATTGAAGAGGAGCCGAGTATTCCAAAGGCACACAATTCAATAACAAGGGTTGCAGATATTGTTGATACGCTTGACTCTCATCTTAAAGAAAAGTATGAGATTTCTCAGAGTCTTGCAGCTATGTATCAGTATTTCCGTGAAAATCTTATCCATGCAAACGTAAAAAAAGATGCTGAAACTTTGAAAATGCTTCTTCCGTTCTTTCAGGAATTAAGAGATGCATTTGCACAAGCTTCCAAGGGATTTTAAAGGAGGTTTATATGAGCAACAAGCCACTCCTTAATCTTGTGGACAGAAAAATCCGTGAAATGGAAAGGTACAGCGAAATTACAAATCGTATGCTGTATGAGGATATTGACGGAGTTGGCGAGCTTATTGCCGAGCGTCAGAGCATAATAACTGCGATGGACGGGATTTCAGTTGATATTAAGAAATTTATCAACGAGCAGACAATTGAACAGCAGGATACGCTTAACAAACTCATGAAGTTTGAAGATATCGGTGAGCTTAATGGCGAGCTGCTGGAATTGCAGGAAAAAATCGCTAAGGTTAATCAGCTCAGAGAACAGATTATCGAAAAGGACTCTGAAGCAATAAACCGAATGAGTGAAATGCGGGATGAACTTCGCGAAAAGCTTGAGCAGTCTGCAAAAGGGAAAAAAGTAATCGACTATTTTTCAAAAACCAATATTAATGTAAATAAAGGAAAAAGGTTGAATGTTTCTCATTAATATGCTATAATGTAATCTGCCGGGTAAATTTGCCCGGCAGATAATTATTTTATTTACCCTGATAATTCTGCGCCCGTAGCTCAGTTGGATAGAGCGTCAGACTCCGACTCTGAAGGCCGCTGGTTCGAATCCAGTCGGGCGCACCACGAAGGGAAGCCGTTTGAAGCTATTCAAGCGGCTTTTTACTTTGCTGAAAATCGTAAATTGTGCGCTGTTTGTGCGCCATTCATAAAAAATACATAGAAAATGGCTCTCGGAATTGATTAACCGAGAGCCTTATTTTTATGCCTGTTTGCTTCTGAAAATAACATCTGCAATACATTCCGCTGAACGCTTGTCGGCTTCCTTGATGATGTGGGAATATATATCGCTTGTTGTGCTTGCTTTGGAGTGTCCGAGTCTGCTTGAAATGCTTATGCTGTCAATTCCGTTGAAATAAAGAATACTTGCCATAGTGTGACGGAAAGCGTGTGGGTTAATGTGCGGAAGATTGTTGTTCTTTGAAAACTTTCTGCACCAGCTTGTTATACTGTCGGGGCGAATAGGGTAACCGACTTTGTTTCCCTTGTCCTGAAAGAAAAGGTAATCGGCTTTTATTGTTTGGCTGTTGCCGTTTCTGTCGGATATCTGCACGAAGCTGTTCCACTCTGACCCGCTCACGCTTCTGAATTCAAGCCAGTAGTTGCGGTATTCTTTCAGCAGTTCCATTGTTTCGGCAGGTAATGTTATATATCTGTCGGATTGCTCCGTCTTTGGTGTATCCTCATAAATGCCTATGTCGGTACGGTTCAGGAGCGTGACATTTATATGTATGCGGTTGTTATCCCAATCAACAGCAGACCACTTCAGACCTGCAATTTCGCCACGTCTTGCACCAGTTATCAGGAGCAGGTGAACAAGGGTTTTCCATTTTATCGGTGCTGTTTCAAGGGCATTTCTTATATTTTCAATATCTTCAGGCTGGAAATAATTTGGCTGCGGTGCTTCTCTCTTTGGCGGGGAAGCTTTAGCCGCTGGATTGAACGGAATGAGCATTTCCTTTTCAGCTTGTCCTAAAATTGATGATATGCAACGGTGATAACCCGATATTGTGGAAGCTGACAATGGCGCTGCGTTCTCCATAACATTGAACAACGTTTTTCTTGGCTTGTTCAGGGCGATGCATATTTTTTCGGCAGATTTCAAGCTGACCTGCTCACCGTGAAAGCATTTTGAAATTGTCTGTTCTGATACACCAGCGGAAGCACATAACACTTTCTTTGTTATTCCAATGTCAGAAAGATATTTGCGCAAATCCACTTTGCAAACAGCTTTATTTCCGTCAGCACGCAACCCCTTTGAAGCTAACTGGGTATATAAAGCATTAAGGTGCTGCGGGCGGATTTCGTTCAGCTTCAGATGTCCGATACCTGCGTTAATGCGTTTCAGTTGGTTTCTGTACCAACAGATTGCACCGTGTTTCACTCCGGTACGCTCTTTGAGATTTACAACATAATCGGCATATTGTGCAAACGTCTGCTTGTTGTCGAGGGCGTAACCGTTCCGGCATTGTTCCTCAAACTGCACAGCCTGCCTGTTCAGTTCCTTTTCAATCTGTTTCTGTGTCATACCGGGAGCGGGTTTCCAACTCATTGTGTACGGCTTCAGGCGCTTACCTGCTCCGTCATAACCGTGATAGACCCTGATTGTGTACGAGGTTATTTCGCCGTTTTTATTCTTTCTTGGGGTTATGTTTGGCATTGTTGGAAGCCTCCTTTTCAGTTTTAGCTTGTAGTGCTTTGCCTAAATCGGTTTCTTCAATTGGTATAATTCCGCCATTTGGGTGTAATTCAAAAAAAGCTTGAAGTTCTTGTTCACGTTGCTTTAAAAAGACCATTTGGGCTTTTGCTTTTTCATTTATTTCTATAATTTCCTTATGGGTTTTGTTTTTTAAAATAGAAAGTCTATCATTAATAAGATTTAACATAAATGTATTGTATATATCCAAAGAATTCATAACAGTGCAGTCATGTAAAGCGTTATAATCTGAAAAATAAAATCCATCGTGTACATCAACATCGCCCTTCACAAAACGTATGTCACCATTTTTAGATAATATTAATTCTTCTCCGCTCGGACAAGTGGGGGCGTTAGTAGTATATTCTAATATCAGCGAAATAATCCCACCTTCCGCTAATTCTGTTTCAAGCAATTCACCTAATGCCCATTCAACCGAACGTTGTTTAATTGTTTCTACAGTTTCCTTTGAAAGACCTGTGTATTCACATACAAAGTTTAAATCCTTATTGGTTGTTGGCTCTTTGGCAAGACCTAATAAATAATCTACTGAAACGCCATAAAATTTTGCTAAATATACAAATGCTTTATATCCGTAGTCTTTCTCGACATCTCTTTCCATTTCGTTATATTTTCCTTTTGAAAGTTCATAGCCATAAAGCTTTAATATTTCGCTACATAATTGATTTGTGGTCAAACTTTTTCCTGTTCTCAAATCTTTTAATTTTTCGCCTAAAGTCAAGCGCATTATATCCACCATCTTTCTGCAATAATGAATTTCGATACAGCGTTTCTGTTATAACACTTTTATTGTGAACATACCGCACACACATAAAAGGTGTGTTATACTGTAATTATGGAAATCATCATCTTAATTCCATTATTACATATTCATTATATAATAATGATGATGATTTGTCAATACTTAAAATCAAAGGAGGAAAAAATATGTGTAATGCAGATGTAAGAACAACAGCTAAAAGTGCAGGTGTATTTCTGTATCAGGTTGCGGCATTTATGGGGATTTCAGAGCCGACAATGACAAGAAAACTCCGTTTTGAATTATCGGAACAGGAGAAAAAGCCTATCTTTGAAGCTATTGAAAAGATTGCAAAAGAAAACGCTTCCTGCTGACCTTTGGCGAGGAACACAGCAAGAAGCGTCCATTAAGCTAACAAAACGTCAGCCTACTCCGATTATAGCACTTACGGAGCAGGTATGCAAGAAAGGAATAAAAAAATGAGCGAATTTGACAGAGCGTTTGTGCATAATTGCACGATACATACAAGCATACCAACAATGAAAACCATTGACGATACGGCGGTACTTCTCGGACTTCCAAAACACTGGGTACGTCAAAAAGTCCTTAACGGCGAGATTGTAGCCGTTAAGTCAGGCAAACGCTATCTTGTAAACGTGGATAAGCTTATAGAATACCTTAACAGCAACACCATAACACCCACAGAACAGGAAGCACCTGCAAGCTATGGCGGTATCAAGCCTGTTCCTGTGAAGATTTAAGGCGGTGTATAAATGCCACTTGAAAACGGATATATCAAGTTGCACCGTAAAATTCTGAATTGGAGATGGTATAAAAAGCCGTCCACAAAACAGCTGTTTATACATTTGCTGTTAATTGCAAATATTGATGACAGAGATTTTGAAAATATTACTGTACATCGTGGCGAATGTGTGTCTTCTATTCGTGGTTTAGCTTGTGACACAGGTTTGACAGAACGTGAAGTCAGAACAGCATTAAAGCACTTAAAAGAGACACAGGAAGTGACACAGACGGCATACCCGAAATTCAGCGTATTTACGGTAAATAATTACGAATTATATCAAGCAGAGACACAGACAATGACAAGCAACCGACACACTGATGACACGCAAGTGACAAGCAAGCGACATCATAATAAGAAAGATAATAAAGATAAGAATGATAAGAAAGATAATAATATAGAGAGCAACCCCGCTCCCCTTATGAAATCTTTCGGCGAATACAACCACGTTAAACTCACAGAGGAACAGTATAACAAGCTTGTAGCTGAATACGGCAAGAACATAATAGCTGAATGTATCAGAAAAGTTGATGAATACTGTCAACAGCACGGCAAGACTTACAAGGACTACAATCTGACTATACGGAAATGGATTGCCAAAGACACGCAAAATAAAGCTTCTCCAATGTCAGCGGAGGATTACACGTCAGGACTTATAGAAGGGGTTGACTACATATGATTATCGAGCCATTTCTTGAAAGCATATCCGAAAAATGCAAGGCAAACGGCATAGAGGGAACATACATAGACAGCAACGGCGTTTTGCGTTGTACAGTATGTAATGAACCACGCCAAACGGTGACACGCTTTAGCGGTCAGGAGAAAACCGTGTATTGTGCTTGCAGTTGTCAGCAGAAGCGAGAAGCCGATGCAAAAGCACAACGGCTTGAAGCTGACACGCAAAGGCAAAATGAAGCCTTGAAAGAAACGGCGATACCGTGCAGAGAACAGCGTGAGATTACCTTTGAAACGGCTGTAAATCCTAACGAAAAGCACATTCTGATTGCAAAGTGGTACGTTGAAAATTGGGAAGAACACAAGCGAAATGGAACAGGACTTGTTTTCTGCGGTAATGTCGGAACAGGAAAGACTTTTGCTGCCTTGTGCATTGCAAACGCTCTTGTGAAAAAGGGTGTCAAGGTGAAAATGACAGATTTTTCCTATATAATCAACACTCTTACAAGCAATACCACGCAGGATAAAAACGCTGTTATTGAGTCATTTACCACTTGTGACCTGCTCATTGTTGATGATATGGGTGCAGAGTATCACAGCGATTATACATTGCAGTACATAGAGCAGGTGATGAACGGTTGTTATAAGAACAACACACCGTTTATTCTCACAACAAATACAAGCGTTGCAGAAATGAAGCAGCCGCAGAACATCAAATACAGCCGTATTTATAGCCGTATTCTTGGCAAGGCAATTCCTGTTGCTGTTATAGGAAATGACCGCAGAGCAAAGCAGGGCGAGGAACTTATGAAGAAAGCACTTGCATCTATTGAGAAATATATCAATGAAAAAAATCTCAAAACGTGAAAAAATCGGAAAATTAAAGAAACGAGGTGGTGAGGAATGAATGAAAAGAAAGAACGAGCCATAGCAGCATTACTGACACACCCCACAAAAGCAAAGGCAGCTGAAGCTGTAGGGATAACCGTGCGTACAATGCACAACTATTTCGATGACCCCGAATTTGTTTCGGAGTATCGGAAAGCGTTTCGGAATATGGTTGAGGACTCCACAAGGCAAGCACAGCAATCCTTACAGCCTGCAATTGCTGTATTGAATGAAATCGCAAACGATAAAGATAAGTCGGCATCTGCACGGATACAAGCGGCAAAGACTATAATTGAATGTACTTTGCGGCTTGGTGAGCAGGTTGACATTATACAGCAGCTTGAAGAACTGGAGCGTGAAGCTGATGAGTAGCTTGTCGGGTGCACAGATAAAGTCAAGGCTTGCCAGGCTTAAAGCTGAAAGACGGCTGAAATCTCATTCCAAAGCCAATACGAAAAATTTAACGAAAAAATTGCTTCAGCATATTGCTCCCGTGTATCACGAATTACATAATGATATTGCAAACGGAAAATATCAGTTTTACAATCTTCCCGGAGGGCGAGGAAGCTGTAAAAGTTCATTTGTAAGCCTTGAAATTGTAAATGGAATAATGAATGACAGCACGGGTCACAGCAACGCTATTGTATTCAGACGGACAGGAAACACACTCCGAGAAAGCGTATACAGTCAAATTGCTTGGGCAATTGATACGCTTGAAGTAAGTGACCTATGGAGCGGCAAGGTCAGTCCTATGTGCTGGACGTACAAGCCGACAGGGGCACAAATCATTTTCAGAGGTCTTGACGATAGCAGTAAATTGAAAAGTATCAAGCCGCAGAAGGGCATTTTCCGCTATGTATGGTTTGAAGAATTTGCAGAACTTCCGGGAGAGAATTTCACCCGCTCCGTTATGCAATCGGTTGTGCGCGGCGGTGATAACTTTACTGTATTCAGAAGCTTTAACCCGCCCATAAGCAAAAGCAACTGGGCGAATGTCTTTGTAACGCGTATTGATGAAAAGACAATAACCTTCCGCACAAATTACTTGGACGTGCCGCCTGAATGGCTTGGTGAAAGCTTTATTTATGAAGCCGAACGGCTTAAAGAAATAAATCCTACCGCTTATGACAATGAATATCTTGGACTTTCCACAGGAAGCGGCGGCGAGGTATTTCCCAATATAGAAGTAAGGACAATTACTGATGAAGAAATAAACAGCCTGCAATATATTTACAGCGGAATTGATTTCGGCTTTGCTGTTGACCCTGCTGTATATATGCGTGTATCCTATGACAGCAAGTACGATACTGTTTATTTGATTGATGAGATATACAAGCTTCATTGCAGCAACAAGCAGCTTGCAGACGAAATCAAACAACGTGGATATGACAAAGCAGGAATATACAGTGATTTGTTTTCAAGTGACAAAGCAACCATTATCTGTGACAGTGCAGAGCCGAAAAGCATTGCAGACCTGCACAATGAGGGATTGAAAGCACTTAAATGTCACAAATTCCCCGGAAGTGTCCTCTATGGCGTAAAGTGGCTTCAAAACCGCAGGATAGTTATTGACCCGAAACGAACTCCGCACGCATACAAGGAGTTTACAGAATATGAGTATATGACAACAAGAGACGGAGAATTTTTAAGTGACGTTCCCGATAAAAACAATCATTGCATTGATGCTGTACGCTATAGCCTTGACAGGCTTATAAACAATCGCGGTGTTTCCGCATAAAGAAAGTGAGGTACATATGGCATTTATAAGAATTCATTGTGACTATTGCGGCGGTGAATGGGAAGTTTACAAGCACGGCTTAACTTCTGAACATTCCCGTGAGTGTCCGCATTGTTTCCATACAGTTAATGAACAGCTTTGGGAAAAGGAAATTATCCCTGCTTTCTGTGCTGTTGATGAAGCTAATGCAGAACTTTACAAGGAACATTTGGGTGAACATAAGCCGTTATTTTATTTTGATGTTGTGGCAAACCACATTTTCAAGAATGGGACTGTATAAATTATATGAGGTGAGAAAATAACACTTGAAGAATATCACAAGAAAATCAATGAAGTGGTTGAGAATGGCAAAAAAGAAATGGAAGCCGCCACCACAGCCGCAAAAGCAGACCTTTTAAAAGCTGTTTCCGAAAAAGGAATGACACACGAGGAATTCACAGCGTTGTCAAAATCAAACGGAATAAAGCTTAAAAGAAAAATCAATAAAATTAAGATAAATTGGCAAAAAGAAGTTATAAAAATTCAAAAACAGTATTTCAAGGAGTTGGGGAAAAACCTGCTCACAGGTGCGTTTACTCCTGCAATAGTCGAAATGTCCGAAGGTGTTTCCGAGCTTGTCAACGGTGCAATGGACAAGCTTTCAAAGCTTGTTGTAAGTACGCAGAATAATGCGGAAAAATCCACGTCTGCTCTTGACTCTATGCTTTCGGGTCTTGAAAATGCGTATAACGAAAACATTTCCGCACTTGATAAACAGCTTTCCGAGCAGAAAAGCTTATATAAACAGCAAGATGAAGCGTTGGAAAAATCCATTGAAAATCAGATTGAAGCCTATGAGGAAAGCAACGAAGCAAAGCTTGAAGCACTCAAATCCGCACACGATGAGGAAGTTTCCTCTTATGAAGCGGCAACCGAAAAGATTATTTCTTCCATTAACAAGCGTTATGAAGAAAATTTAAAGCTTGTTGATGAAGAAAAATATAATCAGCTTAAAGCAATTCAAGAGCAAATCGATGCTATCAATGCAGAACAGGCGGCAGATGACAAGGCGGCTAAACAGCGTGAAGAAAATGCCAAAAAAGCCGCATTGCAGGAAGAAATCCGCAACGCAGAAACTGCTGAAGAACGTCAGAAAACGCAAAAGGAACTTAATGATTATCTTGCTGACCTCGAAGCTGACCGCATTAAAGAACAGCGCAAATCTCAAATCGAAGCATTAAAAGCAGAGCAAGACGAGGTTAAGGCTGCTGCCGATAAGAAAAAGGAACAGCTTGTCGAAGCGCAAAAGGCTGAAACTGATGCTGTTAAGGCAGAACGTGAAAAAGGTCTTGAGGAAATTAAGAAAGCCAATCAGAAAGAGTTGTCCAATTATCAGAAATTACAAAAGGAAAAGCTTGCCGCTTTCAAAGAAAGCAAGGCGGAAGAATTGGAAGAACTCAAAAAAGCCAATGCCGCACAGCTTGCCGAGGTTACAAAGGGCATAGAAGCGCAGAAAAATGCATTGAAAAAGGGATATAATGAGCAGGTAAACGATGCGAAGAAATCGTATAATTTGCAGGTTTCCGAGTCAAAGAGTGCGACAGAAAAGATTTCAAGCGGCATATCTGCTTTTGTTGAAAGCCTTACATCTATTTTTCCTGATGTTATAAACATCGGATTTCAGATTGTTGAAGTTCTTGCAAATACGCTTATTGACAATCTTCCGACTCTTGCACAATCGGCATTCGACCTTGTGGCAAAGCTTGGTAGCTTCCTTGTGGATGCACTTCCTAATCTTGCTAATTCCGCTGTTGAAATTGTCGTGACGCTTGGAAATAAAATAGCCGAAGCCGCTCCAAATCTTATTACAGGAGCAACAACGGCTATAACAAAGCTTGCAGAACTTCTTACCAATCCCGAACAGCTTGGAAAAATATTCAACGCAGGGTTGCAAATAATTACAGAAGTCGGAAAAAGCCTGATTGACAATGTGGGTGAGGTTATAAAGAAAGTTCCTGATATTATTCAGAATGTTGTTGATCTTCTTACCAACACCGACAGCATAAGCAATATTATTAACGCAGGTACAACGTTAATGACAACGCTTCTTGATAATGCTGACGAGATTATCGGCGGTCTTATGGACGGTGCTTTTGCGATTATTGACGGAATTATAAATTTCCTTGTTGGTGAAAACGGCGAGGAAAGCGGAATTTCTAAAATGATTGATGCAGGTTTCAAGCTTGTAGGTGCACTGTTTGAAAACGTAGATGACCTAATTTTGGAGATTGCTCCGAAAGTAGTTGAATTCGGGGAAAAGTTAATTAACAAAATCAAAGAAACCGACTGGTTGGCAGTTGGTGGAGATATCGCAGGCGCAATTTGGGACGGCTTAGAAAGTTCCTGGAATACGCTTGTTGAAGGTGTAGACAATCTGTGGAACGAATTTCAGGATTGGTTACACGATGCACAAGGTGTTGGTAACGGCATAAGAAACCACGATTTAGATTATGACACCATTCGCAGCAGAATTCATACGCCTACCGAGGAAGAATATCCCGATACACCAGCAAGCGTTGCTCATATGCGACGATACGGTTATAATACGCCGATTGTTCAGTACAACTATTTTGGAAATGATACAACGCTTGCAGATATTGAAAAGTCAAATCAGCGTTTAACCAATGCTTTGGCAAATAGTTAACGTTATGATGTGGAAATCAAGCGAAATTGCCCTTTAAATTGATTTTATGCCATTATTGCTAAGTTTACCCTATGAAATTTAAAGTGTCTTAAAACAGCAAAATATTTGCAAATAGGGCATATTAACAAAATTGAGCAGGTTTACCATTTCGGCAGACCTGCTCAACACTTCATATCATTACCTATAAATGGTACATCATTTCGTTTTCCTTCATACATTTATTATTTTCATGGTAATGCGTAAATAACTTTACAAAAGTTGCACATTTAATGCATATTGGATTTATAACATTTGATAAAAAAATTACAAAATAAAAAAAAGTGTATACAAATTAAAATTAATGTGGTATACTATAAACAGAGGGAAACCTTTACTTGCTTAGTCAAGGGCACATTTATTTGTGTTAGCTCATCTGCCACGTGTAGAAAGAGAATCTGAAGACGTCTTGCTTTAAGTAGCAAGGCGTTTTTTGTTTATATAATCGTGTGCTTGTTTTAATTCTTCTCTTCTTCTAGGAGTACCGCTCACCCTATAGCTTGTTATATATAACCAATAATCTGAACGCTCCTCTAAAATAACCAAGTAATTTAATTTGCAATGAAATAATTTCGTGCGAGTACGATTTGTATTATTATCTTTGTATTCCCAAAATAATATGCCTTTACAACATGTTCCTTCGTTTTTACATGGTTCGTGTTCTATAATTTCTTTTCCCCATCGTAGACGTGCAACCCTATCAATATCAGTTTGACAGTCGTCAATCATCGGGTTATTCTTACCCGATATAATATGAAAAAATATTTCTTCTTTTCCCCTATACATAGGGTGCCTTCTCATATTAACCTTTTTCCCTTTATAATACCAGTCTACATCGTATATTTCATCACGAAATATTTTATATAAAGCTTCTTCAACTTCTTCTGTATATATATTATCTGGAATTTTTATGGGTTCAGATATCCACTCACATTCTTTGTACATTATTTGGTCTCCACCTTAAAATATCAATTTTACATTCATCATGTGTTGTTCTATCTATCGAATAATTTAAAGAGTTTTCTAAATACTTAATAAGCTCTAATTTGGATTTGCTTTCAGTTATTTTTCTTGATTTATATCCTACTAAACCAATTAATAAATCTGACAATTGCAGGAGATTACTTTCTTTTGAATCAATCGGTTGAACTTTAAAATTAAAAACTGGTGGGATCTTTTTGCTGTTTATCAAACATTCTTCAACCTTTTTTCCTTTTTGATATGACATGGTGTCTTTATAGTCTAAATAAATATGGTTATGACGTCCTAACAGAAAATATCTAAACAAAAAATAAACCATTTTATAATAAAAATCGTCATGCGTTTGATTGAATTTCTTGTGATTCAAATATGTTTTATTTATTATAACACACCTAAAAAGAAGCGACTCTTCATTAAGAAAATACTCTAACAACTCTTTGTAAAATTCAAATTTTGCCGGAGATATTTTAGTGAATTTTATTTCAAACGAGGATTTCAAGCCATGTTTTAATTTAATGTTTTTTATATTTTGTGATATTCGATATGTTTGCTCCTTTGGGCAAGCAACCGCACCAATAACCATATAATCACTATTGTTGTTTAATAAATGGCAAGTTTCATCCATATAGTAATTATATATACTTTTACTCATTCGCTTGTTCCTCCGTTTCTGATGTTGACTTTGCAGGAAGTTCAGAACGCCCCTCGGCTTTCATTCTATTTACAACTGCTCCGATAACATAAGCATTAAGGCTCTCGCCTGCTGCCGCTGCTGCTTCCTTGAATATTTCACGGTTTCCTTTTGGAACAACTATTTTAATTTGGTCATAAGCTTTTGCATTGTATTTTTGATTTGCTCTTTTCTGTGCTTCAGTAAGTGCCATAAAATCAACTCCTTTTACTATTATTATATCACCATAGTAATATCGGTACAAGTGTATATGTTACACAAATATATCGGTACAAGTTTGTTTAATATTTATCTTGATATATTGGTACAAGTGTAGTATAATGATATCAAGGTCAAGGACAAAGACCAAATAACAATTCAAAGGAGCGTGCTTTTATGAGTACAACAGAACTTACAAGCAAAATCGAGAACATCAAGACTTTACAGACAATGATTGATGAATTGACAGCGGAAATGGAAGCGGCAAAAGATGAGATCAAGGCAGAAATGAACGCACAGGGTGTTGACGAAATGACGGTTTCCTGCTTCAAGGTACGTTATAAGGAAATCAAGTCAAGCCGTTTCGACAGCACATCATTCAAGCAGACACACGCAGAACTGTATGCACAGTATTGCAAGCCGACAATCAGCAAGCGTTTTTCAATCGCATAAGAAAAGCCCCTTTGCAAGGCGGCAACCTTACAAGGGGCATCAGACAAGCCACAGAGAGCAGCAACGTCCTTAAAATACAGTTTTATTATAACGTTTCTGCTCTCAAATGTCAAGATACAGAGAGGAAGTTTTTATTATGGCAAAGGTAACAGCAAAGAAAATTACAAGCAAAGCAAAGAATAGCAATGCTGCATCAAAACACATCAAAATGGACGAACAGAAATTTATATCAATTTACAGAGCAGCCGACAATGCCGCACGATACGCATTGAAAAGGACTACGGCACACTTTGCAACCACCAAACAAGCATTTGACAAAGCAAAATTTAACGCTTATGCTTATGAACGCATAGGAGAATATAGGACGTATGAAAAGGCTGTAGATGTTATAAATGATGAATTTGCGTTAAGTCATTGGTACATAGAACAGATAAATGCTATTGTAGAGGTTGCGAAAGAATATGAAAACACAGGCGGCACAAGCAATACATTTATGGCGTTATTTGGTGCGATTGAAACAATTATTAAAAATGCAAATGACACATTGATAAAAGGCGAACAGCGTATTATTTCTATAATCCCCTCAGAAGAAAAACAGCTTGAATAAAATCGGAGTTTTCGGAGTCCCTAAAAAGAAGAAGAACGGCGGCAGAAATGCCGCTGTTTTTTGTGCGCCATTTGTGCGCCGTTTATACTTTTGTGCGCCATATCAGACGTGAGCAGGTAAAAAGTTCCACCCGCTCAAACGTCGAAATATAGCCGTTTGTTAAAGATTGTGAAAGCATACAAAAACATAAAACGACAACTCCGACTCTGAAGGCCGCTGGTTCGAATCCAGTCGGGCGCGCCAATCCCCTATACTTTTGTATAGGGGATTAAATTTTATACAAAAAAATCGGAAGCACCGAATGGTACTTCCGATAATTTTTTAGGTAATCTATTATGCCTTGAGTTTGCTGACCTGTTCTCTGAGAACCTGAGACTGACCGCTGAGCTGTTCGCAGGAAGCCGCAGTTTCTTCCGCTGTAGCGGAGTTCTGCTGAACAACCTCGGAAATCTTTTCGATACCGACTGTAACCTGCTGAACTGCCTCTGCCTGAGCGTTGGAAGCATCAGAGATTTCATCAATGAGATTGCTTGTTTCCTTAGCCTTGTCAGTAATTTCAGCCATTGATTCAACAGCTGCACGTACAAGTTCTGCACCGTCATTTACAGCGAGAACTGTTGCAGAGATAAGGTCTGTTGTGTTCTGAGCAGCTTCGGAGCTCATTTCTGCAAGGTTTCTTACCTCGTCAGCAACAACCGCAAAGCCTCTGCCTGCGTCGCCTGCTCTTGCAGCTTCGACAGCAGCATTGAGAGCAAGGATGTTTGTCTGGAAAGCAATATCTTCGATAGTCTGAATGATGTTGCCAATCTGAGAGGATTTAGTTTCAATATCACGCATAGCGTCCATGACACGGCGCATATCCTCGTTCTGGAGAATAGCCTTTTCTTCCACGCCGGCGGAAAGTTCCTTCGCATGGAGGGCATGCTCTGCGTTGACCTGAGTCTTGTCGTAAATAGAATTGATAGTGCTTGTAAGTTCCTCGATAGCACCTGCCTGAGTTGTTGTACCTTCAGCAAGCATCTGTGAACCGTTAGCCATCTGTTCTGCACCGTTGAGAACCTGTTCAGAGGAATCATTTATGTTTCTTACAACGTCAGAAAGCTTGTTCTGGATTTGACCGAATGACTGTTCAATCTGTTCAAAGTCGCCGACATAGCTAATAGCTGGCTTAGCGGTAAAGTCGCCGTCAGCCATAGAATTGAGTATGCCTGAAATATCCTGAATGTAAGCGGAAAGATTGTATTTTGTGTTCTGAAGTGAACGAGCAAAGTCACCGACTTCGTCATTACGGAATTTATAGTCAGAATCAGGCACGCTGAGGTTACCGCGGCTCATATTATCAGCAAGTTCATTTACAGCGACGATAGGACGTGAAATAACCTTCTTGACAAAGATTACAACAACAACAAATGCTGCAACGATAATTACAAGTGCTGCAATAACAGAAATAACAATTACGCTGTTGAAAGCTTCTGTACTTTTGCTTGTAGGGATACCTGAAAAATAAGCACCGCAAGCATTACCATAGATGTCGATTATAGGTTCATATGTAGCATAATAATTAACTTTGCCGATTTTATCCTTGCCGCTGAAAGTTTCTTCCTTTGCAAGCACAACTTCAGCAACATCTTTATTGAGAGGTGCATCAGTAACTCTTGTTCCGTCAGCGTTCATAATAGTTGTACCACCGATTAATTCGCTGCCAAAAAGAGCAACCTCACAGCCTGTCTGGTCCTTGATTGTGTCAAGGTAAGTGGAAGCACTAAGGTCATAGCCAAGATAGCAAATACCTACAACAGTATTTCCTCCGTAAACAACAGGTGCTGTAAAAACTATGCTGATAGGAACATTTTCGTCAGCATAGAAGCCGTATTGGTTAAAATCTGTATGTTTGGTAGGGTTATATTCATCAACAATTGTAGTATCGCAGGCAACTGACTTTGAAACATCATATGTAGCAAGATTATAGTTGTTGCTGCTCCAAAGCATGTTACCTTCAGCGTCTGTAAACATACAGAAGGTGTTTTCGTCAAATTCAGCAGACTTGTATATTTCAGCAAATGTACCTACATATCCGTCTTTCAAAGCATTACGCATCTTGGTATCGGAGTTCCAGAGTTTGAATACATTTTCCAGCTCATGCTGTTTTGTTGCCACGTCAGCCTTAAGTACGTTAACGCCTATGCTTGACATTGAAGTATATGTATCATCATTATGGTTGGAACTAAGGGAAATTGAAATAATCAATGTAACAGCGATACTGAAAGTGATAATGATACCAACAATCAGACACATGAGACCTTCGATTTTGGTCATTTTCAGTGCATTCAAATTCAATTTAGAAGGCATATTAATCTTAGGCAACTTAAATTTAGGTATATTAATTTTAGGTTTTTTCATATCTGGCCACCTCATTTTTCTATATATAAAGGGTTTCTAAAATTATACCATATTTAAGCGGAAATAGTCAATAACCATTTTGCTTGATTTATCCCTTTTTTTTTAGATATTTTGTACATTGAGTGCACTTTAGGAAAAGAAATTTTTGTATAATTCAGAAATAATTTATACATAATCAACGAACGGTTATTGGCGTGTACGAAAAAGCATTCAGTAAGCACGGGCTTTTTACATGGTAAACGGCTGCACAAAATTCAGATATGCATAGGAAGCAAACACAATCCACCAGCAGATTGATGTAATGAAAACAGGCCATGTTCTTGCCTTGCCTGCAGGAGTAGGTATACGCATATTGCGTCCTTTTACAAGTACAATTATTCCGACTATAAGTGCTGCAAGCATAAATCCCATTCTGTATGCAAAGATGCAGATAATCGGAATGAGTGCTTCGGGAGTAATCATTTCTGCCGCAGTCATAACATCTCCGTTCAGCATGTTGTTGAAAAGGTCGGGTGCGGAATATTGCAGCCAGCAGTTGCATACCGTGCCCATGGTATTGAGGATAATATGAGTAAAAATCGCAGGAACAATCGAACCGCTTTTTATGGTTACAACTGCAAGAGGTATTCCTACAAGAAAACCGAGGATTGCCTGCTGGTAATTCTGGTGCATAAGACCGAAAACAGCTGCCGAAAGGAAGATTGCAAATCGTTCGTTGTATTTTCTCATAGACTGGAGAATCACGCCTCTGTAAAGGAGTTCCTCAAGAACAGGACCTAACAGACAGGCATAGAAATACATTATCAGATTGCCGCTGAGGGAGGTTTTGGCACTCAGGTCAACGGTTGCACCTTCAAGTCCGAAAAAGCCGAGAATTGCCGTTATTGCCGCAGCGATATATGCCGCCGCAGTCTGCAGACCTACCGAAAGCGTAACAAGCTTTGCAACAGTACCTCCCGTGTAGCCTTCACGGGTAAAAAGCGGTTTGAAATCAAGTTTCAGAAGTGTTATACCGATAATAATCGAAACTGTCTCCGCAAGAATCGGCATGCCGCAGGAAAAAATCACTTCAGTGAAATCAGTCCAGAATTCTTTGCCGAATGCCGCTTCAAGGACAATCTTCATACCTCTTGAAACTACATTGAAAATAAAAGTATTAATTATAAGTATCAGACCAACCATGTTGTAGCGGAAACGAATTGCTCTTTTTTCGGCAGGGTCGGGAATGACAGATACCTGAGTGTTAGATATATATTCCATAGGCTTCCTTTCGTTATTTGCAAATTGTTAATAATATTATAGTACACTGTTTAATCTTTGTCAAGGAAAACGCCCTTTATGCAATTTTATACCCTTGCAGTAATCAAACTGTAACGGAAATGTAATTGAATTTTGCGTTGCTTAATGGTATAATTTATTAAGATGAAAACAATTACAAGGGAAGGAGGATGTTGATATGAGCGGAATGAGAAAGATTATTGCGGCTGCTGCTGCCATGCTGATGATTGCCACAGCAAGCGGATGTACTGCTGAAAACAGTGCCCCTGCAGCTGAAATTATTGACGAAACAGTTTACACAGAAGCTTCCGAAAATCTTGTTCAGTATGCTACCGTTGAAAGCTATGACGGTGAGGCATACAATGAGCCGTTTTCTTCCTACACCTATGACTTTTCTGTTTACGGCAGCAATTATATGATAACCGTTGCCCCGGATGAAACTACAACAGGTCTTACACTGACTGTAGAAGATAATCAGTTCGGCTCTTCGACCTTCAACGTCACTCCCCCCAGCGGATATATGGTAATGATTCCATATAATCAGCAGCAGGCCAGTCAGGTCTGCACGGTAATCAAAGGTGAAAACGATGGTGAATCGCTTGTTCCCGATTTGCTGAAAATTGACTTCTACCTCAGCACATTTGAGGACGAAACCCTGCCGTATACTGTCAGCAGACTTTATTCAATCCTTGATAACCGTCTTGTTGAGGTTGAAGTATACAACACCATAAGTGAAGATGGTGTCAATCAGGATACGCTTGAGCCTATGGACTATATTCCTGACAGCTACCTTTATCACACCGAAGATGATACCTTTATGCCTGAGCCGATTGTTTCCGCAGATGAAAACGGAAAACTGAGTGCAAAGGTTATTACCTATACTATTAATTATAATGATATGACAATGCGCCGTGCATATGAAGATGTAAGCTCTGTCGATAATGCTTTGTATTACGGTTATGCAGCGCACGCTGTTGCGGGAGATATATATCAGTATTTCATTGCAACAAGCCTTAATGTTTCCGATTATGAAAATTATGTGGAAGTCCCCGCTGAAGATTCGGAAAACAATCAGTATTTCTTCAAGGTTGACGACCTGAGATTTTCAACCGTTGAGGAGTTCAAGGAGTATGTAAGTGGTTATTTTGACGTTGAGATTACAGAGGAAATGTTCGCTGCTGCCCCTCAGCAATACTGTGATATAGACGGGGAGCTTTATACAATCCTCGGTGACGGTGGAATGAATGCTAACCTCGGAAAGCTTACAATCACCGATTGGAAAATGACGGATAATACAATTACTTATCATACAAAGCAGGAAACCTTTGATGATAATTACGAATTTGCAGGATATGTTGACGGCGGAGATTTTGTGATAGAGCTTACTGACGACGGCTTTATCGTAAAGGAATACCGTTACCCTTCTTTATAAAACAAGCGAATCGGATATGGCTGTGTGCCGTATCCGATTTTTTTTCTGCGGATTTTTGCATATAATCGTACCGTAAAAATCGTGCAAAAGTGCCTTTGAAAAAGAACCTCCGATATGTTAAAATTTATATGTATAAGATAAAATCCGGTGTCGGAGGGTTGATATGTTTAAAAACGGTGAATATGTTGTTTACGGTTCGGGGGAAATCTGCCGCATTGAGGAGGTTACCGAACGATGCTTTGACGGAGTTACCAAGGTCAGATATTATAAAATTGTTCCGAATGAATACAGGAATTCCGCTTACTATGTGCCGATTGACAATGCAGAAAAGGAAATACGAAGAATTCTTACAAAGGAAGAAATTCTCGAAATTATTGATAGCATTTCTCAGGCGGAAGCGGTGTGGTACAGCGACAAAAATGAACGGAAAAATTATTTTGAATCCGTTCTTCACGGCGATGACTTCACAAGCCTTGTGGGTATGATAAAGTCAATCTATGAGGAGCGTATCAAACGTTCCAATGACGGGAAGAAGCTTATCGCTGCGGATGAGCGTGCTTTTTCTGCGGCAGAACATATAATTCACGGAGAGTTTGCTTTTGTTTTGGGAATTTCCGAAGCCGAAGTCGGTGAATTTATACGAGGAAGAATTGAAGCATAAACAATAAATAAAGGGTACCGATTAGGTACCCTTGTTTTTTATGTGATTGTTACGGTTATTTACAATGTAACCGGGTCCTTGTTGTCAGCAACAAAGAAAATTGCAAGAGTTCCTGCTCCGGTATGAGAGCCGATTACAGCACCAATATCGCCGTACCTAACTTTTTTTACGTCAGGCATAAGCTTCTTTACATAGTTGCCGAGATATTCCGCATCTTCAAGGCAGTCAGCGTGATTGATGAAGATTTCCTCGTTTGCACCAGGAATATATTTCTTCTTCATCTGCTTTGCAATTGATTCAATAGCAGCCTTTCTTCCGCGCATTTTGCCGTAAGGAATAAGCTTGCCCTCGCTGTTTACGTGGATAAGGGGCTTGATTCCGAGCATGCCGCCTACAACCGCTGAAACCTTTGAAACACGTCCGCCTCTGTGGAGATGGTTAAGGTCATCGGCAACCACAAAGTGAGCAATTTTATTCTTTGTTTCTTCTGCGTAGGAAACAAGCTTGTCAAGAGAATACCCGTCATTGTATTTTCTTAAACACATATCAAGGAGCAGACCCTCACCGCCGCATGCAGCCGCAGAGTCAATGCACTTCACCTTACGGCCAGGGTATTTTTCCATAATGTCCCCCGCAGCAAGGGTAGAAGTGTGATAGGAGCCGCTGAGTGCAGCAGAAAAGGAAAGATAGAAAATATCCTTGCCGCCCTTGACAATTTCCTCAAAGATGTTGAACAAATCCTCATAGGAAGCTTGTGAGGTTTTTGGCATACTACCGTTTCTGACTTTGTCGTAGAAGGTTTTTATATCGATACCGTCTTCGGCATACTGAACATATTCCTTATCATCCATAATATAATGCAGGGCAACATAGGGAATGTTATTTTCTTTGTAATAATCAGCACCCATATCGGTTGTTGTGTCGGTAACAATTATATAATCACGATTTTCCATAAGCGTTCCTTTCAGATGTTAATACATAAATATTATACACCATTACAAAAAACATGTCAAGCACACAACGAGAATTTGTGCAACATGCAATATAGCATGCCCTGTTTTATAGTTAATGAATATGAATGAAGGTTAAGGTTTATTATCTGCACAGCATTTACAAATTATGTGAACTGTGATATACTGTTGTAAAATCTGATTTGAAAGAGGTGCGGTATGAAAATTATATTTGTCCGTCACGGTCACCCCGATTATGTCAATGATTGTCTTACCGAGCTTGGACATCAGCAGGCAAAGCAGGCTGCTATGCGGCTTAAAGACGAGGGTATTGAGCAGATTTTTTCTTCTCCGTTCGGAAGAGCCTATGAAACAGCTATGCATACAGCAGAGGTTATTTCAAAGGATGTTACAAAGCTTGATTTTGCGAGAGAAATAAAGTGGGGAGCATCTGACGGCGGGGAGGTTTATGCCGATGGTCACCCGTGGGATACATCATTGTATGCGGTTTCTCTGGGATATTCCCTTATGGATGAGAGCTGGACGAAAACAGTGCCTTTCTGTAATAATGTTGTTTTTGATGAGATTGAACGTGTTGCGAAAGGCACTGATGAATGGCTTGAAAGCTTAGGTTACAAGCGTGAGGGTGCAAATTACCGAGTAATTGGTGATGATACCGACAGAATAATTGCATTGTTCAGTTACGGCGGTTCATCTTCTGCAATTTTTTCACACATGCTTAATCTGCCTTTCTTTTATCTGTGCAGGGCAATTTGCCCCGACTTTACATCTATTACAGTGCTGAGCCTTTCAGATGAGAAGGGTACACTTACTGCTCCGATGATTGAACTTGCAAACGATTCAAGGCATATAAAGGGAAGCGGAGTTTCATATCAGATGTAAAATACACAACATACTGCTGTTCTTTTAGGAATGGCAGTTTTTTGTTGACAAATGGCAATGATGCATTTATAATAAAATCATTGAGTCAGATGAGGAGATTTTGAATATGAATAAAATTGTAAAATGGCTTCTGCCTATGCTTATGGCTTGTACCCTTGCCGGCTGTTCAAGCGGTGCTGATACTTCAGTAACGGAAGTTACGGAAAGTGCTGCAAAAATCGAAACAGAATCCATTAATGTCGAACGTGCTGAAACTGAACGTATCAGTGTTGATACTGAAACAGCTTCGCAGGAGGAAGTAACCGAAACAGCTTCCGAAAGTGAAGCAGTGCAGGTGCAGACCTCCGTAATGCCTATACTTGAAATCAATACTGTCAGTACGGACAAGAATGCGATTGACTTTGCGACAAAGCCTGTTTCGGGACACGTTTCAGAGCAGATTGCTTCATGGACACCGGGTTACAGAATCCCGCCTGAACCCTATTATGAGGATTGTACAATTACCCTTACGGACACGGATAACAGTGTTCAGCTCAGCGGCGTTGAAGCACAGGTCAAGGTAAGAGGCAACTGGACTACTACATATGACAAGAAGGCTTTCCGAATTAAATTTGCGGAAAAGCAGAATATGCTTGGACTTAACGGCGGTGCACAGATGAAGAACTGGCTTCTTCTTGCAGAATACAAGGACGGTTCAATGCTTCGCAACAAGACCGCATTTGAAATCGGACGGGAAATCCTTGAAGCTGACGGGCTTTACTGCTCCGACGCAGAATTCGTGGAGGTGTATATCAACGGTAAATACTGGGGTGTATATCTTCTTGCGGAATATCAGCAGATTAACGAAAACAGAGTTGCAATTACAAAAGCAGAAAAGGATTATACAGGAACGGATATAGGTTATTTCCTTGAGTTTGACGGTTATTTCTACAATGAAGATGAGCTTCAGAGCTTCCATGTAGACTATGCTGACAACGCATCTCTTGTTCCGTATGACGGCAACGACGGAAGCGGCAGGACTGTAACAATTTTACCTGAGGGCAGATTTGATTATACAAAGGATGTCGGCTTTACCATCAAGAGCGATATTTATTCCGAGGAGCAAAGGGACTTCATTGCAAACTTTGTTAACGGTGCATACAGAATTATGTACGAAGCCGCTTACAATGACAAGGCATATGAGTTCAATTCCGATTATACAGAGCTTGTTGAGTCAAGCCTTACTCCGAGAGAGGCTGTGGAAAAGGTTGTTGATGTGCAGTCACTGGTGGATATGTACATAATCAGCGAGCTTACATGCGATGCCGATATTTACTGGTCAAGCTTCTTTATGAGTGCGGATTTCGGTGCTGGCGGCAATAAAAAGCTTACCTTCACCGCACCATGGGATTTCGACTCAACTCTCGGCAACAAGGACCGCTGTGCAGACGGTACGGGTTACTACGCTTCAAATATTATTCCGGACGTAAACTTCCAGTATGAAACTGCTAATCCATGGCTGCTGGTGCTTGCCTATGAGGATTGGTACAGAGACATGATAAAGGAAAAGTGGACAAGCATCTATGACAGCGGAGTATTTGAGCGTGCGTATGAAATGATTGAAAGCGACAAGGCTGAATATGCCGAGGCATTTGAACGAAACTATGATAAGTGGGATAATCTTGTCAATAATGATTCCTTTGCAAATGAGCTTTCCCGAAAGGCAGCAGCATGCAAGACTCACGAGGCTGCAGCTGACTACCTTACAGAATGGCTGAAAAGCAGAGTGGAATTCCTTAACGGAGAATGGCATTTATAATAAGCAAAGCACGGATATCATCAGATTTCCGTGCTTTTGTTTTTATAATTCCGCAAGATATTCCTGTGCGTGATGAACAGCTGCAGCACCGTCTGAAACTGCGGTTACAACCTGACGCAGGGACTTTGTACGTATGTCGCCTGCAGCGTAAACTCCGTCAAGATTTGTCTTTGTCGATTCATCGGCAATGATATATCCGTTTTCATCAAGCTTTATTGCGTCCGAAAAAATTTCAGATGCAGGCTTTCTTCCGATGCTGACAAAAACAGCATCACAAGGCAGAGTGCTTTCAGCATTGTCTATAGTGCTTTTCAGTTTTACACCCGTTAATTTGTCAGCAAGGATAAATTCGGAAACAGTACTGTTCCAGATGAATTCAATGTTGTCTGCTTTGAAAAGCGGTTCATGATAAATCTTTTCAGCACGCAGCTTGTCCCTGCGATGAACAACATAAACCTTTGCGGCAAGCCTTGAAAGATAAAGTGCATCAGCCGCAGCGGAATTTCCGCCTCCCACAACAACGACAGTCCTGCCCTTGTAAAATCTGCCGTCACAGTGTGCACAGTAATGAACCCCTTGCCCCGTAAGTTCAGTTTCTCCGTCAATTCCAAGCCTGCGGGGATTTGCTCCTGCGGCAATAATTACAGACCTTGCAGAAAAGCTGCCGCTTGTTGTATCAATTCTTTTTATTCTGCCGTTAAGTTCAACAGCTGTAACCTCGGCATATTCCGTTTTTGCACCGAATCGTTCAGCACCCTGCTGCATTTTCATTCCCAGCGTGAAGCCGTCAATTCCGTTTTCAAAGCCAGGGTAATTGTCAATATCCCCGGTTAATGTCATCTGTCCTCCCGCGGACATTTTTTCTGTCAGCAAGGTGTCAAGTCCTGCCCTTGCGGCATATAAAGCAGCAGAATATCCTGCAGGTCCGCCGCCGATTATGAGTATATCGTAAATGTGTTCCATTCTGGCCTCCGTGAAGTTTGATTATTGATATATTTAATAAATGGTGATATAATTATTCTGATAAATATTTTTTCTGAAGGGTGTTCAGTATGGAAGCTTTTGAAGAAGCATATAAGAAATCATTTCCGTTCTGGAAGGATATATCCGAAAATGAACGGGAGTATCTTTGCAGACATTCAACAAGGATTAACTATTCAAAGGGAACGACGATACATGACGGAACAGATTGCTCAGGCGTGTTTTTTATACGTTCAGGCTGCCTGAGAGTGTACATAATGTCAGAGGAGGGCAAAACAGTTACCTTGTACCGTCTGCATGCAGGGGATATGTGCATGCTTTCTGCATCATGCGTTATACAGGCGATAACATTTGATGTTCTTATTGATGCAGAGGAGGACAGCGAATGTTATGTTATAAGCAGTTCTGCTTTTGCTTCCGTGTCCGAAAGCAATCCTCAGATAAAGATATTTGCTCTTGAACTTGCTGTAACCCGTTTTTCAGATGTAATGTGGGTTATGCAGCAGATTCTGTTTATGAGCCTTGACAAACGTCTTGCAATATTTTTATCAGACGAGTCGGCAAGACTTGATTCTGATATCATACCCCTTACTCACGAGCAGATTGCAAAATATATGGGTTCTGCCCGTGAGGTTGTATCGCGTATGCTGAAATACTTTTCAAACGAGGGGATTATTGAGTCCTCCCGCAAGGAAGTGAAAATCCTTGACAAGCAGAAACTCAGACGGTTAATCCTCTAACAGTGCAAGGATTTGCGGCTTTGGTTTTGCACCTGTAGAACGGTTTTTAATTATGCCGTCCTTCATTGTAACAAGAGTCGGGATACTTGCAATTCCGAATCTGGAAGCAAGTTCAGGTTCGTCGTCAACATTGATTTTGCAGACAAGATACTGAGGGTTTTCTTCGGCAATCTGTTCAATCAGCGGAGAAACCATTCGGCAAGGTCCGCACCAGTCTGCGTAAAAATCAATAAGAACGGGTTTGTCGCTTTCATTGACAAGGTTAAAATTCTGCTGGGATATGTTAATTACTTTCATAATCATACTTCCTTTCTTTTTATAGCTTTATTATACCCGAAAAAAGTGTGGATTTCTGTGACAAGGTCACATTTCCTCAGCAGAACCGATTTGTTGACATTCGGACAGATATGTGATACTATTTTTTCAGCAGCTTAATTCGATTATTTTTTCAGAGGTGCTTTATGCAAAAGAAAAAAGTAGCAGGCTTTTCTACAACACATGTTATCATGCTCAGCTTTCTGATGGTCATAGCTATCGGTACGCTTCTGCTGATGCTGCCGATAAGTCATGCGGACGGTCAGCAGGTTTCCTTTATTGACGCATTGTTTATGGCAACAACTTCAGTGTGCGTTACGGGGTTGGTTACTCTTACTACAGTATCAACCTGGAGTATTTTTGGGCAGGTTGTAATACTTTTACTTATCCAGATAGGCGGGCTTGGATTTATTACCATTGCGGCAGGAATACTTATTTCCCTGCATAGGAAAATGAATATGAAAAGCCGAATGCTTATTCAGGACGCTTTCAATCTCAACAGTCTTTCGGGTATCGTAAAATTTACACGGAATGTAATCAGGGGAACGTTCCTTGTTGAAGCAATAGGTGCACTGTTTTACATGACGGTGTTTGTTCCCGAATACGGTGCAAAAGGCATTTGGATTTCCGTTTTCACATCAATATCTGCTTTCTGTAATGCAGGTATTGATATTATCGCAAGCGATAGTCTTTGCGGATATGTGACAAATCCTATAATTAACTTCACAACCTGTTTTTTGATTATCGCAGGCGGTATCGGTTTTGTGGTGTGGTGGGATTTGGTAAATGTTTCCCAAAAAGTAAGACAGAAAGGTGCAAGGGCATTCCGTGAGCTTTCTCTCCACACAAAGCTTGCACTTTCGTCAACAGCGGTGTTTATTGTATCAGGCTGGATTTTGTTCTTTATTTTTGAGTACAATAATCCGCTTACAATTGCGGATTTCTCTTTGGGTGACAAGCTTATGGCGTCATTATTCCAATCTGTAACTACAAGAACAGCAGGGTTTGCGACCATTCCGCAGGAAAATTTCAGCAACGCTTCTTCGATTGTTTCTTTACTGCTAATGTTTATAGGCGGTTCACCTGCAGGAACTGCAGGCGGTATCAAGACAGTTACCATTGCAGTCGTATTTGCCTCAGCACTTGCGACAATCCGTCATCAGAAAGACGTGACAATGTTCGGAAGAACCGTTACAAAAGAAGCTATCGGCAAGGCTGCGTCGGTAATGTGTATGTCCTTTGTAATAATGTTTGTTTCAACTGTTCTTCTTGCCGCTGTTACAGAAACGGATATGCTTTCAATTGCATATGAAACAGTCAGTGCAACAGCTACTGTCGGGCTTACAAGAAATCTTACGGGAAGCCTTGATATATGGGGCAAGCTGATTATAATTGTTACTATGTATCTTGGAAGAGTAGGTCCTATTTCGTTGGCGGTTGCTTTCAGCACACAAAAAGAAAAGCAGAATGTCATCAAGTGTCCTGTTGAGGATATAAGTGTTGGATAAAACAAGGAATGGAGTATTTGATATGAAAAAATCTTATGCAGTATTTGGTCTTGGAAGATATGGTCAGGCTGTTGCAAAGGAACTTATCGGTTTCGGTGCAGAGGTAATTGCGGTTGACATAGACGAGGAAACCGTCAACGATGTGGTGGGTGAAATCCCTTTTTGCAAGTGTGCTGATATTACCGACCCTGACGTTATAAAACAGCTTGGCATTTCAAATGTAGATGTGGTAATTATCGCAATGGCTTCAAATCTTGAAGCAAGCGTTATGGCGACAATGCTCTGCAAGGAAATAGGCGTTGAAACTGTAATTGTAAAGTGTGCGAACGAAATGAACTGCCGAATTCTTGAAAAAATCGGTGCTGACAAGGTAGTTTTTCCCGAAAGAGAGTCAGGAGTGCGTCTTGCAAAGAATCTTGTAAGTTCTGGTTTTATGGATATTATGGAACTTTCCGACGATATTTCCATGATTGAACTGAATGTTCGTGACGAATGGCAGGGTAAAACGCCTATTGAGCTTAATCTCAGAAGAAAATATGGGATAAATATTGTTGCAATTTATAAAGGAGAGAAAGTTACAATTGAAATTGACCCTTCAAAGCCCCTTGAAAAGGACATGAAGCTTATTGTTATTGCGAATACAAACAAGCTTGAAAAATTGAGATAATCAGAACGCCGTGCAGAAGATTCTGTGCGGTGTTTTTACCCCTCTTGACAAACACAGAAGGATGTGCTAAAATATAGTTAGCGAAAGCTAACTATATTTTGAAAGGTCTGATAAAATGAGTGTAGTTGTTATAGGCGGCAATGACCGTATGGCAACAAGATATAAGGATATTTGCAGGACTTACAATTGCAAGGCAAAGGTTTTTACCCAGATGCCTTCAGATTTTGAGAATAAACTTGGAACTCCCGACCTGATGGTTGTGTTTACCAATACCTGTTCGCATAAGATGGTTAACAGCGTCAATCAGCGTTCCCAGAAGTATAACATTCCTGTTGCAAGAATTCACAGCGCAAGTGCTACGGCACTGAAAAGTGTTCTTGAGCAATATTGCAGTTAATTACGGTGCAATCGCACCTTGTTTTTAAAGCGGATAGTTAGCAATGGCTAACGCAATGAGAGGTGATTTTATGACAGTATCTGAAAACAAAAAATTCTGCGAAAAACTCGCATTCCATACCGCACCAACCTTACTCGGAATAAAATGCGGAAGCCTGATTTCCCTTACAACATCTGAGTTTACCCTTGATGCACAATCCGAACTGTTTAACAGCAAAGCGGCTGTAAAGGGTCTTGTTGCAAAAATTCTTTGCAGCTGCGGAAGCCGCACACTGGTGTTTGTTTATAACGAAAAGCTGATGAAAAGGCGGCTTGCCGACCCTCAGGTGCAGGAAATACTCACACGATACGGCTACCCTGAAAACATGGGAATTGACGAATGTCTTGATTACCTTTCAAGCCGTATCCGCGGCTGTGCGGATTTTCCCCATGAAGTAGGCGTGTTCCTTGGTTACCCTACGGAAGATGTTGTCGGTTTTATCGAGAACAAGGGTGAAAATTTCAAGTTCTGCGGCTGCTGGAAGGTGTACGGCTGTGAGGAAAAGGCAAGACGTACTTTTGAAAATTATGAAAAATGCCGCAGATTTCTCTGCGGCAAGCTGAACGAAGGTTCAGATATATATCAGGCACTGAAAATTTCCTGATAAAATGATTTCAGATGATTATTCCCTCGAAGTGGTCCATTTCGTGCTGAATAATCTGCGCTTCAAATTCCTTGAAGGTCTGCTTTTTCTTCTTCCACTTCTTGTCGTAATACTCCACAGTAATCACGTTGTACCGCTTTGTCGGACGCTCACCCGTCAGTGAAAGACAGCTTTCCGTAGTTTCGTAAAACTGCTTGGACTTATCAACAATAACGGGATTAATCATTATGATATATTCGTTGCCGATGTAAGCGGTGAGAATTGTTTTCTTCTCGCCAATCATATTTGCAGCCATTCCCACGCATCTTTCCTCGTTTGCCTTAACCGTGTCAAGCAGGTCACGGGCAATCTGCATATCGTTCTTGGTTGCAGGCTCTGATTTCTGCTTCAGGAAAAGCACGTCCGTCACAATTTCTCTTACCATTTTCCGCACCTCACATTATCGTATCGCCGCTGTGAATTTCACAAAGCTGTTCGCCCATAATTGACTTCATTATGTCAAACGCAGGCTTGCCTGTGCAATGCCCCGAATGGAAGCGTGTGGGAAGCTTTGTGAGAAGAACAGCGGTTTCTTTTATTTCAGCAATTTCCTCATCGGTGTAATCGCCCTTCTTCATCATATGGAAGCCGCTTATAACCTCGTCTGGTGCTCCGCCGTAAATTTCAGCGTATCTGTCCAGCACGTTCAGTATGCCGTTATGTGCACAACCCGACACAAGAATTTTCTTTCCCTCTGCTGAAATCACAAGGCATTGCTCATGGGTAAATCTGTCCAGAAGCTGAACGTCCTCCACAAATTCTGATAACAGCATATTCCCCCTCGGACGAAGCCTGTTGCTGCGTATTCCCGAAAACAGCGACAGCTCATCATCAATTTCAAGGTAATCCTCCGTAAGAACGACCTGCGGAAGCTTCAGTATCGCCTTGTCAATTCCGATGTAGCGTTCATCGTGATAATAGTCGCCGCCTGCGTTGCTCCGCATATAGATTTTCGCTGTCGGATTAATTTTCGTAAATGGCATTATTCCGCCCGAATGGTCATAGTGACCGTGACTCAGAATAAGCGTGTCAACCACTTCAAGCTGTACACCCAAAAACTCAGCATTGCGGATAAACATATCCGTTGCACCTGCGTCGGAAAGAAGCTTATGCTTCGGCGTTTCGATGTAAAAGCTCAAACCGTGTTCAAATTCGGCACCGCTTGTGCCTTGTGTGTCCTCAACAAGATTTATTATTTTCATTTTGTACCCTCACGTATTTTTGCCGCCGTACCGAAGTACAGCGGCAATTTTTATACCCCTATCTTATACTCTCGTATTCTCAATAACCTTTTCGATATTAGCTCTGTAGCTGTCCATTGCAACCGCAATATCCGCAACAGCCTTCTTATTCTTCACGGAGTCATCCTGCATTTCAACAACTCTTGATTTCAGGTCGCTGAACATATCGTCAACCTGATTGATATTCTTGTTCTGCTCGTCAATGTTTTCATAAAGCTGTCCGAAACGGTTTGTAAGACGTACAAAGCTTTCCTGAAGCTCACCCATTTTCTTTTCGGTAGCTTCGATTGCCCTTGTGCTGTCCTCAAACTGAACAGCTGTCTTGTCAACCTGATTGATAAGTCCGTCAACAACCTCTGTAACCTGTGCCGCAAAACGGTCACTGTTTTCGGAAAGCTCCTTCATTTCACCCGCAACAACCGCAAAGCCCGCACCGTAAGCACCTGCGTTTGCCGCCTCAACGGAAGCGTTGAGGGAGAGAAGTGTTGTTTTAAAGGAAATATCACTCATCTTCTTGGCAATTTCCGTAACCTCATTCATCTGCTCAGTCATACTGCCAAATACAGCATTCGACTCCTCAATGATACGGCTTACGTCACGAAGCTGTGCTTTCATAGCTTCCATATTGCTGTCATTTTCGGAAATAGCCTGCTCAAACTTCTTAACCTGATTGTTAAGGGCAAAAATCTGCTGTTCTGTTTCATGGATTTTTTCGTGCACGTCCTGACAGCTTTCCGCAACGATATTTGCACCGGAGGTGATGTTTTCTGAACCTTTGCGAAGTCCCTTTGTGCTGTCGCTGATTGCACTTGAGGATTTATCAAAGTCTGCCTGAAGCACGTCGCCCATTTCTCTGATTGAAGCAATAAGTCTTTCCGCCTCGGCTGTCTGCTGACGGGAAAGCTCGATAAATGCACGTCCTCTGTTTACTGCAAGGTAGAAAAGGATTGCCGCAAGATTTGTGATTGCAAAGCAAAGTATGTACTGTCCCAGACCGCCTGCCTTTTCGGGATGTACTATATACATTACAACGAGTGCAACGTCAACAACTGCAATCTGCACCTTTGTGAATTTTGGCTCCATATACATACCTGTCATACCGATAAGTGCAAGGTAAAGTGAGAAGTCGTCGCTGTACGAAGCACCGCTGAAAAGGGAGATAGTCATAATTACAAAAACAAGAATTATCGACAGCACGAATTCCCTGATAATATCAGCTGTATGATTTTTCTTCATAATGAAAAGTGCCGCAACAAGAACGACAATACAGCTTCCTACGGCAATAAGTCCGCCGAGATTGAAGCCGATAATGTTTTTCACGAAGAATACGCCTGATGTAACCATTGTTACCCAAAGCATAATTTTGTAAATAGTATGATGGGTAATCGGGCTTTTGCCGTTATAGTCAAAATTCATTTTGCATACCCCCTATAAGTGTTTGCGTTTTAGTATACTAAAATTATAGCACCAAGATGTTGCAAAATCAACAACTTTTGGCGACATATATCGACAAACTTTTTACAAAAAAACATACAAACTGCACAATTGTTTGATAAGTTATTAATATATTTATATATAATTAATATAATATCTCAAAATATCCATTGACAAAAATAAATTAAAGTGATATTATTTTGATATCACAAAGATTTACAAACAGTAAATCAAGAAGAAAGGAACATTACTATGGAAGATAACATTGTAAAAACAACCTCAACAGAAGAAAAAATTCTCCGCACAAAGCAGAACGGTATGTCTGCACTTTTCCTTACAACAATTCTCTACCTTGCAGCAATTCCATTGATTATTTTCTGTGCAATGCTTGCTGACAGCGGAGCTTCACTCGCTGTCGCAGGAGTGGTAATTGGTGTTATCTGGCTTTGTGTGGGCTGGATACCTTACCTCGGACTTAAAATTATCAAGCCGCAGGAAGCACTTGTTCTTACTCTTTTTGGTAAATATATTGGTACTCTCAAAGGCGAAGGTTTTTACTGGGTAAACCCATTCTGTACAGCTGTAAACCCTGCCGCACAGACAAAGCTCCGTCAGAGCGGTGACGTTGGCGGTGCACCTGCTATCTCCTTGAAAACAACAGAAGCAGGAACATCAACAGATGTTCACGTTGCTGTTCCCGACAAGAAGATTTCCCTTAAAATCATGACCCTCAACAACAACCGTCAGAAGGTAAACGACTGCCTCGGTAACCCTGTTGAAATCGGTATTGCAGTAATGTGGAGAGTTGTTGACACAGCAAAGGCTGTTTTCGACGTTGACAACTACAAGGAATACCTCTCCCTCCAGTGTGACAGTGCACTCCGTAACATTGTAAAGATTTACCCTTATGACATCGCACCTAACGTTGACACAACAGGCGACGGCGTAGCCGACGAAGGAAGTCTCCGTGGCTCAAGTGAAGTTGTTGCAAAGAGAATTCGTGACGAAATTCAGCAGAAGGTTGCAAACGCAGGTCTTGAAATTCTCGAAGCACGTATCACATACCTTGCATACGCTCCTGAAATTGCCGCTGTAATGCTCCAGCGTCAGCAGGCTTCCGCAATTATCGACGCAAGAAAGATGATTGTTGACGGTGCGGTTGGCATGGTTGAAATGGCACTTGAAAGACTCAGCGAAAACAATGTTGTTGACCTTGATGAAGAACGCAAGGCGGCTATGGTTTCCAACCTCCTCGTGGTACTTTGCGGCAACCACGATGCACAGCCTATTGTAAACTCAGGCAGTCTGTATTAATGGCACAGAAAAAACAAATCCCGCTTCGTCTTTCTGAGAAGCTGTACGATGCCATCGCCGCGTGGGCAGAGGACGACTTCCGCTCGGTAAACGGACAGATTGAATATCTGCTGACCGAGTGCGTGAAGCAGAGGAAAAAGAACGGCAAATATGTGTCCGACGAAATCGATGCACCCCTTGATGTTGATATAAACAAGTTTGACTAACATAAAAACAGCACTTCCGAAACAATCGGAAGTGCTGTTGATTTTATTTGGAAGCGTCAATATATTTCCAGTAGCCTTTCAGATAAACACCGCCCGAAATTACGGTAAGTGCTGTTGCAATCCAGATAAGCACCTGATAAACGATGTTTGCGATTTCAGCCATATTGCCCTCGAAATTGAAGCAAAGACCGAGAAGAATTACAACCTCGGCAACCATTGTGAAAGCGGTTTTCAGCTTGCCCCAGATGCCTGCCGCAACAACCACGCCCTCGTTTGCGGTTACAAGGCGAAGTCCCGAAACCATAAACTCACGGGTGATGATGATAAGCAGGGGAACAGACCCTACAATTCCAAGCTCACAGAAGCATACAAGTGCCGCAATTACCAGCACCTTGTCAGCAAGCGGGTCAAGGAATTTTCCGAAGGTTGTGATAAGGTTGCGGCTTCTTGCAATATGACCGTCAAGAGCGTCAGTGATTGACGCCGCAATGAAGATTGCAAGGGCGATAATCTTGCTGAAAGGAACAAAATCAGTCAGCAGGAAGAACACGAAAAACGGAACGAGAATTACACGCAGAAGCGTAAGCTTATTCGGCAGATTCATACACAATCTCTCCAATCAAATCATAGTCAAGTACATCGTCAATTCTAACCTTTACGAAGCAGCCCGGGAAAGGCTTCTTGTTGGGTGCGGTGAAGAAAATCTTACCGTCAATTTCAGGAGCGTCAGCGGCACTTCTTCCGAACCAACATTCACCGTAACGGTCAAAGCCCTCGGTAACAACTTCAAGAGTCTTGCCGATGAGAGCATTGTTCTTCTTTTCAGCAATAACCGACTGCTGTTCCATAATAATTTCAGCACGGTGCTCACGGACTTCCTCGTCAACCTGACAATCCATCTCAGCGGCAGGTGTGCCCTCTTCCTCGGAGTAAGGGAAACAGCCAAGTCGGTCAAATTCCATCTCGTTTACAAACTCAGCAAGGCGATTGAACTGCTCCTCAGTTTCTCCGGGGAAACCAGTGATGAGAGTTGTACGGATTACGATACCCTCAACCCTGTCACGGATTTTCTTGATTACCTCACGAAGGCTTGCCTCCGTGCCCTGACGGTGCATAGCCTTGAGAATTGTATCATCACAGTGCTGAATAGGCAGGTCTATGTACTTGACGATTTTTTCTTCCTTAGCCATAACGTCAAGAAGCTCGTCAGTAATTCTTTCAGGGTAGCAGTAGAGAATTCTTATCCATTTCAGTTCCTCAATCTTGCAAAGCTCTGTAAGCAATTCGGGGAGCATATATTTGCCGTAAAGGTCAATACCATAGCGTGTTGTATCCTGTGCAATAACATTCAGTTCACGCACACCCTCAGCAACGAGCTTTCTTGCCTCGTCGAGAAGATTTTCCATCGGCACGCTTCTGAATCTTCCTCTGATATCAGGAATTGCACAGTAAGAGCAACGGTTGTCGCAACCCTCTGCAATTTTCAGATAGGAAGTAAAGGAAAGTGTTGTAAGAACACGTCCGCCTGTGAGAGAAAGCTTTTCCTTGTCGTCAAAGGCTTCAACACGTTCGTCCTCCATAATCTTTTCAAGGACGGAAACAATGTCCTCGTTACAGCCGATACCAACAACAGCGTCAGACTCAGGAATAAGCTCGGAAACTTCCTCTCTGTAACGTTCGGAAAGACAGCCTGTTACAACGATTTTTTTGATACGTCCCTCGTTTTTCAGTGCAACGAATTCAAAAATTGTTTCAATAGCTTCCTGCTTTGCAGACTCGATAAATCCGCAGGTGTTTATGATTGCAATATCCGCAAGTGCCGCATCCTCAATAAGCTGATAGCCTGCCTTCTGTATTTTGTAAAGCATTCTTTCAGCGTCAACCTGATTTTTTGAGCAGCCCAGCGATACCATACCTACTCTTACAGCCATAGTATACTTCCTTTACATTTTATTACAAAGACGGGACGAAAACAACGCAAGCGTTGTCTGCCCGTCCCCTACAATTTTTATTTAACCAAGCAATCCCCGAGATTTTCTGCAACGCAGAAAACTCGGAACTAAAATCTTTAGATTTTAGTTTGAGATCGCTTGCGTTCGTTTTTTATTCTCCTGTGTATTCTACGATTTCAACGCTTTCCATCATAACCTGAGTAAGAGGCTTGTCATTTTCGGGATTTGTTTCAACCTGAGCCATTGCACGTACAACGTCCATACCCTCGAATACCTGACCGAAAACTGTGTAGCCGCCGTCAAGGAAAGGCACACCGCCTACTTCCTTGTACTTTTCAACAACGTTTGCAGGCCAGTTATAGCTTGTAGGGTCACTCATTGCAAGGTCCTCGCAGGAATACTGAGTATATCCGTCAGGTGTGTTTACAATGTAGAACTGACTTGTGTTTGTGGATGTTGCACCACTGTTTGCGTAAGCAACAGCACCTGTAAAGTGGTAGAGGTTTTCGTCAGTACCTCCCTCGAAGCTTTCGCCCCAGATTGACTTACCGCCAGAGCCGTTGCCCTTAGGGTCGCCGCCCTGATTCATAAAGTTTGGAATAATTCTGTGGAAAATAAGTTCATCGTAGTAGTCCATTTCAGCAAGACCAACAAAGTTTTCAACACCCTTTTCAGCGTCCTCAGGGAAAAGCTTGATTTTGATTGTGCCGTAGTCCTTTACGTTGATAACCGCAATCTTTTCGCCCACCTCAGGCATAATGAAGTTGTGGATTTCAACATCATCAAGCCACTGAATCTGAGGTGCAGCAACTGCTTCGGAAGCCGCTGTTGTTTCGTCTGTTTTGGTTTTGTCATTTGAGTCACTGTTGCCCTTGTCAGGAGTTCCCTTACAGCCTGCAAGTACAAGAGAAGCAGCTGCGAGAAGTGCAATAAGCTTAATATTCTTCATAATATAAGTCATCCTTTTTATATATAGTTTTAAATCATACCTACATATTATACTACAAAGCAGACCTTTTGTAAAGCGTGAAGCGGCGGTATTTTCTGAAAATCCTGTGAAAACTTTACGTCAAGAGAAAAAAAGAGAGACACAAGGTCTCTCTTTGGGTTTATTCTGTTGTGGTTTCTTCAGTAACCGTTGTCTGAGGTGTTGTCGGTACGGAATAGCCGTTAGCCTCAGCCTCTTCAAGAAGCTTTGAAAGGTCGAGCATCATTGTTCCGCCGTCGCCTGATACAACAGTAGGAAGTCTGCCGTCCCACTTTTCTATGTAGTTGCTGATAAGGATTTCAGGAGTAATCTGCTCGGATTTGAGTCTGTAAGCCTCTGCCTCAGCTTCAGCCTGAGCAATTTTCTGTTCAGCCTCAACCTTGATTCTCTGAAGGTCCTGTTCAGCCTTGAGAGCGTTCTGCTGTGCAGTCTGCTTAGCCTCGATAGCTGCGTTGTATTCAGCAGTAAAATCAAAAGCGGTAATATTGAAAATCTGAATTTCAATGCCGTAGTCCGTAACCTTCTGCTTGAGAAGCTCCATCATCTGGTCACCGATGGACTGACGGTTTGTGATGAGTTCTTCCGCAGTAAATTTTGCAGTAACAGCCTTTACGCACTCCTGAATTGCAGGAGTGATAATCTTTGCTTCATAATCAAGACCGATATTCTTGTACACATTTGCAGAGTAGGAGTTAAGCACCTTATAGTTGACTGCGATTGTGGAAGAAACAGTCTGCAAGTCCTTTGAAGCAGCAGAGCAGGCAGATTCAGCCTTCTGTACACGGTTGTCAACAAGAATGATATCCTGCACAAACGGAATTTTGAAGTGGAGACCTTCACTCAGAACCTTTTCGGAAACCTTTCCGAAAGTTGTAACAACGCCTGAGTGGCCTGCCTGAACTGTTGTAAAAGAGTTGAACACAACAATAAGAATCACAACTGCAATAATCACTGTTGTGACAATTTTTTTCATAGAGTCTGCATTTGCGTCAATAATTTTATCTTTTGCCATTTTGAAATTTCAATCCTTTCAGTTAATCAGAACGCCAGCGTGTCGCTGCCGAGAGTATCTTCCTCGTCAGCGTCGGGAATTCCGTAATAATTATATTCAGCTGTTGAGATTTTCTTTACTCCGCAGCTTTTTACCAATGAGACAATTGCAATTACCAGTGCAGCAATTCCTGCCGCAGCAGCAACGGAAGCGAGTACGATTGCAACAACATTTGATTTTTTCATAATTAGTAACCTCCATTATTTATCTTCAAGATTTTTCAGAGCCTTGAGTTCTTCCTTGTCAACCTTGATTTTTCCGTCGCGGATAATTGTTACATCAGCCTTGTCGAAAATAACAGCCGCATCCTCGGATTTTTCAGGCTTGACTTTAAGCTTGCCCGTAAGCAGGTTGACTTCCTCAACGTATCCCTTGAAGTCGGGAGTCTTGACGTAAGCACCCACCTTAGGCGTGTTTTTCAGCAGATATTCGTAAGCGTCCTGCTCATATTTCAGACAGCACATAAGTCTGCCGCAGGTACCTGAAATCTTTGTAGGGTTAAGGGACAAGCCCTGTTCCTTAGCCATCTTGATTGATACAGGCTGGAATTCGCCGAGAAAGCCCTTGCAGCAGAATTCACGTCCGCATATACCAAGACCGCCGAGGATTTTTGCCTCATCACGTACACCAATCTGACGAAGTTCAATTCTTGTTCTGAACACAGCCGCCAGGTCCTTAACGAGCTCACGGAAGTCAACTCTTGTTTCAGCCGTGAAGTAGAAAAGCAGCTTGTTATTGTCAAATGTGCACTCAACATCAACCAGCTTCATATCAAGCTTGTGAGCAAGAATTTTTTCCTGACAGATTTTGAATGCATTTTCTTCCTTAGCCTTGTTCTGTTCAATGATTTTTAAATCCGCAGGAGTTGCCACACGGATAATTGACTTCAGCGGCATGGTAATCTTTTGGTCGTCAACCTCACGGTTTTCCATAACCACTTCACCGCATTCAATGCCTCTTGCTGTTTCGACAATAACCTTGGCGCCGTTGACAGCCTTTATTCCCGCAGGGTCGAAGTAATAAACCTTTCCTGCACTTTTGAATCGTACTCCAATAATTTCGGTCATAAAAAATGTATATCCTTTCTCAGCCCATAACGGTGCAGGTAAACGCAGCCATTTCGGGCGGTACATTCATATTTATTCCGCAGCGGTAAATCGTCCTTGCGATAGCCTCGTGGATAATTTCCGCACGGTGTATACTGAGCTTTCGTGACAGCTGCTCTGCACCTTCAGGGTCACAGCCGATAAGCGGTGTTGTGCTTACACGCATTACGCATGCGTCACGGATAACTTTGTCAACAAGCTCAAGTACAAGCCTGATTTTTTTTCTGTCCTCACCGATTTTGTGCAGGGCAGTAAGCAGACCGTATTCATCACCGCTGCAGATTGCCGCAGCAATACTTCTGCACAATTCCACATTTTCCTTTGTTGCACCGCCGTCAAGGTAATCGGTGCAGCTGCCGATGTTGCCGTGGAAACAAGCAACAGCCTCATCAATCTGTTCCGAAGAATAACCCATATCGGAAAGAGCCGACCTGCAGTCGTTTTCCGAACATTCAGGAATACCGATTGAAATGACTCTCGACAGAATCGTAGGCAGGAACACGCTTTTGCTTTCAGAGGTAAAAATAAAATAAGCTGTGTCAGGCGGTTCCTCAATAACTTTAAGCAGGAAATTCTGTGTTCTTTCCTCGATGTTTTCGCAGTCGGAAAAGATGTAAACCTTAGCGTCGCAGTCATTTGGCGAAACGTAAGCATCAGTGCAGATTTCACGCATTGTATCAGCAGAGTAAATCTGCTTCTTTCCTGATTTTTCAGGATAAATCACGTCAGGGTGATTGTTTTCAAGTATACGTCTGCAATGACGGCATTTCCCGCAGGCATTGCCGTTTTCGCAAAGAATGGTCATAGCAATATATTTTGCTGCAACCTTTTTGCCCACACCTCTTTCGCCCGTAAGCAGAAAAGCGTGAGCAAGCCTTCCGCTCTGTTTCATAGCAGCTATTGAAGATACAAGTGTATCCTTTGAATACAGCTTCAACACAGCGGAAGTCCCCCTTTTTAGAAATTAGGAATGCGGAATTAGGAATTCGGAATTAAAATAAATTCCACACATAGTAGAAATGCCTTACAAACTACCGGTGTTTTGCGAAGCAAAACCCGGAAAAGTTTAAAAGCTTGCTTTTATACTTTTTCAAATCTTTCTACATCTGTCACGAAGATAGTTGCACCGCCGACGGAAACTTCAACAGGGAAGCTTGCACCGCCGTGCATTTCAGCGCCTGCAATATTTGCCGCAGGAACATACTGTTTTCTTCTGCGTGAACGTTCAGTAATAATTTCAATAATTGCGTCAACCTTGTCAGCTTCCGCACAAATCATAAAAGTAGTGTTGCCAGACATAAGGAATCCGCCCGTAGAAGCAAGCTTTGTAGCGAAGTAGCCTGCCTTTGTCAGCGCAGAGGAAACGTCGTGGCTGTCATCGTTGTTGACAATAGCATAAATAAGTTTCATAGAAACCCCTCCGAAACCTTTGTAAATATGTATACTTTATCATTTTACCACATTTACATTCAAAATGCTATACATTTTCAAAATTTTCATCACATTTTCATCAATAATTTCTCCTGCGGCAACTATAGGCACGCATGGCGGACACACTGTTATACCCTCAGCGGCAATTCTTCCGCAGGAATTTTCCGTCTCAACTGTTTCCTTTTCAGCAAAAAACGCCTCACGGGGAAGCATAGCACGCTTCGGCTCGGTTATCTCAAACTGCGGCGGTCTTATCAGAATTCTCGGACACATCAGTCTTTCACAAGCCTCATCAAGCCTTGCAAAATCCTCTTCCGTGCTTGAAGCGGAAAGCATAAGCACCGTATGGGTTTCGTCCGCATATTCAGGTTCAATACCGTTTGCACGAAGCTGCTCCGCAAGCTGATATCCCGTAAGTCCGCTTAAAATCGGATAGAATGTAATCTTCATCGGCTCAATATTTTCAGCGCAGAGATGAGCAAACTTTTCCTTGAATCTGTTTATGCGTTTAACAGTTTCTGCAAGGTCACCACGGAAATTTCCCGCAAGATATCCGTTGCACAAATCAAGGCTTGCCATTATCAGATAGCTGGGACTTGTGCTGCCGAAAAGGGACATACATCGCTTGATTTCGGGCATGAACTTTTCGTTTGCAACGTGAAGATAAGCACCACCCGTCAGCACGGGAAGGGTCTTGTGTGCCGAGTCACAGCACATATCAGCACCAAGAGCAATGGGGTGCAGATTGTCTTCAAGGAATGCAAGATAAGCACCGTGAGCGTTGTCAACAACAAGGGGTAAGCCGTGTTTGTGGCAGACCTCGGCAATTCCCTTTACGGGAGCAAGCCGTCCCAGATAGTCGGGAGAAGTTATGTACACGCAGGCAGGATTTTTGTCAGCGTATTTTTCAATTGCTTCCTCCACAGCTTTTGCAGTGATGTTTCCCGAAACAACAGAGCCGTCCTCATATTCAGGGTAGAACCAGCACGGCTCAAGGTCAAGCAGAACAGCGCTGTTCATTACAGCACGGTGAGCGTTACGTGCGCAGATAAAAGCACGACCTTCTCCGCAGGCCGCCGCAAGCATAGTCTGTATGCAAAGTGTAGAGCCTCCTGCTGAGTAAAAAGTTGCCGCCGTGCCGAAAAGTTCGGAAGCGTTTTTCTCGCTTTCGGCAATAATTCCTTCAGCCTTAAAGAGCACGTCCGCACCTTTGATTTCGGTTATATCATACGGAAAAGCACTCTCAAATCCGCAGGGCAATCCTTTGCCTTTGTGTCCGGGCATATGTGCACGTACAGTACCGCTGTTCTTGTATTGCTCCAGAAAATCGTAAATTGGTGTGTTCATATCTATCCCTCGCATATAAATTGTTGCTATCTGTGGGACGGTAAACCCGTCCCTTACATAAAATTCATTAAATGAAGTATTTCATTTTCTCCATAATGTTTCGTCTGCCCCGTGAAATAGTCCTTGACACGGTTGAGCGGTTTACTTTCAGCATTTCGGCAATCTGCGGAATATTAACCTTGTCAAAATAATACAGGGTAATTATCTGCCGCTGCCGCTCGGTAAGCGATTCTTCAATAACTTTACGCAGTATTTTCAGCATCATACGATGCTTTGCACTGTTGTTTGATTCGGTATCACCGATAAGAGCGGAAATCTCCTTGTCGGCACAGAATTCGGCTTCACCGAGAAATTCACTTTTCAGGCGTTTCTGCACTTCTCATCCACCCCGCAGCCTGCGTAACCGTAAATTACGCTTATAACATCCAGCAAATCGTAAAGCTCTTGTTCAAGCATAAGCTTGCGTCTCATCAGGTCCTCACGTTCCATTGAGCCAAGAGTTCCTTTCAGCAGCACATTAAGCTGAGCAATGCGTTCACGCAGAGCCGCCTCTGTCTGCTTGTATTCAATAAGCATATTTACATAACCGTTCAAAACAATTACCTCCGTTCATAACATAAACTGGTTGTTAATGTCCGCAGGCAGAAACAACGTCCTCGGGGTTGGACAATTATTCCTGTCAAATTCCCTATTTTTAATTATAACAGCGAAACATACGTTCGTCAATACAAAACAGAAAATTTGTTCGATTTTTACAAATATATTTTCTGAACAGTTACCTATAAAATTATACCACAATAAAAAAAAGCAGTCAATCACCGGGATTGACTGCTTTATAGGGATTTTACTTGATAGTTGTAATGTCTGTACCGAACCATTCTGTAGAGATTGCAGCAACTGTACCGTCAGCCTTCATCTCAGAGAGAATTCTCTGTACTTCATCACGGAGAGCCTGGTCGTTCTTTCTGAAGCCGATAGCGTATTCTTCTGGGGAAAGACCGTCAGGAAGAATTGTGTAAGGCTTCTGTTCGGAAGTGATTTCGTAGTTAGCAACAACACTGTCCATGAATACAGCATCAACGAGGTCAAGTTCAAGCTGCTGGAGACATTCAACGTTTGTAGCAAGCTCAACAGGTGTAACATTGAGACCGGATTCAAGGAGAATTGTCTGTGCAGAAGAACCGCTCTGAACAGCAACGGACTTGCCGTCGAGGTCAGCCTGAGAAGCGATAGCACTTTCAGTCTTTACAACGAAAATCATATCGTTCTTCATGTATGGGTCAGAAAGATTCATAATCTCAGCACGTTCAGGGCTAATGGACATACCGTTCCAGATACAGTCAATCTTGCCTGCGTCGAGGTCCTGTTCCTTTGTGTCCCAGTCGATAGGCTGCTTAACAAGTTCAACACCCATTCTCTTGCAAACTTCTTCAGCAAGGTCGATGTCGAAACCTACGATGTTGTCCTGTTCGTCAGTAAAGCCCATAGGCTTGAATGTAGCGTCAAGACCGAGAATGAACTTGCCGCTGTCGAGAACTGCCTGAAGAGAGTTGTCCTCACCTGTTGCAGCATTGTCAGCTGTTTCCTTTTCAGCGGAGCAAGCTGTGAACATCATTGCAGGAACAAGTGCAAGAGCAGCAAGTGCCTTGATAAAATTCTTTTTCATAATAGTAACCATCCTTTTTAATAAGTATCTTAATTTGCCTTTGTATAATACCACAACATTCCGATAAAGTAAATAGCCGAAAAAAATGTTTGGCGTTTTGGTAAGATTAACAGAAAAAATATTAGTTTTTTTGGTGATAAAAACAACAGGCAGCGGAACAAATCCGTTGCCTGAATGTAATTATCTTCTTCCGCCGCGACCACCGCCGCCACGGCTTCTGCCGCCGCTGCGTCTGCTTCCGCCGCTTCTGTGGCTGCCGCCCGAGGACGAGCTTTCAATTCTTGTTCGTGTTGTGTATTCACGGACAAAGTAATCCTGACTGCGGTACATATTTACCGTTGACTTGTTAAGGTAAGCATTTGCCGATGGTGCCTGATGGGTCTTGTAACGTGCAAGGACAATTCCCACACTTATTACAGCACCGATTAAGCCCGCGATAAAGCCGCCGAAAATCATTGTAAAATCAATGGTATCATCGTCCCACTCGATTGCGTCTTCAAAGTCATCGCCCAGTGCTCCGATTGACGGGTCATATTCAACCGTACCCTCGTTGTAGTAATATTCAAGGTAGTGGTAGAAGATTTCAAGGTTTTCAACATCATTGTAATCCATGTAGCACTCTTCACAGGTGTCCATCATTGTGTTGAAACGTGAGGAGTTGAAATAGTTGAGCAGGTCACCGTCCATCGAAATCCAACGATAGTCAAGGTCGATAAGGTATACTACAGAATCGGGGTCGTCGCCGAAGGTGTCATAGCAGTATTGTTCAGCGTAATCGCAGGCGTCAATACCGTCAAGACCGAAGCCTACGTCTGTTGTAACAACTGCAATATTCCAGCCTGTCAGTTCGGAAACCTCTTCCTGACGTGCTTCAAGGTGTTCAATTTCAGCATCGGAATAAAGTCCCGCCATATCGTTGATACCCGCAGACCAGGCGGAAGCGGGTAAAGCCGTAATAACAAGTGCCGCCAAAGCCGCAGCTATAACCGTAATAAGCTTTCTCATCATAGAATTGCACCTCCGATTAAACCAATCAGAGTAAATCCGAGAATAAAACAAAGTGCCATAAAAATCAGCTTGCCCACGGAAACGGGGATAATTCCCGCAATCTTGCCCGTCTGTCCGTTGATTGCAAAGAAATATTTCTTGCCCGAATACATATATGTCATAAACCATACGGGGAGCATGGTGTAGTGCCACTTTGTCTTGATAATACGCAAACGCTGTCCCTTGGGTACTACCGATGTGTAACCTGTTACACTCTGATAAAGCACCCGTATTGCACCCGCTGTCATACGTTCTTTGATACGGTTGATTGCTTCACTTTTTTCTACGTCGTACTTGTCAGCATAAAATCCGCTGAAATAGTTCATGGAAAATGGAAGAAATTCATTGTAATCGAAAGGCTCAACAGCGTCCATAAGCTTATCGTCAAGCTTTCGTGAACCGTCAGCAGGAATACCTCTGTATTCCATCTTTGCCGCACGGCTTGCGGAGTAAACTTTTGTATTGGTAATTCTGTAGTCGCCAGAACGGTAGCTGTGCACCTTTTTTGCGTCATATTCCGCCGAAGCGTCAACCTCACAGTCTGCAAGCCAGAACGGAACATACAGACCAACCATTTTTTCAAGCTGCCCCTGAGAAGAAAAACTCTTTGGCAGGAACCATTTCTTTTTGCACCAGTTCTTGAATGAGGTTTCAGCCATAGCCTTGTCAATCTTGAACGGAATAATAAGCTCAGGCTGAAGTGCACCGCTGACACGTCCTTTAAGAGTAACCGTGCCGTGGCAGTAATGGCAGAAAGTTGCCGCAGTATTTTCGTCAGCAACAATTTCTGCACCGCAGCTTTCACATATGTACAAATTGGTATGGTCGGCGAAGTCTGTATTTTCAGGTATGTATTCCTCTTTTTCGAGGCTTATCCCGTCTGCTTCCTTACCGTTTGCCGCATTGATTTCCGCCTCAGTAAAATCCGAGTTGCAGAATTCGCAGACGAAAAGCTGACTTGCGGCATTGAAACCGATTGAAGCTCCGCAGTTTGGGCATTTAAGCTGTAATGTGTTGTCCATAACGTCACTCCTTTTGTAAATTTGGGTGAGATTACTTCTTCTTTTTCTTAGTAACAATACCTGCCACAGCCGCACCAACAAGAAGCACGCCTGCAACAATTACGATAATGAGGTAAGAACTTGCAGAGGTGTTGCCTGCAAGGATACTGATATTTTCAAGCATTTCAACAATTCCTTTCATAATGCAATATACAATAATTATACCATTGTTACGCAGAAATTTCAACAATTATTCAAAATTATTTTACCACATCAAATTAAGTTCCCGACTGGATTTGCGGCACCTGTTTATCTTACAAAAAGTAAAATAATAAATTCTTTTTGTAAAATATACTTGACAAACTGTAAGCTATGTGATATTATAATCTCAACAACCACGGAGGTGATACAGTGGCTAAGAATCTGAAGCTTAAATCCGCAAGGGCGGCTATGGATATGTCCCAGCAGGCGCTTGCCGAGGCGGTAGGCGTGTCCAGGCAGACAATAAACGCCATTGAAAAGGGCGACTATAACCCCACGCTTAACCTTTGCATTGATATATGCAAGGCACTTGGGAAAACATTAGATGAAATATTCTGGGGCAACGATTGATTTTACAGAAAGAAGAAAGGAAGATTTTTATGGAAGACAAAACAACTCTTGCAAGCGGAACAATTTTTGATGAGGCAGGCTATGATGAAATGCAGAAAGCCGAAAACCACGAAATCGGCTTCCGACTTTTCAGAATAATGTATTTTGTGATGCTGTTATTTACAACGGTTCTTATTATAGTATGTTCAAATACTGAGAATCTGGCAGGTACAATAATTTCTCTTGTTTTATTTGCTGCGATGTTTGGATTTTATCTGCTTTACGCTTATATGACTGCTAAAAGGGGGATAATGAATCCCAAATTCGCAAAAAGCTGGTCAAGCACATGGATACTATTCCTTTATCCTCTTCTAGCTATTTTATGGAGTTCACGGCTTATATCCGATATTCATCATGGCGACAGCTTTTATGATGTTGTATATTGCATAATGTGGCTTATAATTTCAACAGAAGCTGTACTGATGTGCCTTTGTGCAAAGAAGAACAACAAGGTGCTGAAAAAACAGCTTGAAGATGACGGGGAGTAATTGCTTGTTTTCTTGATTGCTGAGAAACGTAATATTTATGTAATTGCAGTTATGATACTGCTGACAAGCTTCTGATATATGATAACAATGACAGATATTTGGTTATGTTTATGTATTATTCTGTTCAACTTTTCTCTTGACTTTAGTAATTGAGTATGCTAAAATAACGAAAGAACACATCATGATATAGGAGGAATTTATTATGGCAATTTGTCAGAATTGTGGAAATGAAGTAAATGAAGGAGAGGTTTGTTCCTGCCAGCAGAACTCAGCACCAGCTAAGCAGTTAAGCAAGGAAACACTTACTATTATAGCTGCAGCAGCTGCTGGATTCTTGTTTTTCGTTATTATACTTGCAGTAATTTTCGGCGGCGGATACAAGAAGCCTGTCAATGACGTCATAAAGGCTATCAATAAGGAAGATGGTGAGCTTTACGTTAAGGCTGCCTATACCGAAAAGATGCTTGATTATTATGATGATTCCTGGGGCAGAGATGAAGATGATCTTGCTGAAAGCTTTGAAGATGAAGTTGAAGATGTTAAGGATAACCTTGAAGATGACCTCGGAAAAAAAATCAAGTATTCTGTAAAGTTCAGAGAAAAGGAAAAGCTTGACAAGGATGATATCGAAGATATCGAAGATGCATGCAGAGATAATGGTTACAGAATCAAAATTCAGAGCGCATATGAACTTGAATGTGATATTTTCGTTAAGGGTAAAGACGATAAGGACGATAATGATGTTGATATCACAGTAATCAAGGTTGAGGGTGAAGGCTGGAAGCTTTATTCAGGCACATACGGCATCCTCTATGCAGTAAGCTGATATACATAATTCACAAAAAGCATTGCTGAATGGCAATGCTTTTTGTCTTGACTGAAATGTCGGAATATGGTATAATGTGTAAGGCATATTTTAATTTTATATTAATAATTTATTGGGAGGTTAATTATTATGGCGTTTTGTCGTTTTTGCGGCAACGAGGTCGCAGAGGGAGAAACATGTGCTTGTCAGTCAAAATCTAACGGAGCAGGTTCAAAGGCAGTAATTATTGCGGTAGCAGCAGCGGCAGTTGTTGTTATTGCACTTGTTGCAGTTCTTATGTTAACTATCGGTGGCAGCGGAAAGTGTGCACAGCCTATCAAGGATTGCTTTACAGCTATTGTTGAAGGCGATGTTGATGCTATTTTTGATACGGTATTTACAGATGATCTCAAGGATGAACTTGAAGATGCTCTGGAAGATTACGGCATGGATTACGATGATTTACTCGATGAATTTGAAGATGAATTTTTATATGAAGGTTTCGAAGATGATTTGGAAGATGAATTTGGTGATGACATAAAGGTTAAAGTCAAGGTTGAAGATAAGGAAAAGCTTGATGAGGATGACATTGAAGACCTTGAAGACGAGTATAAGGATTCATTTGATATCAAGGTTAAGATTGAGCAGGCTTATGAGCTTGAATGTGTTGTAACAATTAAGGGCGATGAAGATGACGAAGAAATAGATGTAGAAGCTACTGTGGTTAAATTCGAAGACGAAGGTTGGAAAATTCACATTGGTTCTATGGAAAATTTGCTTGAAGATATGTAAAATTAAGTATAGAAAAGGGACACATATGTGTCCCTTTTTTAGGTCAGCAAAAGGCATTGACATATGTGCTGATAAATGGTACACTATATAAAGCAAAGATTAATGATATACTATATTATTGGAGGTTGTTTTTATGGCATTTTGTCGTTTTTGCGGCAACGAGGTCGCAGAGGGAGAAACATGTGCATGCAGAGCAAAGTCAAACGGAGCAGGTTCAAAAACAGTAATAATTGCGGCAGCAGCGGCAGTTGTTGTTATTGCTCTTATCGTAATTCTTATCGTATCAATCGGCGGCAGCGGATATAAGAAGGTGCTTTCCGATTATGAGACAGCTATTATGGAGGCAGATGCTGAGGCTTGGTACAGAACTGGGTTCACAGATGATATGATGGAGACATATGAAGAATACATAGACTGCTATTATGATGACAGTGACGAGTTTTGGGACGAAGAATCAGAAGAACTTGAGGAGCTTCTGGAAGGACTTGAAGATGAGTTTGGTAAGAACATAAAAATCAAAATCAGTGTTGCGGATAAGGAAGCTCTTGACGAGGACGATATAGAAGAAATTGAAGATGAGTATAAGGACGCTGACTATAAAATTAAGATTGAAAAGGCTTATGAGCTTGAATGTAATGTGCTTGTAAAGGGAAAAGACGATAGTGATGACGATGATGTTGACGTTATCGTGTTCAAGACAAAGGACGAGGGCTGGAAATTACATCTTGACAGTATAGAAGAGATTATGTATTGTATGGAAGATATGGCGGAATAAGAAAGATAGTTATTTACATATATCAGCAATTACTATATAAATTATACGAAACATGCTGTGCGGAAAAGTATGATTTTCTGCACGGCATGTTATTATTTTCACAAAAAATACTTGCATTTTGCCGGTACATAAGTTATAATTATATTGTATGAAAAATTTGGGGCAATCCCGTATTATTGAAAGGAATGTTAATTATGTCAAGACTCGTTTCCGCAAAGGACATGCTCAACAAGGCTCGTGAGGGCAAGTACGCAGTTGGTCAGTTCAATATCAACAACCTCGAATGGACAAAGGCTATCCTCCTTACAGCTCAGGAACTCAACTCTCCTGTAATCCTCGGTGTTTCCGAAGGTGCTGGTAAGTATATGTGCGGCTACAAGACTGTAGTTGGTATGGTAGAAGGTATGCTCGAAGAACTGGGCATCACTGTTCCGGTTGCTCTCCACCTCGACCACGGTTCTTTCGAAGGCGCTAAGGCTTGCATCAACGCAGGCTTCTCCTCTATCATGTTCGATGGTTCCCACTACCCAATCGAAGAAAACATTGCTAAGACAACAGCTCTCGTAAACGCTTGTGACGTTCTCGGTATCTCCCTCGAAGCCGAAGTTGGTTCTATCGGCGGCGAAGAAGACGGCGTTGTAGGTGCTGGCGAATGTGCTGATCCTAACGAATGTAAGATGATTGCTGACCTCGGCGTAACAATGCTCGCTGCTGGTATCGGTAACATCCACGGTAAGTACCCAGAAAACTGGGCTGGTCTTTCCTTCGACACACTTGCTGCTGTTAAGGAAAAGGTTGGCGATATGCCACTCGTACTCCACGGCGGTACAGGTATCCCTGAGGATATGATCAAGAAGGCTATCTCCCTCGGTGTTGCTAAGATCAACGTTAACACAGAATGCCAGCTCGCATTTGCTGCTGCTACAAGAGAATACGTTGAAGCAGGCAAGGATCAGCAGGGCAAGGGCTTCGACCCAAGAAAGCTTCTCGCTCCTGGTTTCGAAGCTATCAAGGCTACTGTAAAAGAAAAGATGGAACTCTTTGGCTCCGTTAACAAGGCTTAAAAACAAATCAGCTTTGCAAAGCTCAGTTCAAGCTAATGCTTAGTTCGTAATTAATATAAAAACCACGGTATTTTTACTGTGGTTTTTATTTAATCTAAAGAAACTTGTGGCAATCAATTCCAAATCTGATAAGGTAAAAACTAACAATTTTTTCAGTCGTATGTGATACAATACAAATTAAAGAGGTGTTACAGGTGGCATATTATCAGAGAATAAGAGATTTACGTGAGGACAGCGACAAGACCCAGGCTGACATTGCGGAATATCTTGAGACGACCGCACAGCACTATGGTAAATATGAAAACGGCAACGCTGAAATTCCTTTTGAACGTGCAATAGCCCTTGCGAAATATTACAATGTCAGTCTTGACTATATTGCAGGGCTTACAAACAATAAACTTGGACTTGCTTCAAGCGACCTGACTGATGAACAGCAGGCACTTTTGAGTCGTGTCGAAAGTATGACCGCAAGTGAGAAAAAGAAAGCTGTTGAATTGCTGAAAAAGCTGATAGAAATTATGGAATAAGGAAACCCCATACCGTTTGGTATGGGGCATTTTTTTACCACTTATCCTCTTCGCCGTCCTTTGGCAGACAAGGTTTAAGCGCTGCAATTGCACATTCAATCTGCTTGTCGGTAGGTTCTTTTGTTGTAATTCTCTGTAACCAAAGACCGGGTGCAGAGATAATTTTTGTTACGATGTTATCGTATTTGCCTGCAATTTTGATAAGCTCATATGCAACGGAAGCTTCAGGAATAAGGCAGAGCATCTGTACGCCGAAACGCAGCCACATATTTGTCCTCGGCAGGAAAATACCTACGATAAGGCTCAGCAGAAGCACGATAAGAATGAAGCTTGTTCCGCAGCGTGGGTGAAAGCGTGTGTGCTTGCGTACATTTTCCACAGTAAGTTCTTCCTGTGCTTCGTAGCAAGCGATGGTTTTGTGTTCAGCACCGTGGTACATAAAGGTTGTCTTGATACTTCCCATAAAGGAAATTGCGTACATATATCCAACAAGAAGCACAAGTCTTGTAATACCTTCAATAATCGAACGTGCAGTTTCAGCTGCACCAAGCTTTACGCAGATGTTGCCCACGAGAATCGGACCGCCCTTGAATACGATAAGGGAAAATGCAAGGGCAATGACAACGGAAATAATCATTATCACATTAACAAGCTTGTCACCGAATTTGTCGGTAAGCCACTGTTCGAACTTGCTTAATTCTTCTTCCTCATCATCCTCGGTAATCTGCTTTTCGGCGGATTTCATAGTACAGCGGATACCCTCCGCCATGCTTGATACGAAATTAAAACAGCCTCTTATGAATGGTGCTTTCTTATACCAGGGAGCGTCCTTTCCGTTTTTTACAGCCCATTCCTCAACGTCAATTGTCCCGTCGGGAAGCCTGCAAGCCATAGCCGCCTTTGTGATGCCTCTCATATAAACGCCCTCAATCAGCGCCTGACCGCCGATTTTGGACTTGAAACATTCTTTTTTGCAATCCTTTGCTTCACTCATTTTTTGGTGTATCCTTTCTTTTTCGGTTAAGATTTCTGCACGGGCAGAATAATTGTTACCGTCGTGCCCACATTCTGTTCGCTTGTGATTTCAAGCTGTCCGCCATGCATAGCAATAATTTCATCTGCAACAGCAAGACCGATACCGCTTCCTCGGCGGGTATGATTTGCCTTGTAGAATTTGGTTTTGATTTTTGGCAGGTCATACTTGCTGATACCGCAGCCCGTATCGGATACGTCAATCCTGATATGGTCGCTGTCCTTCATACCTGCCTGAACGGAAACAAGACCGCCTTTGTCGGAATATTTTATAGCGTTGTCGATAACGTTGATGAAAACCTGCCTGATACGGTTTTTGTCGCCGCAGATAAACGGCAGCATATCAGGCTCGTCATAGACAACGGAAATACCTTCTTTTTTAGCTTTTTCGGTGTAAATAAGAACTGCGTCGCCGAGTTCTGCAAGAACGTCCATAGTTGCCTTGTTAAGGGAGAAGCGGCCGTTCTGCATACGGGAAAAGTCCAGCAATTCTTCAACCATTTCGGAAAGACGTTCACTTTCCGTAGTTATAACACGCATGCCTTTTGCAACAGTTTCAGCATCATCGGGCATAGTTCCGATAGTTTCCGCCCAACCCTTGATAGCTGTAAGCGGAGTGCGGAGTTCGTGTGAAACACTGGATATAAACTCGTTTTTCATCTGCTCGGAAAGAGCAAGCTCGCTTGCCATATGGTTGACCGTATCGCAAAGGTCACCGATTTCGTCATCGTTCTTTTTGGTGATACGTACGGAAAAGTCACCCATTGCGTAACGTCTTGCGGTTGAGCCGATTTGCCGCACGGGAATAACAATTGACTTGACAAAATATAGTCCCGAGAAGAACAGCATTGCAAGAATAGTCAGACAAATAGCTGAAAGGATGAAAGTAATGCTGTGGATATGCTTGTTTACAGCGTCAAGGGAGGAAACCATTCTTATTGCGGAGTAACCTGCATCATTTTTCGGAAGCAGGATACAGACAGCCATGATTTTCTCGCCGCTTGAAAGCCTGCCTGTGTGGTAGCCGCTTGAACCGCTTTCCACAGCAGCAGTATAGTCAACCATTTCGTCCAGACTTTCTTCGGGAACAAATCCTGAAGAGGTAAGTCCGACATTTCCTTTGCTGCTGACAATCATAAGCTCCATTTTATCTTTTTCCGACCAGTTTTCAACAGTGGCACGAACCTCTGCCGAAAAATTTGAAGCAGGGTCGTTATAGGAGCTTTGAAGAATATTTGAAACCATATTCATTCGTGAGGTAAGGTATTGTTTTGCGGAACTGTAGTAATAGCTGCGTACAAAAAGTGTACCCAGAACAACCAGTATAAGCAGCATGATTGCAATTACGCCAAGGTTGTTTATGAGCCAGCGTCTTGTGATGTTGTTTTTCCGCACGGTAACCCTCCTCTCTTATTTTATAATGAATTCAGAATCAGGAGTCACCCTTTACCGACCATTTGTAACCGAATCCCCAGATTGTGGAGATGTATTTCGGATTGGAAGGTTCATCCTCGATTTTCATTCTGATACGGCGGATATTTACATCAACGATTTTATCATCGCCGTAATAATTTTCGCCCCAGATGTGAGTGAGAATGGAATTTCTGTCAAGAGCAGTTTCCTGATTGTTGAGGAAATATTCCATAATCTGATATTCAACCTGTGTAAGGTCAATAGGTGTTCCGTTTTTGGAAACAGTTCTGCTTTTGAGATTGAGCACAAAAGGACCCGACTCGATAGTTGAAGCAGTATCCTCTTCGCGCACAACGCTCATGCTTACTCTGCGGTAGATAGCGTCAATTCTCGCAGTAAGCTCAGAAGGGGAGAAAGGTTTTGTTATGTAGTCATCAGCGCCAAGCATAAGACCGCTTACCTTGTCCATTTCCTGAGTCTTTGCGGAAAGCATAATAATGCCGATAGTGCTGCTCTTTTTGCGGAGAGCTTTGCACACCTGGAAACCGTCAATACCTGGCATCATAATATCCAGCAAGGCAATATCAAAGTTGCCGTGTTCCTGTTCAAAAACTCTGAGAGCCTCCTCGCCGCAGTTGACATCCACGACCTCATATCCTGCACGTTTAAGATTGATAACAACAAAATCGCGGATTACGTCCTCATCCTCGCAAACAAGTATACGTTTCATAAAATCATTCCTTTCTGTATTTGAAGCAAATGCTGTTACTTAGCTAAAATAAAGAAGCTGTTGCTGATTTCCGTACCGGTCAGAATAAGCGGCTCGTTGGAAATAGCGGGACATTTCACAAGATAATTGGTATTATTGTTGCTTTTGACAAGTATATATCCTTCATCGAGCAGTGCATCAGTTTCTTCATCCGAAGCAACTGCAATACGCATAAGCTCGGTTGTACTGTTATCAAGGTCGATATGGTATTTGTAAAAAACAATCTCGCCTGTTACGTTGTCAGGCTTGGCAGTTACCACGCCGCCGTCCCATCGGCTTGGGAGAATAAAGCAGTAACCGTCTGAAACATTATAGTAACTTGAATATTTTTTGGTAATGTTGTAATTATCCAGCACCATCCATTCAGCACTGTAAAGTTTTATTCCCGGAGTTGTTTCACTGTAGCCCGGGAAAAGGGTAAGTATCGGAATTTCTATGATACCGTCCAGGTCAATATCAGTGCAAGGGTATCCCGTCTGGCGGAGGGTCTGCTCAATCATGGCAGATTCGCCGAGATAAAGCGGATTTCGCAGCTGACCGTTTACCGAATAGATAATTTCCGTAGAAAGCTTGCCGTTTGAAAGCCCGTCGATAAAAATTGCAGGAGTACCGCTTCCCACGTATCCTGACGCAATGTTGACGAAGTCTGTGGTGCTGTCACTCAGTGCAACGTTTGAGGTTTCAACAATTTTTCCATCATCATTTACAGAGACAAGACCTACGGAAGCTTTTTTCAGGTGGTTGTTCGGACGGATAAGAACCAGTTCGTTCCTGTTATCACGTTCAAGGTCTGAAATGAACATCGTGCTATAGATGTCGGTATATTCAGGAATAAGCATTCCGTCGCTGTAGCTGTAGACTTTTACGGATTTTTCGCCTGAAAGAAGAGTATAGCCGATGATAATTCTTGTCCTGGAGCTGTTTCCGATTTCAGAGAAGAATATACGGTCTATCTCAGTTCCCATACCTGAATGGTCATAAACGCTTGTCCATTTTCCGTCACGTCTGTCAATCACATTTACGCGGACATTCGCGCCGTCCTTGGTCTCGCCGTTCTTTTCATAGAAAACGATAGCTTCATTGTCAGGTTCATCATCAATATTGGCAAAAAGAAAAGCCGAACGGAAATCTCCGCTTCTCGGATATTGAAGTCGTATATCATTTCCGACTGATTTGACCAGTGCATCATAGACAGCGGATTGTTCCTCAGAAAGCTTCGGCGGAGTAAGAAGCATGTCAACCGAACCGCCTGCCGAGCAGCCCGAAAGAGTGAAAGCCGTTCCCAGCGCAAGAAGCTTCATCAGTATTTTATTTTGCCGCAACGTTTTCACTTCCTTCTGCAAAAATGGGGCTATGAGTGTTTTCCACATCCCATGCCCCATATGATTTTTATACTTGGTCGTTAATATCGGACATACCCTTTGATGACATTGTTGTCTTAGTCCAACGGCGCTTACCTGTGAGGTTAAGCTTAGGCATTACTCTGTAAACGTAAGTACTCCAGAAAACTGCAATGAGTGCAATTGTTACAACTGCAATACCGATATCTGAAACAGCAGGAGAAGCCATACCGTCGATTTTGGTGTAGTCCTGTGCAAAATACATGATATATCTTGGAATTACGGAAACCGCAGCAAAAATTGAAGCAGCGTATCCGAAAATACACATCCAGAAACGGGAATGTTTCTTTTCCCAGCCGCCGAAGAATCTTGCAGCGCAGAGGAAGAACATTGAAGAAGTCATAGCTGTGAAAAGAATGAGTATCTTTTCAGAATAAAGACCTACAAGCTGATTTTCGGAAAACATAGCAAAAACTTCAAGAAGCTTCCAGATAGGGAAGAACATCATAAATACGCAGTTGCCCCTTGAAATGCCTTCGCCCTTCATAATGTTTGTGCCCGTAGAAATCAGTGTAACAATAGTAATAAGCTCAACAGCGAAAAGAACCCAGTCCATAAGCGGCACACCCGCAAAGATGAATACAGGATTGTCTTCTGTGGAAATAGCGAGGTTTGCTTCAGCAATAGCAGAGAATTTCATAAAAATCTCAAATGCAATCAGAAGAGCCATAATGAACAGAGCCGCACCTGCATGAGGAGAAATCTTCTTGTTCAATCTGTCAGCACGCAGACGCATAGGGTTGATGAGAATACAGGACTTGATAGCCTTGTCACGGGACTTGCCGAAAATCATTACTGCAAAAATAAGTGCAAATCCGATTAACAGCGCCCAGAATGTGTAATTCTTGGACAGTGACGGGTCAATGTACTTGCCCATAGCAAAATCCATATTTGTATTAAGCTGAATTGTTCTTGCAGCTACTGCGCCGACAAGTGTAATAGCATATGCAACCAGAGAGAGTTTCTTATCAAGGATTACCTTTGAAGCCTTATATGGTTTTTTTTCTTTCATTGCCGCTTTCCCCTTATCTAAAATTTACTTTTAAAGAATTGCTGTGTTAACATTATTTACGTTCTTCAATAGGGATATACTTGCGTCTTTTAGCTATAGCCTTGTAAGCAGGACGGATAATTCTCTTGCCGTTGAGAAGTTCCTCAATACGGTGAGCAGACCAGCCTGCAATTCTTGAAATAGCAAAAAGAGGCGTATTGAGCTCAACAGGAATTTTCAGCATTCTGTAAACCAGACCTGAATACATATCAACGTTTGCGCACATTGCCTTTGTATTATTCTTAACCTCGGCAAAAACCTGCGGAGTAAGTCTTTCAACAGCGTCAAGAAGCATGAATTCTTTCTCGAATTCAGTGCCTTCAGCGAGCTTCATGGCATGCTCCTTGAGAATAATTGCTCTCGGGTCGGAAAGTGTGTAAACAGCGTGGCCCATACCGTAAACAAGGCCTGTGCCGTCGCCTGCCTTGCAGCGGATAACATCGGCAAGATAATCTCTTATCTCGTTGTCATCATTCCAGTTGCTGATATTTTCCTTGAATTCTTCAAGCTGATTGATAACCTTGAAGTTAGCACCGCCGTGTCTGTGACCCTTCAATGAACCGATTGCTCCCGCATAAGCGGAATAAGCGTCTGTACCTGAAGAAGTAAGTGTACGGCAGGTAAATGTGGAGTTGTTACCGCCGCCGTGTTCCGCGTGAATGATAAGCATAAGGTCGAGAAGTCTGGCTTCTTCCTCTGTATATTTTCTGTCAGGACGGAGTGTTGAGAGAACGGTCTGTGCTGTACATTCATCAGGGTTAAGAGGGTGCATATAGAGGCTTTCATGGTCGAAAACCCTGCGTTTAATCTGATAAGCGTCAACCATAGCGGAAGGAAGTCTTGCAATAATTGAAATTGCACGGAGAATTTCCATTTCGATTGACTGGTCCTCAGGATTATCTTCATAGGAATAAAGAGCGAGAACGGAACGAGCCATCTTATTCATTATATTCCTTGAAGGAGCCTTAAATATCATATCCTCGGAAAAATACGGAGGAAGCTCTCTGAATTTAAAGAGCATCTCGTTGAAGCCCATAAGCTGTTCCTCGGTAGGAAGCTGACCGAAAAGAAGCAGGTAAACAGTTTCCTCAAAGCCGAAGCGGCCTTTTTTCGTGGTGTTTTCAACTATATCATTAATGCTGTAGCCTCTGTAGATAAGTTCGCCCTCTACAGGTTCACGTTCACCCTCGTTGAAAACGTAGCCGTGAACGTTACAGATATTTGTAATACCTGCCATAACGCCGCTGCCGTCGCTGTTTCTCAGACCGCGTTTTACCTGATATTTTTCATAAAGCGACGGGTCGATGGTGTTATTTTTTTCAAACTCATCGCATAAGCTTTTAAAGACATCTTTATTATAATCAATATTGTTCAATTTTTGCTACTCTCCCATTATCATTTCATATACATTACTATTTTACAACACCGTGAACAACTTGTCAAGAATTTTATTTAATAATACACAAAAACACAAAACGGAGGAATGTTACTATGAAAGATTTGTTGAAAATTGCGGTTGTTTTTGCTATACTGCTTCTTGCGATACCAATGATAACCTTTTTCAGACCCGAACAAAGCATTTCTACAAAAACAGCGGAGGTTCCCGAAGAGGCGGCAGAAAGTACGCAAACGGAATATACTGAGCCTGATGCGGGAGAGGACGTGCTTAAGGTACTGGATTTTACCAGCGGACAAGTTTACGAGCTGACGATGAGGGATTATGTAATCGGGGCGGTGCTTGCGGAGATGCCTGCCTCATATCACGAGGAAGCACTGAAGGCTCAGGCTGTTGCAGCAAGAACCTACGCTGTACGTCAGCGTGAAAAGCAGCGTCTTAATTCTGATGAACTGCTGATGGGTGCTGACATTTCCAATGACAGCACCAAATATCAGGCATATTTTACTCCCGAACAGGCAAAAGCTTTCTATGGCGACAGTTATGAGGTATACTATAACATAATAGCTGAAGCTGTTGACGCAACGGAAAACGAAGTGCTTGTATACAATGGAGAACCGATTGTTGCAGCATTTCATTCAACTTCAGGGGGAAGAACGGAAAGTGCCGAAGCAGTATGGGGAAGTGCCGTTGAATATCTTGTTCCCGTGGAAAGTATTGCTGATGAAAAATCTCCGTCGTACCTTGACGAAAAAATTTTTACCGAAGAAGAATTTTCTGAAATAATCAAAGCGGAATATTCCGATGCACAGTTCAGCGAATCTCCTGATAAATGGGTTATTGTCGGAGACAGAAGCACATCGGGAACAGTCCTTGAGCTTTCGGCGGGCGGGGAAGTGCTGAAAGGAACTGAATTCAGACAGCTTTTCAGTCTCAAATCCGCAAATTTCACAATTGAATATGCCGACGGAATTTTCACTGTCACAACCAAAGGCAACGGTCACGGTGTCGGCATGAGTCAGTACGGTGCAAATGCCATGGCAAATGACGGTGCAGATTATAGAGAAATCCTGCTTCATTATTATACGGGGGCGGAAATTGCCGTACAGATGTAAAAAACGCTTCTGCAAAAACAGAAGCGTTTTAAAATTATATTTTCTTAGCACGCATTGCGTTTGCAACCGCAATAAGGCACACGCCGACGTCAGCAAAAACCGCCGCCCACATTGTAGCAAGTCCCAGCGCAGAAAGTACAAGCACCGCCGCCTTTACCGCAAGGGAGAAAACAATGTTCTGAATGACAATTCCTTTGGTTTTTCGGGAGAACTTTATCGCCTCCATAAGCTTTGACGGCTCGTCGGTCATTATTACCGCATCAGCCGCTTCGATTGCCGCATCTGAGCCGATACCGCCCATTGCAACACCTGCGTCAGCACGCATAAGCACGGGCGCGTCGTTTATTCCGTCGCCAACAAAAATTGTCTTTTTCCCGTTTGAATTTTCAATAAGCTTTTCAATTGCCGCAACCTTTCCGTCAGGTAGTAATTCAGCGTGCCACTTATCAACACCAAGTTTTTCAGCGGTAATTTCAGCGGCGGCTTTTCTGTCGCCCGTAAGCATTACTGTTTTTATACCAGCCTTTTTCAGTTCGGTAACCGCCTTTTCTGCGTCAGACTTCACGCTGTCGGCAATTTCAATTGCACCAATGTAAACGCCGTTTTCAGCAACGTACACAAGCGTACCTGCGGACTGAATTTCAGGTGCATCCGCAACTCCCTGTTCTTCAAGAAGAAGTCTGTTTCCTGCGAGGATTGTTCTTCCGTCAGAAACAGCGGAAACACCTCTGCCTGCGATTTCTGTTATCTCTGCCTTTTCAGCCTTGCCGCTGAACTTACGCATTACAGCCATTGCCGCAGGGTGTGTAGAAGCCTGTTCAGCAACTGCCGCAAGGGACAGAAGCTGTTCCTCACTATATTTTTCGGGCATAACCCTTGTTACCTCAAAGCTTCCGTCAGTAAGTGTACCCGTCTTGTCGAAAACAACCGTACCGCAATCGGCAAGCTGTTCCATCACAACGCCGCCCTTGATGAGTATGCCTCTTGCGGAAGCACCGCCGATACCGCCGAAAAAGCTGAGGGGCACGGAGATTACAAGTGCACACGGGCAGGATACTACAAGGAAGTTGAGTGCATTATATACATACTGAGAATTGAAGCCGTTTATCAGGCTCGGAACAACCGCAAGAAGCACCGCCGCAATTACCACGCAGGGAGTATACCAACGTGCAAAACGGGTGATGAACTGCTCGGATTTTGCTTTTTTGGCGGAAGCATTTTCTACAAGTTCAAGGATTTTTGTAACCGTAGACTCGCCGAATTTCTTTTCAACTCTTGCTTCAACAAGTCCCGTAAGGTTTACACAGCCGCTCATAAGGCTGTCTCCCTCATTTGCTTCACGGGGTACGCTTTCGCCTGTCAGTGCGGAAGTATCAACTGTTGTTCTTCCCGAAATTATGGTGCAATCGAGAGGAATTTTTTCGCCCGCTCTGATGACGATTGTGTCGCCCACCTTTACAAGCTCGGGAGCAACCTGTTCAATGCTGTCGCCCTGCTTTACATTTGCAACATCAGGACGGATATCCATAAGCGAGGAAATACTCTTGCGTGAGCGACGCACGGCGATACTCTGAAACAGCTCACCAAGCTGATATAAAATCATTACCACAACACCCTCGTGATACTCTCCGATACAGAATGCACCGAGAGTTGCCGCCGTCATAAGGAAGCACTCGTCAAAGGGTCTGCCCTTGATGATGTTCTTTCCCGCTGTTATAAGGACATTGAGTCCCACAATGAAGTATGCCGCAAGGAAAATCCACAGGGCATAAGCATTGTCGTGAAAAACAAGTCCCGCAATAAAAAGCACAACTGCAATTCCTATTTTCAGCACTTCTCTTTTAAGGTCGGAAGCATCCTCATCCTGCTCGTGATGAACTTCGTTGTCAGCAAGCACAACCTCAACATCGGGTTCAAGCTCAGCGGTGATTTTTTTTACCTCACGGATTACCGCCTCGTCGCTTCCGTCAGCAATTTCAAGGCTCAGCTTCTTTGCCATAAAATTCATTTCAGCTGTTTTTACGAAAGGATTTTTTTCACTTGCGCTGCGGATTTTTTCTGCACAGTTTGCGCAGTCAAGTCCTTTTATATATAATGTGATTTTCATATCATTACCTCTTTTTCATTACTGCAAATGCCAGTGGGATTATTCCATCAACAAACGTAACCTTCACAGGCCCAAGCTTGCAGTCGTTGAGCATTTTGCTGTAGCTTTCCACTGTAAAATCGGAAGCGGGATTGAATCCGAATTTCTTGTAAAAATCAAGCAGTGCCTTTGTTCCTGCATTCTTATGCACAAAGGTCGGAAGAATAAGTTTGCCGCCTTTTTTCGTTACACGGTAAAGCTCCTTAACCGCTTCTTCGGGATTGTCGATAAGGTGAAGCACGTTGCCCGCCATAACTATATCGTAGGTTTCATCCTTGTCGGACATATGGAAAATATCACGTTCTTCAAAGGTGATGTTTTCAATTCCAAGCTTTGTGCACTTCTTTCTTGCCTGTTCAAGCATTGCAAAGGACAAGTCAGTGCATACAACGCTTTCCGCCTTTTCAGCAGCGGTAATGGAAAGTTCTCCCGTACCAGCTGCACAGTCAAGCACCTTTGCTCCCTCAGGCACAATCTGTTTTACTCCGCGGAGCATTGCCTTGTAGACTTTGCTGTTGAGCGATTCGGTAATATCGTAAATTTTGGCAACCTTATCCCAGAAACTCATAATCGTTGCTCCTTTCATTCCATAACGTGTTCAAACGCCTGATTGAAAATTGTCTTGATATGTGCATCTGCAAGAGAATAGAAAACCGTCTTTCCCTCACGGCGGTACTTTACAAGTCTTGCCTGCTTCAGCACTCTCAGCTGATGAGAAATTGCGGATTGTGTCATTCCAAGCACCTCAGCAATTCCACACACGCACATCTCGCTTTCGAATAGTGCACAGATTATTCTCACCCTTGTTGAGTCGCCGAAAACCTTGAACAGTTCCGCAACGTCATAAAGGATTTCCTCGTCGGGAAGCTCTCTTGCAACTTTTTCTACTACCTTTGTATGTGTTTCGCAACAAGCGTCATGCTCGTGATTGTGTACCATAATTTATCGCACCTTTCATTTTAACATATGAGCCATTGTTCATATGTATTATAATTCATTTATGTATATGCTAATACATACATTCAGTAAATAAATTATGTACAAAATGTAAAATGACGTCGTTTTTAAATATATTGAAATAAATATATGTTATTATTAAAGGTATCAGAAAAGCTGAAAAACATATCAGGAGGTGATTTGACTTGAATACAGATACAGAAATCAGAAAATCTGATTCCTCAGAAGTGAATGATGACCGTATAAACCTGAAATATCAGGATAAGGAATATAACGAAAGCTTCAAGAAATGGCGTAAGCAGAAGCAGAATTCCATCGGTTTCTATTTTGTTGAAAAGCCAAATCAGCTTACCTATCAGGATAAGGTCGGCTTTATTCATGATTACCCGGAAGCGATAGAAGCAAATGCTTTCCGCAGGGTTATGAACGTATTGGGATTTATTCTGCTCTATAAGGTCATTTTTGATATTTTCAGCACCTACTTCCTGCCCGTTTTTCTGGAAATTATGGGTCTGGATATTCATACTGCCTTTTTCTCGGGAGAGCGTCACGGCAATGAAACCTTAATAATTGTAATTGACATTATTACGCAGGTTGTAGGACGTATTCTTCCTATTGCAATTCTTATAAAGCATATTCAGATGCCGTTTTCGGTTATGCTTCCGACAAAAATAACCAACAAGCCGATGTTCCGCTTCTGTGTGCCTGCGACCCTTCTTGTTACGGCAGTATGCTCGGTTATGTCATTCTCCTACGAGGAAATCCTGGAAGAAGTGGGTATCAATACGTCCCGTTCGCTTATGGTCCCTAAAGAGCCTGATAACCTGGTATTGTTCCTGATACAGCTTATACTGGCCGCTGTTGTAAGTGAGCTTTGTACGCACGGAGTTTTCCTTCAGTTCACAAGACAATTCGGCGACGGCACGGCGCTTATTATAACAAGTATTATCTATGCAGTATGTACATATGACATAACAGCGATACCATTTTCTTTTATCATTACAATGGTTATAGGATATTTCACAATCCGTACAGGTTCAGTTGTAACAGCGGTTACAATGCGTATCGTTCAGAAACTCTTTATTTATGTGCTTTACTTCCTGGATTATATTGCCGATGACAGTTACAGTGCAACCCTTATTGCAATGATTTTCTTTGCATCAATTGTAATCGGACTTGCAGGAACAATCCATTTCTTCTGTAATCACAGTGACCGTTTCAGCATTACCCTCAAGGAAAGATATCTGTCCGCTTCAGCAAAGGTGCTTTGTGCCGCTTCATGTATTCCGCTGATTGTGTGGTTTACGCTGTCATTTGTTGTTACAATACTCAATCTCAATTTCAAGGTGTAAATACTATGGAGCTTAAAAACGACCGGTTCTATATGAAAATGGCTATGAAACTTGCACGTAAGGCCGCTGATGAGGGGGAAACTCCCGTCGGTGCGGTTGTTGTGCGTAACGACGGCTTCGTCGCAGGGACCGGAAAAAACAGCCGTGAAAAAGAAAGAAATGCTCTCTGTCATGCTGAAGTTATTGCAATCAATGAAGCATGCGCAACCCTTGGAGGCTGGAGGCTGTCAGGCTGCACGCTTTATGTTACGCTTGAACCTTGTCCCATGTGCGCAGGTGCAATCATAAATTCCCGCATTGACCGTGTCGTATTTGCGGCAAGCGATACGGCGGCAGGTTCGGCTGGAAGTCTTGTAAACCTGTTTGAACTTGGATACAATCATCAGCCTGCGGTTGAACAGGGACTTATGAAAAACGAAAGCGAGGAATTGCTTAAAAGCTTCTTTTCGGAGCTGAGGAGGAAGAGAAAAATGCAGAGAATAAAGCTTGTTGAAGTCAGAACCGAACAGCAGATTGAAGCAGCTGCGGCACTTGCCGATGAAATATGGCACGAATGGTTTCCATCCATTCTGAGCAATGAGCAGATTGATTATATGGTTGACAAATTCCAGTCGGTAAGGGCAATGACCGAGCAGATTGCAAACGGGTACACATATTATATCTTACGCAAGGGCGACGCACGTATCGGCTACACCGCAATCCGCACAGACGCTGACGGAAGATTGTTCCTGTCAAAAATCTACATCAAAAAGGAATACCGCGGCAACGGCTACGCAAGCGAGGTTTTCGCCTTCCTGAAGGATTACTGCCGTGAACATAACCTGCACGCAATATGGCTTACCGTAAACAAGCACAACGATAATTCGATTGCCGTGTATAAAAAAAGCGGTTTCCGAATTGTGGGCGAGGACGTGACCGACATCGGAAACGGCTATGTGATGGACGACTATTTCTTCCAGCTTGATATTGATAAACAGGAGATTTGATATGTTTAAAAAAATTCTTCCGCATAATAAAAATTCCGTATTCTGGTTTATAACATTGCCATTCCTTGCAGGTGCGGCAATTTTCGCAAAGAAAAGTCATACTGTGACAGACGGCAGGAATGAGGATATGTATGTTATCGGCAAAAAGGGCAATCCGAAGGCTGTTTTCGTGACAAACCAGACACCGAAAAAGGCGCTGAAAACTGCCGCAAAGAAATACATCGACAGCATTAAGGACTGACACTATGACAAGGAAAGAATATCTCGATTACTGCGAAAGCATTTCCGCCGCTGTACTTGACACACCTTTTGATGACGGGGAAACTGTTGCTGTCCGTCACCGTGACACAAGGAAATGGTTTGCCCTTGTTATGGAGCACGACGGAAAAACGATTGTAAATATGAAATGCGAGCCTATGGAAGCGGATTTTCTCCGTCAGGCTTATGAGGGTGTTACCCCCGCTTACCATATGAACAAGGTTCACTGGAACACGGTCTATCTCGATTCGGACGTGCCCGAGGAGGAAATTTTCCGAATGACAATGAACAGCTTTGAGCTTACAATGAAAAAATCCAGGAAGAAGTAACTTCCTGGATTTTTATTTTACTTATTCTTTTCAATAATCTTTGCCTCGCCCATTATTACCGCGTCAACATAATCAAGCGCAGATGTGAGCTTTCTTTCCGTCAGCACACCGCCGCCGTACCAGCGGTTTGTAGTGTTGTGGGCGTCGGAGCCGCAAGTCACGGGAAGATTATACCACTCCGCAAACATCTTTGCACGCTCGTCAAAGGACGGGTCAGCGTGAGAAGTGTTCACAATTTCCACACCGTCAACACGGTGCGGTGCAAAGGTCATCATAGGAATGTAGTCGTAGTCCCTGAACGGGTGAGCGTGAATGACACGTCCTCCGCAGGCATGAACGTGGTCAAGGAATTTATACAAGGTCATACCCATAATCTTCTCATTATCAAGAAGCCACTGCTTGTCAAGACCGTACACAAGAAAATCAGAGCCGTGGTAGGTGTACTCGAAACCAAAATAAACGTCAAGTCCTATTTCGTCGCCCTTTGCCTTTGCGTTTTCGTAGCCCTTGCAGAACAGTTCAACACGTTCTTCCCAGGGCAAATCACGAGGTACGGTGGTGTTGCCGTTGAAGAAGTGGTCAGTAACGATAATTCCCGTGTAACCCGCTTCCTTGTATTTCACAGCCATCTCCGCACCCGTAGAATTTGCACAGGCACTCGTTTCGGAGGTGTGGAGGTGGGTTTCGTATTTGTACATAGTTTCAACTCCCATAATGAGGAATCAGGAATGTGAAAAGTGAAATTAAGGACGAAGCTGATACCATAAATTTCACTTTCCACATTTCACTTTTCACATTTTAAAACGATTTACTGATTAACCATAAGTTCGCAAACAAGGTTGGAGTATGCAAGCGGGTCTTCGATAGGCATACCCTCAATAAGAAGTGCCTGTGTATAGAGGATTTCGCTGTAAGCCTTGAGCTTCTCCTTGTCGTTTTCATAAAGTGACTGGAGCTTCCTGAACATTGCGTGGTCAGCATTAAGCTCAAGCACCTTTTCAGCCTTGATGTTCTGGTCATTGTTCGGCATTGCCGCAAATGTTCTTTCCATATCAAGAGAAATCTGACCGTCGTTTGTCAGACAGCAAGGGTGAGATTTAAGACGTTCGGAAAGACGTGCTTCCTTGATTTTGCCGCCGAGAGCATCCTTGATAGCGGTAAGCATATCCTTGTTGTCATCAGCAAGCTTCTTGAATTCAGCCTTTTCCTCAGGTGTGTCAATATCAAGGTCAGCTGCGGAAACGGACTTGAACTGCTTGTCGTCGTAACCCATAAGCATCTGAATTGCGAACTCGTCAACGCTTTCTGTAAGGTACAGAATTTCGTAGCCCTTATCCTTAACAACCTCAGTCTGTGGGAGAACATCAATCTTTGCAACGCTTTCGCCGGCTGCGTAGTAGATGTACTTCTGGTCTTCCTTCATACGGGAAACATATTCTTCAAGAGTAACAAGCTTCTTTTCAAAGGAGCTGTGGAACATAAGCAGGTCTTTCAGCATTTCCTTGTTCACGCCATAACCGTTGTAGATACCGAATTTAATCTGCAAGCCGAATGCCTTCCAGAATGTTTCGTACTTCTCACGGTCATTGTTCAGCATCTTTTTCAGTTCATTCTTAATTGTACGTTCAAGGGATTTTGCGATAAGCTTGAGCTGTTTGTCGTGCTGAAGCATTTCACGGGAAATGTTCAGGGACAAATCCTGCGAGTCAACAAGACCCTTTACGAATGAGAAATGGTCAGGGAGCAGGTCGGAGCACTTGTCCATAATAAGTACGCCGCTGGAGAAAAGCTGGAGACCCTTTGTGAAATCCTTTGTATAGTAATCCATCGGAGCCTGTGACGGAATATAGAGGAGCGCGTCATAGGTAGCAGTACCTTCTGTCTTTGCGTGAATGTGGCAGAGCGGCTCGTTGTAGTCCCAGAACTTTTCGTTGTAGAACTTGTTATATTCCTCGTCGGTAATCTCGCTCTTGTTCTTTCTCCAGAGTGGAACCATACTGTTAAGAGTTTCGATAGCTGTGTGTGTTTCGTACTCAGCAGGAACGTCCTCTGTGCCTGTGCCTTCCTTGAGATGGTCGTGAGCAATTTCCATCTTGATAGGGAAGCGGATATAGTCGGAATACTTCTTTACAAGGGACTTGATTTTCCACTGCATCAGGTAATCTTCATAGCTTTCGTCATCGGTGTTGTCCTTGAGGATAAGACGGATTTCCGTACCAACGGAATCCTTTTCACATTCTTCAATTGTGTAACCCTCAACGCCCTCGGACTTCCACAGATAAGCCTGTTCGGAACCGTAAGCCTTGGAGCGTACCTGAACTTCCTTTGCAACCATAAATGCAGAGTAGAAGCCTACACCGAACTGACCGATGATGTCGATATCCTCGCTTGTGTTCTCGTTCTTGAACGCAAGGGAGCCGCTGTTTGCGATTGTACCGAGGTTGTTTTCAAGCTCGTCCTTTGTCATACCGATACCGTTGTCGGAAATGATAAGAGTCTTGTTTTCCTCATCAGCTTCGATAAAGATGCAGAAATCGTCCTTTTTCAGACCAACCTTGTCGTCTGTAAGGGACTTGAAATAAAGCTTGTCGATAGCGTCGCTCGCGTTGGAAATAAGTTCACGGAGAAAGATTTCCTTGTGAGTGTAAATAGAGTTAATCATCATGTCAAGCAGACGTTTGGACTCTGCTTTGAACTGTTTTGTTTCAGCCATTGGGAACATTCCTTTCGATTTATATTATTTTAGCACTTTAGTTATTCAAGTGTTAGCACTCGCTGTTTGTGAGTGCTAAAAATAGTATATACCTTTTGCAATTCAAATTCAAGTAGCTTATAGTATTGTTTACAATTTGTACATATTAGTTTCTGCACATAAACCGTCGTCACGTATTACCATGCAAATAATAATAGTATACAGCCCCGATAATATTAACTAATTAAAAACCAAAAATAAAAACTGTTATTTTTTTATCAAAAGGTATTGCAAAATAAAACAAAATAGGTTAAAATATATGTATGCGGTGTTCAGATATAGGACGCTGAAAAAAATTTTTCTTTTAGGAGGAAATTCCAATGTCAGTTAAAGTTGCAATCAATGGTTTTGGCCGTATCGGTCGTCTCGCATTCAGACAGATGTTTGGTGCTGAAGGTTATGATGTAGTTGCTATCAACGACCTCACAAAGCCTTCCATGCTCGCTCACCTTCTCAAGTATGATACAGCTCAGGGCGGTTACTGCGGTAAGATGGGCGAAAACGTTCACACTGTAGTTGCTGATGATGAAGCTGGTACAATCACAGTTGACGGCAAGACACTCACAATCTACGCTAAGGCTAATGCTGCAGAACTCCCATGGGGCGAACTCGGTGTTGACGTAGTTCTCGAGTGCACAGGCTTCTACTGCTCTAAGGATAAGGCACAGGCTCACATCGATGCTGGTGCTAAGAAGGTTGTTATCTCCGCTCCTGCTGGTAACGATCTCCCAACAATCGTATTCTCCGTTAACGAGAACACACTCAAGGCTAGCGATACAATCATTTCCGCTGCTTCCTGTACAACAAACTGCCTCGCTCCTATGGCTAAGGCTCTCAACGATTATGCTCCAATCCAGAGCGGTATCATGAGCACAATCCACGCTTACACAGGCGACCAGATGATCCTCGACGGCCCACACAGAAAGGGTGACCTCAGAAGAGCAAGAGCTGGTGCTGCTAACATCGTTCCTAACTCCACAGGTGCTGCTAAGGCTATCGGTCTTGTTATTCCTGAACTCAACGGCAAGCTCATCGGTTCTGCTCAGAGAGTTCCAGTTCCAACAGGTTCCACAACAATCCTCACAGCTGTTGTTAAGGGCACAGATGTAACTAAGGAAGGCATCAACGCTGCTATGAAGGCTGCTGCTTCTGCTTCCTACGGCTACAACGAAGACCAGATCGTTTCTTCCGACGTTATCGGTATGACATACGGTTCTCTCTTCGATGCTACACAGACAATGGTAGCTAAGATTGCTGATGACCTCTACGAAGTACAGGTAGTTTCCTGGTACGACAACGAAAACTCTTACACATCCCAGATGGTAAGAACAATCAAGTACTTTGCAGAACTTGCATAATTGTTAGTTTTGTTCAAGAACTTATAATCAATCCCTGCATCTTCGGGTGCAGGGATTTTTGTTGAATTTACAGCTGAAACATGGTATAATATGGTTAAATTTAGCCCGACATACCGTGTCGGGTGGGGAAAACAGGGGCTTTTCTCACTTTGCGTCCTGTTTTTCGGTGCGAAGTTGTAATACAATGCAATCAAGGAGGTAATCAATATGAATCAGCAGAAAACAGGCGGGTTTCTCAAAGAACTCCGCAAGGAAAAAGGTATTACTCAGGAACAGCTGGCGGAGGTGTTCGGTGTGTCAAGCCGTACTGTATCGAGATGGGAAAACGGCGTGAATATGCCCGACCTGAGCCTGCTGGCAGAAATTGCAGATTATTACAATGTTGATATCCGTGAGATTATTGACGGAGAAAGGAAAAGTGAGAATATGGACAAGGAAATCAAGGAAACGGTACTGAAGGCGGCAGAGTACACAGACAATGAAAAGATGGTGCTGCTGAAAAGGATAAGAAAGGAAAGCATTTCGGGCACGATTGCGCTGGCGGTGTACCTTATTATAAAGGTATTTGATTTGTCGGCAAAAAGCTATCTGATGGAAATTGTTGGTACAGCCGCACTTATTATTGTTGCACTTACTCCAATTATGATTACGTTTTACACTTCGGGATTACTGAATAGAATTAAAGCTCCTGAAGCAAAGCACAAGGTGCTTGCTGCTTTTCTGACAGGTTTGATTTCTGCGATAATTGCGTACGGAATTGCAGCATTGCTTACTTTGTAATATGATAAGCTATTATCCCTGCATCTTCGGGTGCAGGGATTTTGTTTTTATATCATATAAATGTTGTGATTTTAAACGTGTTATTCCAATATGCGTGCGATAGTGTTGGTAAATCTGCACAATAAATATGTGCTAAATTCTGCACGGAAATCTTTGACAACAGGGCGGATATATCGTATAATAAAAGGTATAAACATTACACCACTGAAAGGCGGACGTGTTATGCTTAAAAATATGAAGCTCCGTACTAAGCTGATTATCAGCTTTTTGATTATCTCAATAATTTCTGCGGTTTCGGGTATTGTTGCAAATGTAATGATGAACAATCTCAATAACCAGCATCACAATACTCTCGTTTATTACGGCTTTACACAGGGTGACATCGGTAAGGCTATCATGACTATTGCTGACTATGACAAGCAGGTCCGTGATGTAATCGGCTTCAAGGATACTGTGCAAATGAAAAAAGCACTTGCAAAGCTTGAAGAAGATGAACAGCTTTACAATACCTACGCTGCGGCTATTTCCGCAAATCTTCAGCTTGAGGACGAAATTGCTCAGTATGCGAAGATTTCTGCCGCTTATGACGCTTACATAAAAACCTCTAAGCCGATTATTGAGCAGGGTAATACTTTCGATACTACAGAAATCTCAAGAGCACAGGCTGCGGCAATCCGTGACCTCGACCCGCTTTATGAGGAGCTTTATGCTGCATGGGAAGGACTTCTTGCTTTGAAGGTTTCTGACGGTGATACAGCAAGTGCAACGCTTTCATCTATGGCAAGCACTGCATCTGTTGTAAGTATTGGAATAACGATTGCTTCCGTTATAATCTCCGTAATCTGCGGTATCCTTATCGCGCGCGGCATCTCCAAGCCAATCGGTGCCTGCGTTAAACGCCTTCAGAGTCTTTCACAGGGTGACTTAACTTCACCTGTTGAGGTTACGGGCGCAAAGGACGAAACCGGACTTCTTATGGAAGCACTTTATACAACAGCCGATTCCCTCCAGCTGATTATCAATGACCTTTCAGCTCTTCTTTCAGAGCTTGCCAGCGGTAACCTTACAGCCGATACAGACAGAGAAAATCTTTACATAGGCGATTTTGCACCGCTTCTTACTTCGCTGAGAAAAACAATTTCCTCCCAGAATGAAGCTATGCGCACAATCTTCGACGCTTCGGGACAGGTTTCTATGGGTTCGGAGCAGGTTTCCGCAGGTGCACAGTCCCTTTCTCAGGGTGCAACAGAGCAGGCAAGTGCTGTTGAAGAACTTTCTGCAACAATCAGCGATGTGCTTGATGTTGTGCAGATTAACGCCGACAATGCACGTACAGCAGGCGGTCTTGCAGAAAAGGCTACCGAACAGCTTGAAGCAAGTAACGAACAGATGCAGCACATGGTTGCAGCTATGGACGAAATTGCTGATTCCTCCGCACAAATCGGTGAAATCATCAAGGCTATCGAGGATATTGCTTTCCAGACAAACATTCTCGCTCTCAATGCAGCTGTTGAAGCAGCAAGAGCAGGTGAAGCAGGTAAGGGATTTGCAGTTGTTGCTGACGAGGTAAGACAGCTTGCAGCCAAGTCCGCAGAAGCTTCGCAGAATACAGCTTCGCTTATCGAAAGCAGCGTAACAGCAGTTGAACGCGGCAAGGAAATTGCCGACGAAACGGCAGCGCGTCTTGCCGAAGCAGTTGAAAGTGCTGAACAGCTTGCAGGCAACGTTGAGCAGATTTCTGAAGCATCCGAAAAGCAGGCTTCCGCACTTATGCAGGTAAGCACAGGCGTGGAACAGATTTCCTGCGTTGTACAGACCAACTCCGCGACAGCGGAACAGAGTGCAGCAGCTTCAGAAGAGCTTTCGGGACAGGCTGAACTTCTCAAGGAACTGGTTGGAAAATTTACAATATAAACGGAACGGTGTTGTCATTAAGGCAACACCGTTTTGAATTAAGACAGAAAAATACCGCCCCGTAAAGGGCGGCAGCCATAGAGAAGTTTTCAACTCAAACGGTTTATGACAATCGGTGGCTAATGTAAAATGAACAACAGGCGTATGCAAATAAAACTGCATATGCCTGTTGGCTTTTTATCAGAAAAATCACCTTTCTTCGTGTTATTAACTTATCGTTCAGTATAACTGTAAAGAAACGCTTCCAACTCCTTGTTCTTCATTATTTGCGCGTAATATGCCTCGGGCATCATATCTGCAAATTCTTCTAAGGTACAGCCTTTGTGAAATTCCTTTGGCATAGTTCTTGTAAATTCTCCGCCCATGGTATTTCCTGCTGAGATGCCCTGACAAAAATCCTCATACAACAACGACATCTGACCACTCTCGTCAAAGTGTAGCGTTATTGTCCTCGACTCGCAATGCTCTTCATTGTGTCTTATTCCAATGTAGATGTCCTTGTGAATGAACAGCAGACTGTTTTCCACAGCAAACTTCTCTGCATAAGTATTATAGCAACCCCTAATGACAACATTATTATTCTTCAGCAGTTCATTAAGCTCATTTGTCATTTCAATATTCTTTACGGTACTGTCGATGATAAGCTCTTTCAGGTTGATGAATGATTCGAGGAATCCGTTTTTTACCTCTGTAATACCGCCTTTGAAATAAAGGCGAGTATATTCCTGTGTCCAGTTTTCCTTTCCGATGTCTGTGTCCGCCCTGTAGATAGCACCATTTCCCTCAATAAGTACATGCTTGCCCCATGTAAAGAAATATGTGATATCGTTGTTGTGTCTGGAATAATACATCATTGTTCTCCTTTATCCTTGTGCAGGCATTCCATCAATACTTACTGCAAAGAAATCATTTCCTTCAGAAATACCACCGCCTGCTTCATCACTGAAAATGTCAAAGTGCATGCTATTCGGGTCTGTCAGCACTGCTGATATTCCGTCACTGTAAAAC
>JAGBCL010000106.1 GCA_018110825.1 Oscillospiraceae bacterium
ATGCTTTACTGGTGCGGTATCCGAGAGGGCGAACTGTTGGCATTAACACCTGCTGATTTCGACTTTGAGCGTGGCACTGTATCAATCACGAAATCCTATCAACGAATTGAACGCCGTGATGTTATCACAGACCCTAAAACAGCAAAGAGCAATCGAGTTATAAAAATGCCAGATTTTCTTGTTGAGGAAATTCAGGAATATATCTCGCAGCTTTATGGAATTAAAGGCACTGACAGGCTTTTTGAGATTACAAAAAGCTACCTCAAGCGTGAAATGGAACGTGGGTCAAAAGCGGCTGGCGTAAAGAAAATCCGTATCCACGATTTACGCCATTCTCATATTTCCCTTTTAATCGAAATGGGATTTTCGGCGGTTGCGATAGCTGACCGAGTAGGGCACGAAAGCATTGACATCACCTATCGTTACGCGCACCTCTTCCCCAGCACGCAAATCGAAATGGCAGACAAATTAAGTACAATCAGAAACGGAGGAATTGAAAATGTCAGCTAAAAACGTAGACAAATACAACCGATTCAGAAGTATAACCGTAGGTTTTAGAGTATCACCCGAAGAATTCGACGAACTTAACCGTGCCGTTGCCTTGTCGGGACTCCCGAAACAAGAATACTGCTATCGCAAATGTATGAACCGTGATGTTGTCGTTCAGGGCAATCCGAGGGTTTACAAGCAACTGAAAATCAATCTTGAAATGGTGCTGTCGGAGCTGAAACGCATTGAAAATGGTGCAAAAATTAACGCCGAACTGCTTGAAACGATACGGCTCATCAACACCACGCTCTATGGCTTGAAAGGAGAACGCGAATGACTGTAAAAGAAGAAATGACCACTCCCGTTGCACCTGTTGGCGCAGGTGCGGAGCAGTCATCTCAAAATCAATCTACAAGTATTATACCAGAAATCAACGAGGATTTCAATACCTCTGATGACTTTTTTCAGCAGATGATGAATCCTTACTACCTCAAAACCGTTTCAATGAACGAGCTTTACGAAACCGTGTTCCAGAGCAGACCGCCGATTATTGACGGTCTGTTATATCCGGGCGTGTATCTTTTTGTTGGTGCACCGAAGTTTGGCAAGAGTTTTCTTATGGCACAGCTTGCCTACCACGTCAGCAAGGGTGAGCCCCTTTGGAATTACGCCGTTCATAAAAGTGATGTGCTGTATCTTGCTCTTGAAGATAACTACGAAAGAATTCAGAAACGTTCTTACCGAATGTTCGGAACGGAAAGCATTGATAATCTTCGCTTCGCCGTTATGGCAAATACAGTTGATGGCGGTCTTGAAAAGCAGTTGGAGGGATTTCTCCATCAGTATCCTGACACAAGACTTATCATCATTGACACCTTGCAGAAAGTCCGTGAGGCAAGCAACGAGTGCAGTTACGGCAACGATTATCAGGTTATTGCAAGGCTGAAACAGTTTGCTGATAGCCGAGGTATCTGTATGTTGATTGTTCATCACACACGCAAGCAGAAAGCGGACGATTCCTTTGATATGATTTCGGGAACGAACGGTTTGCTCGGTGCGGCGGACGGAGCGTTTCTGTTGAAAAAAGAAAAGCGCACAGAAAATTCTGCAACGCTTGAAATTTCAGGACGTGACCAGCAAGACCAGAAGCTGTACCTTGTCCGCAATGCGGAAAAGCTTTCTTGGGAGTTGGAGCGTGTTGAAACGGAGTTATGGAAAGAACCGCCTGAGCCGATACTGGAAGCGGTGGCGGAGTTTATCTCAGCGGATAATCCTGATTGGGTCGGAACAGCGACAGAGCTTATCGAGAAAATCGAGACAGATATTCCCGTGAATGCAATCACGAAAAAACTGAATGTCAACGCAAGTAGGCTTTTTAATGAGTACGGCATTGTTTACAAGAGCAGTCGCACTCACGACGGACGCAGGATTGAACTTCACTTTCAATCGGCTGTCCGTGACAGTTCGTGACAGCTGTGACGGTTTTTATGATAGCGGTGGTGGTGTGTAAATAACCGTCACAACCGTCACCAGCCGTCACGCAAAGGGAGTCCAGAGGGAACGTCTGGCGCAATGATACTTTTGATAGAAGCCTAAGCGGATGTCAAAAGTATCTTTGCGTTACTTTCGCAGAAAGTAACAAAGGCGAAGTTTGTCAACACAATTAAATTAAATCAACTCATCTATTCAACATTAAATATGTTAATGATAACCTCTTGTCCTTTTGCTGATATTTTAACCTTACCGCCAATTGGAAATGTAATCATAGGAAAGACGTGACCAAAATCTACTCCAAATACAACAGGAATGTTAGATGAAATCTTATTACTGATAATTTTTCGAATAACATTTTCGTCTAATTTACAAGTCGAATCAAATCTTCCAAATATAATTCCTCTAATAGTATCCGCACCATAAACTTGTAACAAAGATTGTAAATTGCGGTCGAATTCTGGAACGAAATAATCACCCATGATGTTATCATCTTCTATGAAAAGGATTTTGTCACTTAAATTAGGCATGTACGGTGTTCCTTGTAACAAGTTTAATGTACACAAATTTCCACCGAGAATAGTCCCCTCGCATTTGCCTTCCTGAATAATATAATACTGTTTACTGTTTTGGGAAGGCTTAATCATAAAATCGCTGTTATTCATAACAGCTTTGAAGAAGTAAGACTGTGTGTATTCAGCTTCTTTATCAAAACCAAATGTACAAAAATGAGGTCCGTGATAAGTTACTAATCCTGTACGAGCATAAATAGCATGCAGTAGTGCAGTTATATCAGAAAACCCACACAAGATTTTAGGATTGTTTTTAATGATATCATAGTCTAAGCGAGGTAGAATTTGATTTACATTAAATCCACCAATACATGTTATAACCATTTTTACGTTTTTATCCAAAAATGCTTCATGAATATCATCTACTCTTGATTTGATAGCAGATGATAGAAACTCGTCCATTTCTCTGCTGTTTTTTGAGAACGTAACCTTGAAGCCTTGTGATTGCAAATAAGCAAGTGCTTGTTCATAAATGTCTGTTCTCACTCTGGAAAGGCTGCTGGACGGTGCAATTACTCTGATTTCATCTCCGTATTCCAATTTAGCTGGTATCATACTGTATCATCTCCCATAAAATTTATTTAATTATACCATATCCCCCACAAAATTCAATACGAAAGGAGCAATCCCTATCGAAAAAAGAACAATCAGCGGTCGAATCAGCAAGAAGCACAGCCTGCCTCACAATAACCGTGAGTTCCTCTGTGAAAATGTTGACCCGACCAGAACAAAAGACAACATCACCCTTATCAAAGATGACATCGGACAGGTCTATCACGAGCTGTTCGACAATGCTCTCGCTGAGTATAATTCCAAGCAGAAACGAAAGGACAGGATTATCAAGGATTACCACGAGCATATCCGCCACAGCCGTCAGGAACAGGAGTATCACGAGGTTATTTTCCAAATCGGCAATCAGGACGATACGCCTGTCGGCTCTGATATGGGCAAGGTCGCAACCGAGCTTCTTCGGAAGTTTGCCGAGAACTTTCAAACACGAAATCCGCATCTGCGTGTGTTCAATGCGGTCATTCATCTTGACGAAGCAACACCGCATATTCACATCGACTTCATTCCCTTTGCAACGGAGCAGAAACGCGGACTTTCCACAAGAGTTTCGCTGACAAAGGCTCTGGAACAGCAGGGTTTCAAGGGCGAAGGCAAGTTCAATACCGCCTGCAAACTGTGGATTGACAACGAAAAGGAAGTTCTTGCACAGCTTATGCGTTCCCGAAATATCGAGTGGGAGCAACTCGGTACGCACAATGAGCATTTATCCGTGCTGGATTTCAAGAAGCAACAGCGTACCAAAGAGGTAGCACGGCTTGAAAATAAAATTGAGTGTACGGACAAGCAGTTACAGCACCGTCAGGAATTGCTAAATGAAGTCGAGGACACAATCGACAGGCTTGACAGCGAGTATCAGGAAAAGAAAGAGGCTGTCGGTCAGCTTGATGAGGATATTGCAGAAAAGGAAGCCACTCTTGCAGAGAGTAATGCTCTCCTTGCAACTGCGGCGAAGAAAACAAGCAAAATCAAGGATATTGACGATATTCAGGTTAAGAAAACTATGTTCGGCGGTAATATTTCTGTTGCTCCCGATGATTTCAAAAAGCTTACCGACCTTGCGAAAAAGCAGATTGCGGCGGAGAGCAAGGAAAAGGAACTGAACGGCAAAATTGCAACTCTGAAAAGCGAGAAGGAAGAACTTACAGAGCAAAATATCAAACTTGAAAAGGAAAACGCTGCTCTGAAACAGGAGAACAGCTCGTTGAAATCCGTCAGGGAGAAGCTGACGATTGCTTCACTGCAAAAGGAAATCAGCGAGTGGAAGAACAAGTATCAGAAGGTGCTTAATTTCATTGAAAAGCTTAATCTCACAAAGCAGTTGCAGGAGTTTTTGAAACCGAGGAAGCATACGCTGAATAGATAAATCAAAAGTGAGCTGTTGTAAACGGCTCACTTTTTCATAATAACTACTGCTCTGTAACATAATATTGCTCTCTGAATTTCTTTGGTGTTGTACCGGTTATTTTTCTAAACACATAAATAAATGAACTTTGCGAGGGAAATCCTAAAGCAACAGAGATATCTAAATAAGATAAATCCGAGTATTTTAGCAGATTTTGTGCTGTATCTATTTTGGCATCCAAAACAAAGGCCTTTAAGTGAGTGCCTGTTTCCGAATAGAACAGACGTGATAAATAAGACGGATGCAATCCGCAATATTCAGCAAGCGAATTGACCGTAACATCTTTATCTTTTAATATCCCAATTCCCATCTGTTTCTAAAAAATCTCTTGCTATCTCTTTAGCAAATATCAATCCGTTATCGCTATTTGTAAGAATAATTACATATTTATTTTGCGAAGGATACAGCACAATTAAACTTTGAAAACCGGGATTGATGCCGGAATGCCAATAAGTTTCTCCTTTGCTTTCAGATTCAATGGCAATACCCAGCCCCCAACTATTTACATCATCAATATTCACAGCAGCAGAAAACATTTCCTTTACGGCGCTATCACCACTATAATATTCATTTGTCAGTTCACTGCAAAATGCAGCCATATCTTCATTTGAGGATTTCAGGGTATATGCACAATTTGCTTCTTTTGCTAC
>JAGBCL010000107.1 GCA_018110825.1 Oscillospiraceae bacterium
ATCACTGAAAATGTCAAAGTGCATGCTATTCGGGTCTGTCAGCACTGCTGATATTCCGTCACTGTAAAACGGTGAAACATTTGCTTCCCCGACCTTGCTTATAGTACTGTTTGTAATTTCGTAAACATGAAGATACATCTGTGTTTCCAGTTCGGTAAAAACATACAGATAGTTCTTGCTGTCAGCAGTTTTAACATAATACGGCTCGCAGTCATACGCCCAGAAACTTTCTGCATAATATACCTCTGCAACGTAAATATACATTGTTGCATAGTAATTATTTTCTTCATCATAGCTGTCAAACACGGTAAGTACATCATTTTTTCCATCACCATCAAGGTCTGTACTGAAAGGTGATTCCATCGGCAGTCCAACAATATACGCTTCGGGAACAGCAGTATATTTATCATTGAAAAGCTCTGGATGTTCTGCAAATTCTATCGTGAGGTTTATTGCTCCGAAGCCTGAACCTGCAATTTCACCCTCACCAAAATATATTGTAACGCCATTATATTCCATATTCCAATGAGTTCCGTCAGCACCGTATTCCTTGAAATATTCCTCAATAATCGTATCGCTGTAAAGAACATCAGCACCAACAGTACCAAAAAGCTCAGTTTCAACAACCTTTGCAAATTCATCAATATCAGTTACAACGTCGGGAAGATAAAGCTCTTTACCTGTTTCTGTGTCATAATTTCCACCCCAGAAGCTTCTGCTTCCGTCATTCATTCCATTATAGTAATATGAGTCGTAAAGAATACTGAGCACAACATTATCTGCACGTCTTACATGTACATCAAGCGTAGAAACAAGTGTATCAAAACCTTCTACTCCCGAAGAAACACTTTCATTCGCAGACTCTGCAAGCATATTATATTCTTCCAGCAAATTGGTCTCATAATAATCAGAAACCTCAGAAAGTGCATTTGCAAGCTCAGGATATCTTTCAGCATCTTCACTTCCGAGAAGAATTGCTGAATATTCAGTTTCTACAAGCGGTATTGCGTATTCCTCAGACCATTCGCAGTTGTAAAATTCTTTTTTGTTAAGCTTCAGTATTGTTGATTCTGCTTGTGGCATAACAGTCTCGGTTTCAACAACACTTTCTGTTGTATGTTCGGTCTGAATTATAGTTTCAGCAACTGATATTTCTTCATACTTTGATGATGAAACCGTTGCAGATACACTTTCATCAACTGTATCAGGGTTGCTGTTACAGCCTGCAGCTGTCAGCACCACGCAAAGCATTAAGACTATTCCCGTTATCTTTTTCATAGCAATTCCTTTCCAAGCATAAGAGCGAAAGAGCATATACTCCTTCGCTCTGTTTTTTGCTGTAAACTTACTGACGTGTATAAGCTAAACCATCCACATATTCATTTCTGACTGTCATTGTGTCATCAGCAATTTCGAACTGGAACCCGCCTTCAGTATCATCATCATAGTAGATATTTACATAATCGCTTCTTAAGAAATCAAATGTGAAATTGCATTCATATGTTTCGCCTTCATAAGCATAGCTGTATTCTCCTGTTCCGTCTGCCTTGAAGGTAAATATTTCTACAAATCCTGATTCGCTTGCCTTCCATGTGCCGATAATTTCGGATTTTGAATCAGGTTCATCTGTTCCCGCTGACTCCTCTGTTTCAGCTTCTGCAGGCTCTTCTGTTTCGTCTGCAGACTTTGTAAAACTCTGCTCGTAGCCGAATTGTTTATCCACAAGAACAAGCTTGCTTCCGTCTACCGTTGCGGTATATTCTTCGGTATCGTCCTCAGTGAAAATAAGCGTCAGTGTATCTCCGCTTACCTTGTATGTGAAATCATATTCAGGACCGCTTATGTAAGTTCCTGTACCGTCGGCGTTGAAGATATATGTATCCTCCCAGTCACTGGTCAGATCCACCCAAGTACCGACAAGCTGAGAACTCTCAACATTTACAACAGCTTCTGTGGTTTCCTCGCCGCTTGCTGTAAATGGATTTGCAACACCTGAATCAACACCGAAAAGCTCGCCTATAATCCATGCGCATTTATCCTGTGTCAGGTCGTCAAAGCCATAAGAATACATATCAAAGCCGAAAAGTGCCTTTGTTGTCAAATCCTTAACTTCTCCCGTGCCCTCTTCTGCCTTCCAGTAATCGAGGTCATATTCCACGCCTGCAAAAAGCTCGGTCTGTTCGCCGTAATCCATAAAAGTGTATTTTGTTTCAATGAGAATGACATCATAACCGTTCCATTTGAAACCTAGAGGTGTTACATTCTGTGAACAGCCGCTGTATTCCTCTGCTGTTTCAGCGTCGATTTCTCCGTCAAAATAAAGCTGTGCAATAATCGGATAAGCTGTAGGCTCGCTGCTATATGCGTCACGGTGCCAGTGAGTATTGCTGGTTGCGGAATACTCGTTGACCTCATCATCTATCTCTGCCGTCATGACACTGCCGTCTTCTTCGTAATTTTTCAGCGTGTTATCGCTGAATTTTGCTCCTTCGGGACAAAATATTTCCGTTGTATATTTTGCCTCATCTTCAGAGCCGCCCCAACCGTAGTAAACCATAACGCTTTCCGCACTGCTGTCATTAACGGGTGCAGCGGTTTCCTCCTCTTTTGCCTCCGTTGTTGCGGCAGTTGTTGTCGTTTCTGCGATGCTGTCTGTATTTTCGGGTGCGTTATTACTTCCGCACGCAGACATTGATGCTGTTACCATAGCGGCAAGCATAATCGCTAATACTTTTTTCAGTCTCATGATTTTTCACCTATTTTCTGAATAATTTGCCGAAGAAGCCCTGTTTTACTTTGCCTTCTTCAATGTCATTTGCAGTTTCAATACCCTGCTTCACAGCCTCCTCAACATTTCCGCCGGTTGCAGCTGCTTTGAGTATCTCTGCTGCTGTATCACCGAGATTACGGATTTGCATTTTGTTCTTTCGTTCCGCGTCGTATATGCCGTTGTTTATCCACGCCTTGCGGTCGCTGTTTATCTGTTCAGCCAAATCGTAAAAAACTTCTTTGTCGCTTTCATTGCCTGCATTTCCGTTCAATCTTATCTCACGGATACAGATGTCATTATACGGAATAATTACCGTGCAGGCGGTAAGATTTCCGTCCATATCCTTGTCTTCCTTAACCGTTACATATTCTGCATTGATGTCCATAATTTCGCTGTTTCTGAAACCTTCAAGATTTTTGTTGCCGTCATCAAACTGATACGGTATCATTGAGTCAAAATAAAACACGGGAATGTGCTCATAGCTGCTGTGGTTTTCCGAAATAATCTGAAAAGCACCAAGTCTTGTGTTGCAGCGATACTGTACCCTGTGACTGCCTAAATCCCAGGTTTTGAAGCTTCTTTCAGCACTCTGAAAACGGTTTTCAGCACTGTCAAAGCTTGTTTCAAAGTCAGCAGCTTCCTGTGCAAGAGTATCCATCATATGCTGTGCGTTATCCTTCGAGGTGTAATCCATTCTTGCAAAGGGATTTGTCTTTTTCTTGCATTCGTTGCAAATATACTCCTTTGTCTGAAGCTTTGAGCGTTTCAGCATACCAACCTCTGTGCCGCAGAAAGTGCAGGCTTCCTTACTGAATAAACCCATAATTATCCTCCTTTATGCCCAAGGGTCTTCCTCTACAGGAACACGGATATCCGCAAGGCACTGGATATCATTCAGGAACCACTGACCAGTAGATGGCTTCTTTCTCAGCTTTATCGGGCGCGGATTGTCTGCGCCGCCGCTTGTAACATAAAG
>JAGBCL010000108.1 GCA_018110825.1 Oscillospiraceae bacterium
CTACAGCGTCCTTTGCACGAGCACCAACCTGGAGAGTAACTGTGCTGCCGTCATTGTAATCAGCCTGAACCTTTTTAGGGCTGGTAAGGTCAGTTGTAGCACCACCGAATGTGTTGGAAGTTGAAACAGTACCTGCTGCTGCTGGCTTAGTATCGACACCCTTATACTCAATTTTTGCACCATCTACTTCTGTACCGTCAGCCATTGTACCGCCGTTAAGAAGAACCACACCGTTGAAGTCTGTATCAGCGATCTGATCAATTTCGTCCTTGAGCTGCTCGTATTCAAGCTGGATAGCAGCACGGTCAACGCCTTCATCGTATGTACCGTTAGCAGCCTGTGTAGCAAGAGTCTTCATTCTCTGGAGAATGGAGTCAGTTTCTGTGAGAGCACCTTCATAAGTCTGAACCATGGAGATACCGTCCTGAGCGTTCTTGACTGCCTGAGTCATACCAGCGATCTGGGATCTCATCTTTTCGGAAACTGCGAGACCTGCAGCGTTATCGCCTGCGCGGTTGATTGCAAAACCGGAAGAAAGCTTTTCAAGGGATTTGCCGAGCTTGGTGTTGTTCATACCAAGATATCTGTTAGCGTTAAGGGCTGTCATGTTGTGCTGTACGATCATAATATTTACCTCCTGTAATTGCATTAAGTGCGAGTCCATTCACACCGTTTGCTCCGTAAAAATTCAGAGCAATGCATTTCCATAATTTTATTTTGAGAACCTTGACTTAATCCTGTCTGTTCTCCTTACGTTTAATATATCGACGTGTTTTCAAAATACTTTATGGTATTTAATTTAACAAATTATGAACTTTTAGTTAATATCACAACATATTGCTTTTTTAAATTAAAGTGAGCACAAGTTCTGTCACAAACGCTCCGATACAACCTGCTGCCGCAACGGGAAGCAAACCCTTACCCTTAAAGGCAAGGACGAGTGCCGCAGCAAGTCCTGCTACTGCCGAAACGACATTGCCCGTAGAAAAGAATACCGCGGGAATTGTCATTGCTCCGAGGACTGCATAAGGGACATAATATAGAAAATCCTTGACAAATCGTGATTTTATTTTCTTCCTGAAAATGACAAACGGCAGCATTCTTATAAGATATGTAACCCCTGCCATTACAGCTATATATGCAGCTATTGATATTTTCACTGCTCATCAGCCTCCTTCCGTGGAAAGAAAACTGCACCGGCTGCAGCTGCGGCAAGTGTACATATTATGATTGCAAAACCTGATGACACGCTTTCAAAAATCGGAATAAATTCCAGACAGCAGCTCATTGCCGCTGAAATTACAACCGTCACGAACACACCTATTGATTTTCTTGCAGGTGGAATAAAGATTGCTACAAACATTCCGTAAATGGCAATTCCCAGTGCTGAGCAAAGCATTTCAGGAAGAATACTTCCCACGATGCCACCAAGAAGCGTGCCGCTGCTCCAGCAGATAAAAGGAAGCAGAATAAGACCATACATATATTGTGGAGTAACATCTTTTGGTTTGCCTGCGGACACCGCAAAAATTTCGTCGGTTATTCCGAATGCGGCAAGAAAACGGTGAGGTGTAGTGAAACTTGCATCAAGCTTTTGAGAAAGTGACAGACTCATCAGCGCATAACGCATGTTTATTATAAGCTGAGCAAGTGCCATTTCGAGAAGTGTACCTGCGGCAGTAATAATGCTAAGTCCAGCAACCTGACCTGCCGAAGTAAGGTTTGTCATTGAAATAAGGGTTGCCGCAAACCATGGCAGTCCCTGAGAAACAGCCGCAATTCCAAAGCTGAATGATACTGAAAGATATCCGAGACCGATTGGAATACCATCTTTAAGTCCCTCTTTAAAAGTTAATTTATCCGAGTTCATATTTTCATTTCCTTTCTGCACAAACAGATTTAATTATAGCAGATTTTATACGGCAATTCAAGCATATAGAGTAAAAACCATCTGCATTTTGTTGCATAAATTGTCAGATGGTGCTATAATAAGTTTATAAATCATTTTTGGGAGAATTAAAATGAATAAGAAAATACTTGCTTTACTTACGTCAGCAGCACTTTGCCTGACAGGATGCAGCGCAAAGATAACCATAGATGATGCCGACGAGGACGTGCTGGAGCTTCTTGAAGACTGCGATTATGATATTGAGGATTTCTCTGAGGTTGCTCTTACCACCCTTTATTCAATGGATATGGACGAATTCCTTGCTCTGCATGACATGGACGATGAAGATGAATTTGAAGAGTATGTATATGACGTAACATCTTATTATGATTGGTACAATTTCGACAGTAAAAAAGACATGGAAAAAGCATTGAATGCTACACTCGAAGATACGCTTCTTGTGTATAAATTTTATTCTGCCTATCTTAATTCCATGGCAGTGGGTTATCTTGCTGAAACATATGCAGTTATATGTGATTCCAACGATGTGTCAATTGATGATATTGAGTTCAGCGGCAAAATCAAAGCTAAATCGCCTTCAGGTAAGGTAAAGTTCAATGGTGAAGAAAAGGACCTTAATCTTTTTATTCAGCAATGCATTAACGAAAAAGCACGAAACGGTTATTATTATGTCGAACTTGATGATTCTGGTGAAACAGATAAAGCATATTGGTCTGATGACAAGGACTTAATTAAAGACGACAGCAACTTTGAAGACGAATATGAATATGATTTGAGAGATATTGCCGAGGGTGAGCCTATAATATGCGGCTTTGATTCAGACTTTACTTTTAAAGGCACAAACGCATACAAGATAGCAAAGAAGCAACAAGGATTCTCCGATTATGATGAGGAAACCTTTATCAATAACTGGTTTTATCTTCTCGGTGATTATTACTTAGAAGAGCTTATTTTAGAAGAAGTCAACGACAATATCGAAGACATCGCCGATGATAATTTTGTAAATCCTCATGATATTACTGAAGCTAATTCCAACGCTAAAGCAGTAAATACCGCTGCCGCTTGTGTTCTCACCCTAGCGAGCATTGATGGTTATGATTTCGGCGAAGTATATTCTTTTGGAAATGAATCTCAATATGAACTTGAGAATATTCAAATAGGAAATGAAACTTTTGACTTTTCCGAATATCTCGGTTCTGAATTTCCGGGATATTTTTACGTTACTTTTAACCCAAATACATATTCTGTATATACTGCAATGTGGTCAGAAGACCCTATACCTGACAAATACAAGGTGCCACATGAGGAATTGATTGAAATATTCGATGAGGACGAGCAAATGGATGCTGCTAAGGATGGAAATCTAATCGGTATACATCCTTCTATAGAATATTGGACGAATTACTAAAATAAACAAAGCTGCTTTTGAACAAATCAAAAGCAGCTTTTATTTTACTTATTTTCGTTTCTGAGGTCAACAATTCTCTTTGCCTTGCCCTGGAAACGTTCAAGGGACTTGTACTCAACAAGTGAAACCTTTGTATCAATACCAAGCACAGTCTTGAGGTTGTGGTGGATACCGTTGCGGAGATTTTCAAGGTCACCGAAGTTTTCCAGCAGAGCGTTGTTGGAAAGCTCAACCTTGACTTCAAGACGGTCGGAGAAGTTCTGTCTTGTGATAACAAGCTGATAGTGAGGAGCAACCTCCTCAAAGCCCATGAGTACGGACTCAATCTGTGATGGGAACACGTTTACGCCGCGGATTTTGAGCATATCGTCGCTTCTGCCCTTGATTTTATCCATTCTTGCAAATGTTCTTCCACACTTACATGTTTCATAATTAATCTTAGTGATATCCTTTGTTCTGTAACGAAGCATAGGGATACCTTCCTTGGTGAGTGTTGTGATAACGAGTTCACCTGTTGAGCCCTTAGGGAGCACCTCGCCTGTTTCGGAGTTGATAACCTCAGCAAGGAAGTGGTCCTCGTTGATGTGCATACCGTCACGTTCTTCACATTCACCGGATACACCGGGACCCATAAGTTCACTCATACCGTAGTTGTCTGTAGCGAAAAGGTTAAGTGTCTTTTCAATCTGCGAACGCATTTCCTCTGTGCAGCCCTCAGAGCCGAACAGACCAAGTCTGAGATTGAGGTCACCGAGGATACCCATTTCCTTGGCAAGCTCGCCGATATACTGAGCATAGGAAGGAGTAGCAACAAGAGCAGTTGTCTGGAAATCCTTCATAAGCATAAGGTTCTTTTCAGTGTTGCCGCTTGAAGTAGGAACAACGGTTGCACCGATTTTTTCAAGTCCGTAGTGCAGACCGAGAGCGCCTGTGAACAAGCCGTAACCGAAAGCGATATGTACGATATCGTCGCTTGTTGCACCTGCCGCTGTAACAAGACGAGCCATACAGTCGGACCAGTTTTCGATATCATTCTTTGTGTAACCAACAACAGTAGGCTTGCCTGTTGTACCTGAAGAAGCGTGAATACGTACGATATCCTTCAGCGGTGTACCGAAAAGACCGAACGGATATGTGTCGCGGATATCTGCCTTTGTTGTGTAAGGGATATACTGGATATCCTCAAGGCACTTGATTTTATCGGCAGTAACACCTGCTTCTGTAAGACGCTTGTTGTAGAAAGGGATATTGTCCATACAGTACTTTACGAGCCACTTCAGACGCTCCAGCTGGAGCTCCTCAAGTTTCTGTCTTGGCATTGTTTCTATGTCCTTCTGAAAAAACATTTTTATTCCTCCAATATATTTTTAGGGCTGACAAGCTTTAAATTGCTAAATTGACATATACATACATTATATACCTTTTTTGCCACAATTGCAAGGGATTTGAGGAATAAAGTTGTTTTATCAGTAAAATATTTCATAATCGAAAGATGTTGTAATTGAACTTTTTTTCTCTCCTTATTTTTTTCTAAAAGTTTAATCAGCATTTCAACAGCAGGTTTTAAGTCCTTATTTACTGTTCCTGCACCCAATACTGTAACAAATTGCTTTGAACAATCAACTGTCAGACAATCCCAGAACGCATCCCAGTTTGCCCCATAATAATCAGGAAAATCAAGAGCTTTTTTTATTCTTTCATGGAACTCACGATAATACTTGCAGCCTGTTAAATCAAGAATAGCTTTTTCTTTCATATTTGTATCTACTAAAAAAGGCGTTCCGAAAAATACGGAACGCCTTTTCATCAATCATGTTTAGGAAGCGGTTTTCTCTCCAGCGCAAGACGTACCAGCGTCATCATAACGTCCTTACGGTGCTGGTCCTTCATCTTTTCAACCATCTTCATATCTTCCTTGCCGTTGATTTTCACCTTTATCGTCGGCACACGGTTACCCGCCTCTGTAACGGCGTCAGCGTAGCAAATCGGACACTGACAGCAGTTGAAACGCTGTAAAACCTGCGGCATAAGCTCTGTAATAAGCTCACCTGTGACGTCTATCTCAACAACGCTTGGCTGTACAACAACCTGCGGTTCAGGCTGTACAACCACCTGTGGCTTAGGCTCGGGCTGTACAACGGCCTGTGGCTGTGGCTCTGGCTGTGCAACTACCTGCGGCTGTGGCTCGGGCTGTGCAACTACCTGCGGCTGTGGCTCGGGCTGTGCAACTACCTGCGGCTGTGGCTCTGGCTGTACAACAACTTGCGGCTGTGGCTCTGGCTGTACAACTACCTGCGGCTGTGGTTCAGGCTGAACAACAGCAGGCTGTTCAACAACCTTTGGCTCTATATTTTTCGGCGCTGTTTCCTCATCCTTGAGGTTGCTGCCCAGACTTGGATTTGTAGCGACCTTTTTCCCAGTCAGCAGGCGCATAACAGCTTCCGTTTTATTGCTTTTATGCTCCATTTTTCAGGATTCCTTTCTGATTTATCTTTTCTTTTTTGCGGATATGATTTCGGGATAAAGATACTCTGCAAGCTTGGTGTAATTCCTTGATGCACGGCTGTTAGGAGAATACTTTGTGAGCACCTGCTGATGCGCAGGAGCTTCCGCCGCCGCAATGGAAACCGCAATCTTTATATCAAGAACCTGCGTCTGAAGCTGATCTGCAACAATCTGAACCATTTCCTCTACTTCGTGTGAAAGAGCATATCTTGGCACGAATTTGGTAAGAAGAATACCTCTGATATTCAGATTTTTATTATAATATTTCTTAACCGCAAGAATTGTTTCCCTGAGCTGAGCAATACCCTGAAGTGAAAGGATTTCAGGTGTCATCGGGATAATCAGGTCGTTTGCGGCAGTATATGCATTGATTGTGAGAATCGAAAGCGCCGGAGGTGTGTCGATAATTATATAGTCATAATCATCTTTTACCGTTTCAAGTGCTCTCTTGAGAATGAATTCTCTCCTGTCAGAATCAAGCTCCAGCTCACTTCCCGAAAGGAGAATATTTGATGTAATGACATCGCAGATATGAGTCGTTTTTATTGCCTCACGTATACTGCATTTTCCTGTCATAACATCATGGATTGTATATCCCTCGTCCTCTGCTCCGAGAGAAAAGGACAGGTTACCCTGAGGGTCCATATCAATAGCAAGAACTTTCTTGTCTCTGCTTCTGAAAATACCCGTCAGCGCTGCGCAGGTAGTGGTTTTACCAACGCCGCCTTTCTGATTTGTAACAACAATTACAGTAGCCATATGCCCTCTGCTTCCTTACTTAAAAAATACTTTCTTTTGCTTTTCTGCGTTCTCTTTCAAGAACCTGACAGTCGAAAATAAATCTTGCCAGGCGTTCCTCCTGAGACTGATTTACATCAAGAAATCTGCATCCGTAACCGTCAATTTCGCCTTCATCATTTTTCTGAACACGGAGAATTTCAGCCAGCAGCTGCATTTCACCATCAAGGAAATTCAGCATCACCTGGTCACCAACTTCAAACTCAGATGTTGAATTGAAAAATACACCGCCAAGATTAATATTTACAAAATGAAGCAAAACAGGGTCATCAAAAGCATACATCTCCTCGCCTCTGATATAGAATGGTGACATTCCGTTGAAATCAACGGACACCTTAAAGCTTCTGCGGCGTTCTGCAAGAACCTCGCCCTGACCTGCATGGAAATTCACCTGATATTCGGTGCACAAGTCGATGGTTGTATCATATTTCACACGATTGCCGTTAATATATTCAAAAATAATTTCAACATTTTCTCCCTTGGAAATAAGCGGAAAATCAGAACCCTTAAGCATTACAAGTTCTTTACCCTTCAGCTTGAAAAAATCCTTTGGAAAAAATACAGACTTTGTAGAAATAAGCAACTTGCCGTTTGAATCGTAAACCAGCACCCTGCTGATTTTATCCTTATTTACCACGCACAGACCTCCTTATTTCAAAAATACTAAACCATCTTTTATTATACTAAAAAATTACTTGTTTTGCAATAGTAATTTTTTATCTTATGAAATATATTAAAACGCAGCTGCTTTTTTTGTATAAAATATAATAAAAAGCGACTGTACAAACTGCTCGAAAAATGCTATAATTATTATAAATAAACATTTGGAGCTTAACATTATGAATAAACAATATATTTATCTTGTACTTACCCGTACAGGTACAATATTTTCCAGAGTAATCGGTCTTGCAACAGGTAAACAGTACACCCATGCGTCCATCGCTTCCAATGAGATGCTTACAGATATGTACAGCTTCTGCCGTGACCATAAGGAACGTCCGCTGCCTGCCAATTTCAACCACGAAGATATCTTCACTGAGGTTTTCGGTGCCTGTAAGACTATCCCAAGCGAGGTTTACCGTATTCCGGTTACTGATGAACAGATTGAACGTTATCACACCCTGATAAGACATTTTGTGCTTAACCGCGAAAAATATTCTTACGACCTCGGAGCACTTCTTCCGATGGCACTTCATATCCCTTACAAAATGCGAAACAACAAATTCGTATGTTCAGTATGGGTCGGTTTTATGCTTGGTAAATCGGGAATTGTGAACGACATGAAAAAACACCCGTCACTTGTTGAACCTGAGGATTTCCGCAGCGTAAAGGGTGCTGAACTGATATATAAAGGTGATTTGAAAAAGTACCGTGACTACATAAAGGAAGTACGTGAAAAGAAAAACGGAAAGATTCCTGTCCTGCAGACGGAAACTGCCTGATAACGGAGGTGCGGCAATTGCATAAAATGATAAGGATCAACGAAAAACGTCTTGCCGCAAAATATAACAGACGTATTTTTCTGGCTGCATTGCCCGCTTTAAGTATACTTATTTCACTGCTTATCGTTGTGCTGATTTTTGTTATCAAACTCGGTACGGCTCTTCCGCAGCAAATGTACAGAACAATCATTTACCTTGCTTATGCGGCAATTGCATACGGTTTTATTGTATGCCTGATAGGTTCTGTACTTGAAGATATTCTTATCCGTGCTCACCGTGAACACACCTACATACACATTGCAGATTCGGTAATGGTTGTTTCGCAGCACTGCCGCACGGTATTCCGTGACTGGAAATGGGTTCATTACAAAAAAATGTGGGTTATAAAACTCTCTGAGGTTGAAAATGCGGAATGCATACGAAACCATATTACCTTAACTGCCCCTGCCCGTTATTTCAACGAAGATTCAAGCTGGCTTGGATATACAAAGGCCGATGAAGGAATCAACTTCGACCGCTGGTGGTATGACACAAACGGCGGAAAAAACGTTGACAGTCTCGAAATTACAGATTTTTATACGCACGGCGAACGAATTGTAAGACATATTCTTCACTGTGCCAATAAGGTTCGTGCACGTGAACAACGTCGTGCACAGTTCCGACGTGAAATGCTGGAAATTGCCAGAAATGTCAATTACCCTCACAAGCTTAAAGACCGTTACCAACCGAAAACAAAAAGAAAAAGATAACCGTACCGAAAAAAAATTCAGTACGGTTTTATTTGTTATTTCTGCATACTTTCCGCAACCTCTTCCTTAGTAGGAAGCGGAGTAAAATCAGGATATCCGGGTTGCTCTGAAATAGCCTTGTGAAGCGGAATAAGCGTCAGAAGTTTCAGATTTGCAATAACTCCGTAAAAAGCAAAAGGCATAATCCACACACATGGCATACTTATCATCACTGTAAACAACATTGCTGTACAAAGCAGAACTTCAACAATAAGTGCCTGCTTATTCATAGTTCCCGCAACAAAATTCAGCAGGAAAATTGCAACTGCAATAAACGGAATCACAAACGGAAGCTGTGGAAGCATTTTGCCCATACGCATACAATAAGTTACACTAAAAATTGAATAAATAGCAAAGAAAGCAAGGCACCCCAAAGAAAAAATCATTGTGTATTTAAATGCGGAGTTGATAATTGAATTCAACACGTCAACACAGTCGCGCTTGTGTTTATCATCAAGATTCGGTATAGTCTCCGGCTCAATGTCCATCATAAAACGAAACCTTGCCATAAAATCTCTCCTTATTTTCTGTAACTTTCTGCATCAGGGTCAATCATATTGCCATTGATATAATTTGTCCACAACTCAATTGCATTCTCAAAATTCTTTTCAATTCTGTCACTGCCTCCAAGTCCCGGTGCAAAAGGATATCTGAATCCGACATACAATTCATCAGACAGTCCCTCGTATCCAATATCATCCTTCATGCTTGTGGCACTGAGCTTATAACCTATTTCCGAGATATTTTCATCATCAGGGAAGTATTCGCTCAGGTCAGCAAGCACGGTATCCTCCGGCTCAATTCCGATTACTCCGAAAGAAGTATAATCACCGATTACCATAATCGTATCGCTGCCCATGAATTCAGCTGAAAGCTTCACCTGGTCTCCGCCATGATAATACATAGAAGACATCTGGTCCAGATCAGGTGCTGCAGGAGTATAGCTTACACGGATCTGAATTTTCCCGTCGCCATTGTAATCCTTCGCATACTTAGCCAAAACATCTTCCATATCTTCAGCAAGGAACTGCATCTGCGGGTCATCAGCAATAAACAGCACCGCAACATCGGGTTTTACAGTTGTTACAAGGTCATAAATCAGGAAAATTGCAATTGCTGCAATTGCCGCACCTGCAATTACGTAAATTTTATTGTGATAGAAAAAGTTGCTGATTTTCTCCCAGATGGAATATTCCTTCTGCACAACCTCTTCCTTGGGAATATCAGCTTCAGAGATAATTCCCTGCTTCAGCTTCATCAATTCCAGTCTTTCCTGACGGAGCCTTTCATTGTATGCCGCACGAGCCTGACGCTCACGCTCAGCCCTTGCCGCCTCAGCCTCGCTCTCACGCTTCAGCTCCTCGGCACGTGCCTTCTCGTTTACCTCACGGTAGGTCTGCAAAAAGGATTTGCCCTTTTTCTTCTCGTTATTTTCAGCAGACTCAGCCTGCTCATTCTTTTCTTTTTCAGCCATTGAAGTAAATTCCTTTCGATAACAGTATACAACACGGACGGTTACACCGAATCGGTGAACCGTCCCCATTTTTATTTTACCTCAATATTATTCTTACATATCAAGACTCTTCATTGTAGGGAACAACAGAACATCTCTGATAGCAGGTGAATTTGTCAGCAGCATAACAAGTCTGTCGATGCCGTAGCCGATACCACCCGTCGGAGGCATACCGATTTCAAGTGCACGGAGGAAGTCCTCATCGATTCTGTTTGCTTCTTCGTCACCCTTCTTGAGCAGCTCTTCCTGAGCAATGAAACGTTCTCTCTGGTCGATTGGGTCATTAAGCTCGGAATAAGCGTTACACATTTCCCAACCGTTGATGAACAGCTCGAAACGTTCAACATAGTCAGGGTTTTCAGGCTTTCTCTTTGTAAGCGGAGAAATCTCAACAGGGTGGTCCATAATGAATGTAGGCTGGATAAGGTGCTTTTCAACGAATTCCTCAAAGAACAGGTTGAGAATATCGCCACGCTCATGTCTGTCCTCGAATTCAATATGGTGTTCCTTAGCAAGCTTCTTAGCCTCGGCAGTATCCTTAACCTCGGCAAAGTCAACACCTGAATATTTCTTTACAGCTTCAATCATTGTAAGACGCTCGAAAGGCTTGCCCAGGTCAATCATATGCTCGCCGTAAGGAATTGTTGTTGTACCGCAAACCTCTGTAGCAAGGTGGCGGAACATATTCTCGGTCAAATCCATCATACCGTAGTAGTCGGTGTAAGCCTGATAAAGCTCCATAAGTGTGAACTCAGGGTTATGACGTGTGTCAACACCTTCATTTCTGAATACACGGCCGATTTCGTAAACTCTTTCAAGACCGCCTACGATAAGACGCTTGAGGTAGAGTTCAAGGGAAATACGGAGTCTTACATCCTCGTTGAGAGCGTTGTAATGTGTTTCGAAAGGTCTTGCGGAAGCACCGCCTGCGTTAGCAACAAGCATCGGTGTTTCAACCTCGATGAAGTTCTGCTCATCAAGGAAGCGTCTGATTGTAGAAATAATCTTGGAACGCTTTCTGAATGTGTCAGCAACGTCAGGGTTAACGATAAGGTCAACGTATCTCTGACGGTAACGCATATCCTGGTCCTTAAGGCCGTGCCACTTTTCAGGGAGAGGGAGAAGGGACTTGGAAAGGAGAGTGATTTTCTGTGCGTGAACGGAAATTTCGCCCTTTCTTGTACGGAAAACAAAGCCCTCAACACCAACGATATCGCCGATATCCCACTTCTTGAAATCAGCGAATTCGTCAGCACCGATATCGTTCATTCTTACATAAACCTGCATACGGTCGCTGCCGTCACGAACGTCGATAAAGTTTGCCTTACCCATATCTCTCCAGGACATAACACGTCCTGCGATTCTAACATTGATTTTAGCAGCTTCGAGAAGTTCCTTGAGCTTTTCGTCGTCGCCGTTTGCTTCAGCAATAGCCTTAGCCTCGGATTCTTCGTAAGCCTTACGAAGTTCAGCGTTGCAGATAGTAACGTCAAACTTAGTGATTTCAAACGGATTCTTACCGCTTTCCTTCATTTCGTCAAGCTTTTCAATACGGATTTTCTTCAGGATATGCACATCCTGCTCGGTCTGTTCTTCCTCAGGAACAACATTGTTCTGGATTTCTTCGGACATCTCTTTACAATCCTTTCGATTTATATGTTAATTATGATTATATTCTGATTTCAAGAATTTCCATCTTGATGATACCGATAGGTGCTTCAACTTCAACCACATCGCCGACCTTCTTCTTCATAACAGCGATACCGATTGGTGAGTCGTCGGAAATCTTGTCATTTTCAGGGTCAGCTTCTGTAGAACCAACAATCTGAAGTTCCATTACTTCATCAAGTTCAAGGTCCTTGATTTTAACGATTGAACCAACGCCAACCTCATCGTTTGAAAGCTCAGACTCATCAACAACAATAGCATTAGCAATAGTGAGCTCCATTTCCTGAATTTTTGCTTCAAGGATACCCTGCTCGTTCTTAGCTTCATCGTATTCAGCGTTTTCGGAAAGGTCACCGAAAGCTCTTGCTTCCTTAAGTTTCTGAGCAACCTCAGCACGTCTTACGGTAACGAGATAATCAAGCTCAGCCTCCAGTTTCTTCAGACCTTCAGCAGACATTCTAACCTTTTTTGCAGCCATTTCAATCCAATCCTTTCGTTCATTCTAAAATCTTATTATATAGTATATTTCAAACCTTGTCAATAGCGAAATTTCTGTGCTTTACGCTATTCTTCCTCTGTATCTGACTCTGCTGTCACTTCACTTTCGCTGTCCGATGCCGTCACTTCATTTTCGATTGCCTCAATCTGACTCAGAACGTCAAAAACCGCCGTTTCCAGTCTTGAAGTAGGACGTTCAATTCTTTCCATCAGATTTTCATCAAGGTAAATTATTCTGTTGTTTTTTACAGCTGAAAGAACCGCAGTTTCCTCCGACAGCTCATATTTGCTCATATAATCGGGAAATATAAGCCATTCGGGGTCAAGCTCAATCAGTTTTTCCGTGCTTAAAGAAAGTTCCTCCGTATCACCTGCGGCATTTGTACCGAAGTGAGAAAAGAAATTTCCTGCAAATGTAGCATCAGAAGCCACCGCCAGGTCAGGCGACATGACATACACATAGCTGTCAATAGCGCCATTTGCGTCAGCAAAAGCTTTTTTTAGCGGTTCAACTGCATTTTCTGCAACATCTGCACAATCAATACTGCCGCCGAATACTGCTGCAATATCGTAATAGCAGTTGTACATTTCCTCCGCAGTTGAAGGCGGCGCAATAATCCAGACCCGTGTTCCGGCTGCCTCGATAGCGGTAATGTCCTTTTTGGCAATCGGGCTCATTGAAATCAGCAGCTCAGGTGCAGCTGCGATAATTGCATCAACATCAGGGTTTGCGGCTGAACCAAGTTTATTTTTACTGCTTATGTTTTCAGGATAATTACAATAACTGCTTATGCCGATAATTTTATTTCCATAGCCAAGCTCACAGATTATTTCCGTAACTGCAGGTGAAAGCGAGCCTACTGTTTCAGGTGCCTGCTCAAACAGAAGGGAGCCTGCCTGAACCGGATAAGGCTGTGCCTCAGGCGCAGTAGTTTCTGTGTTCGGCAACGGTATTTCTTCTGCAATCTCTGTACATCCGCAAAGCATTGTCATTGCAATTACAGCAGCAAATATACATTTTAACAATCTATACAAAGCGAAGTCCTCCGTTAACAATCTACCCTTCATTATAGCACATCACGCAAAAAATTACAATACCATTTAAAAATAAAAAGGCTGCCGAAGGTTACCCTTGACAGCCATAAATATCATTACTATTAAGCCTTAGCAGCATTGAGCTTCTTAGCAAGCTGAGACTTCTTTCTTGCAGCAGCATTCTTGTGAATGAGGTTCTTAGCAGCAGCCTGGTCAACCTTCTTCATAGCAAGTCTGATTGCTTCTTCGGAATTGTCAGCCTTGTTAGCGCAAGCGAGATCAGCATTCTTGAGAACAGTCTTGAGGTTGGACTTTCTAGCCTTGTTCTGCATTGTCTTAGTAGCGATAACCTTTACTCTCTTCTTAGCGGATTTAATATTTGGCATAGTGTTTCTCTCCTTAAATAATTTGATTTTTTACGGTCATAATAACATAAAATCGGCATAACCATCGCAGGACGTGACACGGAATGTCCTGTCGGAGGTGTAATGACCCACCTTGTAGTTATCAGGTACCGTTAAGGATTTGACAGCACGACTGCCTTAACCGCGCACAGTTACCTGCAAAAGCCTAAATATAATATTAACATTTTTCGCTGTCATTTTCAATAGGCAACTTCAAAAAACAGTGAAAATTTTTATTGTATTTTTTAGTCATTTTGCCGAAAATTTCTGAAAGGATTATAGAATTATGTCAATTCGTACCGACCTCGCCATTGAAATGGTAGATGAGGATGCAAAAAGCCTTCCCAAGGGGATCCGCCGCAAACTCCGCAAAAGTTCTGCATGTTCCATCACTGAAATTATCGTAACAGATTCCATAGCTGGACTGCGTATTGGAAAAAACAAAGGACGCTACATCACTGTTGAAACTGACCGTCTTTCCGCAAGTCCCGAAGACTTTGACGAACAGGTTGCAAATATCTCAGCCGAAATAATTTCCCTTAAAGGTTCCGACCGAAAAACTGCACTTATTGTTGGACTTGGCAACTCTGACATAACCCCCGATGCCCTGGGTCCTCTCGTTATTTCGCAGGTTATCGCAACCCGTCATCTTCACGATGCACTTCCCGCAGGACACGACCTGCGGAAGCTTAACCGTGTTTCCGCAATTGCCCCAGGAGTACTTGGACAAACCGGTATTGAGGTTGCGGAAATTGTCCGCACATTATGTCAGGAAATCAAACCTGACTGTGTAATCGTAATTGACGCTCTCGCCTGCTCCGATGTATCTCGCTTAGGAACAACAATTCAGCTGACTGATACGGGAATTTCCCCAGGGTCAGGCGTTCAAAACAGACGAAAAGAACTGTCGGAAACGACGCTTGGCATACCCGTAATTGCAATCGGAGTACCGACGGTTGTCGATATGCATACCATTGTAGAGAGCATCACAGGCAACCCGCCCGACAAGCATCTGCCAAATATGATGGTTACCCCCCGTGACGTTGACAAGCTCATCGAGCGTTCGGCACGTCTTATCGCATACGCAATCAACAAGGCTGTTCAACCTATGCTTTCAATTGAGGATATTACTGCGTTATCATAAAAACAAGGGACTACGAATAGTCCCTTGCTACATATATCTATTACTTTCTTCTTGAAGGGCTTCTGCGCTTGTTGTCAAGCACCTTCTTCAGGTCGCCCATACGCTCGTCGGAGCTCTGCTTGAACTTGTTGAGCATGTCCTCAAAAGCAGCTTCGGGAGTCATCGGAGCTTTTTCCTGCTGCGGCTTTGCATTTTCCTTGTCAAAGCGTCTGCCGCCATTACCGCCGTTACCGTTATTGTTCCTTTTGAAATCCTTACGTGGCGGAGGATTATCAACAGCCTTCTTGATGGACAAGGAAATCTTTCCGTCCTCTCCTACTGTCAGCACCTTTACCTTTACCGTCTGGCCTTCTGTGAGATGGTCCTTAATTTCGTTTACGAAAGTATTCGCAACCTCACTGATATGTACCATTCCTGTTGTTCCCGGTTCAAGCTCAACAAATGCACCGAACTTTGTAATACCGGTAACCTTACCCTCATAAATCTTTCCTACATCCAACTGCATAAAAAACTTTTTATTCCTCTCGTTTGATAATTTATCTGACCCCTAAGGGACAAAGCCATATTAATTTCCTGTGGTATCATAGAAACGTCTTTCGTTAGGATAAGCGTAACCCAGCACCTCAACAGCATAACGTTCCATAAATTCACGCTCGTCATCCTCAGAAAGAATGCTCAAATATTCATCATTGGCATCTTCAAGCAGCTCTGCCTCTTCCACAAGGACATTCAGCTCCTGCTTCTTCTCAGCAATATCCGCCTGCGTGCGCACTATTTCCAACAAGCACGCTACCACGAAAACCATGCTTGTTACTGTAATAATAAACTTCATAAAGGGATTTCTCTGCTTTTTCTTTTTCAGAGTGTAACCGCTTTTGCTGTTTTTTTTGGAATTATGAACATCTGCCTCGTTCAACGCGGTCACCTCCTATTTCTTTTTCAGCATAGACGAACCCAATTTAGCTTTTTTATTATACACCAAGCGACACACATTTTTCAAGTGGTTTTTTCCACTTATCCCTTTGTTTTCAACATTTTCATGACTTCCCACAAAAACGCAACCGGCTTTTTGACAAATATTTCTTGATAAATTTACAATCGGTTCAATTATGCCGGAATATACTTTTCGTAAACCCTTATAAAACGCACCGAAAACGCATCTCAGCACGCCTGTAATGATATTTCCTATTGTCAGAATATACAGCACAAATCCCAGAATTGACCCGAGAAAAACAAAAAATCTGATTTCTCCCCTTACAAAAAACGTGGAGTAACAGAAAAAAAACAATCCGTAAATCAGCCAGAAAATTATATCCTGTACCAGCACCGCACCGTTCCCTGCAGCAGGAGGAAAAATTATTCTAAGTGCCCTGAAGCAGTCATATACAATTCCCATTGCTGCGCCAAGAACTACTGCCATCAGGAACTGGCTTACCTGCTGTGAAACAGAGAAAAAAGTTTCTAACTGCAAAATCTCACCTCATCGGAAAATCTTACCCAAAAACGTTAACGGCGAATGTCTGTCAGGGTCACCGTAAACAATACTTCTGATTTCACCTTCAATATTCATCTCACCGTTTTCCACGGAAAGGTCGTTGACGTGCAAATCAGTTCCGCACACTGTCAGCTCACCCATTGACGTGTAAAGCATCACCGTGCTCTCATCAAATTTGTCCACATCTGTAACTCCGGATACAGACAACTTTCTTCTTCCTTCAAGGATAATATTGTGTACCGCAGTTTTCTTGTTAACTTCATTCATAATCAGCACTCCTTTTTGATTATTATATGCTGACATTTCCAAAATAAGAACAACAAAAAACCACTTTCATTGTTATGAAAGTGGTTTTATTTTTATACTACATGTCTGTGAATCTCCGAAAGATTTTCACCAACGCTTACAATTTCAAGTGCTTCTCCGTCAGGTGTTGTTGCGTTGATTTTTCCTCTTCCGTCATAAATGATATCTATTTCCGAAACAACTGCCTTACCGCCATTTGTTCCAATACCGAGTTCAGCAGATGCAGCAGTGTGGAGCTTCATTCCGGCATTAATAATTTCAATGTTTCCTGAGCCCATTCTGTCACCGATACCGGTTACGTCATTGCCTTCGCAGCTGAGAACATACTCACCGCTGATGATTTCAACGTCCACCTTACCTCCGACGCCTCCGATTACTGATGCGTTCTTAGCATTTGCAGAAAGCTCATATTTTCCATCACGGAGGGAAACTGAACCACTGCCGCCGTCAAGTGTTCCTATTGCACAGCATCTGTCGCCTGCGCAGGCAATCGTAATATCAGTTGCACACTCAACAGATACCTTTCCGTTCATTGAACCGATACCAATAACATTTCTTCCTGCACCGTCTATCGAAACATTTCCGCCCTTGACACTGACATTTGATGCGCCTGAAACTGAACCCATTGCAACAATATTTACTCCTCGAAGCTCTGAAGTTACAGTTCCTGAAACAACCTCAACAACCGAATTTTCTCCGCCTATGCTACCGCCGATTGCAACGATATTCGTAGTTTCAACATAAATATCGAGTTTTCCTGAATGTTCAAGATGGATTTCTCCGTAATCCTGGAAGTAATTGCCTCCAAGAACAATACCATCATCACTGCTTACATCAAGCTTCAGAGTTCCGTCGCCCTTCAATGTGAATTTACTGCTTTCCGGAACTCTTATGCCCTCATAGCTGAATATATTGTTTCCGCTGATTTCAAGGACAACGTCACAATTTTTACCCAATGTAAGAACAGGACCCTCAAGACCGAAAATATTCACATCAGTCATACTGATTTTTCCGATGTATTCATCTTCACAAGCAATTCTCATATTTACCGAACGTGTAAGATTACCCTTAAAGGCTACCTCATTGCTGCAAATAATTATATCGGTATAACCCTGAACTGCAAGTGATTCAACGTCTATAGTTTCACTATTTTCAATTCTGTAGACTTTTTTCTTATATCCTACATTATTAAGGTTGATATCAAGAATTTCGTTCCTGATATCAGCAGCAATATCCGGAAGAACAATAGGATTCGGTCTGCCTGTATAGTAGCCCTGGATATAATCAATTCCAAGGGTAATTACCGTTTCAAGCTCGCCCTTTGTTTCTACGCCTTCGCTAAGGGTTTTTATACCATGAATTTTTGCAAAATTAATCATATTTGCAACAAGGTGTCGCTTCTGCGGGTCTTTTTCGATTTCAGAAATCAGTGAACGGTCAATCTTAATAAAGTCAGGCTGAATGGAAAGAAGCGTCGATTCGTTTGCATATCCTGTACCGTAATCGTCCAGCGCAAAAAGAGCATGCTTACTGCTGTATCTGTTTCTCATTGTATTGATGCTTTCAGGAGTAATCTGACTTCCCTCTGTTATTTCAATAATTATTCTGTCGAATACACTGCCGAATTCATTGTACAAAGCTCCATACTCATCATCTGTGATAAAGCAGTTCGGTATTGTATTTATAAACAGTCGTTTGCCCTTAAAAAGTTCCTGATTTGCTGAAAGGAATTTCAGAGTATTGTACATTGTAAGATGTTCAATCTTATCTGTCATATTCTGTTCCTTAGCAATCTTTATTGTCTCTGTCGGGTTAAGTCTTATGCCGTTGATTTCCTGTGGACGCATAAGAGCTTCATAACCGAATATTTCGCCTGTATTTGCATCAACAACAGGCTGGAAATGATAATCAATCTTATTTTCAGATATTACTGCATTGAACACCTGAATCTTTTCAAAGTCATGCGCACGGATAACATAATTTGCCTGGTCAAATTTTACCGGAACAGCTGCACCTGAAGATTTAGCTTCGAAAGCTGCATAATCCGCAGCAGAAATCATTGTTCCCGCATCTGATTCACGGTCATTGAAAAGTGCGTATCCGCAGTAAATATGGATATACTCATTATTATCCATCATCGCAAACGCTTCTGTAAGGCTCTTGTAAAGCTTATTTGCGTATTTTTTACAGCCTTCGTCATATGTATCTGTCAGAAGCAGGCACATTTCATTTGTTGAAGTTCTTCCCGCAAAGGCATTGTGCGGATTTTCAAATCTCTTCAGAACTGATGTTACCTTTCCGATAACCTTATCTGCCGCAGCGGTACCCTTGAATGAAGAAACCTTGTCAAGACCGCTGATAAGAATACTTATAAGACCGATTTCGCCCCTGTTTGTTTCCGTCACAGAACGCACCTTTGCAATAAATGCATCACGGCAGAGCATACCTGTATCGCTGTCGTAATATTTCAGACTCTTTATGATGTTACGGCAGGAAACATACTCTGAAACATCAGAAATCAATGTGAATTCATAATATTCATTCTCAAACGTCGATACACGCACCCAGCTTTCCGGACGTGCTGACATATAGATATCAGAACCTGCATCAGACGGACTTGAAACAAGTTCAGTCATGATTCTCTTGTAATCAACATCATCAATGATTTCGCTTGCAACATCAATGCCTGTAATAGCTGAAAACTTTGCAGAAACATATGCTGTCTCATCATTCTTATTGTATTTCACCTCAGCATATCCGGATATTCTGTCAACAATCTCCTCTATGCTTCTGAACTTATTATCAAAAACTATGAAAACATTTCTTATCATCATAACCATTCCTGCAGCAAACAGTACAGCAAGAGTTATTACAACACTTTCAAAAGTTTCAAGGAAAGCGGCTGCCACTGCTACCAGAAAGAGTAAAGCTACACCTGAATACAACAATATTTTTAATGTTTTTATGCGTTTATTCTCATCTTTCATATTATACCCCTGTATGTAATTTTAATAAAGTATTAACAATGCTTAAATTGACACAACTATTATACAATATATCCTTAATAATATCAATAACTTTTAAATATTTTTGTCAATTTAAACAATTTATTTTAGCCTATTAAACAAAATGCACATCTACATTATGCAGATGTGCATCATATATTTATTCAAGCGGGTAATTTTTCAGATCAGGAAGTTCCTCAAGTGTAAGGGTTCTGTCGCTCTGATATGCCTTATCAAGGGTATCAAATGAAGTATATTCGTCATTGAGCATTTTGTTTTTCAGAGTAAACGGGTCGCTCCATGTTCCCCAGTAAAGCCAGCGGCTGTTTGTATCCATAACCTTGTCAGGGTCCATTACACAACCGTTTTCAGAAAGAGCAACAAGCTTGTTTTCATTCGGAATCTCTGCAAGCTGTGCAAAACTTCCGCTGAAGCTTGAATCAACAAGATTTCCTGCGTAAATATCAGTGGAAATGATATCTACTGTTTCATCTCCCGGATACCATTCAGGGTCCTGAGCATTCCATACCCAGATAAGATTTGTCAGGCCATGCTCGTTTGTCATCTTGTCATACATAACATTCCAGAGCTTGATGTAGCTTTCTGCTTCACAGTTGCCCCACCAGAACCAGCCGCCTGAAGCCTCGTGGAGAGGTCTCCACAGAACAGGTACGCCTGCGTCACGGAGTCTTGCCAGCTGTTCGGAAATGAGGTCTATATCCTGCATAAGAAGCTCATAGCCTTTTTCGTCCTCGCCATTCATAATCTTGTCAAGGTCAAGTGTTGAAGCTTCCTTGTAGAAAGACCTGTACCACGGATTATCCTCATCATTGACCTGATATTCAACGGGAGAATGCCAGTGCCAGCAAAGAGTTACAATACCGCCGCCGTTTGTGTAGAAATCATATGCGTACTCAATAGTCTGAGAAGTGCTTCCATGGGCAACCGAACCAGAATTGTAGTTCATCATGTCCATACCAAGCACTGCAAAATGTCCGCCTGTCTGCTTATGGATACGTTTAAATTCGGTAGAAAGACGACCTTCATCCGCATACTGTCCTGTAAGGCTGTACTTTCCGTAGATATCGCAGAGAAACTTGTAAAGACGCTGTGTATGGTCATCAGCATCAGGATTGGAAAGCGGCGCTGTAACATTATATGTATCAGCAGTAATTGAAGTATTTGCAGTAAGTTTCAGGCAGTCATAATCTGTATAGCCCCATGACGGAACAATTGCAACCTTATGTTCTCCTGCTGTGAGGTAGACATTTTTAAGGTAGCTGTCACCGAAAACTCCGTTGTTGGTGCAGACAATTTTTCCGATTTCTTCACCGTCAAGGTGAATATTGTTCTCACGCTTTGCATCATCACTGGACTTACAGATGAAATTCATATCATAGAAGCCTGTATATTCGGCATTTACAGTAAATATAAGGCTGTCACTATTACCGTTATTGACACCGTTTACCGCAGAACCGCCTGAAGCACCGTCAATTGCGTATGCTGCAGCAGAACCGACCATTTCGGCATTTTCAGCCTCATAGACAGACTCATAATCGACAGGCACTTCGCTTGGAGTCAGCGGATAATCGGAAAGGTCCACTGTACCGAATTCCGTTTTGATTTCGTCATAAATAACCTTCAGTTCTTCCTTTGCTTCAGTTTCCACTGTCGTTACAACTGTGTTATCGGCAGATGATATGCTTGTTTCAGCCACACTTCCACCTTCTTTTTCTGCACAGCCTGAAAAAGCTGTCGCTGTCATTGACAGTGCCGCCGCAAGAGCGATTATTTTTTTTATCTTATACATTTTATCGTAACCTTTCATAATGAGTTTGAAAAAATTATAAAACATTTAACCGGTTCAGTCAACAAAATATTGTAGCATTATTTTGTAATTTTTAAGTACAAAACGTTTAAGCAAAAACGGTACCCGAAAAATTCGGATACCGTTTGAATTTTATTACTTGAGCTTCCAGATGTCGCGAGCGTAGTCCTCAACAGAACGGTCTGCAGAGAAGATACCTGCGCCTGCGATGTTGTGAAGGGACATCTTGTTCCACTTTGTAACATCCTTATAGCACTCGGAAACATACTGCTGTGCACACTGATATGCGTCGAAGTCAGCGAGAACCATGTATGGATCCTTGAACTTGAGGGAGTTAGCAACCTCTTCAAATGTACAGCCATTGATGCCGTGGTACATTCTGTTGATTGCCTTGTTGATAACGTCGTTGTTGTTGCAGTAGTCCTCAGGACGGTAGCCCTGTGCCTGCTTAGCAAGAACTTCATCAGCATTCATACCGAAGATGAAGATGTTGTCGATACCAACCTGCTCCTTGATTTCAACGTTAGCGCCGTCGAGTGTACCAAGTGTAAGAGCACCATTGAGCATGAACTTCATGTTACCTGTACCTGAAGCTTCCTTACCTGCGAGGGAAATCTGTTCAGAAACTTCGGAAGCAGGCATGATAAGCTCAGAAAGGCTTACGCAGTAGTTTTCAACGAAGTAAACCTGAAGCTTTTCGCTGATCTTAGGATTCTTTCTGATTTCTTCACCGAGAGCCCAGATCATCTTGATAATCTGCTTAGCAAGGTAGTAACCAGGAGCAGCCTTTGCAGCGAAGATATATGTCTTAGGTACGAAGTCTGCATCCGGATGTTCGAGGAGATAGTTGTACTCAGCGATGATGTTCAAAGCATTGAGGTGCTGTCTCTTGTATTCGTGGAGACGCTTAACCTGAACGTCAAAGATAGAGTCTGTGTTGAGTGTTGTGCCGAAATTTGTCTTGATATACTTTGCAAAACGCTCCTTGTTGGCCTTCTTGATTTCAGCAAGCTGCTTGATAACAGCTTCGTCATTTTCAAACTTGTTGAGGTTGATAAGCTCAGCAGCATTCTTCTTGAAGCCGTCACCAATTGTATCCTCAAGAAGCTTTGTAAGGCCCGGGTTAGCCTGGAGAAGCCATCTTCTGTAAGCGATACCGTTTGTAACATTCTTGAACTTGTATGGTGTATCAGCGTATTCGTTGGCGAAAACGTCCTTCTTGATGATATCGGAGTGGAGCTTGGATACGCCGTTTACGCTGTGTGAAGCGCATACGCAGAGCAGAGCCATGTGAATCTGGTTGTTCTGGATGATGGACATTCTTGTAACCTTAGCGCTGTCGCCAAGACGTTCCATAAGATCAGCGCAGTAACGGTTATTGATTTCAACGATGATGGAGAAAATTCTCGGAACAATCTGCTTAACGAGGTTAACATCCCACTTTTCAAGTGCTTCAGCAAGAACAGTGTGGTTTGTGTAAGCAAATGTGTTTGTAACGATGTGCCAAGCCTTGCTCCAGCTGTATCCGCAGTCATCGAGGAGGATACGCATAAGCTCAGGGATAGCGAGTGTAGGGTGAGTATCGTTGATGTGGATAGCAACCTTTTCGTGGAGGTTGTCGAGTGTGCCGTAAACTCTCATGTGACGGTCAACGATGTCACCAACGGAAGCTGCACACATGAAGTACTGCTGACGGAGACGGAGGCTCTTACCTTCGAGGTGGTTATCATTAGGGTAGAGAACCTTGGAAATAGCCTGAGCAACAGTGTTCTGGCTGAGAGCCTTAGCGTAGTCACCCTGATTGAACATAGCCATGTCAAAGGAAGGTGCCTTTGCCTGCCACAGACGGAGCACGGAAACGGAATCGTTGCCGTAGCCGGGAACGTACATATCGTAAGGTACAGCCTGAACTGTGTTGTAGTTTGTATAGGAAATGTGGTGATACTTGTCATCCCAGTATTCTGTCAGTTCGCCCTCAAAGTGAACGTCGATAGTCTTGTCAGTCTTAGGAACAAGCCATGTTTCGCCGCCTGGGAGCCAGTTGTCAGGGAGCTCTGTCTGCCAGCCTTCTTCAATCTTCTGCTTGAAGATACCGTATTCGTAGCAGATGGAGTAACCCATTGCAGGGTAACCGTCTGTAGCAAGACCATCAAGGTAACAAGCAGCAAGACGGCCGAGACCGCCGTTGCCGAGACCAGCGTCTGGTTCATATTCGTAAATTCTGTCGATATTTACACCGAGTTCGGAAAGTGTTTCTTCGGCAATATCGTTAATCTGAAGGTTGAAAAGGCTTGTCTTGAGGGAACGTCCCATAAGGAATTCCATAGAAAGGTAATAGATTTCCTTCTGACCCGCAGACTGTGTCTTTGCACGAGCCTTACGACGTCTTTCACGGAGTATTTCAACAACTACTGCGGAAAGCGCCTTATAGTACTGGTTGTCGGAAGCTTCGTTAGGAGCAACGTTGAACTCAACCTGGAGTTCGTTGACAAGCTTTTCCTTGAAAGCTTCCTTGCTGATAACAGGCATCATAATCTTCATCTTCTCCAATCTTGTATTTTGATTTCATCATACATATAGAAATAATTATACCTTATTTTGCACTTTAAAACAACCGTAATATTAAACAAATTTAATCGTTTTCGGACAAAGCCGATATAGGTTTGTTACAAAAATAACGATAATTTTTTATGCAAAAAGTCAACTTGTTAAGCAAAAACAGCGTCAAGAGCCGTGGTTTCCACGGTCTGCTCGGGCTTGAAAGCATCGGAAGCAACATAATCACAAAGACTTTCCATAAGCTGTCTGCAAGGCAGAGAATTTGTTTCGGTATCTATATTTGCGGTACATACCAGCAGGCTTCCGCCGCCTGTCTTAACCTCGAAAACAGTGCCAAGATTGTGGTTGCGCTGGCAGTTATCAATGGTACGCACAATAGGCTCAATGCCCGTGCCGTCGAGGATTGCCACTCTCGAAGCGGAAACAATGTCGTACCACTGAGCTGTAGAATAGGTTTCGGACGGAAACTTTGCAAGTGCAGGGTGGCTGTTATCCACCAACAGACCAAGCGTGCCGACGGGGGTAGCCTTGTTCATTGAAAGGGAAATGGAGTTGAACATAGGGTAGTTCCAGAAATCGGTGCAGTAGGTGCCCTCAACAGACTTGTCCTCGCTAAGCTTTTCAGGAACAAACAGAACTCTCTTACCCTCGGAAAGTGCAGATTTAGCGTCGTTCCATGCCTTTGTCACAACAATATTTTCAGGTGTGCAAGCTGCCGTTTCTGGATATATCCAAAGTATATATTTGTTACAAATATCCTTACAGTTAAGTGTAAGTACAACCTTTGCAGGCTTTCTAACCATAGGAATTTCAAGGTCAACCTTTCCCAAATCAAAGGTGCCGCCCTTGAATTCACCCTTTGCGGTAAGGCTGTACTCGGAAATCACGTCGCCGTTCACGGAAAGACGCACATCAACCTTTGGGTCAACGTCAGCCTTTGCGGCATAGTTGTAAAGCTGTACAGGCATTTCAATCCTTTCACCTGCGGCAAAGACAAACTTCGGAAGCAGGCCGAGAATTACACGCTCGGAGCAGAAGCCGCGCCACTCGATTGACGTGATAACACCCTTGCTTTCCATAAACGAGTTCAGCACGCCAACCAGCGCCGTGCCCTGACCTGTGAAGTCCTGAATGTCAAGCAGCTGGAAGCCTGAAAGTTCTTTGGAGCGGAGTGCGGTTTCGATTTCGTTCTTGTAGCACTCAGCCGCAAAGCGTCCGCTTGCACGAAAGAACTTGTCCGAATATTTCAGCAGACCCGCTTTTTCAAGGCGTTCACGAAAAATTTCCAGGTTATACGGCTTCAGCACGCCTGTGTACTTTTCGATTTCGTTGTAGTCGGGGTACATAAAATACTGACCGACCTCGTGGGAAACAACAGGAATTTCCGACACAAATTCTCCCCCAGCGTTGTCGAGGGAAACGGTTTTTACACCTGTGCCGTACTGGATTTCGATAGTACCGCCTGCGCTCTGTTCGTCGCTTACTGAAGACGGACGGATGTGTGCATCGTAGCTGTAGTTTGAATTCGGCGCATCGGTCTGGATGTGACCGAGAGGTGCGTCGCACATTGCATAAGAGCCGCGGAAAAGGCGCTCCTTGGAGAAACGTACACCAACAAAGAAATCGTCATTTTCCACGATGCATGGCCAGAACTGGAAGTTGTTCGAGCCTTGTGTATAGAGGTGGCGGTTGTCGTAAGCCTTGTAGCCGCCGAGAATTTCGTTCAGACGCTCCTTGCTTCCCCAAAGCTCGTTGCCGAGGGACATTGCAAAGAAGGACGGATGGTTACCAAACTCGTCAAGAATACGGAAGCCCTCGTCGATAAGGTATTGCTGACCGTCGGTGATTTCCTCCTCAACCGTGCCCCAGAATGGAAGCTCAGGCTCCATATAGATGCCCAGCTGGTCAGCGGCACAGAATGCAGCGTCAGGGGGACAGCAGGTGTGGAATCGATAGTGGTTTATGCCGTGCTCCTTGGCGGTTTTCATAACCGCAAGCCAGCTTTCGGTATCGGTCGGTGCAGCACCTGTCATAGGGAAAATCATACCGTCGTGCTTGCCACGCAGGAATACCTTTTCACCATTCACAAGGAACTCAGTGCCGCGTGTTGAAAAGTCACGTATGCCGAAAGAAACAGACTGCACATCACCGTCATTTGCGATATTCATTATATATGTAACAGGATTGTGCTCACTCCACAGAGTTGCCTTTTCCATTTCGTAGGTAAATTCGGGGCAGTCCTTTGTTACGGTTACTGTCTTTTTCGAGAACCCGCTTACGTCAACATTCAGCTCAAAGCTTTCAGCACCTACAAGTCCGCCCTTTACGGTAACGGTTTTTGTTTCAGCGTCGGTGTAAAGTTTCGGATTAACAAAACGTGCCTCGTTGACACATTCGATATACAGCCCGCCCGTGATACCAAGCCAGTTTGTCTGTGTATCCTGGGAGGTCATATGGCCTCCGGGAACAGGACATGTAACGTTGTCAATCATAATTGTGATACGGATTTCCTCGCCGCTCACAAATTCGGTTATATCGTAGCGGTGAGCGGTGCAGAGGCTGTTCTGCGTGCCCACAAATTCGCCGTTTATCCACAGATTGCTTGTACGTGTACGCTCCATAACAAGGTACACCTTGCACCCCTGCTTTTTAGGGGTAATTTTCATCGTACGCTCATAAAGTGCGTAACCCTCAAAGCGGTGCGGGTCAGTAAGATATCCGTCGCTTCTCTCATCGGTAACAGGTGACTTTTTCATCTGCTGAATGGTAGAGGGCAGAGTGATTGTTTCCTCAAAACCAACATTTATATCAGGCTTTTCTTTGCTCAGAAGAAAATTCCATTTTTCATATGTAAGATGAATTTTTTCAATCATAGACTGCCTCTCCAATCAATTTTCAAATAAGATTAACAGCAATTATATCATACAAATATTAACATTTCAACAAAATACTTGGACATATCTTTGCAAAATAGTAAACACAAAACCGTTCCCACCCAAAAGGCAGGAACGGTTTTACTCAATCCTTGAAATCATTGTTATATCTCTGAAGGAACTGCTTTGTACGCTCGTTCTGCGTGTCGCCGAATACCTGGTCGGGAGTGCCCTCCTCAACGATTACGCCGCCGTCCATAAAGATAACATGGTCGGCAACATCCCTTGCAAAAGCCATTTCGTGTGTAACGATAACCATTGTCATCTTTTCCTTTGCAAGCTCCTTGATAACCTTGAGGATTTCGCCTGTCAGTTCAGGGTCAAGTGCAGAGGTAGGCTCGTCAAAGAATAGCACCTCAGGGCTGAGTGCAAGTGCACGTGCAATGGAAACACGCTGCTGCTGACCGCCCGAAAGCTCGCATGGATAGGAATTTGCCTTAGCCGCAAGTCCCATTTTTTCGAGAAGCACCTTAGCTGTTTCCTCGGCCTCCTGTCTGCTCTTTTTCAGCACGCACATCGGTGCCTCGGTAATATTCTTCAGCACGCTCATATGCGGGAAAAGATTGAAGTTCTGGAAAACAAGTCCGATTTTAAGACGTATCTCACGGAGAACGTCAGCAGGGGCATAAATCGGCTTGCCGTTCTTGTACCCCTCAATAAGGTCAAGCTCGCAGACCCTTACCGTACCTCCGCTTGCCTTTTCAAGCTGATTTATGCACCGCAGAAGCGTGGACTTGCCGCTTCCCGACGGTCCGATAATTGCCACAACCTCGCCCTTTTCCACGTCGAAGGAAATATCCTTCAGAACTTCAAGCTTGTCAAAGCTTTTGGAAAGGTTGCGCACTTCAAGTATTGCCATAAAAATCTCCTTTACTCTGCAAACGGCGGTATGCCGAATAAGATGTCCGCAATAATCTGCTCATACACTTCCTTGTGTGTGGCAGGCACATATTCGTTGTTCATAAGCATATCGAAAGCGGATGCGTTGGGGTCTATTCCGCCAAAGAATTCTGACTTGGGTTTGGTTACTACACAACCCATACTTACTTTCATATCGGTAATCATTGATACAGCTGTATGGTGTCCGTATTTATTTGAAAGAACTCCGGATGTAAATAATTCACCGAACAGATTGAGTTGGTCTTGAAAACCTGTTTTGCCAACATATTTTTCTTTAATAGTTGCCTCAATTTCATCATAACTCATACCCTCATAACCACGGGCATCATTATAAAATTCAAATGAATTATCAATACCGATTTTACTTCGTATCTCGTCATTATATTGTTCAAGCATCATTGATTGTTCCTTGGTTGCACACACAGTTCTTGCCATATAATAATCATCAAAAGCCTCTTTGTAACGATTTTCAATTTCCGCAAAAATCTCTGCCTTAGTCATACCGCTGTAATCAACGGCACGTCCAGCCGCCGCAACCTTGTCAAGCTTCAGCTGTGTTTCAGCAATGCCGAGGTCAGCGGGCGCTGTCCTTGTGAATGTGTCTGTGTTCTGAGCCTTCTGCAATTCGTCACAGAAGGTTGCCTTGCCTGTTTTTGCATGTGTGTATGCTGTAGTTCTTGTGTAAGCGTTTATTCCTGTGATGTTCATGCATTCATCTCCTTTACTCTGCAAACGGCGGTATGCCGAATAAGATGTCCGCAATAATCTGCTCATACACTTCCTTGTGTGTGGCAGGCACATATTCGTTGTTCATAAGCATATCGAAAGCGGATGCGTTGGGGTCTATTCCACCGTATAATTCCGCTTCACTTTTTCTAGGACGTCCACCAATACTTTCAGATAATTCTCCTGTCATAAAAGCTGCTGTTTTTCCTCCATATTTTTCTGAAAGAACACCTGCAGAAAAAAGCTCACCGTACATATTTAACTGGTCTTTAAAGCCGAGTTTGCCAGCATATTTTTCTTTGATTTCTGTTTCTATTTCCTCTGCCGAAGTACCTTTATATCCTCTTGCATTCCTCACTAATTCAGAATTTATATTGCTAATGCCTACTTTTTCTTCTGTTTCAGCATTAAATTGGTTTAAAATCATTATTTGTTCTTTGGTTATACAAACCGACCTTGCAGTATAAAAATCATCAAAAGCATCTTTATACCTATTTTCAATTTCTGCATAGATTTCCGCCTTAGTCATACCGCTGTAATCAACAGCACGTCCAGCCGCCGCAACCTTGTCAAGCTTCAGCTGTGTTTCAGCAATGCCGAGGTCAGCGGGTGCTGTCCTTGTGAATGTGTCTGTGTTCTGAGCCTTCTGAAGCTCAGTCTGAAAGCCTGTGCCTGTTTCTTTTGCAACTGTATTGTATGTATAAACCGCATTGTTGTAATTACCGATACCCGAAATGCTCATAAAAACACCCTTTCAATTTATTTGTAATAATCCAGCTTCTTTTCAACCGCCGCAAACAGCGTTGTGAGAATTGCGTTCATTATGAAATAGAACACGCCCGCAATGAAAAGCGGGGTAAGGTTACTGTAGGAAACCATCTGCTCCTTTGCCTTACGGAAGATTTCAGCGTAAGCGATAACCGACGCAAGCGAGGTATCCTTTACAAGCGTGATAACCTCGTTTGAGCTTGCTGGAACAATTCTCTTGATAACCTGCGGAAGAACAACACGGAAAAATGTCTGACTCTTTGTCATACCAAGAGCCGCCGCCGCCTCGTACTGTCCCTTAGGGATTGACTCAATACCGCCTCTGAAAATTTCAGCGAAGTACGCCGCATAGTTCAGTGCGAACGCAACAATCAGCGCATTGAACTGGTAGCTTTCGCTCTTGATGTCAATTCCCGCAAAAAGGTTCTGGAGAAAAGCAGAATCCGAAACCTTCATCATTGGAATTGCGTAGTAAATTGTGATAATCTGAAGCATAAGAGGCGTACCTCTCATAATCAGTATGTACACGTTGATAAGCCAGGAAACAGGCTTGAATTTGCACATTTTAAGCAATGCAACAACCATACCAAGCGGAATGGAAAACAGAAGAGTGAAGCCGAAAACCTTGAGCGTAGGCACAAGATATTTCAGGATAACCCCTGTACACTGGAGAATTTCTTCCCAAGTCAAAAAATCACCTCATATCAGAATTGCCATAATAATACGGCATCGCTTTATTACGATATTACAACTAATTATACAACATTTTATTCCGCTTGGCAATAGCTGACGGAAAATTTAGCTTGCAAAACAGCGCTGTATGTGATAAAATTATTGTATATTCTTATTTCGGAGGAACACTATGGATATCAACTTTCACATTCCAGATTTTACATATCATATGTATCTCAATTCCCTGCTAATCAACACACTGCGCAAAAATCCAGAGTATTTCCATGACGGACTGAAAATTGCTTCCGTTTTCGGTAATTTTTACGGCAGTGTTTGGAACGGCGGACGTTATCTCGGCGGAATAACCGAACCGCAGATGCTTACTGCCGTAACCAAGGCACTGAATGACAAGGGTATAGCTATGCGCTTTACTTTTACCAACCCGCTTATTACCGAAGAACACCTTGATGACGCTTTCAGCAATGCAATTCTTCGTGTCGCACACAATGGTCTTAACGAGGTAATCGTGGTATCTCCGATACTTGAAGAGTACATCCGTGAGAAGTACCCCCGCTACAAGATCACTTCCTCGACTTGCAAGGAAATCCGTGATATTAAGGGCGTTAAGGCAGAGCTGAAAAAGGATTATAAGTACGTTGTGCTTGATTACAATTTCAACAATCAGTTTGACAAGCTGGAGCAGATTGACGAAGCTGACCGTTCACGCTGTGAAATCCTTGTAAATGCCTGCTGTACACCGAATTGCCCACGCAGAGGTGAGCACTACCGTACAATCGGTCAGGACCAGATTGACGAGTGGACCTTCAAGAAAACGGGCAAGGACCCACGCACCTATGCTTCCAAAGAATTTAAATGTCAGTCAATGCTGCTTAATCTTTACGATACCGTGGGATTTTCCACACACATTTCACCCCAGGCTATCTTTGAAAAGTATCTGCCTATGGGTTACAACAACTTCAAGATTGAGGGACGTACAATGCCTGATATCAACCTGCTTGAAACTTATATTTACTATATGGTCAAGCCTGAGTATCAGAATGAGGTGCGTCTGAAAATGGCACTTGCACTTACCAAACGTCATAAATATTTTATCTAAAACAAACGGCGTACCGTTAATTCGGTACGCCGTAATTTTATGTATAGTCAATTCCTGCTTCATCAAGCATTCCGCGGACTTTTTCGAGGTGTTTTTTCAGTGAAGGTTTGTCGGTGTTTTCGAAGCGTTCAAGTGCAACGCGGAAGCTTTCCGCGGATTTTTCTTTTTCGCCAAGCTTGCAGTAAAGCATTGCGTAATCAAGGCAGCACAGATTTTTTGCTTCATCTGTCAGAGCGAACACCTTATTGATTTGCGCCGCTTTATCGTGAATTTCCAATGCCAGATTATACAATTCAAGAGATTTTTCAAATTCCTGATTTATCATAGTATAATTAAGATAACTATGAAAAACACCTAATTGTTCCGATAAAGTCATATCCCACTTCAGTTTTAAAATGTCATCATTTTTGGAATATGTACGAAGGTAATTTTCTGCATCATCCTTATAATCGTAATACATCAGCTGTGTTTCAAGATACATTATTTTCTCAGCTTTTTTCTTTGGTGATATTTGTGAAAGCAACTTAAAACATTCATCAGCTTCATTGTCCATACAACTTTCAGCATACACCTGAATGAGAAAATAAACAGCATTAAGCTTTTCATATGGCGTTTTTGCTTTTGACAAGGTGGCTTTCAACCATTTGATTTTATCATCAGTACCCAGCTTCATTGCTTCGGTATATTTTTTTCCAAGCACCGCACTCTTAATTATATCCATTACTGTCATTTTATGTTGTCTTGCAAAGCTTATCAGAAAAACAATTATTCCAACAATTACAAGAACTGCAATCATAGCCAACCAGCGTAACAGCTTTGTGCCAAAGCTGACACCAATAGGTGCAAAAAAGAATATAAAGCCCGATATAACACCAAAAATCAACAGACACGGAGGCAGAAACTTAGTTACATTTTTATTTAATTTGTCAAACTTTCCCCGCTCCTCCTCCAGAGCCTTTTCCAGCATCTCCCTCGTAACCTCAAACATACCAAAACCCCTTTACGTCATAGTATAACAGCACACTAAAAATATAGTGTGCTGTTGTTATGTTATCAAAACTTATTTCACAAGAACCTTATTTCATAAGGGCAGCAATTGATTGTTCAATCTTTGCCATCTTTTCCTGTGCCTTTGCAAGCTTAGCCTTTTCAGCTTCAACCTGCTGTGCAGGTGCCTTTGCAACGAAGCCTGCGTTGTTGAGCTTGCCCTGTGAGAAGTCGATGTCCTTCTGAACAGCAGCCTTTTCCTTGTTAAGACGTGCAAGCTCCTTTTCCTTGTCAACCAGCTCGTCCATAGGAATGAAAATTCTTGCGCAGTCTGTAACAACTGTTACAGCGTCAGGCATATCAACCTTGTCAGCGATAACAATTTCAGCCGCAGAAGCAAGACGCTCGAAGAAGAGTCTGCCCTGCTCGAAGATTTCAGCTTCAGCTGTTTCAATGTGGAGAGCAGCCTTCTTGGAAGGCGGTACGTTCATCTCTGCACGGCGGTTTCTGATGCCGCGGATTGCAGCGATAATCTTTTCAAACTGTGCTTCCTCTACAGCAAAGTCAAGCTTTTCATCGTAAGTCGGGAATGTGGAGAGGATACAAGGTACGTCACTGTCAGAAACAGCAGACCAGATTTCCTCTGTGATATAAGGCATGAATGGGTGGAGAAGCTTGAGCATACCCTGCATTACCCAAACGAGAACAGCCTGTGCAGTCTCAGCAGTTTCGCCGCCTGCAGCAATTCTTGGCTTTGTAAGCTCAATGTACCAGTCACAGTAAACGTCCCAGATAAAGTCATAAAGCTTTGCAACAGCAACGCCAAGTTCGAATGCTTCGAGATTTTCGTTTACTTCCTTGGCAAGACGGTTGAACTTGCTGATAATCCACTTGTCCTCAACGTTGAGGTTGGCAGGAATACCATTAAGTTTGAAATCGTCAGGAAGATTCATCATAATGAAACGGGAAGCGTTCCAGAGCTTGTTTGCGAAGTTTCTGGAGGCCTTTACCTTGTCTTCGATGTAACGCATATCGTTACCCGGTGCATTACCTGTAGCAAGCATAAAGCGGAGTGCGTCAGCACCGTACTTTTCAATTTCTTCCAGTGGGTCAACGCCGTTGCCCAGGGACTTGGACATCTTTCTGCCCTGTGCGTCACGAACAAGACCGTGGATAAGAACTGTATCAAAAGGAACTTCACCCATATGTTCAAGGCCGCTGAACATCATTCTGATTACCCAGAAGAAGATGATGTCATAGCCTGTTACGAGTGTGTTTGTAGGGTAGAAGTATTTGAGATCCTCAGTATTCTCAGGCCAGCCGAGTGTAGAGAATGGCCAGAGAGCAGAGCTGAACCATGTATCGAGAGTATCCTCGTCCTGACGCATTGGCTTGCCGCACTTAGGACAAACTGCACCGTTTTCCTTTGTTACAACCATTTCACCACACTCGTCGCAGTAGAATGCAGGAATCTGGTGACCCCACCAGACCTGACGGGAAATACACCAGTCCTTGATGTTTTCAAGCCAGTGGTAGTAAATCTTGTCAAAACGTTCAGGAACGAACTTTGTCTTGCCTGTCTTTACGGCGTCGATAGCAGGACCTGCGAGAGGTTCCATCTTAACGAACCACTGTGTGGAAACCTTCGGTTCAACAGTTGTTCCGCAGCGGTAGCAAGTACCAACATTGTGAGCGTGGTCCTCAACCTTGATGAGTGCGCCTTCAGCTTCAAGGTCAGCAACGATTGCCTTTCTTGCGTCGTATCTGTCCATACCTGCGTACTTAGGATAGTCAGCAACAATCTTAGCGTCATCTGTCATAACGTTGATAACAGGGAGGTTGTGACGAAGACCAACTTCAAAGTCGTTAGGGTCGTGAGCAGGTGTAATCTTTACAACACCTGTACCGAAGTCCATTTCAACATAAGTATCAGCAACAATAGGGATTTCACGGTGTACAAGCGGAAGAATAACTGTCTTGCCAATCATATCCTTGTAGCGCTCATCATCAGGGTGAACAGCAACAGCTGTATCGCCGAGGAGTGTTTCAGGACGTGTTGTAGCGAGTTCAATGTAGCCGCTGCCGTCGGAAAGAGGGTAGCGGAGGTGCCAGAAGTGGCCTGCCTGATCCTCGTAGTTAACCTCAGCATCGGAGATAGATGTCTTACAGTGCGGACACCAGTTGATAATTCTTTCGCCGCGGTAGATAAGTCCCTTGTTGTAAAGATTTACGAAAACCTCACGGACAGCCTTGTTACAGCCTTCGTCCATTGTGAAGCGTTCTCTTGACCAGTCGCAGGAACAGCCGAGCTTCTTGAGCTGTTCAACAATTCTGCCGCCGAACTTAGCCTTCCAAGCCCAAGCACGTTCCATAAATGCTTCACGGCCGATGCCTTCCTTAGTAAGGCCTTCCTCAGCCATAGCCGCAACAATCTTTGCTTCAGTTGCGATAGCAGCGTGGTCAGTACCCGGAAGCCACAGTGCAGCATAGCCGCTCATTCTCTTCCATCTTACAAGGATATCTTGCAAGGTTTCGTCGAGAGCGTGTCCCATATGGAGCTGACCTGTGATGTTTGGCGGTGGGATAACGATAGTGTAAGGCTTCTTGTCAGGGTCACGGTGAGCCTTGAAGCAGTCGTTGTCCATCCAGAATTTATATATTTTATCCTCTACTTCCTTTGGGTCATAGAGCTTTGAAAGCTCCTTCTTCATTTCAAAACCAATCCTTTCGTGAAAATAAGTATACTTTGTAATTATATCACATTTTTTTGGAACAATCAACAATTTTGGTAAAAAAATAATCACGGTGTCAATTCTTGACAATAGATACCGACAATGCTATAATTTTAACATATTATACATATTTGGAATGAAAAATTCTGCTGTTCTGAATTGTTTTAATCATATATGACATTGAAAGGTTGTGCTGTAATGAATAAAAACATAGCAATATTTATCACAGTTATATTTACTGTAATTATGCTGTTTCCTGCGGTGTGCGTTTCGGCAAAGGAAGCTGAACTGAACGTTTCGTTCACATCTACAGAAAACAGTATTACCCTTGAATGGGAAGCGACAGGAGAGAAAATACTGCAAAGTACGGTTTACAAGTACAATTCCGCAAAGAAGAAGTATACAAAGCTTACTTCAACCTCAAAGAAAAGCTATACCGAAAAGAAGCTTGACGCAGGCGAAAGGGTGCAGTATAAAATTACCGCAAAGCTCAGAGGCGGAAAAACCGTTTCTAAAATTATAACAGCAAATACCCTGCTTGAAGATATCCCTATGCACGACGAAGATTATCAGGGAAGCACAAAGGCGTTTGTATACAGCCGTTATGACACAAATACGAATTACCTGATTTACCGAAATTGCAGCGGTGAAAAGGTTATTTACAAATCAAACAAGTATTTCGATTATGAAATATCCATTTCCGAGGACGGAACAACGGTTTATTACGCTATAAATGATATCCTTTACCGCTACTCATATGCGGAAGGCAAAAGCAAAAAAACAACCGCATTGCCAAGCGATGATGAAACTGTTCGTAACAGCGGTCATACCGTCATTTCGTCCTCCAATGGTGAATATTGTCTTGTCAGAAGCTGGAAGTCTTTCCGAGGAGATACTGATTGCTATAAAAATTATTTTACAATCTGGCACGACGGTAAAACCGTTACATCGGAATACACAAGTTATTATCCTATTAGTGTTAAAGGTATTTCAAACGACGGAAGAGTTTTTTACATCGACGACCCTGAGGAAAAATTTGAACTGCACTTATTCAGCTTTGATACGGGAAAGGATGAAGTGTTTGCCGAAATAGACTTAGAGGGATACCCTTACAGAACCGATGTATTCTTTGATAAAAACAGCTACATTATTGAAAGTTTAGATCTTATTTACGGAAAAATCGGGTCTGCATACCAAAATGCAGTCAGCGATTTATACCGTGTTATTAAATATGATGGAAAAAGTGCAATAGTTACAACGGATGATGACACCGTTTACCGTTTGAATTTGGAAAACGGCGACTCACTGGAACTTGTGAACGGTTTTTCATACTTTGCTTGCACCGAGGATATGGACACGGCTGTTCTCTGTGATTACCAAAGTAAAAAACTTGTGCGGCTTTCAGGCTGGAATGAAAAGGAAAACTGCTACAAAAACAGGCAGGAAATTTCTGTGCCCGAGCTTACCCATTGTCACACTATTGGCAGCTATTCCCCCGATTTGAATATCGTATGTATCAAAAATGAGTCAATTGAAGGCTCAAGCCTTATCGCATATTTTGACAGCGGAATTTTTCAGGAAACAAAGTGCAGTTATTACCCCATTATTGACCGTTTCGGAAACGTACTGCTCCGTGAAAATGGAGCTAATTGGTATTTATTAAAGCCTGACGGAAGTGAAACGTACATTTTCAATGACGGAAACACTTACTACAATATGTGTGATGAACGCATAGGCGGCTTTGTTATTCTTGGTCGTGAGGAAATAGTAAGTGAGGGTGACGGCTGGGACTACGGTTATTACGTTGAATACTACATTGACGAAAACGGAAAGCCCGTTTACCTCTGGGATGACAGAGAAGATTTTGAAATTACCTACGCTCGTGATCCTGAAGAAGAATAGTATTGCGTTGAAAAAGGGTATCGGAACAAAAATCCGATACCCTTTATTTTATAGCTTTACTTTCATAAACCCATGTTTGTTGCAATAGAAATACAGCACACCGCCGCCAATACGCGGTAGCCTTATTGCCGCTTCCTGCTCGGGATAGAGCTTCACGAGGTGCACCCTGTCACAGCCTGCGTATGCCGCAAAGGTGATGTAGTGCGCCTTGCTCATTTCGTGGGAAAACGTCACGTAGAATTCGCCGTCAATGTCCTCGATTTTCGGCGTGTGCCCCTCATCAGGTGCAACAGCTTCAAGGGGCGCAAGCTTTCTTCCGCAGCAGGAAATTTCCCCGCTTGCCGCTGCCGTAAAAATGTTTCCGCACTCGGTGCAGATGTAGAATTTAACTCTTTTCATATTTCCTCCGATTGTATTGTTGCTTGTGATTTTGCCGTCAAGGAGAGTTTCAACGGGAACTCCGAACAATTCCGCAATATCGTTCAGCACGGAAATGTCGGGACAGCCCAGTCCACGCTCCCATTTTGAAACAGCCTTGTCGCTGACAAGAAGCTTTTCGGCAACCTGTGCCTGTGTGAAACCTTTTTCGGTACGGAGCTTTCTGAACAGCGCTCCCATTTTTACGGAATCCATAGTCATCTTCCTTTCTGTCACAATTATAGCAGACAGCATAGAATAAAGCAATAAACCAAACGTAGAGAAAAACGGCAGGGACAAGCCCTGCCGCAAAATTATCTGAGAATGGATTTCTTGTTTTTCTTCTGGTCGTAAAGCACGTTGTCAGCCTGAGCAAGAATTTTTGAAAGTTCAACATCGTGACCGCACTTGAAAGCGTACATACCGACACTCATATGGACGATATACGGTTTATCATGAGTCCTGTTGAAAGCATCCGTTGCCGCTGCAACTCTGGCTTTAACAATGTCGATAACCTCTTCGCTTGTTGCGTTTTCAACCATTGCAAGAACTGAGAATTCGTCGCCGCCGATTCGTCCGATTATATCGGAGCTTCGGAATGAATCGTGGAGAATTTTTGCGGCATTTCTGATAGCAAAGTCGCCGTCCTCATGGCTGAATTGGTCATTGATGATTTTCAGGCTGTCAAGGTCAGCAAAGACGATAAGTGCGTCCCTGCCCTCGTTCATAGGGGAGCATATTACGCTGTTTGCCTGAGTAAAGAAGCCTCGTCTGTTGTAAACGCCAGTAAGCTCATCGATTTTGGAAATTGTGTCAAGAAGAAGATTTCTTTCCTTAATCTGGAGCAATGTCTGTTCAAGTTCCTGACGGATATTTTCCTTATCCTGGATAAGACGGAGAATCTTCATTGCCGCACAAAGCTGTGCTGAAAGTGAACTTATATAGTAGAAGTAATCATATTCAAGTTCACAGAGGAACAGTCCATAGTGGTCAACATTAAGGAAAATCGATGACAGAATCATCGTAACGCGTCTGTCCTTAGGCATATACTTATGGTCAAACAGGTGACGGATTGAAATTTCCTGCTCTTCCAAAGGAACAGTTTCAGCGATATCCTTATTATGGTATGACTTCAGAAGAACCTTTGACGGTGGGAGCCATTTTTCATTCTTTCGGTTAGAAAGTGTTTCAGGGAAAATATATATGTAGCTGCTTGCCATATTGAGCCGCATAAGCTTATCGGTTACAGAACCGTATCCCATATCGTCGTAGCTGTCAAAAAGAAGCATATCCTTTGTAATGGAGTTGGACTGCCATGTAAGGAATTCCACTTCTTCAACACGCTTGTTATTGAAGTTTACAACCGCACGCATCATAATCTGGTACAGGCTGATAAAAACAGAAGCAAGACGTTTCTTGTCATCGGGATTGTCAAGTCCTGCCGCAAAGCGCTGATTAAGATAGTCAATAACGCTGCACAGCTTGTCATGTGATGTGCTGTTCATCATTTCCGCTGTAAGCAGATTTTCAAACATTTCAGGAATAGACTCGACTGCCTTGTCAGTAAGTGTGATTCCGCCATGGTCATCGGAATTCAGAACCGCAAAAACATCTCTGAGGAATTGCTCAAAATCAGCTTTAACATCAGAAATCTGATTTGATGTTCTGTAAATATCAAACAGATATTTGCTTACTGCAATAACCGTCTGTGAGTCTGAACGGCACCAGCAATAGTTGAATACAAAAACATCTTTATATGAGAAGTCTGCTGAAATATCAGCTTTACAGCCGCAGGATTTACGCTTGACCATTGATGTACATACTTTTCTGCTGTTAAGCTTTCCGGTTTTACCGTATTCAAAGCATTCCATAACTGCGTCATATCCCAGTTCGGAAGCATCAGCCTTTACCGTGGTAAGGGGCGGAACAAGATTTGCTGCAATCGGTGAATCATCGAAGCCTGTTACATAAATATCCTTGCCGATTTCAATGCCTCTTTCCTCAAATACCTCATAAGCACCGCTTGCCATTGCGTCATTAGCAAATGCAATAGCCTCAAGGTCAGGACAGCGGTCAAGCAGTTCGCTTACAACACTGTATGAATAGGGAGAAAATCTTCCGTAGGCAACCCTATCCTCATTATACTGGATACCTGAATTTTTGAGTGCATCAATATATACGCCCAGTCTTTCATTGGCATCTTCATTTGTTTTAGGACCGCTTACAAAGCCTATTTTGCGGCAGTTATGGTCATTGATGAGGTGTTCTATACATTCCTTTATGCCGCTTTTGTTGTCAAAGCAGACCGAAGCATAGCCCTCAACCTCGGAAGCAATGGTAATGACGGGTATACCGTTAAACTGTGCGAGAAAGTCTTTTTTACGTTCGCTTGAAAGGGAATTTCCGATTGTGCCGACAAGAACAAGCAGAATATCGATATCCTCGGGGAATGCATAGGAAAACAAAGTATTATACTGATATTCATATTCTGTACGCTTTTTATCTGCGTAAACGCCGTCTATATATCTTCCCGGAAAAATAAATAAATTCGCATCTATTTCCTTAGCGCCGATAATTGCGCCCCGGCACACTGCACTGGCAAAATCATCTTCAAGGTGGCTTATCATAAGGCCTATATTCATGCGTTTTTCCATTTTTTCAGCTCCTTTCATTCAAATCATACATATTCCTTGTTATTATAACACATATTTTATGCACATTAATACTATATGTTATATACAAATTATGAACAATTCATAAATTAGTAATTATTACGCATTTTATATACTATCCGAAGTGAATACAGAACAAGATAGTTTTGTGATGAAAAAAGAAAAATTTTATAATATTTTGCAAAAAGTATCGCCATTTGTCTTTTTTTGTGATATAATATAAGTTAATTGAATTATTTTACTGAAAGGACCGCTCTGATATGGAACTTGACATAATCAATTTGCTGAAACAGCTTTACGGCGCTGCAGACCTTCCGGTTGCTGCCGCTGATGCAAAGCTTGATATAATCTGGAAAAATCAGCTTGCGGAAGATTCGGATATTTTTAAAGAAGCCTCTGCGTCCTTTCTTGCGGAAAATGAGTTTCCGAACGGAATCACATCTGTCAGGATAGACAACGATTTTCATTTGTTCAATATTATAAAATATTCAGCTGATGAAATTTGTTTCATAATTGAATATCTTGGGCCTGATTCCTCACGGTGTGTTTCATACATGGAAAATTATTTTGGTTTTCTCTGCGCAAGAATCAGAGAATCTGCAGGACAGATTACAATGGCTTCTGATGATATAAATTCTTCCGTCAAGGCAGGAGATATGAACGTTGCTAATTCTCTGAACCGAATCAACCGAAATGTTATGCTTCTTCTGAACGAAGCTGTTGTTCCTGAACAAATATATTACCTGCTCAGTCCCTATTGCAAGGACGCTGCTGTAAATGTTGCTGATGAAGTTGCGGTTGCGGTTTCTGATGCAGAATACACCTTCGGCAGAAATACGGAAGTATGGCAGAACAGTGACAACGATATTTATGCTGAAATAAACAGAACTGTTCTTGAAACAGTGCTTGCGTGCATGACAGCGGCATGCTGCAATGGTGAATTGTTTCCTGAAAAGCTTGATTTCAGAGTTGAAAGAATTGATGAAGGCCATGCATTTATTTCTGTGCACAGCATAAATCTTTCCGGCAAAAAGAATATCACTTCCAATCTTTCTCTGCTGAAAACAGCTGATTTCTTTACTGACACGTTTTTCGCAGATCTTCTCAGAACTAAATACGGGGCTGAATTCGAAAAGATAAATCATTCCGATGGAATTGAATGCATCATGAAATTTGATATTCTGCCGATACAGAACGGAATTGTAAAAAGCGGTTCAAAATTCGGTATTCATGAACAGCGTTTTTCACCTATGGCAGTTATGCTGTCTGAAAAGCATTGTTCAGAACACTACAAAAACATAAAAATGGAATAATTATGCATATAAGAAAGGAAAATTCATAATGAAAAAAAACAGACTTGCTAAACTTGCTGTCCTCCTTGCGGCAGCTATGACTCTGACAGTCAATTCTCTTGCTGTGAATGTATTTGCTGAGGACAACGGTGCTGTTACAAGCGAAATCGTAATTGATGGCAACAGTATTCCCGGAAACGATATAGCAATAACAACCCGTGCACTTGAAGAAGGGGATACTTATGCTATCAACAAAATCAATCCGAAAACAACGGGTGATGTCCTTGCAGGCGGATACCAGCTTGTAGACGAAAACATAGACGCTCAGGGCAAGCTTTATATGAATGGCGGCTCTAAAGTAATTATCCGTGCACAGAATTACAATGAGGATATGCAGGACATGACAACATGGGCAGATAATGCCTGTGCAATGATGAGAATTGCCAATTTTACATCTGCCTGCGATACAGTTTTCGCAGAACCTCAGCAGGTTAAGGTTTGCGGTTACGATGCAATCATGTATGATTATGATGTTATTCAGTATGAATTTATTGATAACACTACCAAACAGCAGATTGATACATTCAAGGGCAGAAACTACTATTTCTACTCTGATAAGGACGCTTATGTAATAATGTTCGACACAAACGATGAGACTTATGAAGAACAGCTGAAGAATTTTGAGGAATTTGTTGATGACCTTCAGGTACAGAAAACTACTAAGAAAATAGATATCAAAATCATAATTTCTGCATGTGCTGCTGTAGCAATTGTGGCTGTTGTTGCAGTGATATGCGTTTTTTCAAAGAAGAAGAAAAAAGAGTAAAATTATTCTGTTGCATTTTTTCAGGCATTGTGATATAATAATATAAATAGTATTTCAAAGACGTAGCAGTCAGAGTAGCTTACTATGAAGCTTACAGAGAGTATCGGGTCGGTGCGACGATACAGCGGATGGTTTGTGAAGTGCGGCTGTCAGTCCGGACGGGGAACATTTTGAGTATCCGTCTGCGTGAGCTCACGTTACAGGGCACAGAGGGAGCGTCAAAAATATTGCTCCGAATTGAAGTGGAACCGTGGTAAATGTATGTTGCCGCCTTCATAGTATATTCTATGGAGGCGGTTTTTGTTTAACGTAAATATCGAATGAGAGGAGATTTGTTATGTTTGAAAAGCTTATTGAAAGTGTAAAATCCGACATTGAGTCGGTTAAAAGACGTGACCCTGCGGCAAGAAGCACGATAGAAATTCTGCTGACCTATTCGGGTCTGCACGCTATTATAATGTACCGTGCGGCTCATTGGTTCCATACAAAAAAGATGTTTGTCATAGCACGATGTATTTCACAGTTTTCGCGTTTCCTGACGGGTATTGAAATCCACCCTGGTGCAAAAATCGGCAAGGGCTTCTTCATTGACCACGGCTCAGGAGTTGTAATCGGTGAAACAACGGAAATCGGCGATAACTGCCTTATCTATCAGGGCGTAACCCTTGGCGGTACAGGTAAGGAAAAGGGCAAGCGTCACCCTACCCTCGGCAACAATGTTATGGTTGGCTCGGGTGCAAGAGTTCTTGGTCCGTTCAAGGTCGGCGACAACGCTAAGATTGCGGCGAATGCGGTTGTGCTGGAGGAAGTTCCTCCCAACTGTACAGCGGTTGGTGTTCCTGCGAGAATTGTAAAGCGCAACGGCAAGAAGGTTACCAACAGCGACCTTGACCAGGTGCACATTCCCGACCCAGTTGCACAGGAGCTTTGTGCGCACCTTATGCGTATTGAAAAGCTTGAAAAGCAGATGAACAAGATTGAGATTGCAGAATTGGGTAACAGATTGAACAATAAGTAAAATGTGAAATTTGGAACGTGGAATGAGGAATTAATAATTATTACTTTAGGTGGTTATAACAATTCCACTTTTCACTTTCCAAATTTCTAATTTGATATGAAAGGAAAATTGAAATGAAACTATACAACACACTTACAAGAACAAAGGACGAATTCAAGCCACGCTTTGAGAACAAGGTGAGTATGTACACCTGCGGTCCTACAGTTTACCACTATGCACACATCGGTAACCTCCGCAGCTATATTATGGAGGACGTGCTGGAGAAATATTTCCGTTACGTTGGCTATGATGTGACAAGAGTTATGAACATCACAGACGTTGGTCACCTTTCCAGCGACGGCGACACAGGCGATGACAAGATGCTAAAGGGTGCAAAGCGTGAGCACAAGACAGTTATGGAAATCGCTAAGTTCTACACAGACGCTTTCTTTGCTGACTGTGCAAAACTGAACATCAAGACTCCTGAGGTTGTTGAGCCTGCTACAAGCTGCATCGACGAGTTTATCCGCGTTATCACTTCCCTTATCGAAAAGGGCTACGCTTATGAGGCTGGCGGCAACATTTACTTCGACACCTCCAAGCTTGATAAGTATTACGTTTTCAACGATTTCACCGAGGAAGACCTTGCTGTAGGTGTTCGTGAGGGCGTTGAGGAGGACTCCAACAAGAAGAATAAGGCTGACTTTGTTCTTTGGTTTACCAAGTCCAAGTTTGATGACCAGGAACTGAAGTGGGACAGCCCTTGGGGTGTTGGTTACCCGGGCTGGCACATTGAATGTTCCTGCATAAGTATGAAAAATCTTGGCGAATACCTGGATATCCACTGCGGCGGTATCGACAACGCATTCCCGCACCACACAAACGAAATTGCACAGAGTGAAGCATACCTCGGTCACGAGTGGTGCAACTACTGGTTCCACGTACACCACCTGAACACAACAGGCGGCAAGATGAGCAAGTCCAAGGGCGAGTTCCTGACAGTTTCCCTTCTTGAAGAAAAGGGCTACAATCCGCTTGTTTACCGTTTCTTCTGCCTCCAGTCCCACTATCGCAAGTCACTTGTTTTCAGCTACGAAAATCTTGACAACGCAGCTGTTGCATACAACAAGCTTGCTGCAAAGGTTGCAACACTTTTCGATAACAGCGCTGTTGACAAGGCTGCATTTGACAGTTTAAAAGCTGGTTTTACAGAAGCTATGGACAACGATTTGAATACTGCTCTTGCTGTAACAGCGGTTTATGACGTACTTAAGGCTGACACAACAAACGCAACAAAACTTGCTCTTATCGAGGACTTTGACAAGGTGCTTTCCATCGGTCTTGTTGATGCAGCTAAGAAGCTTGCTGAAAGCAATTCTTCCGCAAATGATGACATTCCTGAGGAAATCACAAAGCTTATCGAGGAGCGTAAGGAAGCAAGAAAGGCTAAGAATTTTGCACTTGCTGACGAAATCCGTGATAAGATTGCTGAGATGGGTTATGTTATTACTGAAACCCGTGAGGGCACTAAGGTTACTAAGAAATAATTATGGTTATTACGTCCCAAACGTGCCACTGGCACGTTTGGGAGGGTAGATTATTTTAAATTTGCAACAAAGGAGGGGCGGTCTTGTTCGCCCCTCCTCGAAAATCTGTCGATTTTCTCACCTCCTGCTCCGTTTTTATAGCAGGGGGGAATTTCGCTCTCTGCGGAGAGCGACCAAAGGGCTTTGCCCTTTGGAAACCCACAGCCTTGAAAGGCTGGCGAACTTTTTGATGTCGCCGCATTGCGGCGAGGGAGTTCAGGAAGGAAGTGAAATTTATGACTGAAAATACAACCGAAATCATCACACGTGCGGTGCTGGTTTCCGCTGACACTGGTGAATTTGATGCGGAACGTTCCCTTGATGAGCTTAAGGAGCTTTCTGCCACGGCTGGAGTTGAAGTCGTTGGCAGGGTTATTCAGAAGCGTCCCGCCTGCGACAGTGCAACCGTAATCGGCTCGGGACGTCTTGAACAGCTTGTTGAAGAAGCTGAGGCTTTACAGACCAACCTCATCATTTTTGACTGTGAGCTTACCGCAAATCAGACCCGTAACATTGAGCGTATACTTGATATCCGTGTTATAGACCGAACGACCCTTATTCTCGATATTTTCGCACAGCGTGCTCTGACCAAGGAAGGTCGCTTGCAGGTTGAGCTTGCACAGCAGAAATATCGTTTGCCACGTCTTGCGGGCAAGGGTGTTGAGCTGTCACGTCTCGGCGGCGGTATCGGTACACGTGGTCCCGGTGAATCAAAGCTTGAAACTGACAAGCGTCACATCCGAAGACGTATCGAATCCCTTGAAGCTGAGCTGAAAGAACTTGAACGCAGACGTGAGCTTCACCGTGCAAGAAGAAAGAAAGACAACGTACTTTCTGCGGCGATTGTTGGTTACACCAACGTTGGCAAGTCCACGCTTCTCAACGCACTTACCGATGCTGGTGTACTTGCTGAAAATAAGCTTTTCGCAACGCTTGACATTACATCACGTTCGATAGAGCTTCCCGATGGAAGAAGCGTGCTTCTTATCGACACGGTAGGACTTATCCGCAGACTTCCTCACAATCTTGTAGAAGCTTTTAAGAGCACCCTTGAAGAAGCGGCTTCCGCTGACATCATCATCAACCTTGTTGACATCAGTGCAGATGACGGCTATGAGCAGGCTGAGGTTACGGCTGAGGTACTGAAGGATTTAGGCTGTGACGGTATTCCGAGAATTGACGTGCTGAACAAGTGCGACCTTCTGCCTGAGGCGGCAAATATCAAGTGTGATGAGCGCACCGTTAAAATTTCCGCAAAGCAGAAAAAGGGCTTCGACGACCTGCTTGACTGCATTGCGAGAAATCTTCCCGAAACCTCGGTACGCGGCAAATTTGTTATCCCATATGACAAAACAAGTATAATTAATACTATACGTATAGACGGAAAGATACTTTCCGAGGAATATCTTGCGGAGGGCACACTGATTGACGCAGTTGTTGACAAAAAGATTTACTACATGGTTGAGCCGTACAAAGCAAATATATAAAACGAAACGCACCCTTATTATGGGTGCGTTTTTTATGACTTTACATTTCTTCTGAGGGTTTCAGCCCATATCAGCATTACCGCTCCGGCTGCGGCAAGAGTTGTACCTATGCGGTACATGTCGGGGGAAATTACGTCGCAGGTACACTTTATTATGCTCCTTACAAGTCTGTCGCTTTCATTGTATGGAAGCTGTGCTGAAAAAAGGAATGTCACGGCAAGCACTGCTGCCCCGCCTGCAAGAATTGTTCCGCCTCCCCATGTCAGTACGCGAGTGCCTTTTTTATTTATTGCATAAAACACTATAAGCATCGTTACGGCAAGCACTGACGTTACGGCGATAGCGGGAATAGAGCCGAATATCCTTAAAAATGTCAGTGTGTTTCCGCCAAGATTGTATTCGATATTTTCCGCAGAAATTACTTCAAGAAATGGTTCAGCACGCTCAATTTCCGAGCAGGCAAGTTCAATATCGTGATTATTAAGGGAATAACCGAGCGTATTATCAATCAAAGAAACATTTTCACGAAAAACATTTTTCAGGCTTTCCGATGTAATCTTTTGAGGACTTTCCCCGCTTCGGATATATTCTGCATAGCCTGAAAGCTGTACTGCAAGAAAATTCTTCATGGTTGAATTTTCATAAATCGAACGGATATCATCTCTTGAAAGTCCCGTCCCCGATGACATGACATAAATCGCATCCTGAACGGTTGCGTCATCAGGTAAACCGCTGTCTGCGGAAAGAATTGAAGAACTAACAGCAGGAAGTGCCATTACATCAAGTGTATGCGCAAATTCAGAAATGCGTTTTTCATCTGTCACAAGTCTGAATAAACCTGCGGCTACAGATAAAAATATAAATGCCAGCATAAGCACGGATGTTATCAGCGAACCTGTAAATTTTACTGCACCTGACAACATGGTTGTGTTTGCACGGTTATACACGGGAACAATAATTTCGTTGCTCTGACTTTCTCTTTTCCCTGCATATCCCGAGCTGTCAATAATTTCAGCTGACAATTCATCTTCACCGAGGCTTTCGGGAATAAGGGGTTCTGTTCCGCATTCCTGCTGCGAAATATCCATAGCTGTCTGTTCGCTGTCTTTATCAAATGGAACAAGGTCTGCTCCGCAGCTTATACAGCAGGTCATTTTTTCGTTGTATTCCTTTCCGCAGTTTGGGCAAATCATTTTCATCAATCCTTCTCTTTTTGGAATATTATGGGTATTACAGTAATATAATATACCATTTTATTCCAAAAGTCAACGAGAAATATTCGACAAAATCCGACATATACAAGGCTTGGCGCACGAATAATAATCCGCTTGTCTTGACGATTTATTCCTGCCATGATATAATTTTCTAAAAAACAAACGGAGATTGAACCTATGAATGATATAAAGTCCTGCCTTGATATAATTTTCAGCGACACTCCCTCAAAAATCATAATCAGCAAGCCACCTAAGACATCTGATTTCCGCAGAATTTCCGTTCTGAAAAAGTCAGTTAATTATCAGATTGAAAAATATACCGAAAAGCAAGTTTTTCACGAAAATGTTTCCTGCACAGATGCACTTTCCCGCTGCGTGGAATTCTTTAACGACGGATTTGGTCAGCTCAACGCATGGGGTGTAAATTACGAATATGCTCTTTCCGTATCAAAAAAAGGAAAGGTGCTTTTCAACAAGAAAAAAATTGCTGCTGAGCATGTTGCAGCTGACACTCACAACAGAAAAAAGAATTACATCATTTCTGAGGATAAGCCCTTCCCTGCCCTTGTGGATATGGGCGTTTTCACAAAGGAAGGAAAGGTTGCAAAACCGATGTATGACAAGTTCCGTCAGATAAACCGTTTTACGGAAATTATTGATGATGCTGTCCGTGAAAAGGGTTTGTCGGGAAAGAAGCTGAAAATTGTTGATTTCGGCTGTGGAAAATCCTACCTCACTTTCGTACTGTATCACTATTTTACAGAAATTCTCGGCACGGAAGTTGATATGCTGGGGCTTGACCTTAAAGCGGACGTTATTGAAAAGTGTAATGCTGCCGCTGAGAGATACGGTTACAAAAATCTGCATTTCGAAATGGGCGACATAAGCGGCGCCTCCGTTCAGGGCAAGGTCGATATGGTTGTAACGCTTCACGCCTGCGACACGGCTACTGATTTTGCACTGCACAATGCGATTATGCGTAATGCGGATATGATTTTTTCCGTTCCCTGCTGTCAGCACGAACTCAACTCGCAGATGAAATCGGACAAGCTTTCACTTCTGACCCGCTACGGAATTATAAAGGAACGTACAGCGGCTTTATGCACTGATGCAATCCGTGCAAACCTGCTCGAATACTGCGGCTACAAAACTCAGCTGCTGGAATTTGTAGGATTTGAACACACGCCTAAAAATATACTTATCCGTGCGGTAAAGCGAAGCGGCACGCCACGCGGACGTGAACAGTATCTTACTGAAGCTGTTAACCTTATGAATGAATTTTCATTCGAACCGACACTATACAAGCTTCTGAAGGAAAGCGGAAAAATTGAGAAATGAGGATTGAAATGAGCCTTAATGAAAAAATACCCGCAGGCAAAAAATATTACTGGGCAGCTTTTGCGGCAGGATTATTCATATTCCTGATTGCGGCAATTCCCTTTGCAATTGAAAATAACGGTATATTCTTTTTTTACGGTGATTTCAATGCTCAGCAAATTCCGTTCACGCTTTACATGACAGAAAATATTTCGGAATTCAAATTCCCGCAATACGATTTTTCGGCAGGTACGGGGCTTGACTATTTTAATGCATACAGCTTCTACAATATGTTCAGCCCGTTCACTTTGCTTACAGCATTGATTCCTGAGGCTGTGAGACTGTATGCATACACCTTTGTAATTGCACTGAAATTCGGTGTGTGTGCAGTTTCCTCATATCACTACGCAAAACGTTTCTGCACCAAAAACGAAACCGCCCTGATTGCGGCTTTGCTTTACACGTTTTCGGGAAGTCAGATGGTCAATTTTATTTATCACTATCTTGACGGATTTGCACTTTTCCCGTTCCTTCTCAGCAGCCTTGAAGAAGCTGTAACCGAAAAGAAAAGAGGAATTTTCGGAATTACTGTTGCGGTATGTGCGCTGACAAACTACTACATATTCGGTACAGCAGTTGTTTTTATTGTGTTGTATTTTCTCGTACGTCTTACCGACAGCCGTTTCAGAATCAACTTCAAAGATTTTCTTTGTCTCGGAACGGAATCTGTTCTTGGCGTGCTTGCGGCGGGAATTGTAATTATCCCTGCGGCGGCAATGCTGCTGAACAGTCCTAAATATGATGCGGGTTTCGGAAGTATTGCTGAAATGCTTGCTTATGAAACGCCATGGAGATATCCCAGAATTGTTCAAAGTTACTTTATGGCACCAGACCTTATGGGATATACAAACTTTTTCCCCGATTACAAGGGGGAATACCCATTGGGTTCTCGTTTCTCATCGCTGTCAATTTTTATTCCGTTTTTCGGAATGTCAGGCGTTTTTGCTTTTGTATCTGCAAACAGAAAAAGCTGGCAGACAAAGCTTATTGCAATATGCATAACCGCTTCATTCATACCTGTATTGAACAGCCTTTTCTCAATGGGCAGTCCTCTTTATTACGCAAGATGGATGTTTGCACCGACTCTTATTATGGCTGTTATGACGGCTTGTGCACTTGAAAATGAACCCAAGCACTTCCGTATCGGATTGATTGTAAATGCGGCAGTTGTTATACTTATAATGCTGTTTGACATTATCTTCCCTATGGAAGAATTGACACGCTGGCAAAGCGGTGCATATTACAGCCTTATTCAGAACTGGGTGCAGGTTGGTTTCACGCTTGCTGGACTTGGCATTACTGCACTGATTCTGTTCAAAATGAAGCGTGACGAAAGTTTCTATCAGAAAATAATGGTGCTGACGATAATGTTTGTTTTTTCGTTTACAGAAATTACGCTTCTTTTCGGTATAGGTGAAACAGCTATTCCTTCATCAACAATAGCTTCATTTACTCAGCAGCCTGAATTTGAAGAAAAGGAATATGGAAGCAGGATAGCACTTTCTGAATCATATTTCAACAGAAATCTGTTGTGGAATCAAAACAGCATTTACACATTTAACAGTGCGGTAAATCCTTATGTTGAAGAATACCTGAACTATCTGGATGTAACAAATGCAAAAATGGTATCGTGTTATCCGCTTTGCTGTCTGCTGTCGGTTGATGAGTTTGTTACTATTTCACCTAAAAATACGATAATAAAAGGTTTTCCTGATGAAGCCGCTTATTCAAGAGACAGCGGGAAATATATAATTTTTGCTCCGAATGATTTCATTCCTATGGGATTTTGCTATGATTACTGCGTATCAGAATCTGACTGGCTGACGCTTCCTATTGAGGAACGAGGAAAATTTGCACTCAAGGCAATGATTGTCAACGACACGTCAAGCGTTTCAGATTACCTTGAGGTTATTGGCAAGGAAGAAATCACTTCTCTCAGCACGGAAGAATTTTCGGAGGAATGCCGAAAGCGTGCTGAATATTCCGCACACAACTACATCACTTCAGACGATACTGCTTCCGCAGAGATTACGCTTGATAAACCTGAGCTTGTGTTTTTCAGTATTGCCTACGATGAGAATTTCACTGCCTATGTTGACGGAAAGAAAACTGAAATTATAAATGCAAATGTAGGTTTTATGGCTGTTCCCGTTCCTGAGGGCACTCACACGATTGAGCTTGTTTATCACTCAGATATAAGAACCGCAGGCATTTTTGCAAGCATAACCGGTATTGCAGGACTTGTTATTTATGCGGTGATTATTAAAATAACCATACAAAAAAACAAAGCAAATTAAGCAATGAAGAATTGCACAAAATTGCACCGTAAAATCCGACATTTTTCTAACCTCATGTTCACGAAATAATACTTGACTAACGGGCGGTAAAGTGATATCCTTATAGAAATATATTTTTATAAGTGTTAAATTTTTGGGGAGGTATTTCTGATGCTGGAAACAAACTACACCAACAAATTCGTAAAGGAAGGTCTCACTTTTGACGACGTTCTCCTTATCCCTGCTGAGTCCAACTGCACACCTAACATGGTTAGCCTTGGCACAAGACTTGCAGGTGACATCATGCTCAACACTCCTATTATTACTTCAGCTATGGATACAGTTACAGAAGCAAATATGGCTATCGCTATCGCTCGTGAAGGCGGTATCGGTGTAATTCACAAGAACATGCCTATCGAAAAGCAGGCAGAAGAGGTTGACCGTGTAAAGCGTTCCGAAAACGGCGTTATCGTTAACCCATTCTCCCTCACAGCTGACAGACTCGTTTCTGAGGCTGACGAGCTTATGGGCAAGTACAGAATTTCAGGTGTTCCTGTCGTTGATGAAAACAAGAAGCTTATCGGTATTCTCACAAACCGTGACCTTCGTTTCCTTACAGATTTCAACATTCCTATCGGTGACGTTATGACAAAGGAAAACCTTGTTACTGCTCCTGTAGGAACAGACCTTGCTGCTGCTCAGAATATCCTCATGCAGCACAAGATTGAAAAGCTCCCTATCGTTGATGAAAACGGTATTCTCAAGGGCCTTATCACTATCAAGGATATTGAAAAGGCTATCGAATATCCTAACTCTGCACGTGACAAGTCAGGCAGACTCCTCTGCGGTGCTGCAATCGGTGTTGCACCAAACATGATGGAACGTGCAAAAGCTCTCGTTGATGCTCAGGTTGACGTTCTCGTTCTCGACTCTGCTCACGGTCACAACATCAACATCGTGAACGCTGTTCGTGAAGTCAAGAAGGCATTCCCACACATTCCTGTAATCGCAGGCAATATCGCTACAGCTGCAGCTGCTGAAGCTCTTATCGAAGCAGGCGCTGACTGCCTCAAGGTTGGTATCGGTCCTGGTTCTATCTGTACAACAAGAGTTGTTGCAGGTATCGGTGTTCCACAGATTACCGCTGTTTATGACGTAGCTTGCGTTGCTGCTAAGCACGATATCCCTGTTATCGCTGACGGCGGTATCAAGTACTCTGGTGACATCGTTAAGGCTCTTGCAGCAGGTGCTAACCTTGTAATGCTTGGCTCTCTCCTCGCAGGCTGTGACGAAGCTCCCGGTGAAGAAGAAATCTACCAGGGCAGACGCTTCAAGGTTTACCGTGGCATGGGCTCTCTCGGTGCTATGGCTTGCGGCTCCAAGGACAGATACTTCCAGGGCAGCTCCGACAACAAGAAGCTTGTTCCGGAGGGTGTTGAAGGACGTGTACCTTACAAGGGACAGGTTTCCGACACAATCTTCCAGCTTATCGGCGGTATCCGTTCAGGTATGGGTTACTGCGGCTGTGCAACAATTCCTGAGCTCCACGAAAAGGCTCAGTTTGTTAAGATTACAGGCGCTGGTCTTAAGGAATCCCACCCACATGATATTTATATCACTAAGGAAGCCCCTAACTACTCTGCTCAGATATAACCCAATGCTTTTAACCGCTCCGAATAATCGGGGCGGTTTTTTTGCTTGTCAGGGGAAATGTGAAAATCAGGAGAAATTTCTTAAAAGGTATTGACAAATGGGAAAAGCGGTGTATAATATTAATTAGCACTCAGAAAGAAAGAGTGCTAACACATTCGGACATAAAGTGCTAAAATCTGCTGAAAAGTCCGAAATTACTTATGTTAATATAGTTTTATATATCGAAAGGAGTTTTTAAAATGACTATTAAACCACTTGCAGACAGAGTTGTTATCAAGATGACTGAAGCTGAGGAAACCACAAAAAGCGGTATCATCCTCGCAGGAAGCGCTAAGGAAAAGCCACAGGTTGCTGAAATCGTTGAGGTTGGCCCCGGCGGTATGGTTGACGGCAAGGAAGTAAAGATGTTCGTTCAGAAGGGACAGAAGGTTCTTATTTCCAAGTACAGCGGTACTGAGGTCAAGGTTGACGGTGTTGAATACACAATTCTCCGTCAGGACGATATTCTCGCAATCGTTGAATAATCAGAATTGATATACTATATTTAAAAGGAGTTTTTTACTATGGCTAAGGATATTATTTACGGTGAAGATGCTAGAAAGGCTCTTCAGGCAGGTATTGACAAGCTTGCTAACACAGTTAAAATCACACTCGGTCCTAAGGGCAGAAACGTTGTTCTCGATAAGAAGTTCGGTGCACCGCTCATCACTAACGACGGTGTAACAATTGCTAAGGAAATCGAACTTGAGGACGCTTTCGAAAACATGGGTGCACAGCTCGTTAAGGAAGTTGCTACAAAGACAAATGACGCTGCTGGTGACGGTACAACAACTGCTACACTTCTCGCTCAGGCTCTTATCCGTGAGGGTATGAAGAATGTTGCTGCAGGCGCTAACCCTATGATTGTAAGAAAGGGTATGGCAAAGGCTGTTGAGGCCGCTGTTGAGGCTATCAAGGCTAACTCCAAGGCTGTTGCTGGCTCTGAGGAAATCGCAAGCGTTGCTGCAAACTCTGCTGCTGACGAAAACGTTGGTAAGCTTATTGCAGAAGCTATGGAAAAGGTTTCCGCTGACGGCGTAATCACAATTGAAGAGTCCAAGACTGCTGAAACCTACTCCGAGGTTGTTGAGGGTATGCAGTTCGACAGAGGTTACATCACACCTTATATGGTTACTGATACAGACAAGATGGAAGCTGTTATCGACGACGCTTACATCCTTATCACAGACAAGAAGATTGGTTCTATTCAGGAAATTCTCCCACTTCTCGAACAGATTGTACAGAGCGGCAAGAAGCTTGTTATCATTGCTGAGGACATCGAGGGCGAGGCTCTCTCCACACTTATCGTAAACAAGCTCCGCGGCACATTCACATGTGTTGCAGTTAAGGCTCCTGGCTTCGGTGACAGACGTAAGGAAATGCTCCAGGATATCGCTATCCTCACAGGCGGTCAGGTTATCTCCGAGGAAATCGGCCTTGAACTCAAGGACGCTCAGATGATGCAGCTCGGCCGTGCTAAGCAGGTTAAGATTACTAAGGAAACAACTATTATCGTTGACGGTGCTGGCGACAAGCAGGCTATCAAGGACAGAATCGGCCAGATTAAGGCTCAGATTGAAGTTACAACATCTGACTTTGACAAGGAAAAGCTTCAGGAAAGACTTGCTAAGCTCAGCGGCGGTGTTGCAGTAATCAAGGTTGGTGCTGCTACAGAAATCGAAATGAAGGAAAAGAAGCTCCGTATCGAGGACGCTCTTGCTGCTACAAAGGCTGCTGTTGAAGAAGGTATCGTTGCAGGCGGTGGTACAGCTTATGTAAACGCTATGCCAGCTGTTAAGAAGCTTACAGATTCCCTCACAGGCGACGAAAAGACAGGTGCAGCTATCGTGCTCAAGGCACTTGAAGAGCCCGTTCGTCAGATTGCTGCAAACGCAGGTCTTGAAGGCAGCGTAATCCTCGACAAGATTGTACGCTCCAGAAAGGTTGGCTACGGCTTTGACGCTTACAGCGAAGCTTACGGCGATATGATTCCTGCAGGTATCGTTGACCCGACTAAGGTAACACGTTCCGCACTCCAGAATGCGGCTTCCGTTGCGGCTATGGTTCTTACAACTGAGAGCCTTGTTGCTGACATCAAGGAAGATGTTCCTGCTGCTCCAGCAATGCCTGCAGGCGGAATGTATTGATAATTCGGATTTCGGAATGCGGAATTCGGAATGAAAATGATAAAAGGCACCGAGATTTTCGGTGCCTTTTGTTATTTCTTATTATATTTTATAATCTCGTCAGGTGAGCAATCCAGAACATAGCAAATTCGTGCAAGAACATCAAGGTCAAGCTTTTCAACTTCGTTGCTGTACCATTTGTTTATAACCTCAAATCGTGTATTTGCGGCTTTGGCAAGGTAATTTCGTGTAATATTTCTCGCTGACATAATCTCTTTAAGGCAGATGTCAATTTTACCGTATTCGTTTATTGAAACAACAGACTTTGAATTACTCACATAATCACCTCATACTTTAATTCTATTATTAAAGTTACAGGTTGACAATATACATATATGATGTTACTATGTTAATAGTAATGAGGTGATTAATATGAAGCACATTTGCTTTACGGGACACAGAAACATAAAAATCAATCAAGACCTTGCACCACACCTTGAAGAAATTTTGCGTAAGCTTATTCAAGAAGAAAATGCTGTAGAATTTTATTCGGGCGGTGCAATAGGCTGGGATATGCTGTGTGCTCAAACTGTCTTAAATTTGCGAAATGAATTTCCGCATATCAGATTGAATTTAATTCTTCCTTGCGGAAACGAAGAACAGACAGCTTTATGGAATGCCACTGATAAAAAGCTGTTTATGGAAATTCTGTCTGATGCGGACTCGATTGAATTTACATCTGACAAATATTATAACGGCTGCATGAAAAAGCGTAATCAACGTCTTGTAGAATTATCAGATTGCTGTGTTTGCTACTACAATATACGAAACAAATTCAGCGGAACAGGGCAAACGGTCAGGATGGCTGAAAGCAAAGGAGTTCCTATAATTAATTTATATTAACAAGTACAATTATAAATATTAAGGCACTCTCAGTTGAGGGTGCTTTATTTTGTTACATCATTGTAAATATTATACATAATTGTATTAAATTCGTGGAAATATATTGACTTTTGCTACAAAAAGTGCTACAATTTCACCATACAATAATTTTGAATGGGAGATGTTCTTATGACATTTAATCACGGTGCACAGACTATTACTACTTACACAGGCAAGAGGGTTATCAAATCCGCTGCTGTTGGTGCTACAACCGTTGAGGAAGTAAACTGGCTCATTGACAAGCTTATTTCCCTTTCCGCACCCTGGAAGAATTCAGGCTGGGCTTACATTGTTGAAATCAGCAAGATGTCACCTGCTTCTCCTGAGGTAAGCGAGGTGCTCGTTACTCTTCACAAACGACTTGCAGATGCAGGCTGCAAGGTTATGGCTTTCGTAAACTTTGCTTCCTTTATCACCGGTGCTCAGGCTAAGGAGCATCAGAAGAAATCACACACAGGTATTATTGAAAACACTTTCCGTACTGAAGATGAGGCAATGAAGTGGATTGAAACTGTACTTAAATAATATCAAGGGACACCGTCACGGTGTCCCTTTTCTGTTTTCCTAAACCTGTTCCCCCCCAAAAATGAATTTTTTATTTGAGAATTATAAGCATTATGGCAACAATTTGTTAAATTTACAAACAAGAATTAATATGTACACAATTTGTTCATTTATCATATGGCGGTTTTTGATATAATTAATGTATATAAATATAATTAAATAGAATTCTCTGTTGTCTAATGCTAACGTATTGTCGGCGCTGCAAATTCTCTGTATTACGCTGTACCAATGTTTACACACCGGCATCGAAACGGAATTCTGAAAGGATGGTTAATATGTCACTCGGAAAAGTATTAGTAGTTGACGACGATAATAATATCTGCGAGCTTCTGAAGCTTTATCTTGAAAAGGAAGGCTGGAGCGTTATCATCTCACACGATGGTGATGAGGCTGTTGTTAAGTTCAACGCCCTTAAGCCTGATGTTGTTCTTCTCGACATCATGCTTCCTGAACTTGACGGCTGGCAGGTTTGCCGTGAAATCAGAAAGAAGTCCAATGTTCCGATTATTATGATTACTGCAAAGAGCGAAACTTTCGACAAGGTTCTCGGTCTTGAACTGGGTGCTGATGACTATATCGTAAAGCCTTTCGATACCAAGGAAGTTATTGCAAGAATCAAGGCTGTTTCCCGTCGTATCGGTCAGTCCAGTTCCGAATCCGAAATTAAGGAAGTACGCTACGACAAGCTCATTGTCAATATGACAAGATATGAGCTCCGTGTTGACGGCAAGGTTATGGATACTCCTCCTAAGGAACTCGAGCTTCTGTTCTATCTTGCTTCCAATCCTAACAGAGTTTATACACGTGACCAGCTTCTTGATGAAGTATGGGGCTTTGAATACTATGGTGACTCCAGAACTATTGACGTGCACATCAAGCGTCTCCGTGAAAAGCTTGAAGGTGTTTCCGAAAAGTGGGCGCTCAAAACCGTATGGGGCGTAGGTTACAAGTTCGAAGCTGAAGAAGATATCAATGCGTAAAAGCGTTTTTTCTGAATTCTTTTGTCTTTGTGCGGCGGTTATTTCTGCAGCGGTTATCTGCGTCGGTGCTGTAATGCTGATTGTTTCATGTGAACATTACAAAGCAGACCGTATTGAGTACATGCAAAGCAGGTCGGAAGCTATGATTACTGCTACCGTTTCTGCAGTAACCGACAGCGGTGAATTTGATTTTCAGGAATTACAAAAAATCTACAACGATATGTCCGTATATATCGGAGTGGATTTAACACTTACTGATTCTGACGGCGTTGCTTTGGTTTGCTCCGAAGCATCGCCGTGTTCGCATACTGACAAAAATATTGAGAGAAGTGTTCTGAACCGTATCACGGAGGACGGTATTTTCGAGTTGAGTACACTAAACGGATTTTATGATGCCGACAGCTTTATTTTTGCACAGAAAATTATAATCAACGGTAGAATATATTTCTTTATTTCTGTTCTTGGATACAATATGCTGCCCAATTATATGTTTCATCTTTTCCTTACGCTTTTTGTAACCGCTTCACTTATTCTTGCGGGTGCATTGACTATCATGTATACGTCAACCAAGCGTCTGGTTACACCAATTAAGGAAATGACTCTTGCGGCAAGACGTTTCGGCGAAAGTGATTTTTCTCACAAGCTTCACATTGCTGACGAAAACGAACTTGGATATCTTGCCAATGCTCTTAATGAGATGGCAAGTTCCCTTGAAGAAATCGAGGAAACAAGAAAAACTTTTATCTCTAACGTATCTCATGAGCTTAAAACTCCGATGACTACAATCGGCGGCTTTATTGATGGTATTCTTGATGGAACAATTCCGAAAGAACAGCATACCCATTACCTGAAAATTGTTTCCAAGGAAGTAAACCGACTTGCAAGACTGGTCCGTTCAATGCTGAATATTTCCAAATATGAGTCGGGTGAACTTGCTCTTTCTACAAAGGATTTTGATGTTCTTCCTGTTATCCTTCAGACGCTGCTCAACTTTGAAAAGCGTATCGAAGAAAAGAATATCGACATCCAGGGACTTGATACCGACGCTGTAAGACTCAACGCTGACCCTGACCTTGCTCAGCAGGTTATTTATAACCTTGTTGAAAATGCAGTTAAATTCGTCAACAATGATGGATATATTCGTTTTGAATTCAGTGAGGAAGAAGATGGCATGCAGAAAATATCCATCAGAAACAGTGGTGAAGGTCTTAAAGCTAAGGAAATTTCAAAGGTTTTTGAACGATTCTATAAAACTGATGAGTCAAGAGGCATTGACCCCGGCGGAGTCGGTCTGGGACTTTCTATTGTCAGTTCGATTATCAAGCTTCACGGCGGAACAATCCGTGTAAGCAGTGAACCAAATCAGTTTACAGAATTTTCTTTCAGCCTGAAGAAGGCTGTCAATAACCGCAAATAACGGAGGTTTTATGGATAATAACTTTGATGAAAACAAGTTGAACAGCGGGGCATCTGGTGAGGAAATTCCTGCAGAAGAAAATTTTCAACAGGAACCATTTTACACAACTCCCGAACAATCAGGTATGCCTCCGCAGAATGAATATATTCCTCCCGAACAGCCCCCAAAAAGACGCATTTCAATGGGCTGCTTCTGGGGCCTTATTTCAGTAATTATTGTACTGATTATTATTGTCGTTGTGCTGGTTGTTCTGATTGCAAAAATAAGCGGCAAATCTTCTGAAATGCCTCCTCTCTTTTTTAACAACACAGCTCAGGCAGAACATGTTGTAATTGAACTTCCGATAGCTGAAAAACCGGTTCTTGAAGAGGAATTCTACGAAAACAAGGAAACCGGTTTGCTTACACCTGTAGGAGTTGCTAAAACAATCCTTCCCTCTCAGGTTCAGATTAAAACCTTTGATGAAGTTCCATACACTCCCGTTTCAACAGGCTCGGGTGTAATTGTTACCGCTGACGGATATATCGTAACAAACGCTCATGTTGTTGACGGAAAAACAGATTTTGCTGTTGAATTCTATGACGGAACTGAGGCGGAAGCTGTTATTGTCGGCATGGACAAGAAAAGCGACCTCGCTGTAATCAAGGTTGATAAGGACGGGCTCACACCTGCTCAGTTCGGTACTTCTTCAAATCTTGTAATCGGTGAAGCTGTTGCGCTTGCAGGTGCAGGTGCAGGCTTTGAAAACACGGTTACTTATGGATACGTTACCGGTTTAGGACGTGAAATAAGCACTGATTACATCAACAGCTCAACAATTCTCTGTATTCAGTCCGACGTTGCTCTTAATCCCGGAAATTCAGGCGGTGCACTTGTAAATATGTACGGTCAGGTTGTGGGAATTGCTGTTGCACTTATGGACCACGAAACTTACGAAAATATCGGCTTCAGCATTGCTGTTGATGACGCTGTTCCGATTATTGAGGACCTGATTGCAAAAGGATATGTTTCTACAAGAACAAAGGTGGGTATTTCCTACGTTGAAATAGGTGATGCTCTTGCAAGCAGTTACGAAATTGAATCGGGACTCTGCGTAATGGATATCGACCCGACTTGTAATGTTGCAAGCTCCGGAATTCTCCCTTATGATATCATTACTCAAATGGACGGAATAAGAGTTCATGGTGCTGACGAAATCGGCGAAATTCTTGCAGGCAAGCTTCCCGGCGATTCACTTACCCTGACAGTTTTCAGAAAACCTGTTGCAGGCGAGGGATATGAGTTTACAGTTGATATTATTCTTGAAGCTGATACCAATTCCACTTCAGGATATTCCGTTGAAACAACACCCGAAGAAGAACAAAGCGACCCGTTTGTTATTGAATAAAAAATTAATCTCCTGTGAAATCACAGGAGATTTTTTTATCAGAATTTACTGTATTCTATTTTAGTAACAATATCATCATTTCTGTTTACAATAAGCTGAAGAAATCCCGTATCCCCAGACATATCCCCATAGGAAATATAGTCATGTTCACCATCGGTAAGCACCCACATTTCCTCATCCTCGGAAAGTGCCTTACCTTTTTCACCAAAATATGCTTCTGCTTTTGCTTCTGCGTCAGCAATTGTATCACCTACACAGATTCCGAAAATCGAATATTCGGAAGGAACATATGTAAAATCCTCAAAGCTGATTGAGGAAAGCGAAACACCTGCAACCTTGCTGCCGCTGAAAGTCAATTCAATCAGGTCATACTCCATATCAGAATCGCTGTGAGCAAAGCTGTATGAATAGAAGTCCGTACCAGTCATTGCCATAGCCTGCTGAAGCATTTCGTTGTCAACCTCATCAGCACCGCCATTGACATCCATATCGTCAAAGACATCTTTCTTTACGCCAATTGCTTCGGTAAGCTCATACTGAGAGAAGTCATAGCTTTTTCCGCAGGCTGTCATAAGCACGGCGGCAAGCAATGCGGCGGTTAATGTTATAAACTTTTTAAGCATAATATTACCCCTTTACAAAATATTACGAAATTTATTATAACATATTGCGAAATTGTTGTCAAGAAAACTCCCGTCTGAACAACAAAGTTTCAAACGGGAGTTGCTGTTTATAAATTATTCCTCTTCCTTCTTTTCCTCTACAGTAACAGCGATACCGAGAATATCAAGACTTTCCTTGTCAACTGTTGCAGGACAAGCAGACATAAGCTCGGAAGCGTTCTGTACCTTAGGGAATGCGGTTACATCACGGAGGCTGTCAGCGCCGCACATAATCATTGCAAGACGGTCAAGACCGATACCCATACCGCCGTGTGGAGCTGCACCGTATTTGTATGCGTCAACAAGGAAGCCGAACTTCGCTTCGATTTCCTCATCAGTAAGACCAAGAGCCTTGAACATTCTCTGCTGGAGCTCGTAGTCTGTGATACGGATTGAACCGCTGGAAAGTTCTGTGCCGTTGAGCACAAGGTCGTAAGCCTTAGCGTAAACCTTGCCAGGGTCGCTGTCGAGGTACTGGATGCACTCGTCCATAGGCATTGTGAATGGGTGGTGCATAGCGAGCCACTCGCCGCTTTCCTCGTCCTTTTCAAAGAATGGGAACTCGGTAATCCAGAGGAAGTTGTACTTGCCCTCAGGAATCATATCAAGCTGCTTTGCAACCTTAAGACGGAGTGCACCGAGAGTTGAAAGTGTTGTACTGTTCTTGTCAGCAACGATGAGAACAACGTCGCCCTTTTCTGCACCGATTTTTGCAAGGATTGCGTCAACCTCGCCCTCACCCATGAACTTTGCGAAGGAACAGTTTGGTGCGTCATCAACCCAACGAACGTAAGCAAGACCCTTTGCACCGATGCCGCGAACGTACTCGGTAAGCTTGTCGATTTCCTTTCTTGTAAGCACGGAAGCACCATTCTTTGCAACGATTGCACGAACAGAGCCGCCTGCTTCGATTGCGGAAGTGAATACGCCGAAGCCGCAGGATTTTACCATATCGGAAATATCCTGAATTTCCATACCGAAGCGTGTATCAGGCTTGTCTGAGCCGTAACGGTTCATAGCGTCTGTGTAAGTGAGTCTTGGCAGCGGAGTCGGGATTTCGATATTCATAACTTCGTTGAAAAGACGCTTGATAAGTCCCTCGCCGATGTCCATAATATCGTCAACGTCAACGAATGACATTTCAAGGTCAATCTGTGTAAATTCAGGCTGTCTGTCAGCACGGAGGTCCTCGTCACGGAAGCAGCGTGCAAGCTGAATGTAACGGTCAAAGCCGGAAATCATGAGGAGCTGCTTGTAAATCTGCGGGGACTGTGGAAGAGCGTAGAACTTGCCGGGGTGAACTCTTGAAGGAACAAGATAGTCACGTGCACCCTCAGGTGTGGACTTAATCATCATTGGTGTTTCAATTTCAATGAAGCCGTTCTCGTAGAAGTAGTCACGTGCAACCTTGGCAATCTTGCTTCTCTTGATGATGTTTTCCTGGAGAGGACGGCGACGGAGGTCGAGGTAACGATACTTCAGACGGAGTTCCTCGTTTGTGTTTGTTTCATCAAGAATTTCAAACGGAGGAGTCTGTGCCTTTGCAAGAATACGGAAATCGTCAACGAAGATTTCGATGTGTCCTGTTGGAATCTTGTCATTGATGCTTTCACGTGTGCGAGCCTCGCCCTTAGCCATAATAACATATTCAGCGTGGCAGGAAGCTGCCTTTTCGAAGATTGCAGGGTCGGTTGTTTCGTTGAAGGTAAGCTGAACAATACCTGTTCTGTCACGGATTACCATAAAGATAATGCCGCCCTTGTTTCTTACTGTGTCAACGTACCCGCCGACTGTAACTGTTTCGCCTGCGGTAAGAACCTCGCCGCAGTAATGGGTTCTTTTAAGACCCTTCATATTGTCTGCCATTTTTATTACTTCCTTTCGATATATCAATTAAAATCAGTTTCCAAAATTCTCCATAACTCCGTCAAACATCTCGCTTACAACAGCGTTGGAAAATGCATCGATGAAGCCGTCGCCGAGAGTAATGTCGCTCTGCTCGCCTGTTGCCATATTCTTCAGCTTTGCAGAGCTTGTTTCAAGCTCGTTGTCGCCGAGAACAATTGTGAATGTAGCGCCGATTTTGTTAGCGTACTTCATCTGTGGCTTAAGGCCTCTGTTCGTTGTGTCAAACTCAACGAAGTATCCCTCGTCACGAAGCTGCTTTGCAAGAACGATAGCCTTGTTCTGTGCAGCCTCGCCCATTGAAGCGATGTAAAGGTCGCACTTCTTTGCAGGAGCAAACTCTGCACCCTTGCTTTCCATTGTCATAATAAGTCTTTCAAGACCCATTGCGAAGCCGAGAGCAGGGGTTGGGTTACCGCCGAGCTGTTCAATCAGACCATCATAACGTCCGCCGCCACAGACAGTACCCTGTGCACCGATGTCATTTGTGATAAACTCGAATACTGTCTTTGTGTAGTAATCAAGTCCACGAACGATTTTCGGGTTGATGTTGAACTGAATATCCATAGCTGTGAGGTGTTTCTTCAGCTTTTCAAAGTGGTCAGAACATTCCTCGCAGAGAAAATCAAGAATTACAGGAGCGTCAGCGGCGATGCCCTGACAAATCGGGCTCTTGCAGTCGAGAATTCTCATAGGATTGCGGTCAAGTCTGTCAAGGCAGGTCGGGCACAGGTCAGCCTTCTTGCTCTCAAAATAAGCCTTCAGTGCCTTGTGGTATTCAGCACGGCAGGTCGGACAGCCGATAGAGTTGATGAAAAGGTCAACGTTGTCAAGTCCGAGGCGGTCAAGGAGAGCCTTAGCCATTGCAATAACCTCTGCGTCAGCGCTTGCGTCCTTACTTCCGTACATTTCCGCACCGAACTGGTGGAACTCACGAAGTCTGCCAGCCTGTGGCTTTTCGTGACGGAAACAAGAGATAATATAGTAAACCTTCTGTGGAAGTGCTTCGTTAAGCAGGCCGTTTTCAATTGCCGCACGAGCCGCACCTGCTGTACCCTCAGGACGGAGTGTGAAATCGTCAGGGTCCTTGCCGTTTGCGGGGCTCTTAGCGGTTACGCCGTACATTTCCTTCTGAACAACGTCAGTTGTGTCGCCAACGCTTCTCTTGAAAAGAGCTGTGTTTTCGAAAGTAGGGAAGCGGATTTCCTTGAAGCCGTAGCACTCCGCTGTATCAGCAGCACACTTTTCAACTGTCTGCCACTTGTACGCTTCGTTAGGAACAACGTCCTGCGTACCCTTTGGTCTGTTTGTAATGATTGCCATAGTAACTCTTCCTTTCTTTTTCGGATAAAAAAATCCCTTTGGACTAATCCAAAGGGACGATAATACTTGAAAAGTATTTTAAACCGTGGTGCCACCCAGATTCGTTTCTGCAAAGCAGAAACCTCATTACCCTTTAACGCAGGGGAACGTCCGTCCTTTATCAGACGGCGGCTCAGCAGGTGTCCTTCACGCAGATCCCTCACAGACTTTCTCAGCCAACCAAACGGTTCAGTCCTCTCTTTGGATTGGAAGAAGCGTTACTCTCCTCGTCACAGCCTTTAAGCTTATGGATTAATAATACCCTAAAAACCGCCGTTTGTCAAGTACCAAATACTAATAACCAATAAAACTATAGACAAAAAAGTGCGCAGTAATCCTACGCACTTAAAATTCTTAATTTATGTATCCCTAACAAGTAACCCATCCATCAAGCAGGATTAACAATCTGACGCCAGTCGAGATCGCCACGTTCGAGAGCATGGATAAGAGCTTCAGCTGTAGCGATGTTTGTTGCCACAGGGATATTGTGAACATCACAAAGACGAAGCATTGTAGCTTCGTTAGGCTCATGTGCCTTTGGAGTAAGCGGGTCACGGAAGAAGAGGAGCAGGTCGATTTCGTTGCAGGAAATTCTTGCACTGATCTGCTGGTCGCCGCCCTGAGAGCCGCTGAGGTAACGCTGGATGTTCAGACCTGTAGCCTGTGCAACCATCTTACCTGTAGTGCCTGTAGCGCAGAGATTGTGTCTGGACAGGATACCGCAGTAAGCGATGCAGAACTGAACCAAAAGTTCTTTTTTGGAGTCATGTGCAATCAATGCTATGTTCATTATTATCATTCCTCTCTTTTTTACTTATGCCAAAGCGGTCTGACAATATAAACCGCCGCCAACTGTCTTACTGAAGAAGCACCTTGAAACTGAGTGGAACATCCTCGCCCTTGATTCTCTTAGAAATAGCATCAAATGCCTTGAATGCAAGAGAATTGGATGGGAGCGGAATACCCTTACCTGTGGAAATTACAACCTCGTTATCGCTTGGGATAACGCCGATAAGCTGAACACCTACTGTATCAATGATATTGTCAAGGTCAGGAATAATGTCAGCCTTGAAGATATCAGGGTCAACCTTATTGATGATGAGACGCTGCTTCTTGTTGCCTCTCTTATAGAACTCATCGGACATAAGTCTTGCGTCACGAACGCAGATTGGGTCAGGAGTTGTATTGATAAGAATGAGGTCAGACTGTTCAACAACGTCAAAAACGCTTTCGTTTGTACCTGCAGATGTATCAACGATTATGTATTCGTAATACTTACGCATTTCGTTACAAATGTTGGAAATTGTTTCAGCATCAACCTTTGCAAACGGATCCTCAGGAGCACATACAATGCTCAGGTTGCTTGCGAGCTTAACAGGTGTTGTAGCCTTGTAAATATCACATTCGCCCTTGAGTACATTACCGAGGTCGTAAGTGATGTTATCCTTAACACCCAGCATAATATCAAGGCATCTCAGACCGAAGTCAAGTTCAATGATAAGCGTTCTATGGCCCTGCTTTGCAAGTGCAAAACCGAGTTCAGAGCATATAGTAGATTTGCCTGTGCCTCCCTTACCGGAGGTAATCGCAATAATTTTAGACATAAGGAACTCCTTTCGCGGGATATGCCGAAGGCGATAAAAAACACTTACGGCATAAGATTTTCAGCTAATTTATATTATACCACAATTTGTTGATTTGTCAAAGCGTTTTTGAGTAATCTGCACATTTTTGGCGGCTTGTTGCTAAACGATTTGTTGTTTTTGTATATTTTGTACAACTATTTTTTAACAACGATTTACTCTTCATCAGTTTCATATATTCCATTCTTCGCAAGAGCCGCCTTCAGCTCCTCAGGAGAATACACAATCGGGTCGGCAGGCTCATAATTTTCATCATAATAAGCCTCAATAATCTGCCTTATCATAAACTTGGAATATTCACCATGCTCAATAAATCCCGAAAACGCAATTACGGGGTCATCGGCAGGATAAAATCCGATAAATGCCGAACCCGTATCCTCTGCTGTTCTCATCTGAGGAGTACCTGTTTTGATTGCTGCCTGCTCTGGAAGTTCGGAAAGGAGGTAAGGTGTATAGTAATCCGAAACTTTCGGATAGCTGTACGGAACGAAATCCGCTGCCTGCTCCATACCCTGAATTATAAGGTCAAAAGTTTCTCCCGTTTTATCAGGAATTGTTGAAACAATCTCAGGCTGTGTTTTCCATACAAGACTTTCCATATTATATGTGTGAACGCTGTCAACAAGGTACGGTTTATAGCGTACGCCTCTGTTAGCAAGGGTGCCCGCCTGAACAGCCATCTGTAGCGGGGTAACACTGGTTTCCGATTGTCCGATTGCAACCTGTACAATAAGGCCTGCCTGCCAATCCATATTAAGCTCAAAAATCGAGTCAGGGTTGGCAATTCGTCCCGTATAGCCGCCTGTTTCAAGTCCCAGGTCAGTACCAAGGCCGTACATATTTGCATATTCAGTAAGGATATCAGGGCCCATAAGTCTGCCCAGTTCGTAAAAGAATATATTGCAGGATTTTTCAATTGCTGTAACTACATTTATTCTTCCGTGCCAGCCCGTACATTTCGGCTTGTAGTCATCCCAGTAAGTGTAGACGTTGTTGCATACAATACAGGTATCTCCACCGTTCAGGAAACCTTCATTGAGTGCAGCTGTTGCTGTAACTGTCTTAAAGGTTGAACCAGGACGGTAAAGACCGTGAGTAACACGGTTTGTCAGCGGGCCGTTTTCACCATTGACAATGGAAGCATAATCCGTAAGGTAATCATTTATATCGTAAGTCGGAGAGGTTGCCGCAGCAAGAAGCGCACCTGTCTTTGCGTCAAGCACAACTATTGCCCCTGCATCTGCCTCATATCCTTTTCTGTCCTTGTGAGTCTGATTGTTAAGCCAAAGAATATGATTTTCGAGGATTTCCTGAACATCACGCTGATACTCCGAATCAATCGTGAGCTGAACAGTATTTCCAGGTACAGCGTCCTGAGTAACGATATCTGAAACCACAACACCGCTCATCAGTTCAAGCGTACGGGTACCCTTGTCGCCGCGGAGTTCGTCCTCCATAGCCTTTTCAATACCTGACTTGCCGATTACATCATTGAGAGCGTAGCCCTCATCACGTTTCAGCTCATATTCCTCGGCATTGATTGAACCGATTGTACCGATAAGATGCGGTGCAACATCACCTGCCACATAGATGCGGACAGCTTCCTCGATAATATCCATACCTTCAAGAGTATATGCGGCCTCTTTGAGCTTTACGACCGTATCCATCGGAATATCCTCAGCATAGGTGTAACGATTGGAAAGCGAAAAGCTTCTCATTATCATTTCATAACGCACACCTGCGATAATACGTTTCTGCTCATCGGTATAGCTTTCATCGATTTCATACTGCTTATACATTTCAATCAGGCAGTCCTCGGCAGTTGCATAATGCTGAACACCAATGGTTTTTCTCAGTTTTACAATATCACTGTCGCGTGCTTCAAGGTATTCATATGGCTTATCCATTGTAATCGGCAAGGTGTCAATCCACTCTACGCCGTCCTCATCAAGGATTTCCGCAATACCGCAGATAATACGGTTCATTTCCGCCTTGTCACTCGGAAAGAAAGCCTTTTCAATTACAACATTGAAACCTGTCTTATTGCTTACTATCTCGTTGCCGTTTATATCGACAATTTCACCTCTCGGAGAGGAAATAACCTGACTTGCCTGACTTGTTGTCTTTGACCTTTCAAGGTATTCCGCACCGTCAACAATCTGAATTTTCATCAGGTCAATTGCACACAATGCAAACATTGCAAGAATTACAACAAAAAAGAAAACTGCTCTTAATCGCTCAAAAATTTTATTCAAAGTTATCCCTCCCTCTTTGAAAATTATGAATTCGGAATGCGGAATTATATTCAACAGTCAAACCCAAGAGTTTTTCGCATAGCGGAAAACTCGGAACTGAAAAAATGCACAGCATTTTTCAGTTTACTCTCTGACGATGTCATCGGACTTTTCCTCAATGTAATTTTCTACTATTACGCCGAATTTCTTCACGAGAAATCTTATCAGAAAGAAAAACGGCAAAACAGCTATTGCTGTATAAATCATAACCGGCAGGAATCTGTCAAGGAAAATCTGTCCGCCCTTATCGTACTCCCATATTGCATAAAAGAAAAAGTAATGGAGCACGCCCTGAATAACAGCTGCTGCCGCATTGAGCATGATGATGTTCAAAATATGTCTGCGCATAAAGAAATGAAACAGCAATGATGTTCCAAGACAGCACCATAGCATTGCAATTCCACTGAAACCGATAAGTGTACCCTGTGCGGTGTCCAGAAGCAGACCTGCGGCACAGCCTATAACCGCTGAATCGAAAGGCTCTTCATACATTGCGATACACATTACAATCGGAATAACGAAAAGCGGCGTTCTGAGAGTCAGCGGCGCCGTTGTCATATATATATAGGAAACCGCCAGAAGCAGTCCGTAGATGCACCATCTTATGACGGAATTCCTTTTTTCCTTCTTTCGTTTTAAATCAATATTCATCGGACAACACCATTTATTCCGCTTCCGTTTCCTCGTCAGCACCGCCCTGACCGTTGAAGCTTGTAATAACAAAAACAGTTGATACGTCATCGGGATTTATCGCAGGCTTGATAACAGCATACTGTGAAAGACCGCTGTCCTCCATACCGAACTCCTCAATCGTGCCGAGAAGTTGATTTGCGGGGAAGGTTTCGCTTCCCGATGTAACAATTATGTCACCAACCTTAAGGTCAGCGGTTTTGCTGATGTAATTCATACGGCAGAAGCCTTCCTCGGTAAGCTCGTAGTCACCTTCGATAATTCCCGTAGCCTTTGAGCGGACAATAGTTGCACCAACCGCAGTTTTCGGGGAATAAAGTGTACGCACCTTGCTTGTGCTTCGTGACACGTCATAGCAGATTCCCACAAGACCTGACGAAGTTATAACAGGGTCATAAGGTGCAATTCCGTCATCACTTCCCTTGTCAATCGTAAATGAATGATAAGGGTCGTTTGTTGTACGGGCGATAACCGTGCACGGAGGAGAAAACTGATAATCATTGTATTCCTCTTTAAGTCCCAGCAGTACACGAAGCTGTTCATTCTCACGTGTAACCTGGTCATAGTCGATGATATCGTTGTAGACCTCGTTGAGTTTTTCTTTAAGTTCAATGTTTTCTTTGTAGTACTTTTCAGCATTGAACATCATATCAAGGGTAGATGTAACCTTATTTGAAATATTGGTAGAGAGTCTTTGAAACGGTTCAAATATAATACCGAACACAGAAGAACTGTCAGAAGCGTAGCCGCCCGTTGTAACGGAATAAATCATAATGCCCACAATTACCGCCATAACAGCAACAAGCACCTTGAACTTGGTTGTTCTGAAAAAGTCCTTCATAAAGCTCTCTCCTTTCCTTTAAAATAATTACGCCCAGATTATAAGCACCACCGCAGGAACAAGCATACATATTACACAAATAATCTGTGCCGCTGTAATCATAAATCCGTCCATAGCTTATACACCTCGAACTTGAAAGCAGGTTTTCAATTTGCTTTCAAGTTGAAAAGGGCGAACAGCCATAGTTCGCCCGTAAATGTTGAAAATTATGATTAATAATATTTAGAGTCGTCGTTGAGAACCTCACGGAGCTTGTCGATTTCTTCAAGCACCTTGCCTGTACCGTCAGCAACACAGTCAAGAGGTGAATCAGCAACGTAAACAGGCATACCTGTTTCCTTGTTGATAAGCTTGTCAAGACCTCTGATGTTTGCACCGCCGCCTGCAAGTGTGATACCCTGGTCGATGATATCAGCCGCAAGTTCAGGTGGTGTCTTTTCAAGAGTAACCTTGATTGCCTCGATTACTGTAGCAAGGGATTCTGCAAGTGCCTCACGGATTTCAGCAGAAGTTACAACGATATTCTCAGGAAGACCGTTGAGAAGGTTACGTCCCTTGATTTCCATTTCAGTTTCCTGTTCCATAGGGAAAGCGGAGCCGATTGCAATCTTTACATTTTCAGCTGTACGCTCACCAATGAGGAGGTTATACTTCTTCTTGATATAGTTAATGATTGCAGCGTCAAAAGCATCACCTGCACAGCGAACGGAACGGGAAGTTACAATACCGCCGAGAGAAATAACCGCAACTTCGGAAGTACCGCCGCCGATATCTACAATCATAGAACCCTGCGGTTCAGAAACAGGAAGACCTGCACCGATTGCAGCAGCCATAGGTTCTTCGATGACATTAACTCTCTTTGCGCCTGCGTTTTCAGCAGCTTCCTTTACAGCACGTCTTTCAACAGCTGTTACACCTGATGGAATACAGATTACAACATGAGCCTTGGAGAAGAGAGAACCCTTGAGAGCCTTCTTGATAAATTCCTGAAGCATGGTTGTGGTAATTTCAAAGTCAGCGATAACGCCGTCCTTAAGAGGTCTTACAGCAACAATAGAACCGGGAGTACGTCCGATAACATCCTTAGCTTCCTGACCAACATACTTTGCACGGTCAGTTCTTGTATCAACAGCAACAACGGAAGGTTCACGGATAATAATGCCCTTGCCTCTCATATAAACCAGAGTATTCGCAGTACCGAGGTCGATACCGATTTCTTTTGTAAACATCTTAAAACAATCCTTTCTGACGATTTATTTAAACAAAATCAATTTGAAAAATGCTACCTTAATATTATATCACTTTAAAGCACGGTCTACAAGTAATTTTTCAATTTTTTCACCAATTTGTAAATTTTGTTTTTTTGAGTGAAAAAAGCACGGATAAAACCGTGCTTTTCGTGCAATTTTTCGTTATGGAATGAGAAATTAGGAATGAGGAAAGTGGAAAGTGGAATTGTATACGTTACATCAAAACTTGTCAATTCATCATTTCACATTCCACTTTTAACATTTTATAATCCTTTACAGGTCTTGTTATAAATCAGAAGTGAAGCAATAATACAGATAATCTGTGCCGTATTTACTGTCAGTGAGAAGCCGAAGGCAACCTTGAACACGATTAAATCCAGCACCAGCGGTGAAGCCGTGTCGAGTCCCACAGACATTGAATAAGCCAGCCACGAAAGGAAGGAAACACCCTCGCATAGTCTGCCGAGAATTGTTCCCAGCACAATTCCTGCCAGAAGGAACATCAGAAATGCAATCGTTCTTTTAAAATCCTTAGCCATTTAACCAATTCCTTTCCTATTCAATGCCTCTGTAGTAAAGTCCCCGTGTAAAGCCGCCGTCAGAAAGCTTTCTTCCCTCCCTGTAACAGCTTATCACACGTTTTACCTCTGCAGCTGTTTCATCGGTAAAATCAAGCAGCACAAAATCGGCACAGATTTCGTCCATTCTGTCGCTCATCATCAGCAAATCGCTGTTGAGAATTTCGGTTGAAATTCCGTCACACTTCACCCTGAACTCACGTCCTGTTCTGTCAGTAAGCTTACCTGTGCAGTTCTTGCAGCTTCCAACTGCCTGCTTTACGGGACAATTTCTCGTCAGCATAAGCGGCAGATATCCGTAGCCGATTATCCCCACAGGAATGTTGCCGCAGATTTTAGGAAGCTGTGAAACCTTCATTTCAAAGCTTGCAGTAACATCTGCAAGTCCCAGCTGTCGTGCCGTTTCCACGGAATAGGGGCTTACAACGTTCAGTCCGAAACCGCCGTGCAGAGTAAATTCAAGCGCCTTGCCAAGCTGAACGTGTGCAAGGTTAGTGCAAAGGATATGCGTAAATCCGTTTTGCTTTACAACTTCAAGCTGTTTTATCAACTTGTTTTCATCATCAACAAATCTCGGAAGTTCTACTATTATATTTTCCGCCGCCTGCACCTTGCCGCAAAGCTTTAACGGTACAACAATTTCGTCAGCATCCGTCGCACCTGCAAGCTGTTCAGCATCGGAAACCTTCACGCGGATTTTCGCAGGATAACGGTTTTCTCGTTTGAAGCCAAGGTCAACCTCGCAGATATGCTGTTTTGGCTTTGCCGCTTCAATTCGTTCCGCATCCATTTTTTCAACCGCTTCACGTCGCAAAGCGTTGATTGCAGACGCCGGCAACATTAACCCATCGTCAATTTCAGTATAAATATTACCAATAGTATAAACTGTATCACCCAATTTATCAAGCTGACGGGCGATATAATCCTTATCGGCAGGACGATTTTTCGCAGCTTCGGGAACAGTACCCTCCGCCGTAACCGTTATTCCTCCGCAGGTCATTTCAAGCTGTGACGGCTTACCGCTTTTTATATATGCACAAAAGTCGGCAGTTGCCGCCTTTGTTTCTTTTCTGTATTTTTCACGCAATTCAGGCAGAACAGCTTCCGCCGAAACCACGTCCTCTTTTCTTCGGTAACCGAACATTTCCGTGCCAAGCTTTCCTGTAAGATAACCGTCTGTAAAGCCGCTTCGTGAGAAAACAGCTTTCAGTGTGTCAAGGTCAGGGTTGTTTCCGTCCAATGCTGCACGGCAAGCCGTTACTGCCGCCGCAACATATTCAGCACGTTTCATACGTCCCTCTATTTTCAACGATGCAATACCGATTTCGGTCAGCTTGTCAATCTGAGGAATTCCGCATAAATCCTTTAATGACAAGTCATAGCGTTCCTTGCCGCCAGTTGCAGAAAACGGAAGTCTGCAAGCCTGGGCACACATTCCCCTGTTTGCACTTCGTGAACCAATCATCGCACTCATAAAGCATTGTCCCGAAACGGACATGCAAAGTGCACCGTGCACGAAAGCCTCAATTTCGATACCCGTATTGGTCATTTCTTTCAGTTGTTCAAGGGACAGTTCCCTCGCCGCAACAACTCTTGAAAATCCCATTTCTTTTGCAAGCCGTGCACCCTCAGGAGTATGAATGGTCATCTGTGTTGAAGTGTTCAGCTTCATATCGGGAAGCATTTCACGAAGCAATCTTGCCGCACCGATATCCTGCACGATAAGACCGTCAGCACCCATTTCCGCAGAGCGTTTTGCTGCCGCAAGAAAATCCTTCATTTCCTCCGCAAACACAACCGTATTCATTGCACGGTACACCTTTACGCCGTGCAGATGACAATATTCAATCGCCTGTGCAAGCTCATCATCGTTAAAGTTTGTTGCATTTGCACGTGCAGAAAATTTTGCTCCGCCGACATATACCGCATCAGCACCGCACCTTACCGCTGCATAAATGCTTTCCATGCTTCCCGCAGGAGCGAGAAGCTCAGGTTTGTTTAAAAGTCCCTTCATTTCTTCACGCTGTCGAGAGTAAGCTGTTCATCAATATCAGACTTCATTTTCTTTATCTGAAGCTCATTTTCCAGTGCAGAAATTCTTGCAAGGAGAGCCTTTTCGTTCTTAACTGCCTCATCACGTTCAAGTCTTGCCTGACAAGCATCATCAACGTATTCCTTAATCTGAGTACGGATATTGTCGATACTGTCATTAGCTTTCTGTGCTTCATCAAATGCCTGAAGAGCAACAAGAATTGCTGCAGACTGGACAGAAATATTATCTGCAGAAGCCGCCATTCTGTAGATTTCTGTATCAACCTTTTTTGCAAGACCAATAAAATAGCTTGGTGCATCATCAGTTTTCAGACTGAATTCTTTGCCGCAGATGGTAACCTTAACCTTATTCATATAACCTCGCTCCTTAAAAAAATTACTAATCACATTAATTATAACTTATTTTCCGACACATTTCAAGTATATTCTTCACAAAAAGAAAGTGGCTCTGCCTTAGGGGTAAAGGCAGAGCCGAAGATCATGATATAGGATTATTGGGGGTTTCCATAAGCTGTAGGGGTAAACAGCTTATGGCGGTCTTTTATATGGTTTTCACCTGACAGACTTGCGGGGTAACAAGTCTGCATATAAAAGCTTTTGGGGGATTAGTACTCTTGTTGAGTACAGTTATATAATAACCCCTTTTTGTGTAAATCATGTGAAAAGACGTTGAAATGCATACGAAAAAATCAATTCTTTTTATCACCAAATCTTTCTGCATAATTTCGTCAGTCTGATGTAAAGTTCCAAAAACTAACCGTATAATTATACGAGATGTTGAAAAAACGGTTGAAAACGTTGGAAACATACATTTCTGTGGAAATTTTACCCTCGAAAACACGTTGTTTCAACATGCTTTTCAACATTTTCAACTTGTTTTCAACATTCACAATGTTAAAAACGGAAAGCATTAACAAAAAAGCCATTCCCGAAATGGAAATGGCTTTTCTTACTATTAATACTGTGAAACATAATCCAGTGGATCCTCATAAGAACCATATGGAGAACGAATTTCAAAGTGGAGATGGTTACCTGTGGAATCACCTGTACTTCCAACGTAACCGATGAGCTGTCCCTTTACAACATAATCACCGTAGCTGATTTCTGCAAGTGAACTCATGTGAGCATACATTGCTACCTCACCATTATCATGCTTAATCTTTACACAAGTACCGTAGCCGCCGTTCCAGCCGCTTTCAGCCTGAGTAATTGTACCGGACTCTGTTGCATAGATAGGTGTTCCGTACGGAGCAGCAATATCAATACCCTTGTGACCTCTGCCGTCGCCCATATATGCGGAAATGTAGCCACCGTCAACCGGCCAGAAGTAAACGCCTGAACCGCCGCTTCCTTCGCTGACTGGAGTAATTGTTTCTCTTGTACCGACTCTTCTGTATTCTGTAACCGGCTCGGAAACAACTTCCTCGCTGATAACATCTGTTGCAACCGCTGTGTCGCCCTTATATGTAACCTTTGCAACAACTTTCTTTACGCCCTCAACACCTTCTACATCGACTTCATAGTCACCCTTGTAGATGTCAGGGTCATCAGTTTTTACAATTTCATAATCAATTGATTCTGTATATTCAACTTCCTTTGTTGTCATTACCTGAAGATAAGGAACTTCCTCAGACAGCTGGATAACAGCACCAATCGGGAAATATTCTGTGATATCCTCAATTTCCTCGCCCTTATAGGAAGCGAAGCATTCATTGAGTTCATCCATTGTCATATCATTATCCATAGCAACATCCCATGGATTGTCGCCCTTTACAACCTCGTAATAAACCGGTTCTGTAACAAGTGAATCCAGCTTTTCGATGATTTCTGTCTCATCTACAATCTGGTCAGGCATTACATAATCTTCATATGCATATTCGATATTCTTGTCAAAAGAAATATCAATAACACCTTCATCTGCATATTCAGCCTTCTTTGTTTCAAGGAAATTTTCAATTGCTGTATACTCTGAAACAGCACCTGCAAACTCACCGTCAATTGTTACAATGTAAGCTCTTTCTTCATTTGTGTTTTCAGCCACATCAACAGGTTCTCCCTGAACTTCAACTTCAACAGGAACTTCAGCTTCAACAATCTGTGTATCAATCTGTTCCTGGATAGCGTCCGCAAGCATCTGCTCATCAATAACCTCATCTTGAGCACCGAGCGGCTTCAGAGAAAGGGTTGCAGTAATATATGTTTCACTTTCTGTATCAAAATAGGTAACTCTGTCAGCTACAACCTGCTGAGCTTCATTGAGGACTGCTTCCTCTGAAACCACACCGATTTCCTGACCGTTATATTCAATTGAAACGCCGTAATCCGCAGATGTTTTTTCAGCAACAACACCTATAAGCAATGCAATACTTGCAACCGGCACTACGTGATTAATAACTGTTTTTGCAAAATTCTTGTTGTTCTTAATGGCTGTACCGATATCGGAGAGCTGAAGAACCAGCGCTTTTCCTAATCCCTCTTCACTGACTCTGCCTGAAAACTTTTTACATGAAGCTGCAATACTTTCTGTAAAGCCTACAAAGCTTCTTTTGAAATTCATAATCTTTTCGGCGAAAACCTCTGCAGCCTTCTTACCGAACGGAATGAGTTTTCTGGTAACTGTTTTCACTGCGCAGCCTGCAACCGCAAGCGTTCTCTTAATGGCAGAGGAGCATATATATGTAACGAGTGTACCGATATTCACCATAGCTGACTCGATACTTAATATATTTTTCTTATCAAGTTCAGCGTTATTCTCCGCTTGCTTTTCAGCATTTGGATGAATGCTCATTACAACAACTCCTTTCTTTTTTGTTTCACACATATTATATATTCATAAGATCGTTTTCAAAACAAACAGTTACAAAAGAGTAACATTACTACTATTATACCCATTTTGCACAAAAAATCAACCTTTAATCGTTTTTAGTCACACTTTTTTCATCTTTTTTGGATACTATCACAAAATAAGGCTTTTCTTTTGTCTACTTTTTATATGTTTTTCGTTTATTTTCCCACGCTTTAGTGTATTTTTTCGTTTTATCACAGTAAATTTTACAATTTATTACAGTTACATTTTGTAACTTTTACTCAGAGTGGTTTCTGAAAAACAACGTAAAACAGCCACTTTACCCTGATTTGAATTATTACAAAACGGTAACAAACCAAATTCGGATTGTTACAATTCATTATTCAAATACCGCAAGCATATCCTCTCTTAACGGACAAACCACTTCAATTTTCTCACCGTTAACCGATGTAAAACTCATCTCTCCGCAATGAAGCGCCTGGGCCTTGAAACATTCCAGACTTCCGCCGTAAAAATCGTCACCCGCAAGTGGATGGCCGACGGAAGAAAAATGAACACGTATCTGGTGTGTACGCCCCGTTTCAAGATTCACTCTTACAAGGCTGAATTTTTCATTGCTTTTTTCAATAGTATAGTTTGTAACCGCCTGCTGTCCGTCACTGCGCACTTCTCTGCGGATTATTGATTCACCTGCTCTGCCGATGGGAGCATTGATTCTATACACACCTTCAGTTTTTTCTGTCCATTCAATTCCGTCCCGTTGTGCATCAGGAATCGGTTTGCCCTCTGTAACGGCATAGTATATCTTTTTGATTGAACCGCTGTAAATGTTTGCGGCATGAGCATTTTTGGCAACCGCGCAAAGTCCCGATGTATCCTTATCAAGTCTGTTTATCGGGCGGAAAGTAAGCTTCGGAAACATTGCCGAAAAGCAATTCCCCAGCGTATCGCCCTGATGCTTTATTGACGGGTGGACAGGCATTCCGTCAGGCTTGTTGAAAACAACAAGATTTTCGTCCTCGTAAGCAATAGGAACATTCAGATTCTCATTCGGTTCAAGCAGACTTTCATCAACATTTTTCAGAACTATAACCTCACCTGCAAAAACCTCGTCAATTGTCCTCACAAGTTCATTGCCACGGGTTATCCCCATAGGCACACGCTTCAGCTTTGTAACAAGCCTTCTTGAGACACCGCATTTTCTCAGGAATTCTGCGCAGGTCATACCGTCCGAAGCTTGTTCCACAACAAATTCAATCGTATCCTCACGTTCCCGCACATCATTATTTCTGTTCAATTCCGACCAACCTGTCATTTTTAAAGCCTTCCTCTATAATTTCATTTATAGCCGATGTATAAAGCATCATCATTCTCGGAATTACAAAAACCATCGAAAAAACAATCACACACGGCACAAGCATAAATGCACAGTTGCTCATAGCTTCTGCCATATAACCATTCTTCCCTTTCATAAAGCTTACGCTTTCCTTAATTATTTCATCGACAGGTCTGTCATGTCCCAATGCAAAAAGATATGGTGCAGCAGCATATTTCAAAGTAATCATCGAGTACGCAATGCACATCACAACCGACAGCATGAGCAGGATTACAACAATCACATTATACAACACACTACCTCCGACTGCGTCTGCTTTCATTATCAGAAATATGCTTGTTCCCAGAAATGCGGCAAGCGGTACAACCAGCACAAGCTTTTTCAACGCAAGCACTGCACTGATTCTGTACACCTGCATCATTCTTTTGAATGAAAAATAACAGCTGAACACACTCTTTGCATGAACCGAATGTCCTCTTACCTGCTGCAGTCTGTACCACCTCATACCATAATTATAAGGCTGTGTTATAATCCACATTACAACAGCAATTGCAGCAGCTACTGCAAGCATAACCGGGTCGCCGGCACTGCTTATTACATCAAAGGTTATAAGAAAATCCATAGTCAGATATATGGCAAATACAGCTGCAATCACAATTCCCGATGAAACAAAAAACAATGCACAGCATTCACCCCAGCATCTTTTCATGCGGGAAGCAATATCTTCCTTAAGTTTCTTTACAGTTTTCAAGTTCTATTCCCCCGATTATTCATTTCCGGGAATTTTGCCCAGAATCTCAAAGGTATTTCCATTCTGCCACATCATTGCACTTACAAGAATTTCGTAGCCCTCACCCGGTGCACATGCAAACTCCATCGGTTTCATTTTCGGCAAGCCAAAACAGGACATCATATTCATAAGTATTCCTGAGTGTGTTACAACACCTGTATGAGTGTAGCCGTTCTTCATCATATCCATTATAATAAGGTTAAGTGCAGAATAGCAGCGCATCATCATGCTGCGGAGGGTTTCTCCGTTCGGCGGAGGATTGTCGAGACCGCCCTTGAGCCATTTCTTATAGCTGTCAAGCTGAATAAGCTCCTCAGCAGGAAGCCCTTCAAATACGCCGAAGTCCATTTCCCTCAAATCGTCTACAATAACTATTTCGCGGTCAGGGAAAAGTATTTCCGCTGACTGGACAGCTCTTTCCAGCGGACTTGAATACACTCTCTGCACCTTCGGATATTCAAGCTGGTCATATTTATCTTCCAGAGCCTCTCTGCCCGCATCCGAAAGCGGCAGGTCGGTTTTTCCTATATAAATTCCGTTTTCATTAGCCTCTGTAAGGCCGTGACGAAGTATGCTTATACGATATCCTTTCATTTGAATCGTTCCTTTCTTTTGTTAAATATTGGAATTATTTGATACTTTTTTATACAATTATACAAAAAATTTATTCAACATTTATCGACTTTTTTTGCGTAAACCTATTTACAAATTGTACGTTATAAGTTATAATTTACAGTACGTAAAGAACTTTTCAGGAGGTGACATGATGAATTCGGACTTTCCAAGAATTATAACTCTGCTCAGGAAAGAACGCGGCATCAGTCAGAAAAAAGCAGCTGCTGACCTTGGCATTTCACAGGCTCTCCTTTCACATTACGAAAAGGGTATCAGAGAATGCGGTCTTGAATTTCTCGTTAAAACAGCTGATTATTATAATGTTTCCTGCGATTATCTGCTCGGACGCTCTCCGGAACCTGCAGGAAAAACCATTTCATATGAAGATATTCCCGAACACGACCCCAACAGCAAGGAAAAGATTGCAGCGGGCGGTGTAATGGCTTCCTTCAACAAAAAACTTGTTGTAAATGCTGTTACAGTTCTGTTCTCACTGGTTCAGAAAACCAAAAGTGCAACTATCCTCAAGGAAGTTTCCAATTACCTGATGCTTGCCATTTACAAGATGTTCCGCATAGTGTATTCGGCTAACCCTAAAAATGACCAGCATTTCTTCACAATTCCTGAAATTATTGCGTCAGGTTCAGCTTCAGCTGCGATGTCCGTATGTGAAGCAAACGCTTCTGCAGCTGCAAATGGTATCGCTGTAAACGGGAATGATGTTGCTGCCGAAACAGATGAAACACTTATCACGGCAAACTCTCTTGCTGATGAATATGCAGGTTCGGCTTCATCACTTCTTAATGTCATCAAAAACAGCGAAGCGAAAATTCAGATTATCAACAACGCTGACAAGTAATATTTTAACACACTTTTCTATTTATTTCAATAGGGTAAAAATAAAGGTACCGAAATTCGGTACCTTTTTCATTTTATTCCGCGCCGCCAAGACGGCTTTCAGCTTTCTCCCAATCAAGCAGTTTCATTACTGTACGAAGATACTCTCTCCGTTCATTTTGTCTGTCCAGATAATAAGCATGTTCCCACAAATCAATCAGCAGCAGCGGATTATATTTGTCTAAATCAATGGTTTCCTGATTCGGAGTAATCATTACTTCAAGATTCTTCTGCGGTCCGAACACAATCCACAGCCAACCTGAGCCGTTGTGATTCGTACCCAAATCTGCAATCTCATCATAGAACTCCTTTTCTGAACCAAAACTACGGAGGATAAGATTCCTCATGTTTTCTGAGGGTTCCTTGTAATCAGGGGTAAGCGAATTGAAGTACAGTTCGTGATTGTAAGTTCCGCCTGCGTTTTTCTGCAAATCTTCATCTCCCATTTTCGTCAGAACCTCCAACGGAACATTCTGCATAAGAGGATGGTTTGCAAGAATTTCATTAAGCTTGTCAAGATAATTTTTGTAATGCTTATCGTGGTGGAAATAAACAGTGTACCTGCTTATATGCGGTTCAAGTGCTGCAACATCATACGGCAGCGGCAGATAGGAAAAGGGGTAATAGTTTTCAGAATTCATTCTCAACCGACCTTTCAGAAAGTTATCGGTTAAGTATATGCGTACAGCGATAAAAAAAGAACAAAGCCGCCTCCGTAAAGGAAGCGGCTGATTGTTTGTAAGATTACTTAGCAAGTCTTGCTTCAAGAGCGTCGAGCTGTGCTTCGAGAGCAGCAGGGATACGGCCGCCCTTTGCAGCGATATCTTCGCTGTAGTATCTTCTCATTTCAGCGATTTCAGCTGTCCAGAGGTCCTTGTCAACAGCGAGGAGCTTATCCATGATTTCAGGTGTAACTTCATCTTCAAGACCAGCGATATTGATGTCACCCTTCTTAGGGAGGTAACCGATAGCTGTTTCTTCAGCGTCGATTTCGTCATCACATCTCTTGATAATCCAGTCGAGAACTCTCATGTTGTCGCCGAAACCAGGCCACATGAAGTTGCCTTCTTCGTCCTGCTTGAACCAGTTAACGTTGAAAATCTTAGGAGCCTTGTCGCCGAGCTTTTTGCCCATTTCGAGCCAGTGTGCCCAGTAGTCGCCTACATTGTAGCCGATGAATGGCTTCATAGCCATTGGGTCGTGACGGAGCACGCCTACTGCACCTGTTGCAGCAGCTGTTGTTTCAGAGGAAACAGCAGAACCGATATATGTGCCGTGTGTCCAGTCGAAGGACTGATATACGAGAGGAGTTGTGGAAGCACGTCTGCCGCCGAAAATGATAGCGGAAACAGGAACACCCTGTGGATTGTTGAATTCGGAAGAAATGCAAGGGCAGTTTTCAGCAGGAGCTGTAAATCTGGAGTTAGGGTTAGCAAGCTTCTTGTTCTTGCCGTCAGCACCCTTTTCAGCTGTGAATTCAACACCGTTAACCTTGAGACCTGTCCACTCTGTAGCGTTTACAGGAGGGTTCTTGTCGAGACCTTCCCACCAAACTGTGTTATCATCATTGTTGATAGCAACGTTTGTGAAGATTGTGTTCTTCATTGTGGAAGCGAGAGCGTTGTAGTTGGACTTAGCGTTTGTACCCGGAGCAACGCCGAAGAAGCCGTTTTCAGGGTTGATAGCGTAGAGTCTTCCGTCAGGACCCTGCTTCATCCAAGCGATATCATCACCAACTGTGAATACTTCGTAGCCGTCCTTACGGTATCCCTCAGGCGGAATAAGCATAGCAAGGTTTGTCTTGCCGCAAGCGGATGGGAAAGCAGCTGTGATGTACTTGATTTCGCCGTTTGGCTTCTTAACGCCGAGGATGAGCATGTGTTCAGCCATCCAGCCTTCGTTCTTACCCTGATAGGAAGCAATACGGAGAGCGAAGCACTTCTTGCCGAGGAGAACGTTACCGCCGTAAGCGGAGTTAACGGACCAAATTGCGTTGTCTTCTGGGAAATGAACGATGTATCTCTTTTCAGGGTCAACATCAGCCTTGGAGTGGAGACATCTTACGAAGTCGTTGGACTCGTTGCCGAAAGCGTCCATAACTTCCTTACCCATTCTTGTCATGATGTTCATGTTGAGAACAACGTAGATAGAGTCAGTGATTTCAACACCAACCTTAGCGATAGGGGAACCGATAGGACCCATGGAGTAAGGGATGATGTACATTGTTCTGCCCTTCATAACGCCGTCATAGAGCGGTGTGAGCTTAGCGTACATTTCCTGTGGGTCGCACCAGTTGTTTGTAGGGCCTGCATCTTCCTTGTTCTTGCAGCAGATAAAAGTTCTGTCTTCAACACGGGCAACGTCGTTTACCTGTGTTCTGTGATAGAGACAGCCAGGGAGCTTATCCTGGTTGAGCTTGTACATCTTATCCTTGCTATCATCAGGAAGAGCGCAAACCTCTTCAGTAAGAGCATCGAGCTGTTCCTTAGAGCCGTCAATCCAGACAACGTTGTCAGGCTTGCAGAGGGCAACCATTTCATCAATCCACTTGAGGATATTAGGGTTCTGTGTAAGTGACATAATTTACAACTCCTTATAGAATTTTGAAATAAAATCCGAATGTCTATGCAATTACAGTTGATACTCCGCAAAAACATTCAAATTTTCCACATATACTATTATACTTTATTCCCGTCAATAAGTCAAGGGCGATTTGAAATTTTCATTATCCCAACACAACAATTTTTCGGGAGTTTTTTCGTCATAATGCACTTAAAAGAGGGGGAATGACAACTTTTTAACAATTTGTTCCTTAAAATGGATAAAAAGTGGAGAAAGTAAAAATGAAATTTTGATTTTGAAAACTTGCAAAAATGCGTACCCGAACAAATCGGATACGCATTTGATTAAGTACCTATTAAAGAGCCTTGATTGCTTCAACGAGTGCCGGTTCAGCCTCAGCAGCAGCTGCTGCAAGAATGAAGTAAGCGTAGTCGCCTTCTGTGCCTACGATGGAAGCTTCTGCAAGTTCAACATCGTTAGGATACCAAGCATCCTGTGTGATAGCCTTTTCACGGCGTGCGTTGAGGTCAGCCTTTGCAGCTTCAACGTCATCAGCTTCGATGATGATAACCTCGCTCATTGTTGCACTCATAGGGCACTGCATAACAATCATATTGCGGTAGTTAGCGTTTTCAGGGTCAAGCATAAAGTAGTCTGTAAGCATCATTGTGTCGGTAATTTCCATCATTGCCGGCCACTCGCCTGCTGCAAGAGCTGCATCAGCAAGAGCCTGGAGAGGATTTGCTCCGACTTCGCCGCCGTCTTCGGAAGGAACATCTTCCTCTGTGGATTCTTCAACAGATTCTTCCGTTTCAGCAGGAACTTCGTCAACACTTTCTTCTGTTTCCTCAGCAACTGTTTCGGATACTGTTGTATCAGCAACGGTTGTTTCTGTTGTTTCAGTGGCTGATGTATCAGATTCGCTGCTGCAAGCTGTAAACATTGCTGCACACATTGCTACTGCGGAAATCATTGCTATAATCTTTTTCATATTTCTAATTCCTTTCATTTGTACAACTTTAAGGGTAATTCCCTTAAGCCAAACTAATTATAGCATGCTAAACAAAAAATGCAAGCGATTTTTATAACATTTAACGATTGCGTAACAATTTGTAATCCTGCTGTAACTGATTATGAAGTTTTTGCACAAAATGTCAATCTGTTTCAGCAGTTGTTTGAGTCAAAGTTTCCTTTTCTTCCATCTCGTCAAGTGTTTCAAACCCTTTTATTTCCGCGGTAAGCGCCGCTTCAGGAATTTCCAGCAGCACAGGTTTCAGACTTTCGCTGTCAAATGTCAGGTGGTAAACCACACCGCCGAACTCACCCTCGTAATACATACCATCTTCTGTATCCGTGCAGGAAAGCTTATTTGCCGCCGCATTGTCCAGGGCTTTGAAAATCAATGCAAAAACAGCTTTATCACGTACATCCTCCATAGGAATATCAAGCACAAGCTCATCGAGGGTTGCCTTTACCCCCTCGCTGTTCATTGCAACAGTCATCCCTGCCAACGTATCAGGTGAATCGACATTCATCTCCCAGAATTCCGTGCCGAAACGTTTTACCGTACATGAAAACTCAAGCTCACCCGCTTGCACCGACATCTTGGTTGCGTATTGCTTATTAAGGTCGGGAGTTTTAGCCAGAAAGTTTACATTTTTACCATTACAGGCTGTACAAACAAACATTAAGATTACTAAAAGTAAAATAATTGACACAACTTTTCTGAATTTGCACATAAAAATGCCCTCCATTCAAAGAACAGAGGGCAATAATCACTATGTATCGTTCCGCCTTATCTGTTCCATTTCTTGAACACAAAAGGCAGATTTTCTATCACGTCAGAAGGAAGCATACCCATTTCTGACAGCTTTTCAGCTGCAAGGTCAGCCGCCGCACCGTGTACGAACACGCCTGCTGCAGCCGCATCAACGGGTTCAAGTCCCTGTGCCGCAAATGCCGCAATAATTCCCGTCAGTACGTCACCGCTGCCGCCCTTACTTAAGCCAGGGTTGCCTGCGGGGATAACGTAAGCCTTGCCCTTGCCCACGACAATAGTGGGGGTACCCTTTGCAACAACGGTTACGCCATACTCTCTTGACAGATTTACCGCAAGAGTGAGCCTGTCAGCAACAGCTTCTTCGGTGGTTGTACCGCAAAGTCTTGCAAGTTCGCCTGCGTGCGGAGTGATAATCAGTTCTGCTTTTTTGTCCCTGATTATATCTATGTTGTCCGCAAGGCAATTTATTCCATCTGCGTCAAGAATTACAGTGCAAGCCGCATTTTTAATGATTTTTTCAACAAGCTTCTTTGTTTCAGCTGTTACAGAAAGGCCGCAGCCCACAGCGACAGCATCCTTGCCATCACATTCTTTTACAATAGTATCGGCGTCAGCCTTATCGGTAACAAGGTACATTGCTTCAGGCATATCCGCCGCAATTCTGCTGATTACTATTTCGCTTGAAGCAAGTGTTACAAGTCCTGTGCCTGAACGAAGTGCAGCCTTTGTGGAAAGTGCCGCCGCACCGCTCATATTTGCACAGCCTGCAACGTTGAGCAATTTGCCGAAGTCGCCCTTGTGGGAATTTTTAGCACGTTTCGGGAATAGTGGGGTAACGTCCTTTTCCTCGAAAAGTGTAGGAAGGAGTTCAACACCCGTCGCTGCCTTTGCAGGCAGACCGATTTCGCCTACAACGATTTCACCGCAGTATTCAGCAAGAGGTTCGAAAAGCATACCTATTTTCTTGTAACCGAAAGTAACGGTATAATCACACTTCAGCGTGCCTTCCTCAACAGTACCCTTTAAGCAGTCCGCACCCGACGGCACATCAGCCGCAATCTTTATAGCTGGACTTCTCTGAGCGAAGGAGAAGCAGGCTTTTATCTGCGGAGGTAGGAAGCCATGGAAGCCAGTGCCGAAAACACAGTCCACGATTACCGCCGCAGAGGCAAATTTTGAGAAAACCTTGTCGATGTTGTCGTTAAGGTTGAGCACCTCAACACCGTGCACACCGCTGAGCTCGCAGTATTCCATAGCCGCAAGCTCGGTTGACGGGTCACCGCAGGCCAGTACAACAGTAACGTTTGAGCCGCTTTCAGCCAGCAGACGAGCCGCAACGAAACCGTCGCCGCCGTTGTTGCCGCTGCCGCAGACAAACACTACCCCCGAAGAAATGTCGGTTTCCTGACCTATTTTATAAATGAGCATAGTAAGAGCGCCGCCTGCGTTTTCCATAAGCTCGCGGCAGGACACTCCGTTCTTCTCGGAATTTTCCTCGATTGTCTTCATTTGCTTAGGTGTAGGAAAAATCATGTTTATTCCTCCGATTTATTCGTAGAATGTAACAATTCCCGAAGCAATATTCTTTGTGTGAGAACAGCTTACTGCAACTCTGCACTTCTTAGTGGCAAAAACCTTCTTGCCCTTACCTGTAAGGCTGATATAATAAGCACCACTATAATCGGTAAGAACGGAAATCTCATTGAGGCTGATGCCTGTGGAGTTGATGCCCATGGCCTTGAGAAAGGCAAACTTAGCGGCAAACATTTCACCCATTGCAAACATGGGGAAGTGTCTTTCCATAAGATACTTCATTTCCTGCGGGGAATAATATTTGGCAAGGAATCTTGGCTTGGCAGCCATTTTTTTAAAGCGGTCAAGCTCTACAAGATAGGAACCAATGGTCATAAAAATACATCCTTTCGGTTAATAATAGTTGTGGTAAGATTTATGCTTATTGTTTATTAAGATTAACCTTGAGCTGTCTTGGAAGGAAAGGTCTGATTGCCTCGATAACTTTCTCCTCTGCGGAAATGATAAGACGGACCTTGCCTGCGGAAGCGTGAGTGAAGTCAGCATACCATTCTTCTGTTTTCTCACCGCTGAGGCTGATTCCGACAGCTTTTACAATTGTAACGCTACTGTCGATTTCGGGTGCGTTTTCGTACTTGCCGAAAGCTTCAAAAGAAGAAACTTTTCCTGTGATAAGGCGGGAACGCTTTCTCTTGGCGATAATCTTGTCAATATCGATTTCGCCGTTGGTTACGATATATTCATATTCCACGTCACAGCCGGAAATAAGGTAATAACCTCCGTAAACAACGCCGCACAGTACCAAAAGAGCAATACCAGAAAACGGCGGAACAATCATCATCACGAATGCAAGCACTGCTGCAATCAGACACATTCCTACAACCAAAAGCACTTTCTTTGCCGTATCTTTGCCATCCTGGGCTTTCTTTACAATTTGTTCAACAAAAATGTCCATTTTTTCCTCCTGGATTGAAATAGTTTTTGTACAAAATATATTATAGCATACTTTTTTTCAACTTTCAAGAAAAATTTACTTGCAATTTGTGACGGGATTGTATATAATAGTATTTGTAATAATAATCCCGAAACACGATGACCTGGGAAAACCAAAGCATCTGCGATGCTTTGGCTCCGAGAATTTACCTGCGGTAAATTCTCTTGGCTGTGCTGAAACAGTATAGAGAATTGTCCGATAAATTCTTGGCTGTGCCGAATTGGTACAGAATTAGTAAGCGTATGGAAAACGGTATACACAGAGAGAGGGGCGTAAGCTGGAAGTCCCTTTGTACCTCCGTATGACGAATTTCGCTCACGAGTGGTTCCGCTGAAACATCTGCAAGTAGGCGGAAACGTATTTGCTGCGTTAAGGCATAGAGGATGATTGTCCTTTGTGGGTGGTTTATAAGCAAGGTTATGCCTTGTCCCGTTCAGGGGCAGGGCTTTATTTTTTGCATAGAATTCCTCGTAATTTCGGGATAAGGAAAGGATTGTTTTTAATGAAGGAACAGCTTGAAAAAATCAGACAGCTTGCAGAAGCAGAGCTTGCCGAGTGCAATTCCGCTGAAGCGCTTGAAGCGCTCCGTGTAAAGTACCTCGGTAAAAAGGGTGAGCTTACCGCTATTCTGAAGCAGATGGGCGGACTTTCCGCAGAGGAAAGACCTGTTATCGGTCAGCTTGCAAACGAAGTAAGAAAGAGCATCGAGGACACACTTGCAGCAAGAACAGCTGCTCTCAAGTCCGAGCTTGCGGCTAAAAAGCTGAAGGAAGAAACTATCGACGTTACTCTCCCGGGTAAGGTTCAGTCCGTTGGTAAGCTTCACCCTCTTACAGCCGTTCTCAACGAAGTTAAGGAAGTTTTCCTTGGTATGGGCTTCGAGGTTGTTGAAGGCCCTGAGGTTGAAACAGACCACTACTGCTTTGAGGCACTGAATATGCCTAAGCACCACCCAGCACGTGACACTCAGGATACATTCTACATCAGCGAAAACGTGCTTCTCCGTACACAGACTTCCTCCGTACAAATTCGTACAATGGAGAACAAGAAGCCTCCTATCAGAATTATCTCCCCAGGACGTGTTTACCGTTCCGACGCTGTTGACGCAACACACTCCCCACTCTTCCATCAGATTGAAGGCCTTGTAATCGACAAGGGCATCACATTTGCTGACCTTTGCGGTACACTTGAACTTCTTATGCAGCGTCTCTACGGCGAGGACTGCAAAATTCGTCTGCGTCCGCACCACTTCCCTTACACAGAGCCTTCCGCTGAGGTTGATATCATGTGCTTCAACTGTCACGGCGAGGGTTGTCCGATGTGTAAGAACGAGGGCTACATCGAGCTTCTCGGCGCAGGTATGGTTCACCCTAAGGTACTTGAAGGCTGCGGCATTGACCCTGAGGTTTACAGCGGCTTTGCGTTCGGTATCGGTCTTGAACGTATCACAATGGGACGTTACGAAATCAACGATATGCGTCTGCTTTATGAGAACGATATGAGATTCTTGGGACAGTTTTAATGAATAATAACAGGGAGTTACAACTATGGAAAACAAAATTACAGACAGCAGAATTGATTACGAGCCGAAGGGCTGTATAAAATCAAATCCTGCGGTATCAAAGGGCTTATATATTTTTGCGGCAATTTTAATCATAGCAGGGGTAATCGTTAATTTTACGGTTATGTCAGACATTCTTATTATTCTTGTGTTTGTATTTTGTGCAGCACTTTCCGCATTTGCAGGATTTGCTTCCGCAAAGCATGCGTGGTATTGGAACGATGAAAAATTTTCGGTTTTACAGCTTGGTGCAAAGCCTGCAACATACAATTTCAATGAAATCGACCAGATATATTCCGTAACCGAGGGACCTGCCGTTACAATTATGCTCCGTATGAAAAACGGAAAGCAGTATGGTCTTTCCCCTAACAGTAACGGCACAAAGGAATTTCTCGAACACCTTAAAGCAATACAGGAAAACACTCAGTCCGCTAATGAGGAAAATGTTTAATCCCGTATCTGCAAAAACTTAACAGGAGGAAAAATAAAATGAATTTATCAATGAGATGGCTGTCGGATTATATTGACGTGTCCGACCTTTCAATAAAAGAATTCTGCTCAGGTCTTACAATCAGCGGTTCAAAGGTTGAGCGCTGGGAAACCGAGGGCGAAGAAATCAGTAAGGTTGTTGTGGGTAAGCTTCTTTCCGTTGTACCACACGAAAATTCCGACCACCTTGTAGTGTGTCAGGTTGACGTGGGCAAGGCAGGAAACGGCGAGCCAATCCAGATTGTAACAGGTGCGCCTAACGTTAAGGCTGGCGACATTGTTCCTGTAGCAATGGACGGCTCAACTCTCCCTAACGGCATCAAAATCAAGAAGGGCAAGCTCCGTGGCGTTGAGTCCAACGGTATGCTCTGCTCACTTGGCGAGCTTGGTCTTACAACTCACGATTTCCCTTACGCAATCGCTGACGGTATCTTCATTATGCAGCAGGAAGAAGGCTGTCCTGAACTTGAACTTGGTATGGATATCAAGGAAGCAATCGGTCTTAACGATACTTCCGTTGAATTCGAAATCACTTCCAACCGTCCTGACTGCCTTGCTGTAATCGGTCTTGCAAGAGAAACAGCTGCAACTTTCGACCGTCCTTACACAGTCAAGGAACCAACCTACAAGGGCATTGAGGGCGACATCAACTCCATGCTGAAGGTTAACGTGCAGAACACAGACCTCTGTTCACGCTATATTGCAGGTGTTGTCAAGAACGTTAAAATCGGTCAGTCCCCACGCTGGATGAGAGAACGTCTCCGTGCAAGCGGTGTACGTCCTATCAACAATTTCGTTGACATCACAAACTATGTAATGCTTGAATACGGTCACCCTATGCACGCTTTCGACATCCGCTACATCAAGGGCAACGAAATCAATATCCGTAACGCTAAGGCAGGCGAAACAATCACAACTCTCGACGGTACAGAGAGAGCTCTTACCGAAAATATGCTCGTTATTGCTGACGCTGAAAGCCCTGTTGCTGTAGCAGGCGTAATGGGCGGCGAGTACAGCGGTATCATGGACGATACAGTTGACGTTGTTTTCGAGTCCGCTTGCTTCGATGGTGCTTCCGTTCGTACTACAGCAAAGGCTCTCGGTATGAGAACTGACGCTTCCGCACGTTTCGAAAAGGGCATTGACCCACAGAACGCTTACCCTGCAATTATGCGTGCATTCGAGCTTGTTGAAATGCTCGGCTGCGGCGAGGTTGTAAACACAATTATCGACGCTGACCACTCTGACAAGACACCAAAGGGTGTTGAGTTCAACCCTGCTTGGATTAATGGTTTCCTCGGCACAGACATCTCCGAGGACGTTATGAAGAAGTGCCTTGAAAAGCTTGATTTCAAGATTGAAAACGGTATGGCTTACGCTCCTTCCGTTCGTATCGACATCGAGTGCAAGGCTGATATTGCAGAAGAGGTTGCAAGAATTTACGGCTACAACAACATTCCAAAGACAATTATCCGCGGTGTTGCAGCTGCTGAGCTTACCGAAAAGCAGAAGTTCGAGCGTAAGATTATGAACGCTATGACCTCACTCGGTGCTTACGAAATCACAACTTACTCCTTCATCAGCCCTAAGTATTTCGACAAAATCCGTCTTCCTGAGGACAGCAAGCTGAGAAATACAGTTGTTATCACAAATCCTCTCGGCGAAGATACTTCCGTAATGAGAACAACTCTCATTCCTTCAATGTGTGAGGTTCTCGCAAGAAACTACAACAACCGTAACGCTTCCGCCTGCCTCTTTGAGCTTGGCAACGAGTACCTCCCTACAGGTGCAGAACTTCCTGACGAGCCTGTACGTCTGAGCGTTGGTATGTACGGCGGCAACCGTGATTTCTACGACATCAAGGGTATCGTTGACGCTATGCTGAAGAATGTCGGCGTTGAAGATTTCGAGTACGAGGCTTGCACAGACAGCGCAGTATTCGCAGAAGCTGACGCTTTCCACCCTGGCAGATGTGCAGTAATCACAAAGGACGGCAAGGCAATCGGTATCGTTGGTGAGCTTCACCCTGAAACTCTCGAAAACTACGGTATCGGCACAAAGGCTTACGCAGCTAAAATCAATGTAACAGAAATTCTCGAAGTTGCTGTTGCAACAAAGACATACAAGCCGCTTCCTAAGTTCCCTGCAACAACACGCGACCTCGCTATCGTTTGTGACGAAGCACTCCCAGTTGCAAAGCTTGAAAAGGCTATCAAGAAGGCTGTAGGCAGCATCCTAGAAACAGTTACTCTCTTTGACGTATACCAGGGCAAGCAGATTGCAGAGGGCAAGAAGTCTGTTGCATACGCTATCTCAATGCGTTCCCACGAGGGTACACTTACCGACGAACAGGCTGACGCAGCTGTAAAGCGTGTTCTGAAAGAACTCTCCGCCCTGGGCGCAGAACTCAGAGCATAACAAAATAAATAAAAATACCGCTTCACTTATGGGGCGGTCGATAAAGAAGTTTTATCGTATGTACCGAAAGGTTGTGTAGGAAAATCCTACGCAGCCTTTCTCTTTTTGTCGTAAACCATACTGTCAGCGACAGCAGTTGCAACTGCGACATTGAAGCGGAAATGAATATCAATCTGCTGTGTTCTGTGCCCGCTAGACTTGTCGGGTGCGTATACGACAATCTTTTCAATAAATTCGTGCATAATTTCAGGAGTGAGCTTCGGGATTTCGGAATACTTGCGTACAATTCCGATAAACTGAGCCGTGTCAGCATTCTTTTGCTCCCTTGCTTCAATAAACTGAGATAATTCGGGAATAATCTGTCGAAGCTCCTTCTGCTCGGATTCGTAATTCTTCGACATCATCTCAAAGCGCTCATCCGAAAGCTTGCCGGATACATTGTCCTCGTAAATCCTCGTAAAAAGCTTGTCCAGTTCGGAAATTCGCTTTTCCGACTGTGCAAGCCTTTTCTTTGCAACTTTCAGCTCTGCGGACTGTTTCTATGCTGAATTCTGCATTGCAAGCTCAACGAATTCTTCCTCGTGTTCTCTGACATAGGTCGTTATCTTCCGCAGTTCCTTCAGCACGAGTTCTTCAAGAACAACAGTGCGGATAAAATGCGCTGAACATTCGTCCTTGCGTTTTGCATAAGTGCCACATTTTAAGTGTTCTTGGTCTGAATTGAGCCTTTTGGAACGGCAGAGATACATTTTCTTGCCGCAGTCAGCACAGTATACCATTCCCGAAAACGGATTAACTTCTTCGAGCAGTCACGGGCATACCAGTCATTAAACACATTCTTGAAAACCATCATTTCGTTTTCACTACGCAGAGTGTCAACGTTGTCATTGATTGCGATATACCGAACCTCGTAGTCGGGAAGCACCATTTGACACGGTAAAACACCGCTCCCTGCACACGCCCTGAAACGAGGTACACCGAGGTTGCCCTGAAATAAGTCGTCCTTTGAAATAATCACGCTGATATTTTTCATAGAATAGCCGATTTGCTTAAATGATACATCAGCTATTTCAAGCAAAACAAAAAGCCGTTACACTCACACAACTACAACAAGCCAGACCCAACAGTTTTTCTGATGAGCCAGACTTATTCGATTGTTATGTCAGTGTAACGGCTTTAAATTTCCGTTATCATTCGGCTAAAAAATTACAGCCGACCGCCTGAGCAAAATTGCTCGGCACAATATATACGCTACTCTTGATAGAGTGCAAAATGCAAGAACGCTCGTTCTGCTACATTTCCTGTTTTACAACATTATTCGATTTTTGTCAACCCCAAAATGTCAAAAAACTGCGTAACCAAGCCGTTTCTAAGTTCCGATATAGCGGTGGAGTAATAGGGATTAGATTTGATTTTTCGCATAACTTCTGAGAAAAATATATCCGCTGTATCATTTTTGAGACAGGTAGTGGGTGGAGATAACTCCAAAATTTTCACAAAAATTTCACATTTGAAATTGAGGTATGACACTGATTTTTTAAAAATAGGACAAGTGCGCAACGAACTGCGTTGAGTTATTGCGGGTGAGAGAAAAAACAAAAATCGAGTCTACGCTTTGTAAACCCGATTTATAGTATTTACGTCCAATCCTCTTTTCCGTCCCTATGCTGTTTCAAGGCGGCGAAGCGAAGCAGCTGCTTGCGTGAGGAAATTCCCAGCTTGCTGTAAATATTCTTGTTGTGATATTTGAGTGTATTTTCGGTAATGTGAAGAATTTCTGCA
>JAGBCL010000109.1 GCA_018110825.1 Oscillospiraceae bacterium
GATTTATCTTTCACAGAAATTTGAAAAAGATGTTATTTATACTGAAAAGCAAATAAACGAAATTCTCAATCGCTGGCACACTTTCGGTGATTCTGCAACATTGCGTCGCGAACTTTATACGCATAGATTTCTCAACCGCAATAAAAATGGTACGGAATACTTTATGGAAGAACATCAGCCTGCAATTGAGGAACTGGAGGCGAAGTACAGCTGATGGATATTTTTGATTATTTCAGCAATGAACAGCGTGGCTGGATTGAAAAAATCCGTGTCTGCGATTGGGCAGCGGCAAAATTCCTTGCAGACTTGCTTGAGCAGAACAAATTCCATAACGTTCTCGGAAACGGCAGTCTGTTTATTATGGCTGACGGGGAAAAGCTTGTATCTTTCTGCACGCTTACTCAACGTGACTGCATTAAAGATGACGACCTGTTTCCGTGGGTTGGATTTGTGTTCACATCACCTGAATATCGTGGAAAGCGGTACAGCGGTGAGGTTATTGAAGCGGCGTGCAAAAGAGCATTGCGACAGGGCTTTGACAAGGTTTACCTTGCAACAGACCATATTGGCTTGTATGAAAAATACGGCTTCACATATTTGGAAAGCTGTGTTGATATTTATGGTGAGGAGAGCAGGATTTACTGCAAAAAGCTAGAATAGCAGAAAGGATATATTGTCTGTCAACTTCAGGTTGCGAAAAAGCTGAAAAAGTCAAGCTTGTTATGGTTGAACGCTTGAATACGGTGTGCTATAATTTTCTCGTAAGCTTACAGTATAAATTTGAAAGGATTATAAATATGAGCTTTGGAAAAAATCTTCAGCATTTACGCAGACTTAATCGAAATATGACACAGGAAACTATTGCTGAAAGGCTTGATGTTTCACGTCAGACTGTTTCAAAATGGGAAAATGATGAATGCAAACCCGAAATTGAAAAAGCAATAGAACTATGCACTCTTTTTAACTGTACTCTTGACAACCTTTTCCGAGATGACCTCGGTGCTTTTGATGGGGCATACTCTAATCTGCGTATAGAAACGGTTTCCTCGTTCCGCTATGTAATATACACCGCTATAAGCGTCAATCCCGAGGGCGATGCTATTGACAGAATATATAAAATTGCTAAGGAGAACGGGGATGATAATCCCAAAGTTATAGGCTGGGATTTTTCGTATCTTTCTCAGGAGCAGATAAATGTATACAATATGCACGGCTACACCGCCGCTTGGATTTTGCCTGAAAACATTACTCCTGACGGGCTTGAAGTCAAAGAACAGAAAGCTCAGAAATATGCAGCTGTACATATCGAAAGTCCGTTTGAAAATCCATTTGTAATCATACCAAACGGCTATAAAACTATTGACGAGTATATGAAAATAAACGGTTTAAAGCACGTCTGGGAAGGTATTATTCCTTGCTTTGAAACTGACGGAGAAAGTATGGATATCTATATTGCCTGTGAGTAATGGGATTCTATTTAAGAACGGATTTGTTGATAACAAGTTTATAATGTTTATGTATAAGGAAAGTGAATGATGATGAGATTAGACGGTTTCGGCTTATTTGTAAACGATATGGGTAAGATGATACGCTTTTACCGTGACGTGCTTGGCTTTGAAATCAAGGAGGGTGAGGACACCTCAAATGTGTATCTTGTAAAGGATGGCACATTGTTCCTTCTCTACGGCAGAAACGATTTTGAGAAAATGACAAGCCGTAAGTACGAATACATAAAGGGTCTTAACGGGCATTTTGAAATTGCTCTTTATGTTGACACATTTGAAGAGGTTGATAAGGCTTATGAGGATGTAGTTTCAAAAGGTGCGGTTTCGGTGCTTGCTCCTGAAACAGAACCGTGGGGACAGCGTACCTGCTACATTGCTGACCCTGAGGGAAATCTGATTGAGATAGGTTCGTTTAACAGACCCTTTGGAAGATAAAAATGCAGGCGTTTGCAAGTTTTATGTGCAAACGCCTAATTTAGTATGAAAATGTATTTTTTCTGACAACATAGGAGGTATAAATGAATCATACAAGAGCACACCAAAATTGTCCATTATGTGATATTTCTGTTCTCGGACTCTTTTTTGAAATCACTCCACTGTTGCAACAAATTCGTTTCTGTGATATAATTTCTGTGAGGTGGTTAAAATGTTCTATCACGCTTCTTCAATCAAGGATATAAAAATTCTTGAACCACGAAAATCAAACCACGATATCCCTTTGATTTACTTTTCAGAAAAAAGAGAAAATGTACTTGTTTATCTTAGCAATGCCATTGAAAAGTTCTGCAAGGAAACAGGGTTCAGTTATTCGGGAATATGGCATAAATGGGCAAGCTATGGCTTTGACAAAAACGGTATTCAAAACATTGAGGAGTATTATCCTAATGCTTTAGCGGAAACGTACAAAAATGCATCGGGATATATTTACTCTGCTGAATTTATCAGCAATTCCAAACACTCAATAAATATTCCATATTCTGTAACCTCAGAAAAAGCTGTTGCTGTTTCGGGCTGTGAATTTATAGAGGACGCTTACACTGAAATTATTAAGGCTGAAAAAGACGGACTTATTTCAATTACTTATTTTGAACAGATGAGTCCTCAGAAAAAGCAATGGATTTATGACACTATGAAGCAGGAATACAAGGATGCTGAGGGACATCCCGAATACCGTTACTTTATTGAAAATAAATTCGGGATTAAATTATAATTACAGCTAAAAAGGCACATCACTATGATGTGCCTTTACTCATTTATTCTCGTCAATATACCTTTCCAGTATCTCAACTGCCGTCTTGACCAGCTCGCCGCAGGGACGCTTTTTGTAATACTCCTCGGTACGCTTTTCGGGTATGTGCGTACCCTCGGGTTTTGCAAGTCCTAAAAGTTCACGGCAGATAATGCTTCCATTTTCCTTTCTGAACTCCTCGGCAAGATGCTGGATTACGGCGTAATTCTGCTTTTTCTCCTCGAAAGCTTTCGGGTCGGAGTAGCCGAAAATCATATTTGCTGCCATAAACATTCCCGATACTGCACCGCAGACCTCTCTCATTCTTCCCATTCCCCCGCCGAAGCCTGAAGCTATCATTGCTGAGGTTTCTTCACTTAGCCCTGTGATATCGGTGAACGCAATCAGGGTTGCCTGTGCACAGTTGTAGCCGCTTTCAAAAAATGCTTTTGCTTTATCTCCTCTTTCGCTCATTTATATCAGCTCCTTTATATATAAGTATACAGCAAAACCCTTTTTAAATCAAGCTTTTTGGCATATTTGCCGTTGACAATTATGAACACTGAGCGTATAATAGTTTTGTGTAAAGAAAGGAATTTATTATGGCTAAAAATTATAACATAGATATGACAAGCGGCCCTATTCTGCCGAAACTTCTGAAGCTTACCATGCCGTTTATGCTTTCAAGTATTTTACAGCTGTTGTTCAATGCGGCTGATATTATTGTTGTCGGCAACTTCGCAAGCGAAAACTCACTTGCGGCGGTTGGCTCAACCTCGTCGCTGGTTAACCTTATGACAAATCTTTTTCTGGGACTTTCAACGGGTGCAAACGTGCTGACATCACGTTACATGGGTTCGGGAAACAATGAAAAGGTAAGCAAGACTGTTCACACTTCGATTTTTCTTGCAATGTTCAGCGGATTACTTCTGACAATTATCGGAATTATTTTTGCTGACAAGCTGCTGTTGCTGATGAAAAATCCGCCAGAGGTTCTTGAACTTTCAACTCTTTATCTGCGGATTTATTTCGTAGGTATGATTGCGATGATGATTTACAATTTCGGCAGTTCAATACTCCGCTCAAAAGGTGACACAAAGCGTCCGCTTTATTTTCTTGCCTTTTCGGGCGTGGTAAACGTGGTGCTGAACCTGATTTTCGTTATCTTCTTCAAGATGGACGTTGCTGGTGTTGCGCTGGCTACAGTTATTTCACAGTGCATTTCTGCGGCGCTTATTCTTCGCTGTCTTATCAACGAAACGGACGCTTTCCAGTTTCAATTCAAGCAGCTCAGACTTGACAGAAACATTGCTTCAAAGCTGCTGAAAATCGGTATTCCTGCGGGATTTCAGGGTGTTGTATTCTCGCTGTCAAACGTTGTTATTCAGTCCTCAATCAATAGCTTCGGACCGATTACAATGGCGGGAAGTGCGGCAGCGGCGAGCATTGAAGGCTTTGTATGGGTTTCAATGAACGCGTTTTCTCAGGGTGCGTTGACCTTTACGAGTCAGAATGTTGGTGCGAAAAAATACAGCCGTATCAACAAAATTGCGGTTATTGCCTGCACTTGCGGTGCGCTGGCTGGACTTATTCTAGGTAACCTTGTATACATATTCGGCGAACCTCTGGTTGGCATTTATGATAACCGTCCTGAGGTTATTGAGTCAGCGTTGACACGAATGAGCCTTGTATGCTGCTTCTATTTCAGCTGCGGACTTATGGATTGCATTGTTGGCTCAATCCGTGGTATGGGTTATGCGGTTACGCCGACAATTGTTTCGATGCTTGGTGCCTGCGGATTGCGCTTGCTGTGGATTTTCACGGGCTTCCAACTTCCTCAGTTCCACACTGAATTTATGCTGTTTATGTCCTACCCTGTTTCCTGGGTAATTACTTTCCTTGCACATCTTGTTTGCTTTGCATTTATGAGAAAGAAATTCCCTAAGGAAGATGCTGTTACTGAATAAAATTAAGCCACTTCGATTGAAGTGGCTTTTATTATAGCTGTTGTAAAACGTATTCTAATATAAATTCATCAAAATTTTCTTTGTCGCAGATTTGAACATCTGCGGCTTTTATTTTTTTCGCAGTTTCATTATCGGGAACAAGTGCTGCATCTGCAAATTCAAGCATAGGATAGTCAATTGAGCTATCCCCTGCAGCAATTACTCTTTCATAGCCGAAAAATTCACAGTAACGTTTCAGTGAAATTCCCTTATTTGCGATTGGCGGAAACCAGTACATTTTTCGTCCCGAAACCTCGAGATCAAGAGTTGTTTCTGTAGCAAGCTTTTCAGCTAATTCTTCAATTCCGTCGCGGCTTTCACGTGCGACAAAGAGGAACATTCCATCAACTATTTTCACGGTACGGAACAAGCCGCTTTCCTCGTATTTTCTGCAAAGCTGTTCCATTTCGGGAAGATATTTTTTCGTTTCAGAAATTGCTGTTTCCTGCCATTTTTCATCAGGCACGCCGCTTTTCAGCAGGATTGTTCCGTTACAGACAAGTGCTGTTTTTACACTGCTTGGAAGCTGTATACGGGAAAACTGTGCAATTGAACGTGTTGTTACGGGGAGAAAATCGACCTTGTCACTTTCCAGCAATTTGGCAAGAAGTTCAATTGCTTTCGGGGACATAAAGCTGATTTCACGTCCGTCATAGATTTCAACGTTAACGTCATTTTCCTTGCAAAGCCGTGCTGAGTGGATAAGGGTATTATCCATATCGCAGGCAAATAAAATCTTTTTCATATCAGGTATCGGCAAGTTTACGGATTATTCCGCAGGCTTTATAGCTTTTCAGTGGGTACTCCGCAACCTCCACGCCTTTCTCCTTTGCTAACTGGTAGATATGTCCGAGGTGCTCATTATCGTCAAGGCTGTGCACGAGAATTTTCCAAGGTACTCTGCGAAGCAGGACTCTTGTGGTTTCGCCTATTCCCGGCTTGACAAGGTTAATGTCTGTTACAGAAAACTCCTCGGCAATTTTCTTTACTTCTTCAACACCGCTGGTGGTTGACTCGTGGTCAAAGGTGTTGCTGCCGACAAAATCGAAGTGTTCCTCGACGGAATTGATAAAGCTGTAGGTAAGGTCCTTATCCTTGAAGTTTTCGTAGTACATTGCGCCGTGAAATTCATCTTCACCGATTATATCGGCACGGAGAAAGGTACGGCTGATAAGTCCCGAAACGGTTGAATTAAGGCAGGAGCTTGCGATGAGGAAATCCTCGGTTGTGCCGTACTTGCCCGAAACGAGTGCGGGGTCGGAAAGGACTGCAAGTTTTGGGTCGATTTCAGGATAATCAAGCATTGCTTTATCAAGGGTAGTCTGGATTGCACCCTTGCCTACCCAACCGTCTACAAACTGGATTTGCTGTGGCTTATGACGCGACAAAATATACTTCATAGCGTTATGGTCGATGCCCTTGCCACGAATTATTGAAATTGTATAATGCGGAATATTCACGTTGTACTTGCGGTCAAGGTAATGCTTTATCAGCACGCCGATTGATGTGCCCGCTCTTGCGAGAGAAACAAGGACAGCTTCGCTTCCCTTTTCTGCATAAATCTTTTCGGCAACGGATGCAACGGCCTTTGCGGTTACCGCGGAATATACTTTTACAGCTTCACGGTAAGTATCCATATATTTTTCCGTCGGCTCATACTCTATTGGGAGCATTTCACAATAGTGTGTTCCGCTCTGGATAAGCTTTTCACGTTCCTCGGTACTTTGAGGTGTAACCATTCCCGTTATATCCTTGAGGAGAATTGTCACGTCCTCGGGTTTATATGAACTTCTCATTTTGTTCCTCCGTTAATCCTTTATGCCGTAAACCCTGGCGAGTATCTGTATGCGTTCTGCCCATCTTGTATGACACTTTACCTCGTTCATACGGTTACCTCCGCTGCTTTTTTCCACGGCTGCAACCTCGGGCTGCCAGTCGAGAATTTTCACAGCGTCCTCATAATCGGCACGGCTTACCTTCAGGCTATCGAAGATAATCGGCAGTTGTGTAGGGTGGATTGCTGTCTTGCCGATAAAACCGTTTAGCTTGTCAAGTTCAAGTTCGTGCTTCAGACCTTTGCACCACTCATCAGCGGTGTTGTCACCGAAATATTCCCACACTGGACCCGAAACAACATATTCTGCTGCAAAGACGTTGATTACATCAATAAGTATATCACGGATTACACCGATATCGTAGATGGTCTGTGTTGCTGTACGACGCAAACCGTAGATGTTGCTGAAATCATTGCCGCCGACACGTATATTAAGTACGTATTTTTTATAACTGTCAAGCAGGGACTTTATTCCGCTGAGATTATCTGTACGGACATTCTTGTCGGAAATTGCTCTGCTTTCAAGAATTGGCATAGCATAGAGAGTCTGCTTGCGATTTTCGTTGAAGCGGCTGATTGATTTAAGATACTTGCTGCCGTTGAAGATATCAAATTTTGGGAAGATATATCCCGTGAGTATCTTTTCATATCCTCCAAGCAGGCTGTGCATACGTTCAAGCTGTTCGGGACTTCTTACCCTTACAAAGAGGTATGGCAAATCAGCATTTGATGATGAAAGTTTACGCAGGGTTTCGCAAAGTGTAAGCTCCGCCTGTTCGGTTGCTGTATCGAGAATTGCGTCCTCAAGACAGAAGGAAACAGCGGTAAGACAGGGGTACTCCTTGTTGATGATTTTATCTGCCATTGCTGAATTTGTGGCGGGGGTATAAAGCAGACCTCCGAGGCTGTACGGGAGAATATCGTTAAAGTTGTTCATTTCAATTCCTCTTAATTTGTCCATCTGATAATATAAACTATGTTGTTTCCGCCTGCTGAAATGGAATTCAGCAAGGTGTTGATTGCGTTGTCTGTCATATTTTCTGCATCTGTAACAAGAACTACTGCATCGTATTTTCCGATGTTATAGATAAAAGTTGTTCGTTTCTCATCATAAAGACTTTTAAGTGTGTAACGTGTATGAAGCGGGTAACCATAATCCTTGCTTACTGCAATGGGGCTTCTTGTTGTTGCATGATTTTTTACGTTGCAACCGTCATCTGCAAGTCGTGCACCGACGTACATTGCAGGATACATTGTTTCCTCTGTACCAAGGACAAGCAGATTACTGAAATTGTCAAGCTTGCCTTTAATCTGCTGATAAAGCTTTTCGCAAGCTTGCCTATAAGTGTTACCGTCGGTAAGACGTCTTGCATTGACGTATCCTGTATGTGTAATTGTTTCTGCGCTGATGTCGGATTTATTTGTATCGGCACTGACATAAGTGCCGTTGATTTCATATTTATCGGCAACCTCATCATACTCGCTGTTGCGTGTTTTCACGAGGTAATGAACGGTTATTCCCCTTTCGGCGTAGACCTTTGCGAAGGATTCGTCCATACCGTTGATGAGTGCTGCTACTGAAAATTTTATTTTTGCTGTATATATTTTTTCAATTATATTTATAATGTTGAGGATTGTGTTACCGGTTGTGACTTCATCCTCAACGAAAACGATTCTGTCGATGTCATTTATTACTGCGTCGATATCATTTTTCACCAATTTCTGTTCGGTTGCGTGGCTGTGCTGTTCAGAAAAGAAAAGGTACTCAGTATTCGGGATATTTTCACGGGTTGTCTGTATGTAGCGTGCACCAGTTTCTGCGGCAACTGCTGAACCGATTGCTGTTGCGGTTTCGGCAAAGCCTATAAGCAGGATTTTCTCATTTGCATAAACCTGCTTGACCTGCTGTGCAAGTTCTGTAAACATTGCAAGTGATTTTCTCGGGTCAACAGGGATATGCTTGCCCTGAAGTTTATTTACCACAAGGTATTTACGCTTTGTGTTGTTTTCACGTTTTGCAACTGCTACCAAATCTTTTTCTGTATACATTTTTAATATTTTACTCCATTCGTTAAACATAGGCAAACCACCGTACTTATTGCACGGCGGTTTGCTTACTTATTTAATTATGCTTTCTTTGCGTCTGTTTTTTCGCTTGTTACAGCGTTTGTAATTGCCTTTCTGATAAGGTCAACAGGAATCATTGTTACAGCGAGGAGGATTACTGCAATCCAACCTATTACTCCGAAAGGTACACAGCTGAACATCTTACCGATAAATTCAAATGCACCGAGAGGGATAAGTGCTGCATTTACGATAACTGCCTGAATTGCCACGATTGCAAGGAATACACGGATGAAATCCTTGTTCTCGTTAAGTCCCTTGAAAATACCGAAGCCATCATCACGAACATTGAACCCGTTGAAGAGGGCTGCCCAGATAAAGAGAACGAAGTAACCTGTGAGGTGCTGTTCGTCTGTTTCGAAAAGGCCTCTGAAGAAAGGTACTTTGAGGTAAACGAAGCTGAGTACAACAAGCCACAGACCCATGATAACAATTCGGGTCATCATCTTCTTGCTGACAATGCTTTCGTCACGTCTGCGAGGTTTTTCGTCCATATACTTCTTGAGGGCAGGTTCGTTACCGAGCATCATTGCTCCGAGACCGTCCATTACGAGGTTAACAAAGAGAAGGTGTGTAACCTTGAGAGGTTCTTCCACGCCGAAGAAAGGTGCGAAAGCACTTACGATTACGGCTGTAACGTTGATTACAAGCTGGAAGATACAGAATTTAAGAATGTTATGGTAAATTGTTCTGCCGTACCAGATAGCGTCCTTGATGGACTTGAAGTTATCATCGAGAACAACGATTTTACCTGCTTCCTTAGCTGCTTCAGTACCGCTGCCCATTGCAAAACCAACGTCTGCACGCTTGAGTGCAGGAGAGTCGTTTACGCCGTCGCCTGTCATACCTACAACGAGGTTCATTTCCTGGCAAAGACGTACCATTCTTGACTTATCGGTAGGAAGTGCACGAGCAATTACACGGAGGTTAGGGATAATCTTCTTAACCTCATCGTCGGACATTTCATTAAGCTGTGCGGAGGAAATTGCAACATCTGAATTAGCTCTGAGGAGACCTGTATCCTTAGCGATTGCAACAGCAGTTTCAAGGCGGTCACCTGTAATCATTACAACCTGGATACCAGCCTTCTGTACTTCTTCGATAGCTTCCTTGGCTTCCTGACGTACGTCGTCACGAATACCAACAAGACCGATGATTACAACGTCATCGTTTATTGTGCTTTCTGTCATTGCACTTTCGGAGTAACCGAATGCAAGTACACGCATTGCCTTTCCGGCAAGCTCATCAATCTTACGGTCGAGAACCGCATTATCGATATCGTGGATTTTTCCGTCGCCGTCCATGTACTTCTTAGCCTTTGCAAGAAGTCTTTCAGGTGCACCCTTGTAGAAAGTCTTACCGATACCATCGATACGGCTCTGGCTGAACTTGTTTGTGGAGTTAAAGCCCTGACTTTCTGTAATCTTATACTCATCTCTTGTCTGAAGAAGATTGAATGTATCCTCACCGATGAACTTCATAAGTGCCTGGTCAGTAGCATTACCGCCGACAACTCTGTGCTCGGAATCAAACATTGACTGTGTATTCTTACCGATTGCAACATCAACAAGACCCTTCACGTCACCGTGCTTGCTGAGTTCAGGAATATCAATGGAATTGCCGTCTGCTGTGAAGAAGTCAACAACTTCAAGCATACCCTTTGTGATTGTACCTGTCTTATCGCTGAAAAGAATATTGAGTGAACCTGCTGTTTCGATACCCTCTGCCTTACGAACGAGAACGTTATGGTCAAGCATTTTGCTTGTGTTCTGCATAAGAACGAGAGAAATCATAAGAGGGAGACCCTCAGGTACGGCACATACGATGATTACAACTGCGAGGGTTACTGCTTCAACAATCTTTTCAATAATGTCAGGAACAGGCTGTGCAAAGAACTCACCTATTCCGCCTGCGTTCATAATAAAGAAGATAATGTACAGAACAGCGATTACAATAGCACCGATATAACCGAATGTGGAAATCTGCTTAGCAAGCTTAGCAAGCTTTACCTTGAGAGGTGAGTCAGGCTCGTCTTCCTGCATTTCCTCAGCCATTTTACCCATCATTGTTTTGAGTCCGACTTTTCTTACATCAAGTACGCCTTCGCCGTCAAAAACAACTGCACCTCTGAAGAGGGAGTGCTTATCAACAAATGTATCGCCTGTGATATCGTCAGGAAGCTCAAAGCTTGGGTCAGCTTCGGTTTTCTTACATTCCTCAGCTTCACCGTTAAGTGCAGAGTTGTCAACATTGAGATGTCCCGAAACAAGAATACCGTCTGCAGGAATCTTATCACCTGACTGGAGGATAATCTTATCGCCCACAACAACGTCATCAACTTCGATAATTGTTACAAGACCGTTTCTTACTACCTTACAAGTATCCTTTTTTGTGCTGTCCTTGAGTTCACGGTACTTTGTATCACTTGCCACGCCAGTCTTTGCAGAAACAAATGCAACGATAAGGATAGCAACGATTGTTCCCACCGGTTCGTAGATTTCTGCATAACCGAGGCAGAACATAACAATCATGATTGCTGCAATTACAAGAAGAATTTTAATCATGGGGTCGCCGAAAGTTTCCTTGAATTCCTGCCAGAACGTAGTAGGCTCGGAATCAGGAATCATATTCGAACCATATTTTTCACGGGAAGCTTCAACTTCGGAGTTGTTAAGTCCTTTATAATTCATAGTTTAATATACATTCCTTTCAAATTAAACAGCATCCACCCCAAACATGCTGTCTGAAAAATTATATACACGACAAGGAGAAACCTTATCAGGATTCTCCTTGTAAATGCCGTTTACATGTACTTCTTGATCATTTCACCAAGACCAGGGTCATTTGTACCCTGACCTACTGCGCTGAACTTCCATTCCCCGTTATGTCTGTAAACTTCACCGAAAATCATAGCTGTCTTGCCTGAGTAATCTTCTGTAAGGTTATACTTGTACATTTCTGTACCCTTGTTAGCGTCAACAAGTCTGATAAATGCATTCTGGATAAGGCCGAAATGCTGCTTTCTTGCAACTGCCTCATAGATATTTACTACGATAACAATTCTGTCGTAACACTCAGGGAGGCTGTTGAGTTCAACAACAATCTGCTCATCATCACCGTCGCCTGCACCTGTGAGGTTATCACCCATGTGCATTATAGCACCTGAGCTGTGGCGGAGATTGCCGAAATATACAAGGTCCTTCTTGCCCATAAGCTTGCCGTTCTGGAGAAGAATTGCGGAAGCGTCACAGTCGATTGGCTGTGGCTTTGGTGCAAAAAGTCCTCTGCTCTGCTTTACTTCATCCCATCCAAGACCGATGAGAAGCTTGGAAAGACCTGCTTGTTCCTTGGAAAGGCTTACTTTCTGACCCTTCTGAAGACTGATAGACATATTGAATCATCCTTTCGATTTTATTTATCAAACATTATTCTGTATCGATTCCGTAATTTGCACAAAGTGCTGCAAGACCGCCCTGGTATCCGCCGCCGATTGCATTGAACTTCCATTCGCCATTGTGCTTATAGAGTTCACCGAATACAACAGCTGTTTCAATGGAGAAATCCTCACCCAAATCATAGCGGATAAGCTCTTCGCCGTTGTTTTCGTTGTAGATACGGATAAAAGCGTTATTAACCTGACCAAAGTTCTGACGGCGTTCTTCAGCCTCATAAATTGTTACTGTAAAAGCAATTCTGGAGATGTTTTCAGGAATTGCTGTGAGGTTGATACGAATCTGCTCGTCATCACCGTCACCTGCACCTGTCTTGTTATCGCCGAGATGCTGAACGGAGCCTGATGTGTGGTTGAGGTTACCAAAGAAGATGAACTCCTTTTCAGTTGGACATCTGCCGTTGTCACCGAGCATAAATGCTGCTGTGTCAAGGTCGAATGAACCGCCGTTGTCAAACTGATTAATGTCCCAGCCAAGACCTACAACTACGTTTGTAAGACCCGGATTTTCCTTTGTCAGACTTACTTTCTGACCTTTGTTAAGAGATACTGGCATTTTATTTTCCTCCTTAATATTAAGCTACATCAATACCATAGTGTGCGCAAAGTGCTGCAAGACCGCCCTGGAATCCGCTGCCGATTGCGTTGAACTTCCACTCGCCGTTATGACGGTAGATTTCGCCAACAACGATAGCTGTTTCGATTGAGAAATCTTCGCCAAGATCATATCTTACAAGCTCTGTATTTGTTGCCTCATCAACGATACGGATGAAAGCATTGTCTACCTGACCAAAATTCTGACGTCTTGCGTCACAGTCATAAATTGTTACTGTAAAAGCAATCTTGGAAACATTGGCAGGGATTTTGCTAAGGTCAACGAGAATCTGCTCGTCATCACCGTCACCCTCACCTGTAAGGTTATCACCCTGATGTTCAACGGAACCGCTTACATGTTTGAGGTTACCGTAAAAAACAAATTCCTTTTCCGTAGGACACTTGCCGTTTTCACCAAGCATAAATGCTGCTGCATCAAGGTCAAAAGCTGCACCTGAATCATAAACATTTACGTCCCATCCGAGACCTACCATTACATTCTTGAGGCTTGGATTACCTTTTGTAAGGTCTACCTTCTGACCCTTTGCTAAACTGATTGACATAACTTTTTCCTCCTATGCTTTTTTATTAATTCCGTCAAACCTCGCCATTGCTCTGACAAGTGCTGTCTGATAGTCAATGCGTTGTTTAGCGGCGTTATTCTGTAACTTTTTAAATTCGTCAATACTTCCGACGATTGCACTGTGAAGCTCGGAGAGCTTTGTATTTTTTCCTTGCGCACCTGCATTAAGCCTCTGTTCTAGCTGTTCACGATGAACATTATCTCTTGCATTGGCAAGGATTTCCTCTTCCATTCGTCTGTTTAGTGCAGCCATAGCCTTATTTTCAAGTGTCTGACGTTTAACACTTACAGCTTGTGAAAGTGACTGATTGAAAATCGGAAGCGTTACCAGAAAAGCTGTATTGATTTTTTTCATAAGGTTGGAATTACTCAGTTCCATTGCCTTTATCATCGGCACGGACTGGATTGCGATACTTTCTGCGATTTTCAGGTCATTGGTACGATTCTGAAGAAGCATAAGCGCATTTTCGAGATTTTCCATCTCTGGAAACAGCAGTTTGTCACCTGTTTTTGCAAACTCATCCTTCAATTCATTAAGGTAATCCTCAATCTCACGGCAACCCTGCTCACCTGCGGCAATATATTTCACAAGTTCACGATAATAAGCTGTGTTTGCCTCAAACATACGGTTGAGATTGCGGTTTGAGTCGGCAATTTTCGCTTCATACTGTTTAAGGCGGATAAAAATTTTATCTGTTTCCTCACCGATAACACGGTATTTCTCATAAATTCTGTCAGCCTGCTTTTCTGTGTTTCCGAAAAACTTGCCCATAATGCCCTTTGCTTCTGCCTGAATTTCACCGATATTGATTTTTGACATAAGCTTTGCCAGCTCATTCATTACATCACTTGACTCGGAAATCTGATTCATACTGACATTTTTCAGTACAGCATCCGAAGCTTGCGCAACTTGCTCTGCTGCACGCTTGCCAAACGATGTTATAGTATTCAGGTCAGCAACATCAAGAGTGCTTACAACCGCGTCAAGCTCATCTGTACCTGCAAGACTTTCGGTTATAATCTGTCTTTCAGCAGATATATCATATGGACGGAATTCATCAAGCTCAAATTCATTTGCCATTAAATGCCCCTCCCGAAAATAAGGTCTTTAAGGATTGAGCGTTTTATAGTGCTGAAATCAGGAATTGTCAGGTCGTAAACATAATCCCCTATCTGGTGTTCACAGAAAGGTGTGAATGTATAGTTGTTTTCCACGCTTCTGTAACCTGTTGGCACAAAAAATACCACATCAAAACCGATAAGATTGAGCAATGCCATTGCAATTGAATCTTCAACCGGTGCAGGGGTTTCGGTTGTATTGATATAAACGACCTTCGGATTTGTTCGTGTAAAATCGAAATCCTGTATTTTACGGAGCAGTCGCTGGTCGAAGTTAAGTGCTTCTGCAACGATTGTATACTCCATTCCGTTACGGAATGTACCTGCAATAAGTCCGCTGTCTATAAGCATCTGAATTTTGTCGAGGATATGCTCCTGCATTTCCTCACGGAGATGACCGTACTTATAACAGGTATGGGATTTGATTGCCTCACGCTGAAGCTGTCCGTTTTTCAGGAATGACGGAGCATGCTTCTTAATGGGATTTTCGGCATTTTTATTGACGAATGACGGATTTTTTACAATAACTGTATTATCGGTAAAAAGTGCTTTTACCGTACACCAATAATTATTCAGTTCCTTATTCGGTACACCTGACACCTTGGCGAAAATTACCGGAATATCGGCTTCTGCCTTATCCGTATCAAAATTAGGACGGAATTTAAGTTCCTGATTCCACAGGATAGCAATTTCGTCATAAGTTGTTTCAAGAACTCTTGCGGCAGCTTTTCTGTACTGATTTCTGCGGTACATTCCTGAACCGCTCTGGTATATCATAGAGTCAAGCTGACGTGCAGCATTTGCTGCGGCAGTACTTGTGTGCATATTTGCTTTGGAACAAGGATACTCGGCAATATCAACTGATTCGTCATAATTGATTTCACAAAGCAGGCTGTCCTCAAGCTTACACTTATTTTCAAGGTTCGGAACAAGGATAAGCACGTCTGTCGGCAGTTTCACAAGCATTTTCACAAAAGCTGCTTCGTTTCCGTTTTTGCAGCCGCCGAAATGTATAAAACAGCTTATGCCGTCAGGTTGACGTCCCTTGAAAAGCTGTGACTGATAGCGTTTTATCCAACAAAGCAGATATACAGCCTTACTTGTTTCCTTATTGATATTCTGACTTTTCGCATACTCAGCACGGATTGTTTCGCAGAATGCGTTAACCATGGCTTTCTGCATCGCAAGGTCAGATGGGAAATTTATATTTGCGGAAAGTGCAGCAATCATACGCTCAGCGGAATCATAGTTTCCGCGGCGGATTGCGGCAATCTCGTCATTAGTCGGGATAGCGATTGTATTATTGATAATCAGAAGATTACGCTTGCTGTTCTTAACGTCCTCCTGAAGCTTGTAAAGGTCATTGATATAAGAATTTTTTTCTTCTGCACCATTGATACGGAAGAAACAATTACAGACTGCGTTATTTTCTGTTCCACGTTTTGCTGCGGGAGTTTTTATATCTTCAAACGGCTGTTTCTTGATCCAGCTGTTTGTGTAACTCTTCGCCGCACTCTGTGTCTGCACCTGCTGTGCAGTCTGCGGTGAAGGAACAGTTGTCGGGGAGCTTGCAACAGAATGGAAATTGCTCATCATGCCTGAAGGCTTGCTTGCAGGCTTCGGAGGTGTTGCAGGCTGTTCTGCAGCTGAACGAGGAGTAAAGTTAAGAGCAGAATTGAAATTCTGTGTAAAACTTGCAGGCTTGCTCTGCTGAGGAGCGGGAGCCGCAGGTTTTGGTGCAGACTGATTTCTCAGGTCTTCACGGATTTTCTTTATAGAATAGCCATTAGGAAATGGCACAAGTCCCGACAGGTTAAGTACGGCAGAAGTTGCAGAGTCAGGGTCTTGCTTCAGGTAAGTGCCGTCTCCGTTGTACTGGAGAAGAATTACATCACAACCGCATTCACACAGCACATCAAGGAGAAGAAGTTCATACTTGCTTACACTTGCTTCGTACAGAATTTTAGGAACATTATCTGCACCGAGATTACTTACAACCTGCTGGAATTTGTAATAAAGCCAACACATGAACTTGATGTAGGCATTTTTCAGCATATTATCATTCTTGCCCGAAGCGGCAAGGTTATCGAGAACTTTATAGATTGACCCTGAAACAGCTTCAACCTGATAATCATTCATTCTTGGGAGCCATTTTTTCAAACCTGATGCGATAAAAGCCTTGTCCTTACGGAAATCCATACCCATCATTTCGTTGTAATAGGCAAGATTTTTCTCGTCAGGATTGGGGATATTACCCTCAATTACCGCACCGCATTTAATTGCTGCTTCATAATATTTTCTGACAAGGTTATCTATATCGCTGTTATAACCGTTTATTCTGTAAAAGTAAACGCATTTCCCGCCTCTGTCTGCAGCAGACTTGAAGAAATCGTTCAGATTATTTAGTTTTCCACGAACAAACATAACGTCACCTTTTATTTCTTTTTATTAAGTGCATATCCTGTTACAGAGCCGACTGCACCGCCGAGGATATGAGTAAAATTCGACACATTATCTGTTGCAAACAAGCCAAGATAAATCTGCTCGCCGATATATATTACTGCAACAAGTATAAATGTAAGCGGAATTTCTCCGTTTTTGAAGCCGGTTATTGACGAGAGAAGAATAAATGCAAATACAACACCGCTTGCACCGAGCAACTGTACATGTGGGAAAAGCAGGACATTGGCAACTCCGGTTACAATTGCTGTAATAAAAATAATACATCCGATATTCCATGAGCCGTACTTTTCTTCAAGAAGCGGGCCCACAACAAGTATCAGCATTATGTTACCCATAAAATGTGAAATATCTGCATGGCCGAAAACATGGCCGATAAAACGTACATACGTCAGTGGACTGAGCAGGGATGATTTGTACACGCTGAACACAAGGTCATTAGTTTTGCCGTTTGTAATATAACCGAGGATTAGTGCTACAAGGCATACACAGGTAAAGCCGATTATCACAGGAGAATTAAATGTTACTTTCAGTTTCAGCTTTCCGCTCATTTTATCACCTCTATCAGTTTTTCAGTCCCATAAGGAACGCATTTATATATTCATAACTTACAGCAAGGTTAAGATTCTGACCTGCGTCAAAACCTGCGGTACTTATACCGATTACCTCACCGTTCATATTAAGGATTGCTCCGCCTGAGCTGCCGTGGGATATAGGTGCGGTAAACTGTATCATTTCCACACTATCAATCAGACGAAAGCCTGAGATAATACCATCGGAAACGGAATTAAAAAGGCCCAGCGGACTTCCTATTGCCACCACTTTCTGACCTCTTACAGGCTTTTTGCCGTTATAAATCGGGATAGGAGCAAGACGTCTGTCAATTCTTATCACGGCAAGGTCGATTACAGGATTGTATTTAATAATCTCATCAGTATGATAAACCTCTTCATCATCTTCGATACGGACAGAGTAAAAGCTTCCTCCCCTTGCCACGTGATTATTGGTAAGAATATATCCCTTTTCGGAAATCATAATTCCTGAGCCTGTTCCTATAACGTCGCCTATTGAGTTATGTATTGCAATCATTACCACTGAAGAAGCAAGCCCTGCAAGCTCCTCCATAGATTTTTCTCTTGTTACGGTACTATGCACAGGAGTATTGTTCGAAAAATTAGCAACTGAATGTATTCTGTCAGCACGCTGAGGAATACGGACACGTACATTATTCGTCGATGAAACGATTGGTTCGCAAACGCACTCAGGCTGTTTGGATACTGTGTTTTGCGGTTTGTATTCCGGAACAGCTTCGTTGCTGAACGTGCCGATTATGAACTTTACTGAAAATCCGTATCTTTCAAGGTCGCTGCTGATATCCTCTCTGCTTTGCAGCAAAAGCACATCAAATCCGCACAGGGTCAGCATATAGAAAAACAGATATTCCTGAATTTTGGTTATATTATCAGCACAAATCTTAACTGTTTCTTTACCGCTGTATCTGCCGTGAAATTCAGGGACAATATTATCGAACCAATACAACAGCTTCACTGCGAAATTTTCCTGCATTGACCTGCTTATTCCCTGCTTTGCTCCGCTGAATATTTCAAGCGTTTTTTTCAATGCAGAAGCAAGAATTTCCGAAAGGGGCGTACCTGCTGTACGCTTAACTTCAATTACATTGAAGCCACCATTTTCGCATTTTTTGAAGCAGTTATTATAATATGATACATCATTTGCAGAAGTAGGAATTGGCATGGAAGAAACACGGTTACACAACATTGCTCCACTATAAAAAGCCTTATCAAGCCTTCTCAGATTTTCGGAAAAATCTGAATCTAAGCCTATTGCACGGACAAAATACACATCCTTACAGCCGTTATTGAAGCCTCCTCTTATATTGCAGAAGGCGTCAATCGAAGAAATATTCATTATATTATGCCTTACAGCCATGCCGCAATTACTCATAATTCACCATACATCTCATTGTAATAATTGTAAAAAAGAGCTAAAATCCACCCCATTTTACATACTATACATTATACAACATTCCTTTATATTTGTCAATATACTTACATATGCTACATCAGCAAAAACTCCCTGCTTTTTCAGCAGGGAGTTTTTCATATACGCTGTTTCTTGCGTTCGATTTTGTTTCTGTACATTCTTTCATCAGCAGTATTGATAACATTATTAATATGAAGATTTTCAACGCTGCTGTATGCATAACCTATACTTGCAGTTATCACATAAGGCTTATCCAGATTTTCGTTAAGCTGTTTAAGCTTTTGTGTAAACACTTCTGAATCCTTTTCCAGAGTTTGTTCATCTATTTTGCCGACACCAAAAACATAGAACTCATCGCCGCCTGCACGTACACAGATTTCATCAGGCGTCATGATAGCTGAAGCAGCCATATACACGGTTTTGATACCAAGGTCACCATCATTATGTCCAAAGGTATCGTTGATATATTTCAATCCGTCCATATCAATTACAAAGACATACAGCAAGTCATCCTTTTCTGCGTTTGAAACCATTTCGTCAATCTTCATCTTCATGCCGCGGCGATTATACGCACCTGTCATTTCGTCACGTACAGACAACATCATCAGCTTATTCTTTGCTTGCACCATTTCCAGCGACATATTAACAAAACGCAGCCAATTGCGGTAAACAAGATTCACTGTAGGACTTTCACTCATAAATCGGTGAAGAACTGCATAACCGTATGTCTTTTCCATAAAGTGAACTGTAGAAAAATAAAAAACAGACGGCTCTGCGGTATCTTCCCAAAGCTGAGGAAGCATGATTGATGTATCAAATTCAATTGCTTCATTGTCTTTGAAAAAGCCCGTATTAAGTTCTTGTGCTGTATGGACAACAATTTTCATTCTGTCAGGATATCCGCTTTCGATAACCTGCTCCGTATCGAGCCAGTTTTTGTTGAGGCAAAGGTAGAAATTCTTATACGGCTTATTCATATAAGTCATCATATAGATATTTTCAAGGCATTCCTGCGGAGTTGTTGAGCCTGAGAATATTTCAAGAATATATCCTTCCATAAGCTGACCGATATCGGCATTCACATAAAAATCCTCTTTTTCATAATCAGGGTAAATATTGTAAAACGCCTCCCTAAATTCCTTAACAAGGTTTGTCGTATCTGACATGCATCCGCAGCTTATTGCACAGTGAATATGTCCCTTTTCACCTATGGAATAAGGTATTATTTCCGCTTCCGGTTCAATCTGATTTCTTATCATGTCAACAGCGTCAGCAGCAGACTGTGACGCATTGGATTCAAAGGATGTTATTGTAAGATTATTAAGAATTGATTCCTGAGTTGCCTCAAAACCTGTTACAATTATATCCTCAGGAACTTTTATTCCTAACTTCACAATACGGTTTACAAAACCAATCGCCATATGGTCACTTGCACAGATAACCGCCTCAGGCTTATGAATTTTGCCTGCAATAATATCATCGGCAAGTTTGGTACCGCTTGAATACCAAAAATCACCGTAAATTATGCTGTCCTCGGATACGGCAATACCCTTTTCCCCCATATACCTGCGGAATGCATCTGCTCTTTCCTCAGCAATATTGTACCCCTTCTGTCCCGTCAGGAAAAGCACATCACGGACATTATGCCCATCAATGACATGATCAACGATTTCCTTGAAAATCGGACTGTCACTATTCTGTGCAACAGGATAATCGGACAAAGGAACATTCAGTGAGATAACCGGCTTGTCACATTCTGATTTAAGACGCCCTATAATCTGGTCAGTTACATATGTTACATTATCGGCATTTATTGAAATAACATCTACAATTACAGCATCAAGCATGTCAAAATTCGGCAGTTCATATATATTGAGTTCACCTTTAAGATATTCCGTATTCTTACTGGAAACATTTATCATAGGTGCGAAAACAGCAACATTGTAGTCATACTTTTCACATTGTGCAAAAATACCGTTAAGCACGCGTTTTGCATGAATTGATTCCGGCAATGCTGTTATAACGCCTATAAGCTTACGTTTTCCCATTTGTCTACTTCCTTCCGTAAATCACATTAGATTTATACATAATATATTATAATACATAATTCACAATAAATCAACAATATATTACAGAACAGGTTACAAAATTATTGCGTTTTTTTTGTCGCATTTGCTTGACAATATCAACATAAAGCTGATATAATACTTAGTAATTGCGTAAAAATTCAAAAGGGGCAAAATTATTTATGAGTACAAAACTAAACAAGTCCGAGAGCAAGGGCGGTTTCAGCTCAAAGCTCGGATTTATTCTTGCGGCGGCAGGGTCTGCTGTAGGTCTTGGAAATATCTGGCGTTTTCCATATCTTGCGGCTAAATACGGCGGTGGTATCTTCCTGCTGGTTTACATTATTCTGACAGTTACTTTCGGTTTCACGCTTATGATTACCGAAATCGCAATCGGAAGAAGAACAGGCAAAAGTGTTATCGGTGCTTACGCTGACATCAACAAGAAATTCAAACCGCTTGGCTGGCTGGCGGCGGCTGTACCTGCTATAATTCTTCCATACTACTGTGTAATCGGCGGCTGGGTAATGAAGTATGTTACAGTGTACCTCACAGGCGCGGGCGCTGAGGCTGCGGCTGACAAAGGTGCTTATTTCGGCAACTTCATCGGTCAGACAGGTCAGCCGATGATTTTCTTTATCATATTCATTCTGATTACAGCGGTTGTTGTAATGCTTGGCGTTGAAAAGGGTATTGAAAAGGTAAGCAAGCTGCTTATGCCTGTTCTTGTTCTTATTTCGCTGTTTATCGCAATCTACTCTGTAACAATTGACGGCGCGTGGGACGGTTTTATTTACTACATCAAGCCTAACTTCGCAAACTTCTCTATCAAGACGGTTGTTGCGGCTATGGGACAGCTTTTCTACTCAATGTCGCTTGCTATGGGTATTATGATTACATACGGTTCTTATATGAGAAAAGAGGACAACCTTGAACAGTCCGTAAGACAAATCGAGCTTTTCGACACAGGTATTGCATTCCTCGCAGGTATGATGGTTGTTCCACCTGTTTTCGCATTTGCAGGCGGTGACCCATCCAAAATCAACAGCGGTCCGGGCCTTATGTTCCAGACACTTCCGCAGGTTTTCGGCACAATGAAGGGCGGAAACATTATCGGACTTGTATTCTTTACACTTGTACTTCTTGCGGCGCTTACATCTTCCATTTCACTTATGGAAACCATTGTTTCGGTAGTTATGGAAAAGTTCAAGGTCAAGCGTATCCCTGCATGCCTTATTGTAATTGTATTCTCGCTGGTTCTCGGACTTGTTTCCGTGTTCGGTTTCAGCATCTGGAAAAACGTTCAGCCTTTCGGTCAGGACGACCTGCTTACATTCTTTGACTTCCTCAGCAACAACATTATGATGCCGATTGTTGCGCTTCTCACCTGTATTCTTATCGGCTATGTTGCAAAGACTACTTATGTCGAGGAAGAGGTACAGATTAACTCCCCATTCAAGTCTAAAGGCATGTACCGCATTATGATTAAGTTTGTTGCACCAATATTTATGGTAGTAATTTTCCTTTCTTCCATTTTCGGATATGTATAATACTGAGCCGCTTCCTTTGTGGAGGCGGCTTTTTTACATCAGATATTATTCTTTCTATTGATTTTTATTGCTCTGTATGATATAATAATTAAAATTTATAAAAATAGGAGTGAATAATTTATGAAGCTTGCGGAATTAGAACAAGAATTGAAAGTGCAATTTCCAAAGGCATTTCACAGGATTTATGAAACAGGTGCTATGAAGTGGCTTGAAATGAGTCAGGAAGAATTTGCAGCTAACAGAGAAGAATACATAAATGACTCAAAAGCTTTTTTAATGTTGGATTGCAGTTGTGAATTACTCATTTTTGATAAAATATCCGAAGCGATTGATGACTTAAAGGAATGGATTGAGTGTCAGGAAAAAGACAACGACGTTACTCTTTCAGAAGATGTAACCTTAATTCCTTTCGGTAAAAACGGCGGCGGTGATTTGTACTGCTTCTTATATTCAAACGAAACAGAAGAACCTATGGTTATTTTGTATTATCACGATGAATATGACAATCCGCCGATTGAAGGTCACGATTTTGATGAGTTCATCTATACTCAAATGCTTGACGCTGTTGCAAATGATGAAGATATTGACGGTGAGCATTTCACAGAAAATCTGAACTATTTAAGTGATAAGTATCGTCAAATGATAACTGACAAGGATGTTGACACTCTCATTGACGAATTTGATGCACTTGAAATTGACGAAGCTGAAATATGGGAATAAACTAAACTTTCCAGACTTTATTTCATATGCACATATATTGACAAACATAAGCAACTATGCTACAATCAAATCGTGGATTGAAGTTCTTTCCACGCTTAATTTTATTAACAAGGAGATTTTTGTTTGAAAAATTACACCAATAAGGCGATAGTGCTGTAACCGAGAGGTTACTCACAAAGCAACCTCTTGGAACTTCGGATATTTTATATTTGAACTATTTTGAAATTTTCAGGAGGAAACTACTAATGAACAACAATTTTATTATCCGCAACGAAACACCTGACGACTACCGTACAGTTGAAAATCTTACCCGTGAAGCTTTTTGGAATGTTTACAAGGAGGGCGCTGACGAGCATTATTTCGTGCACGTTATGAGAAGCCACGAGGATTTCATTCCCGAGCTTGCTTTCGTTATCGAAAAGGACGGGCAGATTATCGGTAATGTTATGTACACCAAGGCTAAGCTTGTTGATGAAAAGGGCGAGGAAAAGGTAATTCTTTCTTTCGGGCCTTTGTGTGTACATCCTGATTTTCAGCGTCATCACTACGGCAGGGCACTTCTTGAATACAGCTTTGAAAAGGCTAAGGAAATGGGTTATGATGTTATCGCTATTTTCGGCAATCCTGCAAACTACGTGGGATGCGGCTTCAAGAGCTGCAGAAGATACAACGTGTGTCTTGACGGGGATTACTTCCCTACTCCTCTGCTTGTGAATGAGCTTAAAGAAGGTGCACTGGACGGCAGAAGATGGTACTACCACGAAAGCTCCGCAAGTGCCCCTTGCGCTGATGTTGAGGCTGTTGAGAAGTTCGACTCTACCTTCCCGCCTAAGAAAAAGGAATGGAAGCCGAGTCAGGAGGAATTCTACATTTACAGTCATTCGTCGGTTAATGGATAAAAAACGAACAGACCTTGGATTTTACTCCAAGGTCTGTTTTTTATTACGCCTTTTCAACAGGCACCCATATCTGCCCTTCGGTTGGTGAGATGTAAAACTCAAGATTGTAGTTGCCGCTGAGTTTATATTCCTTGCAGTTGGGAATCCACTCACTCCAGATTTGGGTATTCACATCCTGCAACGCTTTCGGACATTCACCGTGATATGGGAAAACTGCCCATGTTCCTGCGGGGATAACTCTTGTAGTATAGCCATCTGGAATATCGTTCCAAGGAAAATACAGGTCTGCGATAAGATAATCAAAGTTCTTTCCGTCGCTGTCGAGGCAAGCTCCGAACATTCCCTTTACGATTTCGCCTCCGCCTGTCTGATAGTGCTCACCCCAGAACTTTGGGATTTCTGTATAAGATGTTTCGATATTGAACAGCTTTGATTTGCCCATGATTGCAAATGCTTCTTTTTCAACGATTTTGTACTCCATAGTAGTACCACCCTCCAATGTAAGCTTAATTCGTAATGGTGCAAAAGCTTTAAGCTCCGCTCCCTTTTCCTTTGCAGCCGAGGGAGAAATTCCGTGGAATTTTGTAAATGCACGGGTGAAGCTGTCAGGCGAGTCGTAACCGTATTTCATAGCAACGTCGATAACCTTTGCACCATCTGCGGAAAGCTCCTGTGCCGCAAGGGTCAATCTGCGGTTGCGGATATACTCGCCAACTGTAAAGCCGCACAGACAGCTGAAAATCTTCTGAAAATAGAATGCCGAAACGTACGCTTTCGACGCTATATCCTCGATTTCCAGTTCTTCGGTAAGGTTATCCTCGATATACTGTATTGCACTCTGTATGCCTTCTGCCCAACCGTTCATTTTCACACATCCTTTTCCCTTAACTGTGTTTTTATTATAGCTTATACATTGGAAAACTTCCCGACTTTTTGTGTTTTGTTTTGCAGGGTCACGCAAACAAGCCTTTCAGCACGTTATCATCAAATGCCGCAAGGTCATATGCTGAATCAAACATTGCTTCAAGATTTTCCTCGCTGTACTCAATTTCTTTGGAATAATTCTTTGCAAACTGCGCACAGTCCTCGTGGGTAAGTATGCCGCTTTCGAGCCATTTACAAAGATACATATAGCCTATCATCGCCACGCTTGCCGCCATAAGCTTTACACGGGACACGATTTCTCCGTCGAATGTGCCCTTCATAAAATAACGCCATATAAAGTATACGGCGATATTGCGGAGATATTGCTCCATCTTGGGGTTGTTTTGCAGGAATTGTTCCTTTTTATTGCAAGCTGTATCATACATTCCACTTATCTTATCAAGATACGGCAACCACTTTTCGTCAATGGGTTCAAGGGTTGCCATAAATGAAAGAATGTCTGTAAAACGATGTTCAGCATGTTCCGCAGAAGAAATAATATCAGGGATGTTGTATATACTATTATCAACATTGTTCTGCACAAGCGTTGCATAATTGATTATGTCACAAATTTTCACGTTCAACGGCAAATTATCACGAATTAGATATGCAAGAATTTTCTCACGGACTTCCAAAAGACAAGCGTGCAACGGTGTTTCCTCAAACTCATTTTCCTCATCGGGAATTTCCGTTTCGTATGTAACGTGTGGATTTTCGGCTGAAATGATTATCCTTGCCGCTTCCTCACAGCACAGACCTATCCCGCCCTCTTTTATGTCGCCAAACCACTCATAATATCGTGGATGTTCGGTGCAGATATTGCAAAGCTTATCCTCTCCCAAAGTAAGAATTATCTCGCAGAGGTTGCGGTCATTAAGGAACGGGCAACGCTCGTTTTCGCCTAAGATAAAGCTTTTCGGGTCGGTATCGGATATATTGCCGCAAAGCTTCGTACCGAAATCGCCTGTTATACTGTCGTAATAAGCGGCGGTTTTGCTGTCTATATCAATTTCCCAGCCTATGCAGCAATTGTCGCTGCATTTGTCGGCTGTGCAGGTAAAATTCTTGTAATATTCGGGCATTCTCAGAATCATATGGTTACTCCTGAAATCATATTTTTATCATTATAGCACAATATTTTTCCTCTTTCAACAGACGCTATAATATATGTAGTAAAAAATTTTACTCAAATACGAAATTTTTGATTTTACATCTTGCATTTTATGCTTGTTTGTGCTATTATAGTATTCGAGAAAAAATGCTGTTTTTTATAACAGTAAATTCAATTACGCATCTTATGGTGCGAGTAGGGAGAAAAGTATGCCAAAGAAACAAGATATCAACAAGATTATGATTATCGGCTCAGGTCCTATCATTATCGGTCAGGCCTGCGAATTTGACTATTCGGGCACTCAGGCGTGTAAGGCACTCAGGAACCTCGGATATGAAATCGTGCTGGTAAATTCAAACCCTGCTACAATTATGACAGACCCGGATGTTGCTGACATTACTTACATTGAGCCTCTCAATGTTGACCGTCTGACACAGATTATCGAAAAGGAACGTCCTGACGCTCTTCTTCCTAACCTTGGCGGTCAGTCAGGTCTTAACCTTTGCTCCGAGCTTGCTGAGGCAGGCGTACTTGAAAAGTACAACGTTCAGGTAATCGGTGTTCAGGTTGACGCTATCGAGCGTGGTGAAGACCGCATCGAATTCAAGAATACTATGGACAAGCTTGGCATTGAAATGGCACGAAGCGAGGTTGCTTACTCCGTTGACGAGGCTGTTGCAATTGCTGAAAAGCTGAAATATCCTGTTGTTCTCCGTCCTGCTTACACAATGGGCGGCGCAGGCGGCGGTATGGTTTACAATGTTGACGAACTCAAGGTTGTTTGCGCAAGAGGTCTTCAGGCGAGCCTTGTTGGACAGGTGCTTGTTGAAGAATGTATTGCTGGCTGGGAAGAACTTGAACTCGAAGTTGTCCGTGACGCTGCAAACAACAAAATTACAGTTTGCTTTATTGAAAATATTGACCCTATCGGTGTTCACACAGGTGACTCTTTCTGTTCCGCACCTATGCTCACAATTTCCGAGGACGTTCAGAAGAAGCTTCAGGAGCAGTCTTACAAGATTATTGAAGCTATCGAGGTTATCGGCGGCTGTAACTGTCAGTTTGCTCACGACCCTGTAAGCGGCAGAATTGTTGTTATCGAAATCAACCCTCGTACTTCCCGTTCCTCCGCACTTGCTTCCAAGGCAACAGGCTTCCCTATTGCGCTTGTTTCCGCTATGCTTGCATGCGGTCTTACTCTTGATGAAATTCCTTGCGGCAAGTATGGTACTCTTGACAAGTACGTTCCTGACGGAGATTACGTTGTTATCAAGTTTGCTCGCTGGGCTTTCGAAAAGTTCAAGGGCGCTGAAGACAAGCTTGGCACACAGATGCGTGCTGTTGGTGAAGTAATGTCCATCGGTAAGACTTACAAGGAAGCTTTCCAGAAGGCTATCAGAAGCCTTGAAACAGGTCGCTACGGTCTTGGCTTTGCTAAGAATTTCAATGAAATGACTAAGGAACAGCTTCTCAAGCAGCTCCGTTTCCCATCCAGTGAAAGACAGTTCATTATATATGAGGCACTCCGCAAGGGCGCTACTGTTGAAGAAATCTTCCAGCTTACTAAAATCAAGCACTGGTTCCTTGAACAGATGCTGGAAATCGTTCAGGAGGAAGAAGCTCTCATCGCACAGAAGGGTTCTGTTCCTGCAAAGGACGTTCTCAAGCAGGCTAAGCTTGACGGCTTCAGCGACAAATATCTCAGCCAGCTTCTTGCTGTTCCTGAAGATGATATCAGAAATGCACGCTACGAATACGGCATCCGTGAAGCGTGGGAAGGCGTACACGTAAGCGGTACTGAAAACGCTGCATACTACTACTCCACATACCACCTTGACGAAGACAAGAGCCCTGTAAACACAGACAAGCCTAAGATTATGATTCTCGGCGGCGGTCCTAACCGTATAGGTCAGGGTATCGAATTCGACTACTGCTGTGTTCACGCTGCACTTGCTCTCAAGAAGATGGGCTTTGAGTCCATTATTGTAAACTGTAACCCTGAAACAGTTTCCACTGACTATGATACTTCCGACAAGCTTTACTTTGAACCTCTTACACTTGAAGATGTTTTGAGTATTCACGACAAGGAAAAGCCAATCGGTGTTATTGCACAGTTCGGCGGTCAGACTCCGCTTAACCTCGCAGCTGACCTCAAGAAAAACGGCATAAATATTCTCGGTACAACTCCTGAAACCATCGACCTTGCTGAAGACCGTGACCACTTCCGTGCTATGATGGACAAGCTTGGTATTCCGATGCCTGAGGCTGGTATGGCTGTAAATGTTGACGAGGCACTTGAAATCGCTAACCGCATCGGCTATCCTGTAATGGTTCGTCCTTCCTACGTTCTCGGCGGACGCGGTATGGAAATCGTACACGATGACGAGATGATGAAGGTTTATATGTCTGCTGCTGTTGGTGTTACACCTGACAGACCTATCCTTATTGACCGTTTCCTCAACCACGCAACTGAATGCGAGGCTGACGCTATTTCCGACGGAACAAACTGCTTTGTTCCTGCTGTTATGGAACACATCGAGCTTGCAGGTGTTCACTCCGGCGACTCCGCTTGTATTCTCCCATCTATGAACCTCTCCCCTAAGATGATTGAAACAATCAAGGATTACACAAGAAAGATTGCTATTGAAATGAATGTTTGCGGTCTTATGAATATGCAGTACGCTATTGAAGGCGACACTGTTTACGTTCTCGAAGCTAACCCACGTGCTTCCAGAACTGTTCCGCTTGTTTCCAAGGTTTGCAGCATCAACATGGTTAAGATTGCAACTGAAATTATGGTTTCACAGTTCACAGGTAAGCCTTCCCCTGTTGCTGATCTCCGCGACCGTGAAATCAAGCACTACGGTGTAAAGGAAGCTGTATTCCCATTCAATATGTTCCAGGAAGTTGACCCTGTTCTCGGACCTGAAATGCGTTCAACAGGTGAGGTTCTCGGTCTTTCCAAGTCATTTGGTGAAGCTTACTACAAGGCTCAGGAAGCTACTCAGGTACATCTTCCATTTGAAGGAACTGTTCTCCTCAGCGTTTGTGACCGTGACAAGCCTGAGCTTATCGAGATTGCTAAGGCATTCAACGAGCTTGGCTTCAACATCATTGCTACAGGCAAGAGCTATCAGATGATTATTGACGCAGGTATCCCTGCTAAGCACATTTTCAAAATGTACGAGGGCAGACCTAATATTGCTGACCAGATTGCAAACGGTGAAATTCAGCTTATCATCAACACACCTGCAGGTAAGGACAGCGTTACTGATGACAGCTACATTCGTAAATCAGCTATCAAGCACCGTATTCCTTACATCACAACAATGGCTGCTGCAAAGGCAAGCGCAGAGGGTATCCGCTTTATGAAGGGCATCGAAAACAAGTTTGTTAAGTCACTTCAGGCTTACCACGCTGATATTAAGTAATAAAACAAATCGGGTACCGCAGATAAATGCGATACCCGATATTTTTAGTTCATACCCATTTCTTCAAGAGTCTTGCGGCGCTCACGCTCGGCAACCTGACACTCCAGAATATATTTTGCAACAATTTCTTCCTCCGCTTCGGAAATATCAACAAACTGACATCCGTACCCCATAAAGTTTCCGTTTATATCATTCTGTCTGCGGAGGATTTTTGCGGGAACTTCAAGAGCACCTGAAAATGTATTCAGATAAACTATAGTTCCTACATTGAAATATTCCTCACAATGAAGAAGAACACCGCCGAGGTTGATATTCAGAATTGTTCCCTCAAAGCCCTCTTCCTTCTCAGATTTGGTTTTGTAAACCGTTGCTTTTTCTTTAGTTGCAATTTTGAAAGAACGTCGGCGCTCCTCAATTTCAGTAACCTCACCTACCTTGACTTCAATCTGCGTTTTTGAAGCAGAATCAAGCTTTGTAACTGTTCTGTAACGCTGGCTGTTGACGTACTCAAAAACAAGCATTACCGAGTCACCTTTTTTCATAATTGGCAGATTATTACACTTGATAGTCATACCAATTGTAGATGATTTGAACAGTGATTTTGCAAAGGAATAGATATGTGTAGTTCCAAGGTGTCGTTCCTTTGCATCATATATTTCAATTTTTGAAATTTTTTCTTTATTCAATAACATAGCTTCACCTTTTTACTGCAAAGTTGTGCATTTTGTATAATACGATTATACCATACAGCTACACTATTGTCAACATAAAAAACGGAAAGTTATAATAACTTTCCGTTTTTTTTACATATTTACTGCGAGCCGTTGTTCAAAGCTATCTTTCGGAAGAGGTTTATCGAAATAGAATCCTTGTGCCATATAACAATTATTTTCCTTAAGAACTTTTACGTGCTCAACGGTTTCTACACCTTCAACTACACACTCTATGCCAAAGCTTTGAGCAAGTGAAATGATATGTTTAAGCATAAGATAGTTGTGAGCAGTACTTGGCTGATTAACCTCCAGGAACTTCTTATCAATTTTCAGCACATTCCATGGAAGATCGCTGATCAGGTTAAGCGATGAGTAACCGATTCCAAAATCGTCTACAGCAGTACTTATTCCGCTTGCCTGAAGTCCGAATACAACTTTTTTCAGTTCAGAGAAAGCAACATCAGTTGTTGTTTCGGTGAGCTCAATTTCAATAAATTCATGCGGAACATTATACTTATCAACGGTTGCAATAATACGCTCAACAAGCTGAGGTTCACCAAGATTACATCTGGAAAGGTTTACAGAAACTTTTACAACTTCCTTGCCGCTGTCGAGCCAGCTTCGGATGTCTCTGCAGACATGCTCAAGCATATAGAAATCAAGTGTACAAATTGACTTATTACGTTCCAGAACAGGTATAAACTTTATCGGTGGAATTAATTCTCCGTCATGGAACCATCTGCAAAGAGCTTCCGCACCGGAAACCTTATATTTTTTCAGCGAAACTTTAGGCTGATAATAAACCTGAAATTCCTCATTCTTAATTGCAGGCTTAAAAAGCTGCTCATACTTTCTGCGTTCCATATCACGCATCATAACCTCATCATTATAGAACACACATGACACATCAGCATTGCTTCGTGCAACATTTTTTGCGGCATTGATGCAATCCATAACCTGAGATACATCCGGACAATCATCTGGAATAACATAAAAACCTGCTGCAGAACGTATGGAAATTACTTTTCCGTCATCTCCGCACTCGACATCAGCTGAATCAAGATAATTCTTTATTTTCTCAAGATTTTCCTTATAGAAAAGCACTGTAAAATTATCTCCGCCCATTCGGCATACAGCTTCGTCTTTGCTAAGCATACCAGATAGTTGATTTACATATTTTTTCATAACATCGGTAGCTTTGTTTCTTCCAAGCATATTGTTTACATCGGAAAAGTCCCTGATATTGAAATAACATGCATTATACTTACCTATTTTTTTCTGGGCAATAGCAACATTTACTGTCTTGACAAAATGAGCAATGTTATAGGTTTCAAGCTCTTTATCATGAAAAGCAAGATAATCAGCAACCTTCATAAGTCTTGAACGGTCGCAGAAAACATGTAGCATATTAAGGAAAGTAGTTATCCTTTTTGTACAGTTTTCATCCCAATCGATGTCATCCTTCTGCTGATACGCTCTATATCCTGCAATTGTTCCGTCACCTGACACAACACTGAATCCAACTTCTCTGCTCAAGTCTGCATTTCCATTATCATATACAATTGCAATGTCGCCCTTCTGCTGTTCAGCGTCGGAAACATTTTTATAATGCTCAATGTTAACTTTGGCAATTTTCAACAGTCCGCATATATCTTCCATCGCTTCTGGCATTACAGCAACATCATTGTCAGCATTGCGAACCATCTTCATTATAAAATTTTCCAAAGCCTGTCCGTAATCACAACTGATATTTGCCATAAACTACCCTCCTGATTTACTGCGAAGAAATTGCCAGCTGGGGAACACGAATATAGAATTCTATACCTGATTCTTCACATTCTTCAGCACTGATTGTGCCCTGCATTTCTCTGATAATACGTCCTATAACTGTCATTCCTATATCATCAAGGTCACGTACATTCAAATACTTGTTTTTATTTGTAAAGCTATTATTTACGTCCTCGATTTCTTCATGCGCTGTAATTTTTTCTGTTGTACCTATCCTTATTTCCAATTCAGCAGCATATGAGCAGTGAGGACAATCAACATTCACAATCAACTCACCGTTCGGAGCAAGTTCCTTCATTTTCTGAAGAATCTTCATAACCGCCTGACCGACACGCCCCGCATCACCAAACATCTTTAAGGGAACGTTTTCATTTACCAAAAGATTAATTTTACCAAGCTCTGCAACTTCATCATCACTGATAATCTTTTCAAAAGCTTCCCTGACATTATATTCTTCTTCCACAAGCTCAACTTCACCGTCAGTCATCTTTGCGAATTCAACAGTATCTTCAATTGACGAAAGTAATTGCTGCCCTTCGTACATAAAAGTTGCAATTATTTCTCTTATTTTTGATATATCATTACTTTCCGCAATACACCCTGCCATATAAATCCAGTTCTTGATATTCTTATGCAATTCAGAGTTCATATCAATAATATATGATGCCTGTGAACATGCTGCCTTCTCAAGGCTGTGGCTTGCTTTAAGTGCAAGATAATTCTTATATGCCATTTCAGAAAGGATTTCTGCAAGCTTAAAAATAAAATCGGCAGCTTTCAGCACGTCGTTTTCGTCCTTAATATGAACTTCACGAGCAGCATTAAGATAATCCTGCTCATCAATTCCATATTCGTCAGCTCTCTTTTTTATAAGTTCTTCGTCCAGCTGTTTTGTAAGTATCTGACCGCCCATAATACTTCCAATATAGCAGTTATCAACAATAATCGGAGCGGCAAAATCACACAAACCTGCATGACACTGATACACCGACGGCTTACCTGTTTTAAGAGATCTTACTCCGCCCATTCGGTCACATTCTATGCATCTGTTGTAACCAAGCTCGGAACCTCTTGTAAGGTCCATACAAAATCTTGTAAAACCGCTTCCAACAGTTATAGGAACACCATTTTCATCTGCAATAAGAGACGCCATATTGGTATACTCAGAAAAGGAATCCTGAACCTTCTGAAGAATACTTATATCTATTAATTCTGTAAGCTTCAGGCTTTGCATACCCTTACCGCCTTTCCGAATAAAATAATTATACATTATGTCAAAATATGACACCAATATATATATAATATACCTATTTAATTATAACACATTACAAAATAAAATCAATATCTTTTAAACATTTTCTACATTATGCACATTATGGACTTAAACGTTTATATATTTTAATGTTTTTTCACAAAATCTCTTGACATCAAGTATGGTATAAGTGGTATTATATTACTAACATCAATTATGGAGGTATTTTTATGAATTCTGTCATCTCAAAAAAATCAAATGCATATAGGATTATTACTGTAATCGCAGCAATTACTGCTTCGGTAATTCTTCCTCAGATTTTTCATGCAATAGGCATAATTTCAGGCACAGGCAATACCATTGGAACTGCACTTCTGCCTATGCATATTCCTGTAATTCTCGCGGGCTTTATCGGCGGCCCTGCAGTTGGGTTAATTGCCGGTATACTCAGTCCTCTTGCAAGCTTTGCGATTTCTTCTATGCCTGCAATAACACTTCTTCCGTTTATGATAATTGAACTTGGGGTTTACGGTTTAACAGCAGGACTTGTTTCAGGCGTAAAGTTTAGTTCATTCACAAAACTTATTGCTGTTCAGGTTGCAGGACGTGCTGCACGTGCACTTGCAGTTCTTGCAGCAATTTACATCCTCGGCAATACTTCTTTTACAATCGCTTCCATAGCTGAATTCATCACAGCAGGACTTTTCGGAATTGTTCTCCAGTGGGCATTTATCCCCCTTGCTGTTGACAAAATCAGAGGCAGAAGTGACGTATGACAAATCTTGAAAAAGCTAAAAGTATATTGAGAGGCAGCAAATACACCCTCGTGTTATGTAATGGTGACAAGCTTTACACCAGTATAAAACGTGGCGTTGCACCTATGCTTGAATTTATTGATAATGGGACAGATTTGCGTGGTTTTTCCGCTGCTGACAAGGTTATAGGAAAGGCAGCTGCGATGTTGTTTGTTCACGCAGGAGTTGTTGAAGTTTACGCTGATGTGATCAGCAGAGCCGCAGCCGACTTTTTATGTGCAAAGGGAATCAACTTTACATACAATGAACTTACTGACAAAATAATAAACCGAAATGGCGACGGAATTTGTCCTATGGAACAGGTTACCACTGATATAAATGACACTGATGAAGCAATAATTGCTATCAAAAAACGACTTGAAGAACTCAGAAAGGGTTGATACAGATGAAAAAGTTAGGCTTCGGCTTTATGCGTCTGCCGCTTCTTGACGGCAACGACCAGACAAGCTTTGACAAAAATCAAATTTGCGGAATGGTTGATACATTCCTTGAAAAAGGTTTTACATATTTTGATACAGCATATATGTACCACGCAGGCAAGAGTGAAAATGTAATCAAGGAAGTACTTGTTGACCGTCATCCACGTGACAGCTATCTGCTTGCTACAAAGATGCCGACAATGTTCCTCAAGGAAGAAGCTGATGTTGAACGCATCTTCAACGAACAACTGGAAAAATGCGGCGTTGAGTATTTTGATTATTACCTTGTACACTGCCTTAACGTGACAAACTATGAAATTGCGGAACGGCTCAAGGTTTTCGATTTTGTGGTACAGAAAAAAGCCGAGGGCAAGGTTAAGAAAATCGGTTTTTCTTACCATGATGACGCAATTTTGCTTGATAAAATCCTTACTGAACATCCTGAGATGGAGTTTGTACAGTTGCAGATTAACTACCTTGACTGGGAAAATGAGGGTGTACAGTCGAGAAAGTGCCACGAGGTTGCCGTGAAGCACGGCAAGGACATTATTGTTATGGAGCCTGTCAAGGGCGGCACGCTTGCTAACGTACCGAAAAAGGCTGAAAAGCTGTTGAAATCCTATGAGCCTGATATGACTGTTCCGTCGTGGGCAATTCGTTTTGCGGCAAGCTGTGAGAACGTGTTTATGGTACTCAGCGGTATGAGCAACACCGAACAGCTTCTCGACAACACTGGTTATATGGAAGACTTCAAACCGCTTACTGACGAGGAAAAGGCTGTTTGTCTTAAGGTTGCAGATATAATAAATTCAACGGTTACTATCCCCTGCACGGTTTGCCGTTACTGTGTTGATGAATGTCCGATGAACATTCCTATCCCTGATTTCTTCTCATTGTTCAATGCCGAGGAGCAGGAAATTGAAAAGCCGTTTACGGTGCAGGGTGAATATTATGATAATCTTGCTAAAAAACACAACAAGGCTTCTGCTTGTATTGAATGTAAAAACTGCGAGGCGAAGTGTCCTCAGCATATTGAGATTTCCAAGTTTATCAAGCTTGTTGCTGAAAAATTTGAGACTGAATAAAAGGAAGTCCGAGATGAACCAAACATTCTTCTCGGACTATTTTTTATCATATATCAAGATTTACTTTGAATTTTTCTCCGCTTTAACACGTATTTTATAAAAAGTCTGATAAATTTCAGCTTCATTTTCAATGCTGTCACCAATTTTTGCAAGTCGTCTTTTACCTACTCTTTTGTCGAGAATAGCCAATATACGAACAAGCATATTCTCACTTTTAAGGCTTTGCTCAATGCTCTGATTGTCGAATTCCTGAAAAGCAGAATAAAAACAATGCTGATCAAATTGACCGTATTTTACTGCGGTGTTATCCATATATGGAAATACATATTTCAACCTTGTTTCAAGGGTTTCATCCTCAGGGAGCAGCTTCACTTTACTCCATTGCTCACAATAACTTCCCGATACGATTTCCTTTCCGTCAAGCAAAATGGCGGCTCTGCCGTAATGGTCGGGACACTTACTATAAGATGTTGCAAAATATGTTATATGCCCTCTCAACGAAGGTGCAAGATGTTCTTTTTCCAATTTACTGCGTATTTTTGACCACATCACAAATCCCCCATTTCATTTTTTATTATAGCACTCATAATACAGAAAGTCAAATTTAATACAAACGCTTCCGCAGAACAAATCTGCGGAAGCGTTTTTAACTTGAATTATTCCTTTACAGCCATAAGACCTTCAAGAAGCTCAGGGTCGATGAACTTTGCTTCTTCACGGTTGTAGAACACGTCTGTTATGTCCCAGAGGACTGGACAGAGTCCGTTATCGTATGCGGCTTCACATACGGAAGTCAGGTAAAGTCTTATCATTTCAGGAGTCTTGTTGCTTGTTGAACAGCCGAATTCACCCACGATTACAGGAATTCCCTTATCGATGTAGGTTTCCTTCATCATTGTCATATACTTGTTGAGTTCAGCAAAGTCTGCTTCACTTCCCCATTCTGTACGAGCCTTGCCCCAGTCTGCATCTGCTTCAAGGATTGCAAATGTAGATGGTGTATAGTAGTGAACAGATACTGCACAGCGATTCTTAGGGTCATTCGGCATTTTATAGAGAGGGTCGCAGGTAAGGTCAAAGTCAGTGTTATAGCCTGCAATAAGGAGGTGACGTTCAGCGTTGTTGCCGCCTGATGCTCTTACGATATCAACAAACTTCTGATTGATTTCGTTAAGCAGATTAAAGGACTTTTCTTTATCGCCCTGATTGCTGTAGCGGTTCCAGATAGATTCCCAGCCGCCTTCTTCGTTCAGAGATTCAAACATAAGCTTGTCGCCGTATTCATTGTTGAATGCTTCGGTAAGCTGTGTCCAGATACGCTCGTATTTATACATACACTCTGCCTTCTTGTCATCGTTGGCAAAGTCTGTCCACCAGCCTCCGTCCCAGTGAATGTTGAGGATAACATACATATCTTCTTCAAGTGCCCAGCCTACAACCTGCTTTACTCTTGCAAGGTAGGTTGCGTCAATTGTATAATCTTCGCCCATCATATTGGACCACGCCACAGGGATACGAAGCACACCAAAACCACATTCAGCGTATCCCGTAATCATTTCTCTTGTAATAATCGGACTTCCCCATGCCTGCTCGTAGCTTGTTACACCTGTCGGTGAAATCCAGCTTCCTGCGCTTTCAAAGGTATTTCCGAGGTTGATGCCAACGCCCATTTCATTTACAAGTTCCATTGTGGTAATATCGCGCATTGTGCCGCCGTATGCTTCTGCCTTTGTACAAGCTGTAAATGAAGAAAGGCACATTACTGCTGCTGCAACAACAGCAAAAATTTTTGTCAGCTTCATAATATTCTCTCCTTATCAAATAATTTTTCTGTACTCCGATGGCGTCTTGCCATACTTGCTTTTGAATTGCCGCATGAAATTATACTCGCATTTATAGCCGCAGCTTTCCGCAATTTCCTTTACTGTAAGATTTGTTGCACACAGCAGACGCTTTGCACGGTCAAGCCTGCCGTTGATTACGTCCGTCATAACGCTTACGCCAAACATTTTTTTGTATAGGTGCTGAAAGCCTGAACGGCTCATTCCCATTTCCTCTGCCATATCCTCGACACTGCCGATAGTATTGGGCATTGTAAAAATTCTCGTGCGGAGCTGGGTGAACTTGCCATTGCGCTCTGCAATTGAACGTGGTGCGGTGTAAATCTTCGAATGAACAAGTCTGCCAAGCTTCATAAACAGTATATCTACGTAACCGCGCTCGATTTCCTCATGGCAGAATTCCGAGGAATAATGCTCATAAGCCATGACGTGGATAAGCTGGGAAAGCTCGTCAATGTTACCCAGATAGACAATTTCGTTAAGCGGAATTTCGTAGTCTTGAAACTTCTTCAAATCATCTTCATCAGGCTCAAAGAACATCCAGTCATCGGTATAGTATTTTTCTGCCGCACGATATTTACACGGTGTTTCTGGAGTAAACAGTATGTACGAATTTGGCTTGACATCAATCTTTTTACCGTTAACCTCAAACAGCGAATGGGTTTTTATCAGAAGCAGAAGGTAACAGCCATTGCCGTTGGGTCTGTCCATATAGAATGTATTATCGTGCTCATAGTTATATCCGATTGCACCGATTTTCACGTTATCACGTCCTTATTTCATAAACACAAAGGATTTGAGCTCAAAGAGAGTTCTCTGCTTGAAGTAATCACCTGTCCAGCCTGAGTAATCTGTTGTAATTTTAAAGAATACGCTGTGTCTGCCAGTTACGTTTTTTACGATTGCACTTACTATACCGTTATCGTGACCAATATCAACAACACCGATTTCTTCACCGTCCTCACCGTCAATGAGGATGTGCATATGACAATCACAGCCGAAACCGTTGATTTGTGCAGCAAATTCCATTGTCTTGCTTGAGAAATCCTCTCCAAAATCGAAATATTTATATCCGATTACGCATCCTTCTGTAATGTTTGTTACAACTCTTTCAAAGACGTTTCTTTCGGTAATCATAATATTTCCGTTACCGTTTTTCAGCACGCAGGCAATATCTGAAGGTGTAATTCTGTATGGATTAAGAGAGTCCTCAAAGCCGAGTGAGGTCATTTCAACAGGTGGAATTGTGCCGTCTGGAAGAATTTCGATTTTCTCCACACAGCCACGTCTTGACATAATTGTTCCGTTTGTCATTCTGTGATAGAAGATATACCACTGACCATTGATGCAGGCGATTGAACCGTGGTCGTTACCTCCTGGGTAATCTACGCCGTTATCAACAATATAGCCTCTGTAGGTAAACGGACCTGTAGGGCTGTCAGATGTTGCATAAGCAAGACGACTGCCCATTTTCGGCGAGTAAATCATATAGTATGTATCGCCGACTTTACGTGGTGAAGCCGCTTCAAAGAAGCACTTGTCCTTTTCGTCAAATCCGCCCTCCTCGGTTGGCTCGCATGGAATGAAGTGTTCAATGCAGGTGCCATCGAGGATTTCGTACATATTCTCGCTGTTTACTTCTGCAAGGAAAGAACGCTCATAACCGCAGTAGATGTATGTGCGGCCATCGTCGTCCACAAGCACGCCAGGGTCGATAAACCAACCGTTACAGCAGATTTCGTCTGGAATTGTGTACTTGTATGTGGAAATCATTTTGAATGGGCCTTCAGGCTTGTCTGCAACTGCAACGCAACCAATTGAATTTACGATGTAAGCGTAGAGATAATATTTGCCATCCTTTTCCACTACATCAGGAGCAAAAAGCTCGTTGTTGCTCTTTGTCCATTCAGTATCGGAAGCATGGTCACGGTCAGCCTGTGTGTGGAAAACATCGCCGTGGCAAACCCACTCATTGAGGTTTGTAACGGGTGCACTCCAGCATTTCAACACGTAGTCACAAAATTTATCAGAGCCAGCTTTATCGTGTGAGCCATAGATATAGACACGGTCACCGAACACTCTCGGCTCGCCGTCGGGAATGTATTCCCAGTTTGGAAGATATGGATTTGCCATTGGAAACGTCCTTTCATAACTGAATTATTTAGCTATATTATACATCTCATTGAACTATTGTGCAATAGCAAAACATTCCCGATAAACTGACTTATTGTGCAAATTTATTCGTTTATTATTATTTCAACTATTTCATCAGGAGATGAAACAATAAGCTCAGCGCCGTTTTCACGGAGCAGTTTTTCATCACGAAAGCCCCAGTTTACAGCAATGCAGTCCATTTCTGAATTTGCTGCAGTCTGCAAATCCACATCTGAGTCGCCTATGTAAACTGAATTTTTACGCTCAATGCCAAGTTCCGCAAGAATGTTGTTCACACCGTCGGGAGCTGGCTTTTTCTGCACACCTGTTTTTTCGCCTGTAACAGCGTCAAAAATTCCGCCGAAATATTTTACACACAAATCCTGCACGGCATAGTCTGCCTTGTTTGACACAACAGCAAGCTTCACTCCCCTTGCTTTAAGCTGTTCAAGCATTTCGGTTATCCCATCGTACGGCTTGGTTTTATCGGCACTGTGAAGCTTATAATAAGCATTGAAATCATTGTAAACCGCTTCAACTGTTGCCTGCTCCGTACCATTCGGCAAAGCACGTTTTATAAGGTTAAGTATGCCGTTGCCAACCATCATACGCACCTCGTCAGCTGTGTGCTGTGGGAAGCCGTGCTGTGCCAAAACGTGGTTAATGCTGTCGGCAAGGTCATCAATGGTGTTGAGAATTGTTCCGTCCAAATCGAAAATTGCAAGCTGATATTTCATTTTCATTGCTCCTAAAATTTAATGATTATATTATAGCACGGTTTGGAAGCTGGTGCAATACAAAAGCCTGAGAAGATTTTCTCAGGCTTACGCTATTAAACATTTTGTTTTCTTTGTCTGAACAATACTATTCCCAACATGAACACAAAGCCGCCAAGCAAAATGAAGAACGACCAGATTATGTTCCAGTATGGCGAATTCACATCAAACATCATCATTAAAAGGTTATTCCAGAATTTCAATTCAACAGCAATGGCAAACAAATCGAATATCACATATGTACCACCGAAAATGTATATCCATCTCCACCAGCTGTTATTATTCCTGTTTTTGATAAAAGTAACTATACCCAGAATGCAGAGTGAAGCTAATACTCCCATCAATATAAAGTAAATAGCACCCTTGTTTTCCAATATTCCAAGCCAGAATTCCGCATAGGAATTTCTGTCAGCAAGTCCCCATATTCTGTGCAGGTGGAATATTCCAAAAAAGATAAAGAACCATGGTTCCCACAAATAAATTTTTTTCTTTTCCATTATACCCTCCTGATTTGTGATTGCATTAATTATATCACTGATTCAAATATAAGTCAATGTATCGTCAGTACACAAAAACCCCTGACTGAAACCAGTCAGGGATTTAATCATTTCCATTCTACAAAACCGTAGCTTTCGAGTATCTGAAAGAACTTTGCAAGTCTTTCGTAAGTCGGATGGGCTTTTTCGCCAAAGTGTTCTTCCATCGGCTCGCCCATATCCGCAATTTTTTTCTCACCATCAATCATCGGCCAGATAAAGCTACCGATTTCATCGAGGTGGATATACGAAATTTTCGGCTTTTTAGCGATTTTCTGCATTATCCTGTTCATTATGCCCTTGTTTTCAATTTCAAGGGTAACAATACCTTTTTCGTCCGTTGTCCATCCGATATGCTCAGGACGCTTCGGGCATTTTTCAAGATAATTTTCTTCAGGATTCTGCTTACGCTTCATTCTTCACATCAGCTTTCTTTCTCTTCTTCCAGATGGAGAACTTGAGAAGTGTACAGATGATAAGACCGAATACTACGAGGCTTCCGATGCTTGAAACAACAGGTGGGAGGTTGAGCAGACCTGAAATATCGAGAACCTTGTCCACACCGAATACAGCGAGGAGTGCAAGCACGATACCTACAAGACCTTCACCAGCAATCATACCGGAGCAGAAAAGGATACCGTCGTTGATGATTTCCTTCTTTTCTTCCTCTTCATTCTTCTTCATCTTGTCAAATACGAGACGAATGATACCGCCTACGAGGATACAAGCGTTAAGCTGTACCGGGAGGTATACGCCGATTGCGAAAGGAAGAACAGGGATACCGATTACTTCAACAAGAACTGCAATGAACACGCCTACAAATACGAGGTTCCATGGGAGTTCAGCACTCATTACGCCTTCGATAATCATCTTCATGAGTGTAGCCTGAGGTGCGCCGAGTTCTGCAGAACCGAAGCCCCAAGCACTGTCAAGAAGGTAAAGTGTACCGCCGATAGCGAGTGCTGCTGCACATACACCGATTACCTCACCAATCTGCTGCTTCTTAGGTGTTGAACCAAGGAGGTAACCTGTCTTGAGGTCCTGAGATGTGTCACCTGAGATAGCTGCTACAATACAGATGATAGAACCGATTGCAATAGCTGCAGCCATACCCTCTGCACCGCTTGCACCTGTAAACTTGAGGATAAGTGTAGCGATGAGGAGTGTTGCGATAGCCATACCAGAAACTGGGTTATTACTGCTTCCTACAAGACCAACCATTCTTGAAGAAACAGTTGCAAAGAAGAAGCCGAAAATTACGATGATAAGTGCGCCGAGAGGACCTACTGGAATTGCAGGAATGAGCCATACAAGAAGTGTAAGAACTGCAATTGCGATAAGAACAACTTTCATATTGAGGTCCTGTGCTGTTCTTTCAAGGTTACCTGCTGTTCCGCCCTTTACATTGATGCTCTTTACAGCGTCCTTGAATGTACGGATGATAAGAGGAAGGGACTTGATAAGGCTGATGATACCACCAGCTGCAAGCGCACCTGCGCCTATGTAACGGATGTAGCTGCCCCAGATACCGCTTGCGCCGTCAGCTGCAAAAATCTGACCGATTGTTGCTCCGTCGCTTGGGTAGATAACAGCATTTTCACCGAACATTACAATAAGAGGAATAAGCACGAGCCAGCTGAGCACGCCGCCTGCGAACATATAGGAAGAAATTCTGAATCCGCAGATGTAACCTACGCTCATTACAGCAGGATAAATCTGTGTACCGATTTCGCCTGCAAAGCCCTTTACACGGAAGGAAACTTCACCGGGAACTGCCTTGATACCGTCGATGATGAACTTGAAAAGTGCAGCAAATCCCATACCTGCGAATACTGTAGAAGCGTTTGCGCCGCCTTCTTCACCAGCGAGAAGAACTTCTGCACAAGCTGTTCCCTCAGGATAAGGGAGAGTACCGTGTTCCTTAACGATAAGTGCGTTACGGAGAGGTACCATAAAGAATACACCGAGAAGACCGCCGAGAAGGGCGATAAGTGTGATTTCAACGATGCCGGGCTTTTCAAATATCAGAAAACCTTCAGGAAGATTTTCCCGTCCACCGACCTCTTCAATCTTCTTCTCTGTTTCAGATGCCCACAAAAAGAGTGCAGGAAGTGTGAAGATTGCACCTGCTGCGAGGGATTCACCTGCAGAACCGATTGTCTGAACAACGTTACTTTCGAGAATAGAGTTTTTCTTCATGATAACTCGGATTACACCCATTGAGATAACAGCTGCAGGGATAGACGCTGAAACTGTCATACCAACTCTGAGTCCGAGGTAAGCGTTAGCCGCACCGAATACAACAGCGAGGATAACACCCATGATGATTGATGTCACCGTAAGTTCCGACGTAACCTTTGACGCAGGAATATACGGCTTGAATTCTGTTTTATTTTCCATAACCGCCTCCAAACTGTCACAAATTATGACAAGTTATATTTATAGTGCACTAATTATAACACATTTTGACACAATAATCAAGCACAAATATCAATATTAAGACTCCGCACAAAATTCCGAAACAACTATTCCAAATTATGAGGTAATATATGCAAAAGAAAGGCAGAAATTTGTAATATATGTGGAAAATCAACTAAAACTATTGACGTTCTACCGCATAAATGGTACAATAAATACATAAAATTTGGCAAATAACACCTTTGAAAGGAAGTTTTATTATGGGTAAATTCGTAATTAAGGCTACTAAGACAGGCTTCACTTTCAGCCTCAAGGCTGGCAACGGTGAAATCATTGCAACAGGCGGCGAGGTTTACTCCAGCCTTGACAGCTGCAAGAACGGCTGTGCAAGCGTTGCAAAGAATGCTCCTATTGCTGCAATCGAAGACCAGACAGTTGAGGGCTTTGCTACTGAAAAGAATCCTAAGTTTGAAATTTATAAGGACAAGGCTGGCGAATTCCGTTTCCGCCTGAAGGCTTCCAACGGTCAGATTATCGCTGCAAGCGAAGGCTACGTTAAGAAGGACAGCTGCAAGAACGGCATTGAAAGCGTTAAGAAGAATGCTGTTGACGCTCCTGTTATTGAGCCTGAGGAATAATGTACATAAGCCTCCGAGTTTTCGGAGGCTTGTTTTTTGAGGTAGATTATGAACAATATTGAGATTGCGAAGGAAACGCTTTCCATTATCAAAAGAAAGCACTATACGGTTTCAAGGAGAAAAATTTATCTTCCTGATATTGACATCGAAAAGGTTGTTGTGTACTCCCCTGCCGATGGTGAGGAATTGCTGAAAAAGGATTTTTCGGGCAAGCAGGGCGAAATGTGTACTTTTTCGGTAGTGAACAAGGACTCGTTTGAGGCGGCAAGGTGCTTTGACAAGCCGTTTGTTATGAATTTTGCAAATGCACACAGGGCAGGCGGCGGATTTGAACTTGGTGCAAATGCCCAGGAGGAAGCACTTTGCAGGTGCAGTACGCTTTTCGCTTCGATTTCGTCAGCTGAAGCAAAGAAAATGTACCGCTACAACAACTCTCACATTAGTGCTGTTGAGTCTGACTATATGCTGTTATCCCCCGAAGTCTGCGTATTCCGTGATGCAGAGGGTCAGCTTATGGAGGACTATTTCACAGCGGCGGTAATTACCGTGCCTGCCCCTAATAGGAGAGGTGCGGCGATGTTTGCGGCAAGCAAGCTTATCAGCGAAACCTTCATCCGCAGGATAAAAATTTTGCTTGCAATTGCCGCTGAAAACGGGTACAGAAATCTTGTGCTTGGTGCGTGGGGGTGTGGTGCTTTCGGCAACAAGCCTGAGTCGGTTGCGGAATATTTCCGTCAGGTGCTTATTGATGAAGGATACGGGAAATGTTTTGATAATGTGTGTTTTGCAATTTATGGTAAAACTGACAGCAGGAATTTTGTTGCGTTCAATGATATGTTCAGATAACAGAAAACGGCTTTGATTATGACATCAAAGCCGTTTTAATTATGTTTCTTTCTGTACCTTTTCAACCCCGTACTTTCTCAGCAGCTTCTTTCTGCATACGAAATACGCAGGAATAAGGAACGCGTCGGCAAGCACCCATGCGGCAGGTGATGCGAAGCAAGCGGCTGTGAAGCCGAAAATTCCTACAAGGTAAGCAATTGCTCCTCTGCCAACCATTTCGAGCAGTCCCGCAAAGGTTGCAATCGGCGGAAAACCCATTCCCTGAATGAAGAAACGGACGATATTGACCAGTGCAAGAGGAAAATAGAACGCGGAAAGAATTGTAAGGAATTCCTGAATAAGCGGACGCAGACCGCGGCTGTTTTCATCAAGGAAAATCATTGCAAGGTTGTCCCCGAAAAGGAACATCACGAGAAACGCAAACACGGAATAAATTGCACCGAGAATTACGCAGGCACCAAGCCCTTTGTTGAGTCTGTCCCACTTCTGTGCGCCAACATTCTGTCCTGCGTAGGTTGCCATTGTGCTTCCCATTGCGTCAAAGGGGCAGCACATAAACATTGAAAGCTTATTTGCGGCGGTAATTGCTGCAACGGAGTCTGTGCCGAGCTGATTTACTGCGGTTTGGAGCACGACGCTGCCGATTGCGGTAATGGAATACTGAAGTCCCATAGGAAGTCCCATTGTGCAGAGATTTGCAACGTGCCTGGAACTTAATTTCCATTCTTCCTTTTCAGGTTTAAGCATTGTATAGCTGCTGAAAAGCTTGAACAAACAGCCAAATCCCGAAACAAACTGAGCGATAACAGTTGCAAGTGCCGCACCGAAAACATCAAGCTTAAAGGTTACAATAAACATGATATCCAAAACAATATTGATTACCGAAGCAATTACAAGCCATCTTACAGGTGTTTTACTGTCACCCAGGGAACGGAGTATTCCTGCTGTCATATTGTAAAGGAAGTAACCGGGAATACCTGCAAAAATAGTGAAAATATATGTATGTGCACGGTCAAAGGTATCCTTGTTTGTTTTCATCAGGGTAAGGATATCACTGCAGAAAATCAGGGTCAGGGCTGTAATTACGATTGCAAAGAAAATACAGAGCCACACGGAATTTGTGACGTATTTGCGGAGCTGTTTCCAATCGTTTGCACCAAACATCTGGGCAACGGGAATTGCAAAGCCGTTGCAGATACCCATTACAAAACCGATAATGAGAAAGTTTACCGAGCCTGTACTTCCCACGGCGGCAAGTGCATCACTGCCGAGGAAACGTCCTACGATTGCGGTATCGGCAAGGTTGTAGAATTGCTGAAAAAGAAAACCAAAAAGAAGCGGTACACCGAAGCCGAGAATAAGACTCATCGGCTTACCATTTGTTAAATCCTTGGTTGCTGCCATAATAATTACCTCGTTTATTTAAAATCAAAACGAAATTATTATAGAGCAAGCGTACATCAATTACAACAACAAATTCAGACAAATATATGAATAAATTATTTTTCGCCATAGTACACAAAAACCTCAGGGAGATAACCCCCTGAGGTATAAATTTTATCAGATTATTGTACCTGTAACTGTAAGAGTGCTTACGCCCGGCTGTATAGTCCAGGTGCCGTCAGTATTCTGAGTATAGGTTGCGGCAGGAACTGTAATCTGTCCTGCATTTGTTGCAAATGCACCTGTTGCTTCGCTGTAGGTGTAGTTTGCAGGTGATGTCCATGCTGTACCATTGAAGGTTACACCTGTAATGTTGAGTGAAGGATTGAAGGTATCGGTTACGATTGCATTATCTGTTGCTGCAACGGCTTCGCTTCCCGTATTCTGAATAACAAAGGTATAGGTCAGCTGGCCGTTTTCGGTAACTGTTGTAGGATTAAGGGACTTGGTAATTGTAAGATTAGCTGTATTTTCAGGTGTAATTGTTTCGCTAACGGTAATATCGGAAATACCTGCACCGCTTACAACCGCTGTATTTACGATACTTGAAGAGTCACCGAGAGGTGCAAAGCTGTTTGTTTCAGCAGCATAAACTACAGTTGCAACACCACCTGCGGGAACGTTGATTCCTGTAATAACAAGCGGTGCACCTGCTGTTACCGTTGGTGCAGGCTGGAGTACGCCGTTCACGAAATAACGTACTGAACCGTCAACAAAGTCAAGCGGAACAAGTTCAGCTGCCCCGAAAGTATATGTGCCGAGGTCATCGGTTACGGTAAGGTTATTATAAGCAATTGAACCTGAGTTCACGATATTGATGATATAAGTCACTTCGGAATTTCTTGAATATGTGTCAACAACCGCTGTTTTTGTAGCGGAAAGCACTTCAAGAAGCTCACCCATGGTAATATTCGAATTGACAACATTTCCATTATAGGAAAGAGTTGCCTGATTAAAAAAAGTTGCCATATATTTCCTCCTTGTGTTTCCGATGGGATTTACCCATCAGTTCATAATATGCACAAGGAAGTTGTACGGTTACATACAAGAAAAAGCCTGATTTCAGCAATCAGGCTTTTATAGCTTATTCACTTAATTCCCTGAGGTATTCCACAAGTTCGGCGAATGTACCCTTTTTTCCGTTCCATGGGTGTTCCTCGCAAGGAATAACGTTATCTGTCACGATATAGCAGTCCATACCGATTGATGAAGCGGCATAGGCATCCTCACACTCGTCATTACCGACATGCAGACACTCATTCGGCTGAACGCCGATTCTCTCACAGATTGTTCTGTAATACTCAGGATTTGGTTTGCAGAAGCTATCACTTTCGTATGAAGTAACCAGGTCAAAGTCGGTATCCTTCAGTCCAACCCAGCTTAATCTCATCTTCTGGCCATTCATTGGAAAAAGAGGATTTGTTGCACACACAACCTTTTCTGCGGCTTTATGGGCAAGCTTTACAGCCTCAACAGCAAGCGAATTTTCCTCTGTATAAACCTTTGCATTTGCAAATTCATTTGAATAAAACCAATCCGAAGCTTCTCTGAAAGGTGCAATTTCCTTGCCCGTCAACTGGCTGAACACGTCCCAGAAAACCTCACTGTTACGGCGTGTTCCGTCGTTTTTCACCATAGCATTTGTCCCTGCCCAAACACTTTCGATAAGCTTATCAGGTTCAAGGCCAACAGGAGAAAGCTTTTTTGCAAGCTCCTTGAAATAGCCCTTGACGAACACGTTATTGTCCATAGGAAGAAGTGTTCCATCCAAATCAAAAAGTATAGCCTTATATTTCATACTCTACCTCTTAAATGCATTCAAGGACAGCAATTGCGCAAACACCTGCACCAACGTGGCAACAGATACTTACAGGAAGTTTATACATCTGGATTGTCTTGTCACCAAAATGCTTGCGGACAATTTTCTTCCACTCATTTGCAGGTCCGATATCGCCTGAATATGCCAGGTCAATACGGATATTCTTGCCCTTGAAGCGTGTTTCGAGGTCCTTTTCGATAGCGGCAAGCATAGTTTTCTGAGCATTTGCCATGCCTCTTGCCTTTGCATAAGCATCAAGCTTTTCGCCCTGGATCTGGAGAACAGGCTTAATTCCGAGAATTGAAGCAACAGCTGCACCTGCAGCTGTAACACGTCCGCTCTTCTTGAGGAGTTCAAGTGTATTTACAGCGAGGTAGATACTGGAATTGAATGCTGTTTCCTCAAGGTTTGCACAAATCTCAGCAGCAGAAAAACCCTGAGCGATAAGTGTCAGCGCATCGAGCACAGACTGACGCTGGCTGATGGAAATTCTCTTATTGTCAACAACCACAACCTTGCCGTCAAAATCAGCAGCAAGCGCCTTTGCAGTTCCGCATGAACCGCTGAGTGCAGATGACATTGGTATATGGATAATATAATCGTTTGTTTTAAGCACTTCATTCCAAAGAGAAGTGAGTGACTCTGGAGAAGGCTGAGAAGTTGAAACGTCACTTCCTGAACCGAGCATTTCAAAGAACTGCTCATAGGTACAAGTTACACCCTCAAAATATTCCTTTTCATCAACGATGAATGGCATTGCAAGAAGATATATACCAAGTTTTTTAGCCTCTTCCTGCGTAATACCGCTGTTTGTATCAGTAACAACTGCAATTTTACTCATACTTTTTCTCCTTTTTATTTACAACAATACATAATAGTAGTATAAAATAAAAAAGCATTTTAGTCAATACCCTAACATATTTTTAGTCAAAATAGTACAAAAAACGGTACTGCAAACACAGTACCGTTTTAATTCAGAATAATAATTATTCTTCAACAGGAGCTTCTTCAGCAGCTGTTTCAAGGAGAGCACGCATAGAAATGCTGATTCTCTTCTTGTCGATGTCGATTTCAGTAATCTTAGCATCAACTTCATCACCGATAGCAAGAACATCCTTAACGTTTGTTACTCTCTTATCAGCAATCTGAGAAATGTGGATAAGACCATCAATGCCAGGAATAATCTGAGCAAATGCGCCGAATGGTGTGATGGAAACAACCTTAGCCTTTACAACATCGTCAACCTTGTATTCATTAGCAAACTTAACCCAAGGATTGTCCTCTGTCTTCTTATAGCCGAGGGAAATTCTGTTAGCTTCCTTATCGAGTTCCTTAACATAAACTTCGATAACATCACCAACGTTAACAACTTCGGATGGGTGCTTAATTCTGTTCCAGCTGAGTTCGGAAATGTGAACCATACCATCGATACCGCCGAGGTCAACGAATGCGCCGTATGTTGTGAGGGACTTAACTTCGCCCTTGAATACGTCATTAACGTTAACGGATTCCCAGAACTTAGCCTTAGCAGCGTCCTTTTCAGCATTGCGTACAATCTTGATGGAACCTACTGCCTTGCCGCGCTGTTCGTTAACTTCGATAATCTTGAACTTAACTGTTGTCTTAACAAGTTCTTCGAGCTTGTCATCTCTGCGAGCAGTTGCCTGGGAAGCAGGGATAAATACTCTGATACCCTCGTAAAGTACGATTACGCCGCCCTTAACAACACCTGTAACAGTGCCTTCGAGGATAGCATCTTCTTCCTTAGCCTTAACAATCTTGTCAAAGCCGAGAAGAGCGTCAACCTTCTTCTTGGAAAGAGTAACAATACCTTCAGCATCATTAACCTTGATAACAATAAGTTCAACTTCATCGCCAGGCTTTACAACGTCTGCCGGCTTAAGAGCAGGGTCGTTTGTGAGCTCGTCGAGAGAAACATAACCAGTGTGCTTTGTTCCGACATCAACAATAGCTTCTGCATCATTAACAGCAGTTATGTATCCTTTCACCCTCTGACCGGTATATATTTTTTTGAAGGACGCATCAAGTGCCTCCTCAAAGTTAAAGTCTTCTTCCATGATCATTTTTTCACTCATTTGGTTTGTAACCTCCTTGATTATATGTACCGGAGCCGAAGCACCGGCAGTAACACCGATGATAAATTTTTCGCCGGTATTATTTTTCAGCAGTTTATCGATATACTGAAAATCGAGCTCGGAAGCATTCTCAACATGAATACATTCCTTGCAATGTCTGCTGCAGATTTCTGCAAGCTTGACTGTATTGGAACTGTGTTTACCGCCGATAACAACCATAAGGTCTGCGGTTTCCGCCAGCTGCACAGCACTCCGCTGCCTGTCGGATGTAGCATTGCAGATTGTATTTATTATCTCTGCATTTGGCAAAGCCTCTGCCGCCATACGGACACAATTATCCCACATATTTATATTATACGTTGTTTGTGCAACAATTGCAACCTTTTTTTTGGGATTTTTCAAATTTTTTTTAAAAAAATCAGCTAATTCAATATCATCACAACAGATTATTGCCTTATTTTGACAAAAAGATGCAATTCCAACAACCTCAGGATGGCTTTTATCCCCTAAAATTATTACATCATATCCTGCTTCACTTTTTTCTTCTGCTATTTTTTGGATACGTCTTACAAATGGACAAGTGCCATCATGATATTCAATTTTATTATCCTCAAGAAGTTTTAACTTTTCTTTAGTTATACCATGAGAACGAATAACAACAACTTCATCTGTAAGCTTTGAAAGTTCTTCTTCGGTTTCAGCAATTCTGACACCTTTTTTTTCAAGGTCACGAACAACGTCCTTGTTATGGATAATTTCTCCACAAGTAACAACTTTTTTTCCATTGCTTAATATATTATACACGATTTTCAAAGCTCTGTCAACACCAAAACAAAAACCTGCGTGTTCAGCCACAATTATTTCAGTTCTCATCTGCAACTGTTTCCTTTTCCTCGGCAGGTCCTTCAACAAGCTCGGTAATTGCTTCCATAATACGTTTCTTTACACCCTTGAGTGCCTTTGGTGAAACATCGTCAACAGCAATTTCCTCAGCGGGAATAACCTTACCGAAACGGAGAGTCAGCTTTGAACGGAATTTCAGCTTCTCGCCCTCGAAGATAATTCCGCAAGGAAGCACGTCTGCACCTGACTTTGCAGCGATAAGTGCAACACCTGTCTTACCCTTGCCTACCTTACCGTCCTTTGAACGCGTACCTTCGGGAAAGATTACGAGATTGCGTCCCGAATTGAGAATAGCAATGGAATCATCAATAACCTGCATATCGCCAGCACCACGCTTTACAGGAAAAGCACCAAGTTTTGTAATAAACCAGCCGAAAAGCTTATTTTTAAACAGTTCTTCTTTAGCCATATATGTAACAGGACGCTTCATAGGCATTGTAAGAATTACAGGGTCGGCATAGCTTCTATGGTTTGAAGCCATTACAAGTGGCCTGTCCTGAGGAATATTCTCGATACCCTCAATGTGAAAATTATATACAAGCTTATAGATACCCCATACGGTGTAGCGTACAAATGCGTTCATATCAGTTCCCCCTTGACTTTGCGCTTGTTTTATCTTCAATTATTCCGCAGAGCATATCAATTGCCCCCTGCAAATCAACCTCGGTTGTATCGCAGAGAACAGCGTCCTCAGCCTGCTTCAGCGGTGCGATTTCACGGTGCATATCGTTGTAGTCACGCTGATTTACGTCAGCAAGGACTTCTTCAAAGCTTACACTTTCGCCCTTTTCAATAAGCTCAACATGTCTGCGGCGTGCACGCTCCTCTGCTGACGCTGTAAGATAAATTTTCAGCTCAGCGTCGGGAAGTACAACTGTACCGATATCACGACCGTCCATTACAACGTTATTTTCACGGGCAATCTTACGCTGTAATTCAAAAAGGAAATCACGGACAGCGGGAATTGCCGAAACATTTGAAGCACCCATTGAAACCTCAGGAGTACGGATTTTATCAGAAACGTCTTCGCCGTTGACGAAAACGTGCTGAACACCATCGATATATTTCAGTTCAGGGGTGATATCGTTGAGCATTGCAACAACCTGCTCAGCGTTCTTTGTATCAGCACTGTGATTTATTGCGTAATAAGCGATTGAACGGTAGAGTGCACCCGTATCAACATAAATGAATCCAAATTTCTTTGCGGCAGCCTTTGCGATTGTACTTTTGCCTGCACCTGCAGGACCGTCGATTGCAATATTGATTGACATTTTTAACACGTCCTTTGTTTTTTACATATTATTACCTGCGGTTACACCTGTAGAAAAAGCAATTTGCAGATTGAAGCCGCCTGTGTAAGCATCAACGTCCATTACCTCACCTGCGAAGAACAAGCCTTGCACAAGCTTTGACTCCATTGTTTTCGGAGAGATTTCGCTGACCTTAATTCCGCCGCTTGTGACGATTGCCTCGCTTAACGGGCGGAACTCCTTTACGGTTACGGGGAAACTTTTCAGCAGCTTCACAAGGTCGGTACGCTCCTGCTTTGTTACGGAGTTGACCTGCTTATCGGGAGCAATTCCCGAAAGTTTGACGATAACCGGTATCATCTTTGCTGGAAGAAGCTTTGAAAGTGAGTTGGAGAAAAGTCGGTTGGGGATTTCCGCAAAATCACGCTGGATACGCTTGTCAAGGGCGGCATGGTCAAGTGCAGGCTTCATATCAATGAGGATTTTATAGCGTCCCCTCTCCATTTTCGGGATGTGACTTGAAGCACTCAGCACCATTGGTCCTGACACGCCGAAATGGGTAAACAACATTTCGCCTTGCTCGGTATAGATGTTCTTGTTTTTCGCCGTGTCAACGAGGGTAAGTGCCACGTTTTTCAGCGACAGACCCATCATTTCCGTGCAGTAGCTTTCCTCTGCAACGAGGGGCACAAGTGACGGTTTGAGCGGTACAATTGTATGTCCCAGTTTCTCGGCAAAGCGGTAACCGTCGCCGTCGGAACCTGTTCCGGGGTAGGATTTCCCTCCCGTTGCAACAAGAACGCTTACCGCATTATATATAGTATCCCCGCAGTCGACACCTGTTACGACGCCGTCATCAACGAGAATATTCTTTACCTTTTCGCCCTTGTGTATCTGCACGCCGCGGTCACGGCAGGCTTTTTCAAGTGCGTGGACGATATCGTGTGCGTTGTCGCTTACTGGGAAAACACGGTTGCCTCTTTCGGTTTTCAGCGGCACTCCGCAGGCTTCAAAGAAGTCCATACAATCCTGACAGTTGAAGCGGCTGTATGCGGAATAGAGGAAGCGGCTGTTGACGGGAATATTTGCGAAAAAATCCTCGTCGGTGCAGTTGTTTGTTACGTTGCATCTGCCCTTTCCCGTAATGGCAAGCTTTCTTCCGCACTTCTCCCCTTTTTCAATCAGGAGCACGCTTTTTCCGTTATCTGCGGCTGTTACGGCGGCAATCATTCCTGCCGCGCCGCCGCCTATTATAATGCAATCAAAAAAGTTGTTCTGCATAATTATTCCTTATTATCAGTAGTGTTATCGTGTTTTTCGTACACCTCAAACTCGTCATAGACAGCGTTAAGACGCTCATAGTTCTTTACAACATAATCGCTCTTGCGCATACCTACGGCAACGATAAGTGCGTTGATTACGCTCATCGGTGCAACAAGTGAGTCGGCAAAGGAAACCATATCGCTTCTTGCAAGGAGCATATTGTCTGCGTACTCCGCAAGTGGTGAAGCCTTGCTGTCGGTGATTGCGATAACCTTTGCACCCTGTTCGTGTGCGTAGCGGAAAGCCTTTACAGTATGGGTTGAGTAACGTGGGAAGCTTATACCTATCATAATATCGTTCTCTCCGATGTTCAGAATCTGCTCGAACATTTCGCTTGTTGAAGTGGTGTGCACAAGCTTCACGTTGTCAAACATCATATTGAAATAGAATGAGAGGAAACGTGCAAGCACGGCTGCTGAACGTGCACCGATAACATAGATATTCTTTGCCGCACATAAGGTATCAACAGTTCTGTAGAACTCGTCACGGTCGCCCTCCTCAAGGGTTTTGCGGATTTTGTCGATATCCATATTCAGCACCTTTTCGTACACGTCGTTACCACTTAACTGGTCATTCATAACGTCGATACGCTGAACGGTTGTAAGCTTGTTGCTGGTGTACTCTTTAAGGGCACGCTGCAATTCCGGGTAACCCTCGAAGCCAAGTTCGGTTGCAAAACGTACAACGGTTGACTCGCTGACACCGACAATTGTTCCAAGCTTTGAAGCTGTCATAAATGCGGCTTTGTCGTAGCGTGTCATAATAAATTCAGCGATTTTCTTGTGTCCTTTTGACAGGGTAGGCATAATTTCCTGAAGCTTATCAAAAAGCTTTGCATCAGGAGTATGAGACATATGTAGTCCTCCTTAACTGAGATTATTCCCAGAGATTATTCTGCATTTCAATAATTTTGTTACGTCTTTCGGCGGTTGCCTTTTCATCAATGAGGTACTCACCGTTTTGCCAAAGGATAACATCACCCTCTTTTGTACCGTCGGGAAGTGCGCCTGCGGGAATATCAAAGCTGATTTCTCCGTCTTCGATAACGGCTATTCCCTCGGAAATATTTGAAACTATAAGCATATTATCATTCCTTTTCGGTTGCAACGTAAATCTGTTTGCCGTCTGAGTAGACGGTTACTGTACCATAACGGTCAGTACGATAACTTGTTACTCCGTAATCATCAAGAAGCTCAACAACATCGGCATGCGGGTGACCGTATTCATTTCCGTCACCGCACTGGATTATGCATATTTCAGGAGAAACTGCGTCGATAAAGGCTTCACTTGAAGAGGTACTGCTGCCGTGATGCGGTGATTTCAGCACGTCTGCGTCAACATTTGCGCCGTACTCCAGAATATCATTTTCCGCTTTCTTTTCGATATCACCAGTAAACAGATATGAAGTTTCTCCGTATGTCAATTTTACTACAACAGAATAATTATTCAAATCGTCATAATCAGTAACCGGGGCAAGAATCTCGAAGCTTGGTGCTGTCTTGCTTACAGCAGCGGCAGTTGTGCCTGTAAATGTGTAGGTTGTATCAGGCTTTGCGGCAGTCAGTTTGATTGCCTTTGCACTGAGTTCTGTAAGAAACTTTTCATAGAAAACTGTTGTAGGAGTAAGTTCTTCCGAAACCTTCGGCACGATTACTTTACCTACATCAACTGCAGAAATTATTTCAGACATTGACCCCATATGGTCGGAATGTGGATGCGTTGCAACAACGTAATCAAGTTTTTCAATCCCCTGCTCATCAAGATATTCCAGCACAGTTTCAGCATACTGACTTTCACCGCTGTCGATAAGCATTGAAGCACCCTCCCACATAATGAGAGAGCAGTCGCCCTGACCCACATCGATATAGTGGATTTCAAGGTCAGCGTCCTTGTCTATAAAATTCTGAGCGGCGACTCTGGGCACATCATCGCTGCCAAGCTCAAGATAACCGCTGTAGACAAAGGTTGCGCCAACAAGCATAAGCAGAAAAATCAGTACGGGAGAAATTCCTAGCGACTCCGCTGCTTTGACTGTTTTCTTTGCTGCTGATTTTGCTTTCCTGACCTGCTGTTTCGTTGGTTTCTTTTTTGCTGCCATTTTGCAGAATCCTTTCGCTGTTCGTTTCGTTTACGCTCGTCTGCGAGGTATTTTGCGTCTGGTTTTACAAGACAATCCTTAGTGTTGCCGATTAAATCGGTACGGTGAGCCTTCTGTAGTGCCTCGATAACCTTACGCTGATTGTCGGGGCGGAAATACTGGAGAAGCGCACGCTGCATAGCCTTTTCCTCAGCTGTTTTCGGAACGTACACAGGCTCCATTGTATACGGGTCAAGCTCTGTGTAGAACATACAGGTTGAGATTGTTCCAGGTGTAGGGTAGAAGTCCTGTACCTGTTCGGGACGGATTTTCAGACTTTTCAGGAACAGTGCAAGCTCAACCGCTTCATTCAGCGTACTGCCCGGGTGTGAGGACATTAGATACGGTACGAGATACTGCTCTTTGCCGACCTGTCCTGTAATACGGTAGAATTTATCCTGAAATTTCTTGTATGCTTCAATGTGTGGCTTTCCCATTTTGTCGAGGACAACTGCGGAGCAATGCTCAGGGGCAACCTTCAGCTGACCGCTGACGTGGTGTTCGATAAGCTCACGCATAAACTCCTCGTTTTTGTCTTCAATAAGGTAATCGTAACGGATGCCGCTTCGGATGAAAACCTTTTTCACCTTTGGCACGGCACGGATTTTTCTTAGCAGATTAAGGTACTCGGTATGGTCAACCTCAAGTGCCTTACACGGCTCGGGAGCAAGACATTTCTTGCCCTTGCAAAGACCGTGTTCAAGCTGTTTCTTGCAGCTTGGTGCACGGAAGTTTGCGGTTGGTCCACCTACGTCGTGGATATATCCCTTGAAGCCAGGAAGCGTGGTAAGAAGTTCGGCTTCCTTAAGGATACTTTCCTCGCTTCTTACAGCGATTTTCCTGCCTTGGTGCAGAGCAATTGAACAGAAATTACAATTGCCGAAACAACCACGGTTGTGTGTGATGGAAAATTCAACTTCCTGTATTCCGGGTACGCCGCCCTCTTTTTCGTAAATCGGATGGTAGGTACGCATATATGGGAGTGCATAGACCTTGTCAAGCTCCTCGGTTGTCAACACAGGTGACGGCGGAAGCTGGACAAGCATTTTCTGCTCCTGCCGCTGGATAATTGTTCTGCCGTAGACCTCATCCTGCCAGTCATACTGCTGACGGCAAGCCTTTGCGTAGGATTTTTTATCCTCACGGCAAAGCTTCAGGGACGGACACTCAACTGCACCGTATGGAGTATCCTCGGGCTTGCAGAGGTAGGCTGTACCACGGATATCGGTAAGGGAATGAATATCCTCACCGTTTGCAAGACGGGTACAGATTTCGGTAATCTGATGCTCGCCCATACCGTACATAAGGATATCGGCGGTGCTGTCCTCCAGGATTGAAGGGCGAACTGCATCGTCCCAGTAATCGTAGTGCGCAAAACGGCGGAGGGAGGCTTCGAGTCCTCCTATTCCGATTGGCACGTCGCCGTAGATTTCACGGATTTTCTTGCAGTACACGATAACCGCACGGTCGGGACGCTTGCCTGCCTTACCGCCTGCTGTGTAAGCGTCATCGGAACGCTTTTTCTTTGCGGAGGTGTAATGTGCAACCATAGAGTCGATGTTGCCCGAGGTTACGAGGAAGGCATATTTTGGCTTGCCCAAACGGATAAAGTCGCGGTCACAGCGCCAATCTGGCTGAGCGATAATACCCACGGTAAAGCCGAGGCTTTCGATTATTCTTGAAATGATGGAAATGCCGAAGCTTGGGTGGTCGACGTAGCTGTCACCTGTCACGCAGATGAAGTCGAACCGGTTTATATTCTGTTCGAGCATTTCCTGTTTTGAGATGGGAAGAAAAGGCATAAAAACCTCCGATAAAATTTGAAATTTGGAAAGTGGAATGGGGAATTATTTCAGAGTAGAGAGTTTAGAGTTCAGAGTGGAGATTGTGTTTCAGGGGAACAAACTAAAGTCGTAGTAAGAATAATTATATAATAAATATGAAAGTGCTACCCATACACAAGCCCATATCAGAATGGTGAAAAGTATATGGATCACCTTTTTTGCACGGTAATCCGGGTTTTCATTACGTACTGCGGCAAATGCACCGATTGTTCCGCCTAAAATGGCTGGAATAATACCTGCAATCTTGTCTTTTTTTATTGCATTGTAAGCAAGATTATTCATTACTAAAAGAAATATGACTATCGCTGACAGTATAAGAAATTCATCGGTGCCTATCGAAATATATACCAGCAGAACAATGACCAATCCCAAAGCGGCAATTCCTTCGACAAAGAAAGCCATTGACACCAAAATCAAGCATACAATATTTGTCACAAGCAGATAATGCTTTTTGATAAACTCTTTCATCACGTCACCCCGTTATTCCTCGGTAATCTCTCCTGTTTCCTCTGCACCGAGATTGTCCTGATTGATAAGCTTTCTCTGCATCCACATTTCTCTTGTCACAAGAACGGAACGCGGCTTTGAGCCTTCGTACGGACCGACAACGCCCATTTCTTCAAGCTCGTCCATTACTCTTGCCGCACGGGCATAGCCGAGCTTCAGCTTACGCTGGAGGTAGGAAACTGAGGCTTGTCCTGCGTCGATGAGGACTTCCACGGCCTGGTCGATTATATCTCCGTCGCCGCTTGGTACAGCTGTATCGCCTGCGCCTGCAACCTTTTCGCCCTTAGGCACGGGCATATTCTTTTCGATTTCCTCGATAATTTCGTTGGAGTATTCAACCGTACCGCCGCTCTTGATGAACTCGACAACAGCTTCGACTTCCTTTGTTGAAGCGAAACAGCCCTGAATTCTGACAGGCTTCGGGATACCCTGCGGATAGTACAGCATATCGCCGTGACCGAGGAGCTTTTCAGCGCCTGCGGTGTCGATAATTGTACGGCTGTCAATCTGTGATGAAACGGTAAGGGCAATTCTTGACGGAATGTTCGCCTTGATAAGACCTGTGATAACGTCAACGGTTGGTCGCTGGGTTGCGATAATAAGGTGCATACCAGCGGCACGAGCCATCTGTGCAAGTCGGCAGATTGAGTCCTCGACTTCGTTTGAAGCCGCCATCATAAGGTCGGCAAGCTCGTCGATTACGATTACGATTTTCGGCAGCGGTTCAACGCCGTCTGTAACAGCCGCCATTTCGTTGTAGCCGCCGTGGTCACGGACGTTGTAATCCGCAAAAAGCTTATAACGCTTGAGCATCTCCTGTACCGCCCAAGACAGCGCACCTGCCGCTTTTCGTGGGTCGGTTACAACAGGAATAAGGAGGTGCGGAATACCGTCGTAAACCTTGAACTCAACCATTTTCGGGTCAATAAGCACAAGGCGCACCTCGTCGGGAGTTGCGTTGTAGAGGATACTCATAATGATACTGTTGGTGCAGACAGACTTACCTGAACCTGTTGTACCTGCGATAATCATGTGAGGCATCTTGCCGATATCGCCTATCATAATTTCGCCGTCGATATTCTTACCCACAACAAAGCTGAGCTTGCTCTTGTTTTCGGTAAATTCGGGACTTTCAATCATTTCACGGATTGTTACGATATCCTTGACTCTGTTAGGCACTTCGACACCTACTGCCGCCTTGCCGGGGATTGGTGCTTCGATACGGACACCTGCCGCTGCGAGGTTAAGTGCGATATCGTCAGCAAGACCTGTAATCTTGGAGATTTTTACACCTGCGCTCGGCTGTAATTCGTAACGTGTAACGGTTGGTCCACGGTGGATATCAACAATTCTTGTAGATACGCCGAAGCTCTTGAGTGTTTCAACAAGCGTATCTGCGTTGGACTTCATTTCAGCCTCGGCTTCAGCGGAATTAAGGCTGTTGTCAACGTTTTTCAGCAAGGAAATCGGTGGGAACTGGTACGCAACCGCAACAGGCTCCTGCTCGGCAATTTCATTCTGAATGTCAGCCGCAGTTGGTGCGTCTGGCATATCAAGCTCTTCCTCGGTCTGGATTTTATTTGAAGCAAGTGTGGACTGCTTCTTTGCCTTTTCAGCTTCAGCCTTTGGTGCAAAAATTCCTTTTTTCTTTTCGGGAGTTGCGGCGGCTTTCTTGATGATATCATCAAGCTCGTTTGTAGCCTTGGCAATTGTTTCGGTAGCTTCTACACTGCTTGCGGAAGGCTCCTTAGCAGGTGCGGAAACGGGGTGTGCAGGCATACTTTCCATAAAGATTTCCTGCTCTGTTTTAGGCTTTTCGGCAGGCTGTTCCTCTGCCTTTTTATTGTTAGGAATAGGAATATCCACGTTGAAATTCTTTGCCTTTTCCTTTACAACCGCAGCTGGCACATCCGAGTTGGGAACAGCCTTTGCGGCTTTCTTTTCGGCAATTTTTTCGGCTCTTGTTTTCTTTGCCCCGGGAGGTGCAACAAAATCTTCGGCCTCGGTAGGAGTATACTCGCCTCTTGCCTCATTTGCGGCAGAAACTGCGTTTCTGAACATATTTACAAGGTCAACGATTGTCTTGTTGGAAATAATCATTGCCACAACAAAAATAAGCAGCACTATTATGATAGTTGCACCCATTTTGCCGAACAGAGAAAGGAGAGGGCCTGCGATAAAAATACTCATTACGCCGCCGCCTCGATGCTGTTTACCCTCGGCAAAAAGTGCAGGAATAATTTCCTCAAAGAGTTTTGTTCCGGTAAGTTCACCGCTTGTTACAATCTGAAAAAATGAAGATGTCAGAAGAATTATAACAAAGCACTGGATAACCTTACCCTGAACGGCACGATGTGATTTATCCATTGCTATCATTATTGAAACATAAATCAGAATCACGGGCACGAGAAACACGGAAAGTCCGAACATTCCGAGAAAGATGTTATGTATGCTGTTCCATGCAGACTCGCCCTCGATAAATGTAAACGCAAAGCTGAGTACGCCAAGGGCAAAAAGCACTGTTGACCACAGCACCTTATCCCCTGCATTGGTTTCCTCAACCTGCTTTTTTGATTTAGGCTGGGTTGTTGTTTTTTTTGTAGCCAAGATTTTTTCCTCCCAAATTTTATCCTATCATAATGCGTATACCGCTTATATTTTCGTAGAGTCCCAAGCTGATTACTGCAATTCCTAGAACAAGAGTGTACCATGCAAAAATGCGGAACTTATCGTTAACGACCATTGCCTTGATAAGTCGGATTGCAAGGTAACCTGCGATTGCTGAAATCACAAAACTGATTGCAAGCGGCACAAGGTTTGCTTTAAGCTCCTCAGCTGCTGAATCGGTAAGGTCAAACAGCTTGACGAATGCACCTGCGAGAATTACGGGGATACCGAGGATAAAACTGTATTCAACGGCGTCCTCGCGCTTCATTCCAGTAAACAATGCCGAACAGATTGTTGAACCTGAACGAGAAATGCCTGGAGTAAGTGCTACACCCTGAAACGCACCTATTATCAAAGCATTTTTTACGGTTGTTTCTCCTGCGGTATAGCAGTTGTACTTTTTTGCACGGGTACTGCAGAAAAGAAGTGCAGAGGTATAGAGGAATGCAAATCCCTCAACGATAATATCCTCATCGGAAGCGAGGTTGTCGAAAAAGTCCTTGAATATGTAGAAGCCGAAAAGTGGCAGAATTGACACAATAATCATCATTATCATTCTGCGTTCGGGATTCATTTCCTTCCACTTGAACTTGCCTGTAAACAGGTCACCGAGCAGACGGAAAGCTTCGATAATAAGCTTTTTGATTTTATCCCAGAACGCTACAAACACGGCAACAAGCGTACCGAGATGGAGTATAATGGTCATGGTGACGGCATTTTCGCCGTCAAGACCGAAAAAGTGCTGAAAGAGTGAAAGGTGTCCCGAGCTTGACACGGGAAGAAACTCGGTCAGACCCTGCACAATACCCTGTAAAATTGCTTCAAGAATAGTCATAGTTGTTCCTCTTTATATTTGAAATTTGCATAGGCTGCGTGGCTTGCAGAAAATCGGCAGGATTGGTTGACATAATCTCCTGCTTCGGATTTTCCACAAATGCAAGCTCACGCTCCTGTGCGTACAATACATCATATTCGCCGATAATTGTGTGAAGTACCATTACTCATTCACCTCATCATCGGGGTAACGCTTCTTCCCTGTTTCAATCAATTCGTAGAGTGCTTCGATTGCATCGGAAAGTCCGCCGAGGGAATCGATAAGTCCCTCCTTAACAGCTGTTTCGCCGTCCACAACCGTACCCATATCCATAGTCAGCTCCCCAGTATTCATCATCAGCTCACGAAAACGCTCAGGCTTGATATTGCTGTTGCCTGAAACGAAATTGATAATTCTGTCCTGCATTTTATCAAAGTAGGACAGCGTTTGCGGCACGCCTAAAACTGTTCCGCTCATTCGGACGGGGTGAATTGTCATTGTTGCACTTGGCACGATGAAGGATTTCTTTGCTGAAACTGCAAGAGGCACACCGATTGAGTGACCGCCGCCTACCACAATTGAAACGGTTGGTGTTTTCATTCCTGCGATAAGCTCGGCAATTGCAAGTCCTGCTTCAACGTCACCGCCTACGGTGTTGAGGATTATCACAAGTCCCTCGATTGAGCGGTCCTGCTCGATTGCAACAAGGGCAGGCATAATATGCTCATACTTGGTAGTTTTATTTTGGGGCGGCAGGATGTAATGTCCCTCGACCTGACCGATAACCGTCAGGCAATGGATAAGGTGCTTTGCGTTCTGTGACACGACCTCGCCGTTTTTCTCGATAAGGTCAGTACGGTCAAGCTGTTCCTCAGTCTGAGAGGTGTTTTCAGTATCTTCATTATTGCAGTTCTTCTCTTTTTCCGACATAGAATTCCCTCGCATTTCATAATATTACAAGGTTATTTTACGCCGAGAAGGTACAATTATTCACAATAAATTATTATACAACATTTCCTGCAAAAAGTCAATTGAATTGAGTAATTATTCCGCCTTGACAGGCAATAGTTTCCGTTGTATAATTTAAGTCCCGAAAAAGCAGAGGAGGCTTGTGAAGTGATTGGCAAAACCGTAACTGTAACCGTTGACCGTCCGCTGGGGTCGTATCACCCCGAACATCCCGATATGTATTACCCCGTAAACTACGGCTATGTGGAAGGAATTATCGCACCCGACGGCGAAGAGCAGGACGTTTCCATTCTCGGTGTTGACAAGCCTGTGGAAAGCTTCACTGGGAGGGTTATTGCAATTGTACACAGGCGTGATGACGTGGAGGAAAAGTGGGTGTGTGCACCTGACGGAATGACGTTTACCGAAGAAGAAATTGCAAAACAGCTTCATTTTCAGGAGCAATATTTTGACTCGGAAATAATTTTATAAATTTTTCATTTACCCCTTGACAAAATTAAAATTTCGTATTATACTAAAACGCAATTAATTGTGTTTTAGTTTTATACTGATACAAAAATCAACGAAAGGATACACTGATATGAACAGAACATTCGCATACAGAGTGAATATGGTGATGGCAGTCATGTACGTTATGTGCAATGGCTTTAGGTCGCTATGCTCTGAAATTTGCGGATAATCTGTAATATTTTGGCATAAAGCGGTCTGAAGCAATTGTTTCAGGCCGCTGTTTTTATTTCTGAAAGGACTGGTTGTATGTTATTCGGCAAGAAAAAATCTGCTTCCGAAGTTATCACCGAGGGCAAATTTGATATAAAAAGACTTACCGCAAAAGAGGATATTCACGCTTCGTTACAGCTTGCAGAGGACGTATTTATGCAGTTTGAAGCACCCGACTTCCCTCCCAGCGGAGTGGAAAGCTTCAAAAGTTTCATCTGGGGCAGACGAGTCAAGGAAATGATTGATGACGGAAACTTTGTTGTGTGGGGTTGTTACTGCGAAAATCAGCTTGTGGGAATGCTTGCGATGCGTGACAACAGTCATATAAGTCTGCTTTTCGTAATGGGCGATTTTCACCGTCAGGGGATTGGGCGAATGCTTTACTCGCAGGCGAAAAAGTATGCGGCTTTGCACTTGAAAAGGAAAATCACGGTCAATGCGAGTCCTTACGGGCTGCCATTTTACCGTGCAATCGGATTCAAAGAAACCGATATGGAGAATGTTATTGACGGGGTACGGTCTACTCCGATGAAAGCTAAGATTTAATTTACAATAAAGGATTTGATTACTATGACAGACAAAATACGAAAAATTCTTGACAAAGGTCACAAATACAACACAGCAGACCTTGCTTACATAAACTTTGGACTTGACAGCAGCATTGAGTATGATGCACTGGTTGTTGCACCGTCTTTCACGCCGTACAAGCTTATCCGTGACAACAGCTTTAAGATTACTGAACTTGGTTCGCAAAGTTACTGTGCAGGTTATCTTGTTGAACGTGACGGACTGAAAATTGCTTGGATAAAAACTGCGGCAGGCGGCTGTAATATGCTTGATTATCTGATGATTTGTGCTGAACTCAGCTTCAAGAAGCTTATTTTTGTTGGTGCAGTTGGGGCGCTGAAAGCGGAGTTTGACATCGGTGACATCTGCACGCCGAGTTACTCGATTGCAGGCACGCTGGCAAACACTTACCTCAAAGACAGCCTGCGTGATTACGTACCTTTTGAGAAGATTTATCCTGATACGGAGTACGTTGACAGCGTTGTTAAGTTGGCAATGGAAAGTGGTTACACCATGAAAAAAGCAAGTGTTTTCTGCACTGACTCGATTGTTATGGAGTATACACATCTTGATGAGATACGCTCATTCGGCACGGACCTGATTGAGATGGAAACCTCGGTATTTTATGCTGTTGCAAAGCTTATGGAAATTCCTGCGATTGCTTTGCTTGTTGTTTCGGATAACTCTGCAACGGGTATTCCTCTTGTTGGCAGAAGTGACGAGGTACAGGAAATTTACGACAGGGCGAGAAGGGTTGTTCTGCCCGATTTGATTTACAGAATTACAAGGAGATGATTTTATGCTAAACCACAAAGGCAGCAAAACTATAGAAACTGACCGCTTGATTTTGCGGCAATACAGGAGCACGGACGCTGAGCTGATGTTCAGGAACTGGGCGAGCGACAGAGAGGTTACAAAGTTCCTGACCTGGAACGCTCACCGCAGTATTTCCGATACGGAAGCGATTATCAACCTTTGGGTGTCGGAGTACAACGAGTTGTCACGCTACAACTGGATTATTGTGCTGAAGGAAACGGGTGAGCCGATTGGCAGCATTGATGTTTGTCACATTCACGCTAACATCGATGCGGCGGAGATTGGTTACTGCATCGGCAAGGCACACTGGGGCAAGGGTATTATGACGGAGGCTTTCAAGGCTGTTATAAAATACCTTTTTGAGGAAATCGGCTTCAATCAGGTTCGTGCGGCACACGCTGTAAAAAATCCTGCTTCGGGAAAGGTAATGGAAAAGTGCGGGCTTGCTCTTGACGGCACGTTCAGACAGTTTTTCCGTGCAACGTCGGGCGAATTGCTTGACATAAGCTATCGCTCAATACTTCGTGAAGATTATTTTGCCGATAAAGAAAAATCTTGCAAAGCGGAATAAGATATGGTATAATTATTTTTGGAATTTTATTACTGGAAAGGAATAAATGCTATGAAAGAACTTAATCCAAACGCTAAAATTGAAACAAAATGCCTCCACGCAGGCTACACTCCTAAGAATGGCGAGCCGAGAGTAATGCCTATCGTTCAGAGCACTACATACGTTTACGACTCCACAGACGATGTTGCAGCTGTTTTTGACGATCCAACCAAGAGCTTGATTTACTCACGTTTTGAGAACCCTACAACTGACGCTGTTGAAAAGAAAATTGCTGCTCTCGAAGGCGGTGTTGCTGCAATGTGCACATCAAGCGGTCAGGCGGCTTCCCTTCTCTCCATTCTTAACATCTGTGAGGCTGGTGACAGCTTTATTGCTTCATCTTCCATTTACGGCGGTACAATCAACCTTTTCGGCGTAACTCTCAAGAGAATGGGTATCGAGTGCATCTGGGTTGACGTTGACGCTACCGAGGAAGAACTCAACGCTGCATTCAAGGAAAACACAAAGGCTGTTTTCGGCGAAACAATTGCTAACCCAGCACTTACTGTACTTGATATTGAAAAGTGGGCAAAGGCTGCACACGCACACGGTTGTCCGCTCATTATCGACAACACATTTGCTACACCTATCCTTTGCCGTCCTATCGAATGGGGCGCTGACATTGTTATCCACTCCACTTCCAAGTACATGGACGGTCACGCTGTACAGGTTGGCGGTGTAATTGTTGACAGCGGCAAGTTTGACTGGACAAACGGCAAGTTCCCATGTATGACTGAGCCTGACGAAAGCTACCACGGCATTGTTTATACAAAGGATTATGCTTTTGCACCATTCATTGTAAAGGCAAGAATGCAGCTGATGAGAGATTTCGGCTGTTATCCAGCTGCAAACAGCTCTTTCCTGCTCAATCTCGGACTTGAAACTCTCCACGTAAGAATGAAGCAGTACTGCGAAAACGCAATCAAGGTTGCTAAGTTCATCGAGTCTACAGGCAAGGTTAACTTCGTTTCCTATCCTGGACTTGAAAGCGACAAGTATCACGCACTTGCTGAAAAGTATCTTCCACTCGGAACAAGCGGTGTTATCTCCTTCTCCATCAAGGGCGGACGTGACACAGCTGTCAAGTTTATGGACAGCCTGACACTTGCTTCCAACGAGGTACACGTTGCAGATATCCGCACCTGCGTACTTCACCCAGCTTCCGCAACTCACCGTCAGCTTACTGACGAACAGCTTGTTGCGGCCGGCATTGACGGCGGTCTTATCAGATTCTCCGTTGGTCTTGAAAATGTTGAGGATATTCTTGAGGACGTTAAGCAGGCGTTTGAGAAGATTTGAGGATGATTTGTGGGGGGAACTGGTTAAGTTCCCCCCTATTTTGTTAGGAGGATAAGTATGAAAACAATAATTACTATTCAGCACACTCAATCCGTTCATCACACAAACGGAATGGTCGGTTCGTGGACTGATTGGGATTTATCTGAATTGGGCATTAAGCAAGCCGAAAAGATTGGTGAAAAGATTAAAACTGAATTGGCTGGACGAAATTTTGTTATGTATTCTTCCGATTTGAAGCGTGCAAAGCAAACAGCTGAAAATGTCGGCAAATTTCTTGAAATTGACCCCATTTTACGCAAGGAACTGCGTGAAAGAAATCTTGGAAAATGCTGTGGGAAATCTGTTCAATGGCTCCGTGAAAACATTGAACAGCAAGAAAAGACTATTGATGACAGACTTTTCTCCGATGCTGAAAGCCGCCGTGACGAATGGAACAGGCTGAAACCATTTTTCGACGAAATAATGTCAAATGATGAAGAAAACATCATTATTGTTTCCCACGGCGATTTATTAAGCGTATTCAATGCTATGTTTGCTGGACTTGAAGTTGAGTCGCTTAATAACTGTGAGATGTTTGGATTATCTGGCGGTGTTTCATATATGTTTGAAAATAATGATGGTAAAAGATTTATAAAGAAGATAAGTGATATGAGTTATATTGGATAACGCAAAAACAGGCATCGGAACTCGTCCGATGCCTGTCGCATTTTTACTATTAACCAAAGTATCTCTTAAGCAGACCTGCGAAACCGCATCCGTGTCTTGCTTCGTCCTTTGCCATTTCGTGAACTGTGTCGTGGATAGCGTCAAGGCCCATTTCCTTAGCCTTTGCAGCAAGCTTCATCTTGCCTTCGCAAGCACCGTTTTCTGCCATAACTCTCATTTCGAGGTTCTTCTTTGTGGAGTCTGTTACAACGTCGCCGAGGAGCTCAGCAAACTTTGCAGCGTGCTCTGCTTCTTCCCAAGCTGCCTTTTCGTAGTACATACCGATTTCAGGATAGCCTTCACGATGTGCAACTCTTGCCATTGCGAGGTACATACCAACCTCTGTGCACTCGCCCATGAAGTTCTGGTTGAGACCTTCGATGATTTCAGCATCAGCGCCTTCCTTGCCGATACCTACGATGTGCTGGCAAGCCCAGTTGAGCTGGTTTTCAACTACCTCGTTGAACTTTGCTGCTGGTGCCTTACACTGTGGACATTTGTAATCAGCAGGGAGATTTTCGCCCTCGTAAACGTAACCGCAGATTGAACAGACAAACTTTTTCATAATTGTATCCTCCTGAATTTTAATTAATTAAATTTTACTACATTATTTATTTTTGTCAACCCCTTGTGGGTTTCTTTACTGTACTTAAAGTATACCAAATTGGTACACTTTTGTCAATACTCTTTTTAATGGATTTTATTACTATTTTGTGAATTTTATAATAAAATTGGATAATTATTACTGTAATTGTGACACTTTAAGGTAAATATTATCATTTTCTGCCAGAACTACAGCCTTATCACCCTTTTTTACCGTTCCATCCAGAATGTTCTTTGAGAGCATACTTTCTACTGTTGTGGTAATTTTTCGGCGTAATTTACGTGCACCTGTTTTATCGACTACATCAGAAATAAGTGCAGAAATTGCTTCGTCGCTGAACTCCACAGAAATTTCCAACGCTTCGGCACGCTTGCATAAGCCCATCAGCATTTTTCGTGCAATGCCATACAACTCGTCCTTACCAAGCTTATTGAACACGATTATTTCATCCATTCGTCCCACAAGTTCGGGTCGAAAACGCTTTTTTACAGCTGTCAGAACGTCCGATTTTACACTATTATCAGAATTATCTGTAGCAAAACCAAGAGACTTTTTATCACTTATTTGCTCTGCTCCGACATTTGATGTGAGAATTATAACAGTGCTACGGAAACTAACCTGTCTGCCTTTGCTGTCGGTGAGAATACCATCCTCCATAATTTGCAGGAGGATATTATAGATATCGTCATGGGCTTTCTCGATTTCGTCAAAAAGAATTACGCTGTATGGCTTCTTACGCACTTTTTCAGTAAGCTGTCCGCCATCATCACAGCCTACATAACCCGGAGGTGCACCTATAAGCTTGCTGACGCTGTGCTTTTCCATATACTCAGACATATCAAATCGGATAAGCGATTTTTCCGTACCGAAAAGGCACTCGGCAAGTGCTTTGGAAAGTTCGGTTTTACCTGCCCCAGATGGTCCTGTGAACATGAAACAACCCATTGGACGTGATGGGTCTTTAAGTCCTGCACGGCTTCTTCGTATTGCGTCGGCAACTGTTGAAACAGCTTCGTCTTGTCCGATTACACGCTGTTTAAGCTCGTTTTCTAGGTTAAGCAGGCGTTTTCCCTCGTTGTCAGAAATTTTGGTAACAGGTATACCTGTTACTGTTGAAACTACCTCTGCAATACTTTCTGCTGTGATAATTACAGGCTTTGCCTCACTGTCAGAATACCAGCTTGTATTCCCTTTTTTCTTGCAGGAATTTGAATTTGCAGCCTGCTTTTCAAGCATTCTTTTCAGACTGTCGGCAAGCTCACGAAGAGTCTGCGGTGTTTCAGAAGCTTTCATTCTTGCTTTTGAACAAGCTTCATCGATAAGGTCGATTGCCTTGTCAGGAAGAAAACGGTCAGGCTGATAGCGTACCGACATAGTTACTGCGGATTTTACAGCTTCATCGGTAATTATTACCCCATGAAAATCTTCGTAGCAATGCTTCAGCCCCGTGATAATACGCACTGCCTCCTCCTCATCAGGCTCATTGATAAGCACCTTCTGAAAGCGGCGCTCAAGGGCACTGTCTTTTTCAATAAAGCGGCGGTATTCTTCGATTGTTGTTGCTCCTATTATCTGCAATTCCCCTCTTGCAAGCTGTGGTTTAAGAATATTTGCGGCATCAATTGCCCCCTCTGCGGCACCTGCTCCGACAATTGTATGAAGCTCATCTATAAATAGTATTATATTTTTATTTGCGGCAACTTCATCAAGGCACTGCTTGATACGTTCCTCAAAATCACCTCGGTATTTTGCACCTGCAAGCATTGAAGTGAGACTCAATGAAAAAATCTGCTTACAACGTATTGCATCCGGAACCTTTCCTTCAGCAATTTTCATTGCTATGCCCTCGGCAATCGCTGTTTTGCCTACACCTGCTTCACCTACAAGACAAGGGTTATTCTTGGTACGACGTGACAAAATCTGCACTACACGTTCAATTTCACGGTCACGGCAGAAAACAGGGTCGAATTTCTTCTCACGTGCATCTTTAGTAAGATTTCTGCCGTATTTGACAAGAGTGGGAGCTTTGATTATTCCGTTCGAGCCATCAGGATTTGAGGACATTGAACATGCACCTGCCATACGGCTTATATTGCCCCCGATTTCATTTATGATACGGCATCCCGTACAGGTTTGCTCCTGCAATAAAGCAAGAAGCAGATGTTCAGTTCCTGCAAGCTGTGCCCCGTTTTCAGATGAAATAAAAACAGCTCTCTCTATAATTTTCCTAACAGTAGGTGTTAGTCCATCATGGTCAACTATGCACGGTTCGCCTCTGCCGACAAGCACGTTTATTCTTAAAACTACAGCTTCTTCCTTTATGCCGCAGACACGGCAAATACTTGCAGAGGTACTGCCTTGCTCTGTAATAAGTGAAAGCAGAAGATGTTCACTTCCCATGTAGACATGTCCGAAACGTCCCGCATGAATATATGCCTTGTTGATAGCGTTATTTGCTTTTCTGGTAAAGCTTTCAAAATTATACATAAGCCTTTTCTGACCTTTCTTTTTAACTTATGTATATTATTCCACATCTGCAGGGAAATATTTGTCGTAAGATGTAATATATAAAATTCTGTAACCAAAATTGCTTCGCATCATAATATGAACTATGAAAAGTCAAACGGAACGCCAAAAACGCTCCCGACTTTCAGAATACATTATTTAAAGGAGAAATCTCTATGAACTGTGGATTTAACTTTGGCAATGGCGGTAACTGCTGCTGGATTATCATCATCCTTCTCGTGCTCTGGTTCTGCTGCGGCAACAATAACAACGGCTGCTCCAACAACTGCACATCCAACTGCGATTGCAACTGCAACAGCATTTGCTGATTAAATCGCAAACAATCCGAATAAGTTTTACTTACGGACAGACGGAGAATGACCGTCACGAAAAAGTGTCCCGGCGTACTCAGTACGGCGGGACACTTAATTTCATTTTGTTTCCCTCCCTTTGTTTTTGGAATTATCAAAAATTGAAGTACGGTCATACTTCTTCCTGAGGGTCTGCAAGGCTTTTTTCTCAATTCTGGAAACATAGGAACGGGAAATATCAAGTTTTTTGGCAACCTCTCTCTGAGTCAGCGGTTTACATCCGAACAAGCCATAGCGGTACTTGATAATTGTCAGTTCACGCTCGTCAAGACACTCATCTATGAAGCGGTAAAGCTGCTCTGATTTTATATTCAGGTCAATTTTTTCGACGATGCCATCGTCCTCTGCGATAATATCAATAAGTGTAAGCTGGTTGCCCTCCTTATCGGTGTCAATCGGCTCGTCGAAGTAGATGTCCCCTGCGGTTTTCTTCAGGGAACGAAAGTGCATGAGAATTTCGTTCTCTATGCACCGGGAAGCATAGGTTGCGAATCTTACCTTCTTAGAATAATCAAAACTTGACACAGCTTTGATTAGTCCGATTGTTCCTATAGAAATCAAGTCCTCCTGGTCGGTAGTCACGTTGTAATACTTTTTTATAATGTGTGCAACAAGACGCATATTGTGCTCGATAAGCTTACTTCGGGCGGCGGTATCTCCCTCGTGCATTTTACGGAAACATTCTTCCTCCTCGGCGGCGGACAAGGGTTTCGGGAAAACACTTCCTGTTTCGAAATGCAGGGCGAAAAAAAGCAGGTTGTCAAACAGCAGGTTAAATAGTTCAAACATTTTAATAATCATTTTCCCGAAAGGGAAAATGCACTCCTTTCGATGTTTTGTGCTTTTCGTCAGAAAATTTCGGATGACAATCCGAAAAACAAAACTCGGAGTTGAAAACTTGTTTTCAACTTCAACTCCGTAGTAAGGTTGTATTTTACAATATGCAGTCGGAAGAATGTCCTATGAATAAAAACCGTGATTGACATTCACGGCAAATTCTGCTAAACTGTTATTACTTATGCAAAACGAAAAGGAATTGAAAATATGAGTATTTTAAATGTTGAAAACGTGACACACGGTTTTGGTGCACGTCAGATTCTGAACAACGCTTCTTTCCGTCTGCTCAAAGGTGAGCACATAGGTCTTGTTGGTGCAAACGGTGAGGGTAAATCTACATTTCTGAACATTATCACGGGCAAGCTTGCTCCTGATGAGGGAAAGATTGAGTGGTGCAGACACATTACCACGGGTTATCTTGACCAGTACAGCACGCTTACAAAGGGCAAGACGATTGCTGACGTGCTTCGTGATGCTTTTGCTCACTATGCTGAGCTTGAACAGGAAATGATGGCACTTTACGATTCCATGGCAGATTGCTCCGATGAGGAAATGGCTGAAGCTATGGAAAAGGTTGGCGAAATTCAGGACATTCTCGATTACAGCGGTTACTACACGATTGATGCGAAAATTTCCGAGTACGCAAACGGACTTGGACTTGGTGAAATCGGTCTTGACCGTGATGTTTCCGAGCTTTCGGGCGGTCAGCGTGCAAAGGTTTTGCTTGCTAAGGTACTGCTGGAAAATCCGATGATTCTTATTCTTGACGAGCCCACAAACTTCCTTGATGAAAATCACATTGCGTGGCTGAAAAACTTTTTGCAGAACTACGAAAATGCGTTTATTCTTGTTTCCCACGATATTCCGTTCCTTAATGATGTTGTCAATGTTATTTATCACGTTGAAAATGCGGTGCTGACGAGATACACGGGTGACTATGACAATTTCCAGAAGATGTACGAACTGAAAAAGCGTCAGCTTGAACAGGCTTACGAGAAGCAGCAAAAGGAAATTGCTGACCTTGAGGATTTTATTGCAAGGAACAAGGCGAGGGTTGCTACCACAAATATGGCTAAATCACGTCAGAAGAAGCTTGACAAGATGGACAAGATTACGCTTATGAGCGAGAAGCCGAAGCCGAATTTTTCTTTTCAGCCTGCGAGAACTCCGGGACGTGTGGTAATTGAATGCAGTGATTTGGTGCTTGGTTACGGTGAGCCGCTCACAAAGCCGTTGTCACTGAAGCTGGAATGCGGGCAGAAGGTTGCTATCAAGGGTGTAAACGGTTTGGGTAAGTCAACGCTGTTGAAAACGCTGTTGAAGCTTATTCCGCCTGTTTCGGGTGAGGTTGAGCACGACCAGTTTGTTGAGGTTGGTTACTTTGAGCAGGAGGAGGAAGCTACTTCCGAAACGGCTTTGCAGACAATTTGGGACGAATATCCTTCACTGACAAATGCAGAGGTGCGTGCGGCACTGGCGAGGTGCGGACTTACCACGGAGCATATCACGTCGCAGATGCGTGTGCTTTCGGGCGGTGAGAATGCGAAGGTGCGTCTGTGCAGACTTATGCTGAAAAAGATAAATCTGCTTGTACTTGACGAGCCGACAAATCATCTTGATGTTGATGCAAAGGACGAGCTGAAATCGGCTATCAAGGACTTCAAGGGCACGGTGCTTCTTGTAAGCCACGAGCCTGAGTTTTATCTTGATGTTTGTGATGAGGTCTGGAATTTGGAGCAGTGGACTACGAAAATCGTATGATAACGGAGGTAGCAGATATGGAAATAATGGAAGTTAAGGAAAATAAAAAGCGATTTCTTCCACTATTACTATTGGCTGATGAACAGGAAGATATGATAGACCGATACCTCGACAAAGGTACAATGTATGTACTAAATGATAATGGTATTAAATGTGAATGTGTTATCACAGATGAGGGAAATGGTATACTGGAAATAAAAAACATAGCAACTGAGCCACTTCATCACGGCAAAGGATATGCTAAACAGTTGATTGAATATATTGCTTCAAAGTACAAAAATCAATATTCAGTTCTTCAGGTCGGAACTGGAGATAGCCCGATGACAATTCCCTTTTATGAAAAATGTGGATTTATACGTTCTCATAGTATCAAAAATTTCTTTACAGATAATTATGACCACCCAATATATGAATGCGGGATTCAACTGGTTGATATGGTATATTTAAGAAAAGAACTATAAAAGAAAACCGCCACGGCAACTGTACCGTGGCGGTCATTTTTTATATTAGAGGTTGAAATATCTGTCAAATTCTGCCGGGTGAGGAATCTTGGAAAGTTCGAAGCATTCCTTTCTCTTGTTTGCGATAAATGTCTTGATGAGCTGTTCTGGGAATACACCGCCTTCTGTGAGGTAATCGTGGTCAGCTTCGAGTGCATCAAGAGCAGCATCAAGAGTTGTTGGGAGAGAAGAAAGCTTTGCCTTTTCCTCATCGGAAAGCTTATAGAGGTTAAAGTCATATGGACCCCAGCCGTTTGCGTGTGGGTCAATCTTGTTCTTTACACCGTCAAGACCTGCCATAAGGATTGCTGCATAAGCAAGGTATGGGTTACAGGTTGCGTCAGGGTTACGGATTTCGAAACGTCTGAGCTTTGGCGTTTTTGCGTAAGCTGGGATACGGATTACGGCACTTCTGTTGGAAGTTGCGTAACCAACTGTTACAGGTGCCTCAAAGCCAGGTACAAGACGCTTGAAGGAGTTTGTACTTGGGTTTGTGATTGCACAGAGAGAAGAAATATGCTTCAGCAGACCGCCCATAAAGTAGTGTGCTGTTTCACTGAGATGTGAATAGCCGTTATCATCGGAGAACACAGGCTCGCCGTCCTTGAGGAGAAGCATATGTACGTGCATACCGTTACCAGCTTCACCGTAAACAGGCTTTGGCATAAAGGTTGCAACCTTACCGTACTTGAGAGCTGTATTGTGGATAATGTACTTAATCATCATTGTTGCGTCAGCCATGGTTGACATCTGACCGAGCATTGGTTCGATTTCAAACTGACCTGCTGCACCAACTTCAGGGTGGTGGTACTTGATTGGAATACCAGCCTTCTGCATTTCCATACACATTTCAGAACGGCACTCATAAGAGGTATCGAATGGCTTAGCGATGTGGTAGTTCTTCTGATGGGCAACTACACAGCCCTTTCCTTCTGTTTCGCTGTTCCAGTAAGCCTGTGAAGTATCAACGTACATACCGATTCTTTCAGGTGTTACGGACCAGCCTGCGTTATCGAAAAGATGGAATTCAAATTCGGGGAGTATGAGCATTGTATCAGCAATGCCTGTATCCTTCATATACTGTTCAGCAGCAAGAACGATGTTTCTTGGATACTGGTCAAGCGGACGGTTTTCAGGGTAGTCGATAACCATTGCATTACCTGTGATAGAGAGGGTTGGTACGCCGCAGAACGGGTCAACCATAGCTGTATCCAGGTCAGGAATAAATACCATATCGCTCTTTTCAACAACTGCATAGCCATAGTTGGAAGCATCGAAACCGATACCTTCCTTCAATGTATCCTCATTGAACTGTTCAGCAGGGATTGTTACGTGACGGAACTGACCGTTGATATCAACGATTTTGAAGTCAATCATCTGGATATCATTATCCTTGATCATATTCATAAGCTCTTGTACTGTTCTTGCCATTTGAAAACCTCCAATATAATTCTTTTTCCAAACTGTATGTGTTGTAAAATTACACAACCGTTATTGACATTATACCATACAAAATATGAAATTGCAACAAAAAGTTTTCAACATTACAAAAAACCGCAGGAAAATAGTTTTCCTGCGGTTAAAAATTATTCAATCAATTGTTTCTCCAAGGGGAATCCTTTGTTCTTTCGCTGATAAGTTCCTTTATATACTTGCCTGTTTCACTAAGAATACTATCCTTTTTGAAGATACTTGAGGTTTCGTCCTTATCATTTACAGACCAGTTACAGCTGGAAATGTTGTTCTTATCCATCCACGCAAACCATTCTTCCGTAGAAGCTTTATCGATATTTCCGTTGCCATCTGCATTTACGCTTCCCCATTCTGTTACAAAGAGAGGAATACCTGCGGCAAGTGCTTTGTCACCGTTATCTCTGAGCCACTGCTTATGAGTACCTGCGTAGAAATGGAGAGTATAGGCAATATTTTCGCCTTCAACAGGATTTCCTGCTGCAGAAACAACATCCTGAGACCAGGTCGGAGAACCTACAATCACAAGATTATCGGAGTGCTTTCTGATTGCGGGAATAACTATTTCAGCGTATGCCTTTACAGTTTCCCAGCTTACCTGAGTAGGTTCATTATAAATTTCGAAAATAACATTATCGTAGCTTCCATATTTTTCAGCAAGCTGCTCAAAGTACGCAACAGCCTCGTCAGGATTGTTGTGTGCACCATGGGAATGCCAGTCAATGATTACATATACACCACGCTCAATTGCCTGATTGATAACATCCTCAATGAGTGGCTCGCAGGTATCGTCATATGGCACGCCGTTATCCTGGATACCGTATGAACAGCGGACAACCTCACAATTATAATCATCTACGAGATAATCAACGTAATCGGCGGTATAATATTTCTGTGACCAGTTGCTCCAGAAAAAGCTCATACCTGTTACTCTCACCGGCTCACCTGTATTTTTTCCTACAAGCTTATTACCATCAGCAATGATTTCACCATAATACGCAACCGGTGTACCTGCTGTAGTCTCGGCTTCTGTAGTTTCTTCTGCAGTTGCTTCTTCCGTTTCAGTTGTTTGCTGTTCGGTTGTTGTTTCAGTAACACTGATTGTTTCTGCAGTAGTTACAGTAACCTGCTCAGAAGTCTGCATAACAGGACTTTCCGTATTATCTGCTGAACACGCTGTAAGCACTGCACACATAACAAGTATGGTTATTATTCTTTTCATAATTTCACTCCTGTTCAATATTGACACGGATTTCAAGAACATAATTATTACAAAAATACAAAATCTATGTACATTATATATTTATTACCGATAATTGTCAATACAAAAATCAAAACAAAACAACTGATTATTTGGTTTTATTTATTGCAAAATCTATTGTACTCGGAAGAAAAATATGGTATAATAAAACGAATTTTATTATTTTATATTGAAATAAGAGGTTATTATGAACAAAAAACTAAAAGGCAACCTCATGCTTCTGATTACCGCATTAATATGGGGTACGGCCTTTGTAGCACAAAGCAAGGGAATGGACTACATAGGTCCTTTTACTTACAGTGCTGTAAGAACTTTTCTCGGTGGAATTGTTCTTATTCCAGTAATTGTCTTTTTAAGAAAATTCAATGGTACGGCTTCATCTGAAAGCAAAGCTCCTATGAGTGTTACCATACGCGGTGGAATAATCTGTGGCATTATTCTCTGCATTGCAAGCTCCCTTCAGCAAGTAGGAATAAGTATGACAACTGCCGGAAAGGCAGGATTCATAAGTGCTATATACATTATTGCTGTACCGTTAATTGAATTTTTCCTTTACAAGAAGAAATCTGTATTTGTATGGATTTGTGCACTTATTGCCTTTGCAGGACTATATCTGCTGTGTGTAAATGAAAATCTCCGTATAAACCGCGGTGATATGATTGTTTTATACAGTGCTTTCGGTTTTACAGTGCACATAATGGTTATCGACCGATTTAACAGCAAGGGTGCTGATGGTCTGATAATGTCGTGCATACAATTCTTTACTGCTTCAATATTTATGGCAATTGCCATGTTTACTTTTGAAACTCCTGCTCTTGCTGATATCTTTGATGCAAGATATACTATTCTTTATGCTGGAATAATGTCAAGTGGTGTAGCTTTTACCCTGCAGATTCTCGGTCAGCGTTACACCGACCCGACCTCTGCTTCGTTACTTATGAGTCTTGAATCGGTATTTGCGGCATTGTCAGGATGGCTCATACTTAACGAAATAATGTCATTGAAAGAATTTTCGGGATGTATTCTTGTTTTTGCAGCCGTTATTCTGTCGCAGCTGCAGGATATGAGAAAAAATAAAAAGAAAACAAACAAGGGGGAATTTTATGAAAAAACATCTGAGTAAAATCATCTTTGCCGTAATAATTGCAGTATTCATCATATTCTGCTTTATTCAGGCACCTGTCTCGGAAGCTGTAGGGTCATTGTGGGCATTGCTTCCGCCGATTATTGCTATCGGACTTGCACTTATAACCAAAGAGGTTTATTCTTCGCTTTTTGTAGGAATAATTACCGGCGGTGTGGTTTATGCTGCAGCTTCCTCAAGCGGCTTCAGCGGCATGTTCACAGCTGTTGTTCAGGATGGTCTTATTGCAAATCTGTCAGACTCTTATAATGTAGGTATCCTTATTTTTCTTGTTATTCTCGGAATTATTGTTGTTCTTATGAATAAAGCAGGCGGAAGCCGTGCATACGGAGAATGGGCTGCTAAGCATATCAAAAGCCGTGCAGGTGCAAGCATTGCAACATTCTTCCTTGGAGTGCTTATTTTTGTTGACGACTATTTTAACTGTCTTACAGTAGGTTCTGTAATGCGTCCGATTACTGACAAACACAAGGTTTCACGTTCAAAGCTTGCATACCTCATTGATTCCACTGCTGCACCAATATGCATTATTGCACCGATTTCATCCTGGGCTGCTGCGGTAAGCGGTACAGTTGACGGCGTAAACGGAATCCGTCTTTTCATCAGCACTATTCCTTACAATCTTTACGCTTTACTTACACTGATTATGGTTATATTTATCGCAGTTGCAAACATTGATTACGGTCCAATGAAAACACATGAAAGCAATGCACACAACGGCGACTTGTTTACAACACGAAATAAGATTTATGAAGAAAGCGAAGAACCAATTACTTCTAAAGGAAAGGTTATTGACCTTATCCTTCCGGTTGTAATTCTTATTGCTTCATGCGTTGCAGGAATGATTTACACCGGAGGATTTTTCAGCGGAACTGACTTTATTACAGCTTTTGCAGACTGTGATGCTGCTTACGGACTTTCACTCGGTTCATTGGGTGCACTGCTTGTCATTATTGCATATTTCATATGCCGTCGTGTACTTACATTCAGCGACTGCATGGATTCTATTGCCCTCGGCTTCAAGCAGATGGTTCCTGCAATACTTATTCTTACATTTGCATGGACACTCAAAACCATGACAAATCTTCTTGATGCAGGCACATTCGTATCGGGAATTGTTGAAAGTGCAACCGCTATTCAGATACTTCTTCCTCTTATTCTGTTCGTTGTTGCAATCGGTCTTTCTTTTGCAACGGGTACTTCATGGGGTACATTCGGAATTCTTATTCCTATAGTTACAAGTGTTTTCGAAAAGGACCTTCTGAATGTTTCCTCAACAGGAGATATTCCTGCTATGGTTATAATCTGCATTTCTGCATGTCTTGCAGGTGCAGTATGCGGAGACCATTGTTCACCTATTTCGGATACAACCATTATGGCTTCCACCGGTGCACAGTGTGACCATGTAAACCATGTCTCCACACAGCTTCCTTATGCACTTACAGTTGCGGCTGTCAGTGCTGTAGGATATCTCATTTCAGGATTTGTTCAAAATGTATTTGCTGTTCTTGGAATTTCGATTGCTCTCATGCTTGCCGTTTTGTTTACAATAAAACTTTTCGGCGGTAAAAAGCAAGCAGAATAAAATCACTCAATAAAGCAAGGTATCGCCTTAACACGATACCTTGTTTTTTTGATATAATGTATACTTTATGTCGTCCCTCTTGTCAGCATTATACAAATATGTTTCGGAAAATTCGCCTAAATTACCGTATTGCCGAAGGTAAATTATTATGTTATACTGATAAAAATCCAACGAGAAAGCAGGGTGTTTTTATGGGAAATTACAGGAATTTTGAACTGGTTGTTTACTTTGTTGCACACGGCGTAAAAAACGTGAACGAATCTGAACTTGGCAAGCAGATTGAATTCTTCAAGAAATATATGCGCATTGACAAGGTTTATCTTGAACCTTTCCGTGACGGCTGCTTTGCAAGTGAAGAACAGCTTTGTCTTTGCAGGGATATTTTTGCAAAGCACGGCATAAAGTCACAGGGCGGTATTACAACAAGTATGCCTGACCCTGAGGGTGCAAAGGCTAAACAGCGTTTGTTCAACGTAATGTGTTACAATGATGAGGTCATGATGGACACGCTGAAGCAGGTCTGCGAAATGAATGCACGGGTTTTCGATGGATTTATCATTGACGATTTCTTCTTTACAAACTGTACTTGTGAAAAGTGCAGAAATGGCAGAGATGCATACAACGCTGAACACGGAATTACAGACGGAAGCTGGCAGGCTTACCGTACTCATCTTATGTATGAGGCTTCAAAGAAATATGTTATTGGTCCTGCAAAGGCTGTAAATCCTGATTGCAAAATCACAATCAAATATCCGAACTGGATGGAGTCCTATCAGGAAACAGGCTATGACCCTGCTTCACAGAAGGAAATTTTCGACTACATTTATACTGGCACGGAAACCCGTGACCCGATGAACACTGACCAGCACCTGCCGAGGTATCTTTCCTATTCGCTTATGAAGTATATGGACAAGATGGCACCCGGAAGAAACGGTGGCGGATGGTTTGACCCATTCGATTGCAGGATGCTTGACTATTATCTTGAACAGGCTTATCTTACTGCTTTTGCAAAGCCTAAGGAAGTAATGATGTTCTGTTTTCAGGCACTTGCTGACTCGGTAAATGTTCCTGCACTTGGATTTATGCTTGACAAGCTTGATGCACTTCTCGACGGACTTGGCGAACCGCTTGGTGTACCTTGCTATATTCCGAATGCTTCACAGGGTGAGGACAATGTTCAGGACTTCCTTGGTATGAACGGGTTCCCAGTTCTTTCTACGCCAAACTTTGAAGCTGATGCACCTATTATGCTTATGACCGCTTCTTCCGCATATGACAAGAATATTGTTGATAAGCTTGAGAAGTACGTTACAGGCGGCGGAAAGGCTATCGTAACAAGCGGTTTTATCAAGAAAACTCTCGGAAAGGGTATTGAACGCATAACTTCAATCCGTGACAGAAACAGAAAAATGACTGTCAAGGATTACGCAGCTGAAAATTCTTTCTTCTTCAACAGATGGGAAAGAGAAAGCTCAGCAAAGGCTGTTACTGTTCCCGTTATGGAATTCAGAAACAACGCAACCTGGGGTGCAATCTGCAAGGGTATTTCTGAGGAAGAAGCCTGCACGCTGTTTGCGATTGACACCTACGGCGATGGGCAGATGTACACTCTTGTTGTGCCCGAAACCTTTGCTGATATCAAGCACTACCCTGAAACCGTGCTGAACAGAATGAGAAAGGAATTTGCCGTAAACGGTATCCGTATGGAGGGCAAGGGACAGATAAGCATTTTCACTTATGACAATGATACTTTTGTTGTTTATCCTTATGTTGACAACAATACTTATGACAGCGACATTACAGTTCATATCAAGGGTGCAAAGGCTATTGCAAGACTTTCCGACGGTAAGGAAATTGCTCCGCTTTACGAGGAAAACGGTGAAGCTGTTTTCAGACTTCGTGCTGAGGTGGGCAAATTTGTTGGATACAAGATAATCAGATAAGAGGATTTTTTATGGATTTTATTAAAGGAATAACCTTTGCACCTTTTGCACGCAGGGGTGCACTGGCAACTGCTGAGGCCCGCAAAAGCCTTGACAATCTTATTGAACGGACAAATGCTGACTTTATCATACTTGTACCGAATGGCTTGCAGGAACACCCTCAGGCTGAAATTGTGGATTATAAATCCGAGGCAACTATGGGCGATGAGGAACTTATTGAATTTATCGGATACGCACATTCAAAAGGGTTACGTGTTGCGCTGAAACCAACGGTAAACTGCAAAAACGGAACATGGCGTGCACACATCAACTTCTTTGATGAGGACGTGCCTTGTGAACCTAAATGGTGCAACTGGTTTGCAAGCTATACGGAATTTCAGGTGCACTTTGCCAAGATTGCTGAAAAGTGCGGCTGTGAAATGTTTATTGCAGGGTGCGAAATGGTACAGGCACAACGCCGTGAGACTGAATGCAGAAAGATGATTTCCGATATCCGTCAGCATTACAGCGGGCTTGTTTCCTACAATACTGACAAGTATCAGGAACACAATGTGAAGTGGTGGGACGCTGTTGATGTGATTTCCTCCAGCGGCTACTACCCTATCAATGACTGGGAAAATCAGCTTGACCGTATTGAAAAAGTTGTGAAGCAATTCAACAAACCGTTTTTCTTTGCGGAATGCGGCTGTATGTCGGTAAAGGGTTCAAATCTTGTTCCGAATGACTGGTCAGTGCGTGGCAAAATTGATTTGCAAGGACAGGCAGACTGGTACAAGGCTATGTTTGAAGCTTGTGAAAAGCGTGACTGGACTGGCGGATTTGCTGTATGGGACTGGCGTTGGAAACAGTATGAAAATGCTGAAAATGACGGTGGTTATGACGTTTACCTCAAGCCTGCCGAAAAAGTAATAGCTGATTATTATTCATACAAAAAATAAAGCTATGTCAATCATTTATATAAAGGAGAATAATTTATGTTTATTGCTGATGAAAAAAGATATGATAAAATGGTTTACAACCGATGCGGTAAAAGCGGCTTGAAGCTGCCTGCTGTTTCACTTGGTCTGTGGAAAAATTTCGGGCACGAAAACAGCTTTGCAAACATTGAAAAAATGGTGCATACTGCATTTAATCTGGGAATTACTCATTTCGACCTTGCAAACAATTACGGAAACCCTTACAATGGAAGTGCTGAAGAAAACTTCGGCAAGGTTCTGAAGGGAATGATGCATTATCGTGATGAAATGTGCATTTCCACAAAGGCAGGCTATGACATGTGGCCCGGTCCTTACGGTGATAAGAACGGTTCACGCAAGTACCTTACAGCTTCCCTCGACCAGAGTCTGAAACGTATGGGACTTGAATACGTGGATATTTTCTACCATCACGTTTTTGATCCTGACACACCAGCTGAGGAAACTGCACTTGCACTTGACAATGCTGTAAGACAGGGTAAGGCTCTTTATGTTGGTATTTCAAACTACAACAGTCAGCAGACAGCGGACATTATGAAGATTTTCAAGGAACTTCATACGCCGTTTGTTGTAAATCAGCCGTCATACGCAATGCTTAACCGCTGGGTTGAGGACGACAAGCTTGATGATTTCTGCATTGAAAACGGAATCGGACTTGCGGTATTTTCACCTCTTTATCAGGGTTTCCTTACTGACAGATACCTGAACGGTGTTCCTGCTGATTCAAGAGTCGGCAAGGGTGACACCTGGATTGGAAATCAACTTGATGAAAATATGGTTGCTAAGCTCAACAAGCTTAATGCACTTGCACAGAAACGTGGTCAGAAGCTTTCACAGATGGCTCTTTCATGGGTTCTGAACAACAAGGCTGTTGCAACTGTTCTTATCGGTGCAAGCCGACCTGAACAGATTATTGAAAATGCAGCCTGCATTGAAAAGCTTGGATTTACTGATGAGGAAATTGCTGAAATTGAAAGAATTCTGAGCGAATAAATTAACCTGTTATATTTCAAATTGAATTATAGGTATTTATCCTCCAAATACGGATTAATACTGTAGCAGTGATATTTTATATTGTAAAAGAGGTTTTCCAATGAATATTGATGTAACAAAAATGCCTAAGCTTGGTTTTGGATTGATGCGTCTGCCTGAAAAGGACGGTGCAATCGACATTCCACGTGTGAGCGATATGGTTGACCGCTATATGAATGCAGGATTCAATTACTTTGACACGGCTTACGTTTACCATGGCGGCAACTCGGAAAAAGCTGTCAAGGAAGTGCTTGTGAAACGTTATCCGAGAGAGGCTTTTACTGTTGCCACAAAGCTTCCTGCATGGGCAATAAAGACGCTTGATGACCGTGACAGAGTTTTCAACGAACAGCTTGAACGCACGGGACTTGACTTTTTTGACTATTACCTGCTTCACAGCCTTGAGGACGGTGCAAACTATGATGTATACGAAAAGCTGGACTGCTTCAACTGGTGTTTGAACAAGAAGGCTGAGGGTAAAATCAAGCATTTCGGATTTTCATTCCACGGCTCACCTGAGCTGCTTGAAAAGGTATTGGACAAGCATCCCGAAGTTGAGTTTGTTCAGATTCAGCTGAACTATGCTGACTGGAACAATCAAGTTGTACATTCGGGCAGACTTTACGAAATTCTGCTTGAAAGAAAGATTCCGATGATAATTATGGAGCCTGTCAAGGGCGGCACGCTTGCAAATCTCTCCCCTGACCTTGAAGAAATGTTCAGGGCTGTCCGTCCTGACAAGTCTGCGGCTTCCTGGGCAATGCGTTTCTGCGGAAGTCTTGACGGTATCGGTACAATTTTGAGCGGTATGTCCAACGAGGAACAGGTAGAAGATAATCTTGCTACGTTTGCGGATTTTGAGCCGCTTACCGATAACGATAAGGCAACCATTGACAAGGTACTTGAAAAGATGCTTGCAACTCCGCTTATCGGCTGCACATCCTGTCGCTACTGCGTTGACGGTTGCCCTCAGAACATACATATTCCCGATATTTTCGGTGCTGTGAACACGGCGAGAAAATTCCCCAAGGATAATCGTCCAAAGTTTTTCTACGGAAGTCTTACAGGCTATTCGGGTAAGGCTTCCTCCTGCATTGAATGTGGTCAGTGCGAAGCGGTCTGTCCTCAGCATCTGCCGATTATTGAGCTACTGAAGGAAGCTGTTGAAAAGCTGGAAAACTAACGGGAGGGATAGCTATGAGCGGTGATTCCAACAAGATTACAAGAGATTATTTTGACTCGATTCTTCTTGAAATGCGGCACATTGACTCCGACCTGCCAAGCACGGATTTTAAGCTTTTCGGGGAGAAATTCTCCACGCCGATTATGACGGCGGCACTTTCACATCTGCACCATATATGTGACAATGCTATGGTTGAGATTGCAAAGGGTGCAAAAAATGCGGGTGCTGTTCACTGGGTAGGTATGGGTGAATATGATGAGATGGAGCAGATTTATGCCGCGGCAAGAACTATACGCATAATCAAGCCTCACGCTGACAATAACGAGGTTTTCAAGCGTATTGAACACGCTGTTGAACACGGTGCATTTGCGGTTGGAATGGACATCGACCACGCAATTTCCTGGGATGGAAAATATGATGTTGTATGTGACCTGCCTATGCGTCCGAAATCCCGTGCTGAGATTGAAAGCTTTGTAAAGGCATCGGCTGTCCCCTTTATTGTAAAGGGTGTTCTAAGCGTTTCAGATGCTGTAAAATGCGCTGAAGCGGGAGTTGCGGGAATTGTTGTTTCCCATCATCACGGAATTATGGACTACGCTGTTCCGCCGCTTCAGATTTTACCTGATATTGTAAAGGCTGTTGGCGGAAAGATGAAAATTATGGTTGACTGCGGCTTTGAAAGCGGTATTGACGTATTCAAGGCTCTGGCTCTTGGTGCTGACTGTGTATGCGTTGGACGTAATCTTATGGAGCCGCTGAAAAATGGTGCTGACGGTGTAACAAAACGCATAATTGAGATGAACAATGAACTTGTCAAGGTTATGGCAAGGACAGGCTTCAAGACACTTGACGAAATTGATTCAAGCGTGATATGGAAAAGGACGGTGTAACTTATGAGGCTTGGTATTTCTTCCGCACTTTCGCACACTTCCCCTGCTCACTGGGCAAAACAGCTTAAAGAGCTGGGCTGCCGCTCGGCTGTATTTCCCGTGAACTGCAACAGCGATAAGGACACGATAAGGGCTTATTCAGAGGCGGCAAAGGAAAATGACCTGGTTATTGCTGAGGTAGGAATATGGAACAATATGCTTGATGCTGACCCTGAAAAACGCAAGGCAAACCTTGACTACGCAATCCGTCAGATTATTCTTGCTGATGAAATAGGTGCAGTTTGTGCGGTAAATATTGCAGGCACGCCGCATGGTCCTCGCTGGGACGGCGGTTATCGTGACAATTTCAGCAAGGAAACCTTCGATATGACGGTAGAAACGGTGCAGTACGTACTGAAGCAGGCTGACCCGAAACGCACTCATTTCAGCATTGAGTCAATGCCCTGGATGATTCCGTCGGGACCTCAAGAATATCTTGAGCTTATTGAGCGTATAAATCACCCTCAGTTTTCCGCACATCTTGATATTGTGAATATGATTACCTCACCGAGAAGATATTTCTTCAACGATGAGTTTCTTCGTGAATGCTTTGACTTGCTCAAAGGTAAAATTTGCAGTTGTCATCTTAAGGATATCCGACTTAAAGAGGAGTCCACTTTTCAACTTGAAGAATGTGCTGTTGGAGAAGGTACACTTGATATTGAGCTGCTTGCACAGCTTTGCGATGAGGCAAATCCCGAAATGCCCGTGCTGATTGAGCATCTGAATACCGATGAAGAATATCGGAAAAGCTTTTTGTACACAAAAAACAGACTTGGAATATAAATTTAACCCGTTATGTTCTGCCATACAGCAGAATATGACGGGTATTTTGTATATTATTTTAAATATTTCCCGCAAAAAATTGTATAGATTATAAATAAACTTATCACAATTACCAACAATAATATAACAAAAAGAATATCATTGTTATATTTTTCTCCTTGAAAGTGTGTTAAAGTATAATCACAATGAACGACAAAACATTTTCAAGAAGGAGTGTTTATATGAAAAACTTTAAAAGATTAACAGCTATGATTTCAGCACTTGCAATGCTCGGAACTCTCACAGCCTGCAGCAGTGATGATGGAATTGCAAGCGAAGCGGAAGTTACAAGTGCAACAACTGCACCGAAGCAGTTGAGTGAGGAAGAACAAGCTGCTGTTCAGGAAGTAGAAATTACCGATGAAAAATTAGAAAATGGCACAGTTAAATGGCTTGCAACCTACGATATCAACCCTGACAAGGGAAAGCCGAAGCTTTTTGCACTTGAACTTTTTGAAACAAAGTACGGCGGTAAGATTGAATACATTCCTACAACCTGGGAAAAACGTTACACAGACCTTTCTACACTTGTTCTTGGCGGTACAGCACCTGACCTTTTCCCTGCACAGGAATTTGATACCTTCCCAAGCAAGGTTGTAGATGGTATGTTCCAGCCATTTGATGATTACCTTGATTTCAATGACGAGTCACTTTGGACAGAGGGTGCAAAGAAGCTTGCTGATGCACACGTTATGGGCGGTAAGCACTATGTTGCTCCTGTAAATACAGACTCCAAGTGTCTTATGATTTACAATAAGAAAACAATGGAAGAAAACGGACTTGATGATCCTGCTGAACTCTTTGCAGAAGGCAACTGGACATGGGATACATTCCGTGATATGTGCTTTGAATATTGCAGCCGTGAAGAAGATAAGTTTGCATACGACAGCTGGTATTTTGAAACACAGTTTGTACTTACTACAGGCGTTGCTCCAATCAGTATGGAAAACGGTCTTGTAAAGAGCAATATTGACAGCGCTGAACTTGAACGTGCAGAAAACTTCATGTATGAGCTCAAGAAGGCTGACCTGCCGCTTCCTAAGGCTGAATACGACTGGACAGAACAGCCGCAGCGTATCGCAGAGGGCAAGACACTTTTCTGGCCTTGCGCAACATGGGCACTCTGGGAAGCTGACCTTTCCAAGTTTGGTGAACCTGGTGAAATCATGTTTGTACCAATGCCTCGTGACCCTAACGCTGATGAATATTATCTTCCTGCAAATATGGACGCTTATGCACTTTGCAAGGGTGCAGAGAATCCTGAAGGTGCTGCTGCATTCATCAAGTGCAAACTCATTGCTGAAAAGGATGAAAGTGCAATTGCTATCACAGAAAATCAGTACCGTGAAGACTACGGCTGGACTGATGAAATGTTTGAAATGTGGTACAAGGTAAGAGAACTTACTGATGCTAACCCTGTTGTAAGTCTCCATATGGGTCTCCCTTCAGAAGTCGCTGCAATTGTTGATGATTCTATCAAGCAGGCTTCCTTCAACGGAACTGATTGGAACGTAACAAGAGAAACAATCAGCGGTCTTACACAGACAACTGTTGATGAACTCAATCAGCAGATTACAGAACAGTTTTCCTGATTATTAATTTAAAATATCATCATAATTTTCCTTCTGATAACCCCGTTTCCATGTGAAACGGGGTTATTGCTATTATCAGAGAATATAAAAACGGAATGAGGAACTAAAAGTAATTCCTCATTCCGCTTTAAATTACATGTATTTCAGCAGTTCATCACGAATTGCGTCAAGCCTTGCGTCAGAAATTCCGAAATCCATTTGTTTGTAATTCCATGCGCTTCTTGCTATGCCATGTTTTTCGAATACTTCATTTATGCATTTGAACCATTTCAGTGTATCCTCAGGTGAAACCTTATCAATAACACCATATTCGCCGCAGTAAAGACTAGTTCCGTTTTTATTGGCTGTTTCAATTGCTGAAGCAAAAAATTTCTCAAAATATTCCGCTGTAACTCCGCTTTCCTCAAACGGAATTCGCTCATCCGGGTCAATCATATTCGTCCAATAAGCACCCTGATGGGTAAATTTCAACGGGTCATAACTGTGGAAGTTATACACAACCTTGTCGTCATAAGGCTTTTCAAGGTCCTTTACAGCTTCAGCACTATTATTCCAGTAGCTTCCGACAAGAATAAGCGTATCGGGAGCGTATACTCTTATACGCTTTATACAGGTTTCAGCAATATTGTTCCACTTTTCGATATACTCCTTATCTGTAACCTCATTCAGAAGTTCAAATGCTATGCTTTCAGGACGATTGCCATATCGCAATGCAAACTTTTCCCAGAGCTTATAAAAACGTTCCTGCAATTTCTCGCTGTCAAAAAAACCACTTTCATTTTCAGCGTAATAATCGAAAGAAAATCCGGCTGTCTTATGCAGGTCAAGTACAGCATTGAGTCCGTATTTACGGCATATCTCAAATGCACGGTCAATGCGTTCAAATCCGTCATTCTTGTATGTTCCGTCATCATTTTCAAATATGTTGTAATCAACAGGAATTCTTACGTGGTCAAATTTCCATTGACTTATTTTTCGGAAATCCTCCTCGGTAATATAATTATTAAGGCGCTCCTCACTGTAGTCACACTGTGAAAACCATCCACCCAAATTTACCCCTCTGTAAAAGCCTTTATTCTTTAGCATAATTAACCGTTCCTTTCAGAATTGATGCTATTAATATAACATATCCGCAAACAAACAAATATCACGAAATCATCTATTATATCATAATTATGTTGTAAAAAACACAGTAAATAATTGACATTTACAGCAAATATGTGATATTATTGATTTGTTAAAAGTGTTATAATCATGTCATAACAACAAATTGGAGGTTTTACCATGAAAAAGATAAAGCTTATTTCAGCTATTTTAACAACTGCTGTTTTACTTGCAGCTTGCGGAAAAGAACCGGTAACAGAAACAATATCCGAAACAACAGAAGTTACTGCTGCGGAAATACTTGATGACGGTTCCGCATATGTCGAATTTTCAGATGGCATGCCTGAAAACTGGGAGTGTGCTGACGGCTGGACAAACGGCAGTATGTTTAATGTTACATGGCGTAAATCAAATGTAACCTTCAATGATGGAAAAATGCAGCTGATTATTGATAAGGATTTGCTTTCTGACGGCACTATTCCTTATGCAGGCGGAGAATTCAGAAGCAAGGATTTTTACGGTTACGGACGCTATGAGGTTTCAATGAAGGCTATTAAAAATAACGGTGTGGTATCTTCATTCTTTACATACACAGGTCCTTCCGACGGAAATCCGTGGGACGAAATTGATGTTGAAATTCTCGGCAAGGATACAACAAAGGTTCAGTTCAACTACTTTACAAACAGTCAAGGTAATCATGAATACATGCATGACCTTGGTTTTGATGCAGCTGAGGATTTTCACACGTATGCATTTGAATGGCACAAGGACAAAATCGTCTGGTTTGTTGATGGTGAAGAAGTATACAGTGCCAATGAAAACATACCGGTGACAGAAAGCAAGATTATGATGAATTCCTGGTGCGGAACCGGTGTTGATGGTTGGCTTAATGCTTTTGATGATACAAATATGCCGCTTACTGCTGAATATGAATGGATAAGATTTACTCCATTTGAATAAACGGAGGTGACACTGTGAATGTAAATAAAAAGCTTTCGCATGTCGAATTTCTCAATCGTGAATATAATATTTCACATCTTTCCTACGAACGTGAAATGGCTTTCTTCTACAGCATAAAGGAAGGAAATGCCGAAGAAGCAAACCGCCTGTTCAAGCCGTTCAACAGCGCAGACATGGGCAGTCTCAGTGATGATAAGCTTCGTAATCTGAAATATCACCTGATTATAACCGTTGCACTGATTACCCGATACTGCATTGAAGGCGGAATGGAAATGGAAACGGCATACAATCTGAGTGACATATACATCAGAAGCATTGACAAATGTCGCACCGAAGAAGAAATAAATTTACTTCATCATGAGGTTGTAGATGATTATGCACAGCGGATGAATATTATCCGAAAACAGAATAAGTATCCAAAGGCGGTTACAATATGCCTTGATTATATTTATGATAATCTGCACCGCAGAATTACGCTTGAAAATCTTGCTGACAAAGTTTCTCTCAGTCCTGCATACCTGTCTAAACTTTTTCATAAGGAAACAGGAATGACGGTATCAGGTTACATAACCAAAAAGAGGATTGAGGCAGCTGAAAATATGCTGAAATTTTCGGAATATTCCTGCCTTGACATTTCAGAATATCTTTGCTTCAGTTCTGAGAGTCACTTTATTCAGGTGTTTAAAAAGCACACTGGTTATACCCCAAAAGTTTACCGCGAAAAATTCTTCAGAACAAAAACTTCTACATAAATACTTAACCCCGTCACAGCTTTATTGCTGCGGCGGGGTTGATTTATTACCGATTATGGAGCGTTATATGTAAAAGTAACTGTCAATGTATCAATTCTCGTACTGCTGTCAAGAGGCATAATCTGTGCGGAACAACCGGTTGTATCTCCGTCAACTGTTCTTGCTTCCTCAGGAACGCTTGGCACCCACTGATTATACAGATTAACTCTTGTACAATTTCCATCATCAGAAGCTGTATATTCCTTTGCGGCAAGTGTATATGGTTCGTCATTGACAAGGATACTGTCTATGCTGATTGTATAATCAGGGAAAAGTGCTTCGCCGTTGTAGATACCGAGGGCAGAGAAAGCTGTTCCGTAAACACCGCCAAGGTCGGTAAAATCAAGACTTACTGTATATGTGCCCTCTCCCGTAACCTCAACATTTGTTGCCTTTATGCCGGCTGTCATATTTGTAGGGTCATATCTGTCACCTACGCTGTATGCAACTGTCCAGTCAGCACTCTGGAACATAATCCACGCTGCAGCTTTGTCATCACTTGGAAGAACAGAAATTCCCTCGATAATATCATCGCTTGCTTTCTTGTATGCTGCATCAATACGTTCCTTTGCAGAAGATTTGATTTCTTCTGTTGTCATATCCTTTTCGTTTGCATAACGACGGTCGCTGAAAATTCCTGCGAGAGTTTCATCTGCCATAGTTTGTGTAAGACGCTTGTAAAGGGAATTACAGTCCCAAAGTACAGGACAGAAATCGTAATAATCACAGTTATCAAGAAAGTTGCTGTAGAACTTATCTGTATCAGGCTTTGGTGCACCGTCTGTAAGTACGGCATACTCGCCGATTACTACACCATAGCCTTGTTCGTTGAACTTGCTGAGCATTTCCATAAGCTCATTCTGCTCCTTGTAGTCATCAGGTGAACCCCAGTGATTGAGTGCATCAGAACCGCAGTAATCCCATGGTGTATAATAATGAACAGAAAGGAGAAGCTTATCTTTTGCTGTATCCTCAGGCATCTTGTAACGGTCGTCACAGGTCATTGTAATATCTGTATTGTAACCAGCGATAAGGAGGAAACGGTCAGCATTCTTGCCGCCTGTTGAACGAATAAGCTTTACAAATTCGCTATTGATTTCGTATAGCTTTTCGTAACATTCGTCCTGTGTAAGAATACCCTTTGAGCCTGTGATTTCCTTGTCGTTAAGGCGATCTCCGAGTTCTTCGTTTGCTGACTCGAAAATCACCTTATAGGAATAATCCTTGAATCGTTCACCAATCTGGTTCCACATGGATTTATAGAGTTCCATGCCCTTTTCACGGACTTCCATATCTGCTGAGCCGAACATGCCCCACCAGCCGCCGTCCCAGTGGTCATTGATGATAACGTACATATCTGCATCAAGTGCATAGTTGACTACTTCCTCAACACGAGCCATAAGTCTTTCATCAATTGTGTAATCGCCGCTTTCGAAGTTCATTCCGTTTGTCCATGCAACAGGAATACGGAGGGTATCAAAGCCTGCGTCCTTCATACCCTGTATGATTTCAGGAGTTGTCTTGGGCTGTCCCCAGCTTGTTTCGAAGTTTGTTGGGGCTGCTCCGCCAACATATCCCTGATGATTGTACGCTTCAAGGGTATTGCCGAGGTTGATTCCGTTACCCATCAGACCGATAACCTCAAGAGATGTAAGGTTATTTCCCTCACCTTCTGCTGCACTATTTGCTGCATTTGCAATATTCTGCACTTCTGCTGTACTGTCAGCAGTACCTTCCTTTGAACAGCCTGCACAAAGCATTAATGCTGCTGTGCACAGCAATGCAGTGAATTTTTTGAACGTTTTTTTCATTTTAACCTGCTCCTCTCTCATATAAACTTCCAATTTTCAAGACTTATATTCTTCTCTGAAAAAGCAAAATAAAGGTTGTGATTTCCAGATATCTGCTTTTCAAAATCAACTGTATATTCCTTGACGTTTTCTTTTAATTCAATTACAGCAAACGGATTATCGTTCCTTTCATCAAGCCTTAATTCGACAGAGCCTGAACCGCTTGCCTTAATGTAAAGCTTCTGTGCTCCGTTTCTGAAATCAACACCTTTTACATATATCCACGAACCATTATCAAGCGATATCACACTCATAGTGCCATTATCATTTTTGTCGTACCACATACCTGCACAAGTAAACATTTCCGCACCGCTGTGCTGTTTATACGGATCAAGCCACTGCACCTGATTTACACCATCACGGGTTGCTTTTGTAACAGGAAATTCCGTGTCACTGTAGGGCAGATAGTCTACACACATACATCTGAATCCACCTTTGGTATTCATCCGTTCCTGAATATGCATTGTATGATGCAGAATATATTTCGTACCTCTGTATTCTGTAAGATGGGTATGGTTGTTGCACCAATCCATACCCGATTCGCCTGCATTCAGAAACAGACCGCACCTGAATTCCCAGCTGTCTGCATCAAGAGGCGTTTTACTGGTCATACACCCCATACTGCATATTGACGGTGCAGGAATATCACTTCTGTCCCAGTTATCTCTTGCCTGCCAATCCGTACTGTATGTGTAAATATATGTACCGTTTTCATAGTTAAGCTCGCTTGCTTCGTAAAAATACGGTGCATCAATTGAAATAAAATCACTGTCAAAGGAAAGCATATCCCTACCAAGCTTAACTATTTTCGCAACCTTGGAATGAATGGTATTTCCGTCTGACGGAGTACCGCCTCCGAAAGAAAGCCATCCTATACCATTTTCATCAATGCACACGCCCGGATCAAACGGTGCAGGACAATTCTCAAGTCCTGGCATATTCTGATATATAAGCGGTTTACCGAGCGGGTCACTCCATGGACCAAGAGGATTGATTGCTGTCAGTACACCTACTCCGTTGCCATTATTGGAAAAATAAAGATAAAAATGTGTCAGGCCATCATCTTCAGTACGGGATACAATTGATGGTGCCCATGAATTTGTTATCCATGGTGCAATTTCTGCTGTATTGATAATTCCGTGATATTCCCAGTTCGCCATATCATCAGTGGAAAAAATCACAAGTGACTTTATGTGAACATAATCATTTTTCCCGTCATCACCGACTGCCTGGTATTGTTGGTGGTCGTTAGTCCCGTAAACATACAGCCTGCCGTCATACTCCACGCTTGTAGGGTCTGCGCAGAACACATTGGGAGAAATGGGATTTGCTGTAGTTTCAAGTTTAAACGGCTTATCATTCAATTTTTCTGTTGCCATATTCAGCACCTCATTATATTTGCTGTCATTATTATACTTAACAGCAACTACAAAATCAATAGTGCACATTCGGATAATCCACCTTTTAATCAAAATATGCACTATTTTTATTGACATTGAGAAAAAAAGAGGATATAATTCTCTAAAAGGCGGTGATTTTATGGCAAAGAAAAAATTAGCTGTCATAACTGCAAGAGCTGATGACACGGAACAAAAGGAGATACTTTGCGGAATTGCTGAAGCTGCTTTTTCAGCAAATGCAGATATTGCTGTTTATTCCAATATCTATAACCATATTACCGACGACGAACAACTCAGGTTTGAGAATATAATCTATAATCTTTTTGACCCTGACGATTTTGACGGTGTAATAATTACAACTGAGGCTTTTATGGATATCAATATTCTTGATAATGTTATTGACAAGCTGAAAAAATCACAGCTTCCAACCATAACGGTCGGTAAGGAAATTGATGGCTTTGAATGTATTTTGTCTGATGATGCCGATGATATGGAAAAGATAACAGAACATCTTATTACTGCTCACGACTTTACTGACATTGATATTCTTACAGGAAACAGCAACAATCCTGTGTCACACATCAGAGTTGAAGGCTGCAGAAGAGCTTTTCAGAATCACGGTATTAATTTCAATGAATCCAAAGTACATTACGGCAGTTTCTGGAATGATTCGGGTGATACTCTTGCACATCGTTATATCAATGGCGAGCTTCCGATTCCTCAAGCTGTAATATGCACCAACGATTACATGGCTTACGGTTTATGCGACGCACTTACGACTGCAGGTATAGCTATTCCCGAAAAAGTAACAATTACAGGATATGATTACACGGGTGGAAGAATTTATCATTATCCTGTTCTTACCACAATGCACAGAAACAGGCGCAAGATGGGAATTGATGCTGTAAACAAACTATTCAAATGTTTTTATCCATCAAAAAGCACTGACAGATTTGTATACGGAAACACCTGCTTTTGCGGGACTGACCGTATCCAGCTTGCTGAGGAAATGAAATCAGAAAGAATTAATCAATATCATACAATAATGAGCAGCGTTGCTCAATTTTCAAGCCGCCTTACATTGTGTCAGACTATTGCGGAGTATACTGCCGTGCTTAGTGAATTTTCTTATCTTATTCATGGTGCAGAAAGGCTTTATCTTTGCCTTGATGCATTATGGAATAATGCTGAACATGAATGTGAGGAATTTATCTGCCACGAAATAAGCAGAACACCAAATAACACTGCACCCAGAAAACTTGGCAAAAACGAGCTGGTTACGTCCTTGTTTGACATATATGACAAACCTATGCTTAACTATTTGATTCCTGTTCATTTCCAGACAAGGCTGTTCGGATATATTGTGCTATCATACAATTATCCTGAAAGCTATGATTTCAGCTTCCGTGACTGGCTTAAAACTGCCGCAAATGCACTTGAAATCCTGAGAATGAAAAATGACATTCACTATCTTTCCAAATGTCAGCGTGCATCACTGCTTTACGACTCACTTACCGGCTTTTACAATCTTCGTGAGTTCAGTGAAATACTTGATGAAATCACCGAAAACAGTTTCTTGTATGCAATAAAAATGAATTTTATTAATGACGGGGAACACATTTATGGAGAACACTACAGAAGCGATATAATTTCCACTGCCGCAGATGCGATAAAAAAAGCTTGCACAAGACACGAAATATGCTGCCGTGCAGATGATGATACTTTCATTATTTTATGTAAATCCGATACTGAAATTTTTTCAGACAAAATTAAAGTAATGCTTGATAATGAGATATACGAAAGATACGATGAACGTCAGGTTATGATAAGCTGTACTTTTACTGATAATCGTGATATTAAAAAATTATGTGCCGATATTAATTACAAATCGCAACTTGATATTGCAAAGCTTAATAAAAGAAAGGAATTGCCGCATTACAACGAACTTCTTGACATACGGATTTCAATTATGACAGAACCTCATAAAGCACCTGAACTTAATGAAGCAAGCCGCAGACTATGCGTAAGTGAGGGGTACTTCCGTTCAGTATACAAGAAATGCTTTGGTGTAAGCTATAATCAGGACTGCATAAATGCAAGGATAAGCAAGGCTTGTTATCTTTTATGCACAACTGCTATGAGTATATATTCAATTGCTCTGAAATGCGGTTATGGTGATGAAAAATATTTTTCACGGCAATTCAGACAGATAACCGATTGCTCTCCTATACAATATAGGAATAAGTACTGCTGAACTTATACGTATGTATACAACTAACCTTTTCTGAACTGCGTAGGCGTCATTCCCTCATATCTTCTGAACAATTTACAAAAATAACTTCCGGTACAGAATCCGGTTTCTTCCGCAATTTCTTCAACTGACAAATCAGTATCGGTAAGCAGTTCCTTGGCTGCCTGAATACGGCATTTTGCGGCATATTCCATCGGACGGGAATTAAGAGCTGAACGGAACAGTCTGCATAAATGCTGCTTCGACACTCCTGATACTTCGCAAAGCTGCTCCATAGTTATTTCTTCGGTATAGTTGGCATTTATATAGTCAATTGCTCTGATAACCGCTGAATTTGCTGTTACCGCTGTTCCCGACTCTGTTACAAGGCGATGAAACTCAATGAGAAAATCGTACAAATATCCCGATGCACGATAATTTCCGTAAATTCTGTCGCCCATAAGTGCATCGTGCATTTTTCTGAAATGATGCTCAAGCATTTTCATATCACCCAGTTCAAAAAAGCTGAGGCTATTCAATCCGAAATGCGATAACAGCTCATTGAGTGCCTTTCCTGACGGCACTATCCAATGAATATCCCATACATCTTCGTTGGGATAATATTCGTGCGGACAGCCTGCAGGAATAAAAACCGCAGTATGCGCTGTGATTATATGCTTTTGATTTTCATATAAAAATGTTCCGCTTCCCCTGGTGCAGTAAAGTATCTGAGGATAGCTGTAACCTTCTTCTCTTACGATATGCGGTTGTACATCGTGGAGACCCATATTTACAAGATAAATCGGCAGACTGCTTTCAGTACTGATAATAGGAAAATCATAGAAATGCATATTTTTCTCTCCATGTTCATATTGTTATATTTTAATAATATCATTTATTGACTTGCATGTCAAATGGTTTTATAATATGCTCAAAGGAGTGATATTATGGATATGTCTTTGATTTCAAGAAAAGGTTCTGCTAAAAGCAATATGATTTACCATGAAAATCCCGAACAGCTTCACATTGGTACATTATCTCCCCACTGCTATTTTATTCCTTTTGATAAGGGTCAAAATCCATTTGATTGCAGAGAAACATCATCACGATTTGAACTGCTTAACGGAGATTGGAATTTCACCTATTACGAAAGCATAATTGATATGGATGACGATTTTGTTTCGGTTAATTCAGGCAAGACTATCCCCGTCCCATCAAACTGGCAGCTTCACGGCTATGACAAGCCCCAGTATACGAATGTTTGCTATCCAATTACTTATGACCCACCGTATGTTCCTGATGATATTCCAGTTGGTGTATACAGCAGAAACTACAATTGCAAACCTGACGGTATGCGTAAAATCCTGGCTTTCGAAGGTGTTGACAGCTGTCTGTATCTTTACATAAACGGCAAATTTGCAGGTTACTCTCAGGTTTCACATATGACAGCGGAATTTGATATTACCGATTTTCTGCACGAAGGTGAAAACGAGATAACTGTTGCTGTGCTGAAATGGTGCGACGGTACATATCTTGAGGACCAGGACAAGTTCAGACTTTCAGGAATTTTCCGTGACGTATATATTTTGTCACGTCCGGAAAAAAGGCTGGAGAATTATCGTGTTGAAACAATTCTTGGTGATAATAATTATGCTGTTCTTGAGCTTACCGTGTACGGAACAGATGCAAAAATTGAACTTTCAGACACCGACGGGAACTTAATTTTCAACGGTACTGCTGCTGATGGAAAAACGCTGAAAATCTCGGTTGATAATGTAAAACTATGGTCGGCTGAAACACCTTATCTATATAATCTCGTTATTGAAACCGATACTGAAATCATCGGCGAAAAGGTTGGTTTCAGAAACATATTCATCGAAAACGGAATTGTAAAAATCAACGGCAAAGCCGTGAAATTCCGTGGAGTAAACAGGCACGACAGCTACCCCGACACAGGTTACTATGCTTCTGTACAGCAGATGCGTACAGACCTTGAAATGATGAAGCGTCACAATATAAACGGTATCAGAACATCACATTACCCAAATTCACCCGTATTCTATCAGCTTTGCGACGAATACGGCTTCTACGTGATTGACGAGGCTGACCTTGAAATGCACGGTTGTGTTGAGGTTTACAATGATTTCAAATGGAGTAAAGGTTATGACGGAATCGCTCTGCTTGCAAGCGATGAGCGTTTCAGAAAGGCTATTGTTGACCGTTCAGAATTAATGGTAAAGCGTGATGTGAACCGCCCTTGTATTGTATTCTGGTCGCTTGGCAACGAAAGCGGCTACGGCACAAATCTTCTTGCGGCGGCGGAATTCATCAAGGCTTTCGATAACACACGCCTTGTTCACTACGAAAGCACACACAAGCTTGATGACACATCAGACGCTGTACTTGATGTTGTTTCGCAGATGTACACATCAATTGAAGATATGAATAAATACCTTGATGACGAAAACGAAAAACGTCCTTTTATCCTCTGTGAATACTGTCACGCAATGGGTAACGGTCCCGGCGACCTAGAGGATTACCACAACATTTTCCATTCCAATGAACGTTTCTGCGGCGGCTTTATTTGGGAATGGTGCGACCATGGTTTCTCACTCGGAAAAACCGCTGACGGAAAAGAAAAATTCGGCTACGGCGGTGACTTCGGAGAACGCCATAATGACGGCAACTTCTGTATGGACGGACTGGTTTACCCTGACCGCCGTGTTCACACGGGTCTGCTTGAAGCGAAGCAGGTTTATCGTCCTGTACGTGTTGAAAAAGGTGACACAGCAGACAGTTTTGTTATTAAAAATCTGCTTTGCTTTGAAAATGCAGGTGACATTCTTGATGGCAGATATGAGATAACTTATGACGGTGGTATTTATGCAACGGGCAGCTTTGATTTCAGTGCTGAACCGATGGGCGTAACAGTTGTAACAATTCCTGAGGCAGCAGAAGTTCATGACAAGACCACATACATACGTTTTATCTTTACAATGAAGAACAAAACAAGCTGGTGCGAAAAAGGCTATGAAGTTTGCTTTGACCAGCTTATACTTAATAAGGTTGAGTCTTGCTGTGAAGAAATTGCATGCAGAGACATCGACTGCAAGGAAGAAGCTCTTTCCGTGAAAATCTTAGCTGCCAAAACTGAATATCTCTTCAACAGACGCACCGCTTGCTTTGACTCTATCAGACACGATAACACTGAAATTCTTGATAAACCGATGCAGTTCAATTTTTTCCGTGCACCTACAGACAACGATGTTATGAAGCATGACTGGTTCAGGGCACATCTGAATGATTACATTGTAAAGGTGTACAGCACTGATATACGCAAATGTGAAAACCATGTTGAAATAAAAGTCAAGCAGTCATTCGGCTGGAGTATCCATCAGCCTGTCGCTTATGCTGATGTTGTTTACACAATCAACGGCAGCGGTGAACTGAATATCAGATGTGATTTTGAATTTTCAGAGAAAATTGAACTGCTGCCCCGTTTCGGATTGCGGCTGTTCGTACCTAAGACCTTTGACAAGGTTGATTATTTTGGCTATGGTCCATACGAAAGCTACGTTGACAAGCATCGTGCTTCATATATCGGTAATTTCACCTCTCCAATCAGTGAAATGCACGAGGATTACACAAGACCTCAGGAAAATTCCTCCCATTACGGCTGCAAGCATATGACGGTTACTGATGGAAATGTACGGATTCGCTTTGAATGCGGCAATGACTTTTCATTTAATGCATCAGAATACACGCAGGAGGAACTTGCTGAAAAAAGACATAACTTCGAACTTGAAAAATGCAAAAGCAATGTAATCTGTGTTGATTACAAAATGGCTGGTGTCGGCTCAAATTCCTGCGGACCTGCTCTTGCTACAAAATACCGTATTGAGCTGCCGAAGCTCACAGCGGAATTCAGAATAAAATTCCGGTAAATATCCAAGTAAAAATATTGCGTATTGTCTTCATTGATGAGATTCATCAGGCTTGAAGCTCCACAATATTCTATTGACATATTTAACTGATTAAGTTATAATTATATTGACTTAAACGTTTTATTTTTTATAGTGGAAGGATACTCAATATGGCAAGGAAACAAGTCACTTTAAGTGATATAGCCGAGGTTTGCGGTACAAGTAATGTTACCGTTTCAAAAGCCCTTAGCGGGAAAGATGGCGTAGGCGACGAGCTGCGTGAAAAAATTAAATCAGTTGCCCGTGAAATGGGATATATCCCTGCTGCTAAATATATTCCGTCCGAAAATATTGGCAATATAGGTGTAATTATTCCTGAAAAATTTCTTACTCCCGTCGGTACATTCTATTCAGCATTGTCAAATCGTATTATGAAACGTCTGAAGCAGGATAATATCAGCTGTATTCAGGAAAATATCAGCGAAGACGAGGAAGCTTCTCTTATTCTGCCAAACATTCTTGCAAACGGTAAAATTGCGGGACTTATTTCACTTGGACAGGTTTCTCCCGAATATCTGAAAATGATTATGCAGAAAACAAATAATCTTGTTCTTCTGGATTACTATATCCCAGGAATTGACGTTGACTGCGTTATTTCAAATGGAATTTCCGGTGCATACCGTATTACAAATCATCTCATAGAAAACGGACACAAAGATATCGGATTTATCGGAACAAGACTTGCTACTTCAAGTATTTTTGACCGTTTCACAGGTTTTGCAAGAGCTATGCTTGAGCATAGTCTTCCTATCCGTGAAGAATGGATAATCAACGACCGTAAAAATGATAATATGGATTTCGGTGAAATGGATTTTCCGCAAACAATGCCTACTGCATTTGTCTGCAACTGTGACGAAATTGCTTTTGCGGCAATAAGGAAGCTTAAAAGTCTGGGTTACTCCGTACCTGATGATATTTCTGTTGTAGGCTATGATAACTTCCTCATTTCTGAAATAGCCGAACCTCAGATTACAACAATCAGTGTAGATGCCACGGAAATTGCCGACACTGCTGTTTCAATGCTTATTGACAGAATTAACAATCCGTTGAAAAAATCTGAAATACGCAGCATCAGCGGAAATCTTGAAATCAAGAATTCAGTTAAAAATATTTGCTGACAAAAACGCACCGCCGTTCTATGAACAGTGGTGCGTTTCTATATTAATTCATATCATTTTCAGCATTTCTTCTCCGAAATACTCCTTCTCTTCATCAGTCAGTTCCTTTTTCAGGTTCTTGAAGCCAAGTATACCGAGAAATGCAACCGTTTCCACAAGCAGCACAACTATTGTACCAATCAGCAGGAAAACACCCATCAGTTTTACACTGAACAATGTTGTAATCAGAAGCATTGCTACCCACACAAGAAGGAAAAAATGCACACGATAAAACATTGCAATAAGAACATCTGTCACTGTAGGTTTTGAACTGTAAAAAATATGATAGGTTACAATATAAACAATCAATGTAAGTATAAATGAGATGCACCCCACCATAAGATACATAAGGAAATTCATACCTACTTTTTCTGCTGCATACATTCCCGCAAGCTGAATAATTATAATCAATTGCAGAGGAAAATATCTCATCATTCCGATTTCAGAAACAAGTCCTTTGAAAAATCTTTTAATAAGTCCGTCATATACGTCATAACGTTTGTATATTACATCCTTGCCGACAGCAAATGCTGATGTCAATGCAGGAATCAATAATATTCCCATTGACAAAATCACTGTACCGAAACATACAAGACTCAACACAACAATAAGGTGTATTGCTGACATTATAGCTGTAAGGGTAAATTTATTTTTCATCAGGACTGCCTCCTATTCAATAATGCCAAGAGCAAAACCCATAACTGAGTTTTGCTCTAAGCACGTAAGCATTTATTTTAGGAAGATTACTAGCAAAATTACATTTTAACAGAACCTGCGAGTCCGTTATAAATATATTTCTGTAAGAATATAAATACAATCATAATCGGAATCATACCGATGATAATTGCTGCGGCAACAATCTCAAACGGTGTTGCCATTGAACCGAAGAACTTATAAAGTGCAACGGTAAATGTCTGAACATCACGGTTCAGATAGAGATTAGGAATGTAGAAGTCGTTGTAAAGACCGATACCGTTAATGATAATCAGCGTTGTACATGCAGGCTTCATAAGCGGAAATACGATTGTTACAAATGTACGGAAATATCCTGCGCCGTCAATAAGTGCCGCTTCGTCAATTTCCCTGGAAATACTTTCAAGCTGATTGAGCATAATGTATATACCTACAATTCCTACGCCTGAATAAAGCAGAACAACGCTCCACATTGTATTGATGAGCTTTACAGCATACATCATTCTGAAAACAAGAGTCTGTGTTGCAACAATCGGAATGAACATTGTGAGTGTAAAGAGTGTCTTTACAATCTTCTTACCCATAAATTCAAATCGTCCGAGAACGTATGCAACCATTGCTGTCAGAGTAACCTGAATTGCAAGGGAAATTGTCAGGATGATAGCTGTGTTGAGGAACGCCTTACCAAGCTTACCAACATCAAGAGCATACTTGAAGTTGTAGAAATTTAAAAAGCTTTTAGGTGCTTCAAGTACGCTTGTGCTTGAATATTCAGCACCTGTCTTGAATGCCATGAAAATCAGCGGAATAAGCGGAATAATTACAAACAGACTTGCAAAAACCAGAAAAACATAACGCACAATTTTATACAAAAGCGATTCTCTTGCCATGTAGCTGAAATCCGCTTCTTTTTTTCTTTTGAATATGCTCATGTCAATCCTCCTTTACAAGCAGCTTCTGAAGACCGACAACTATAAGCACGATAACGAATACCATTACCGAAAGAGCAGCTGCAAAGCCGACTCTGTTTTCGGACATACTCTGCTGAATCATAATAACAGGTGTACCTGTGCCGTTGCTTCCGTTGAGCATGATATACGGGATTTCAAATACCTGAATTGAACCGGAAACACTGAGAAGGATATTGATAAAAAGAACCTTCTTAATGGACGGAATTGAAATATATCTGATTTCCTGCATCTTTGTACAGCCGTCAAGTGTTGCAGCTTCATAAAGTTCAGTAGGAATAGACTGGAGTGCACCGAAGAACATGATAAAGTTCATTCCGTAGTATCTCCAGATACTGATTGAAGCAACCGCTGGGTTTACAAGCTCAAGGTCCTGGAGCCATTTGTGTTGGAGTGCGTCAAGGCCTATAGAGCCGAGGATTGTGTTGAGTGTACCCTCACCATTGAAGAAAATGATGAAGATTGTTGAAATAATTACACCGTTGAGAAGATATGGTATAATAAGAATTCCCTTGAAAATATTGAGTCCCTTGAATTTACCGTTTACGATAACTGCGAGGAAAAATGCGAAAATAAGCTGCGGAATTGCCGCAAGGAAATACCAGAAACAATTCTTGAACATTGAAATATATTCTGGATTTGTAAACAGCTTGCGGTAGTTTCTGATTCCTATAAACTCAATTTCTCCGAAGCCCTTCCAGTTGGTAAAGCTAAGTACAAAGTTGCCGATAATCGGCACGTAGGAAAAAATAATCAGATGAATAAGCGGTAACGCAAGAAACAGAATTATAAACAAAGATCTGCTTTTACTTTTCATATAACCTCACCTTTAAGTTACAGTATTGGGCGGTACATAATACCGCCCAATCATCACATTATTAGCTATTGATTAGAGAGTATCATCCCAAGCAACGCCAAGATCTTCTCTTGCCTGAACATATGCCTTGTTCTGTGCATCAACCTGAGCATCATATGCTGCCCAGTCAGCTTCCTTAGTTACGTCGATAACGTCATAGAGATTACCAACATACTTAACGTCAGCAAGAAGGCTTGCTTCTGTAAGAACAGCTTCATTGTTCATAGAGTTTTCGTTTGTTGCGTAAGCGAAGAGAACCTTACATGTGCCAGCTTCTACAGCGTCGTCGATAAGCTTGTAAAGGTCAGGAACGATTGGTGTAACACCCTTCTTCATTGCGATATAACCGCTGTCAGCAAGGTACTGAGCATCTTCGGAGATATATTCGATAAAGAGTCTTGCAGCATCCTTGTTGTCAGAACCCTTGTTGATTGCATAACTGTCAGCAGCGGAAGCCATTACATACTGACCGTTGCCGAAGTCAGGAGCAGGAGCAAACTTGATTACGGATGGATCTGTTCCCTCTGGAACACGGCCCTGAATCTGTGGAACTACCCATGCACCGAAGAGCATCATACCAGCCTTACCGTTACCTACAACGTCCATAGCTACACCGAAGTCTGTGTAGATATCAGCTTCAAAGAAGCCTCTGGATTTCCAGTCTGTGTACATCTTGATTGTCTTACCCATTGGTTCGCTTTCGCTGAATGGTGTGTCACTCTTGAGCATACTCTGGTAAGCATCATTTCTGCCTGCTACATAGTTAGCGAAATCATTGATTGTGGAAAGAGGCCAGTTTTCAACTCTGTGCATTGCAATTGGGTCAATGCCAGCTTCTCTGAGCTTTGTGCAAAGATCTTCGAATTCAGCCTGTGTTGTTGGAATAGAATCGTAACCAACGCTCTTGATTGTTTCTTCGTTATAAACTACAGCGTTGTTATATGTCTTTGCAGGCATAAGAGCGTAGATGTATGTACCGTCATTGTACATTGTTTCAGCGTAGTCACCGTAAAGTGCCTTAGCTTCATCAATTGTGCAGTATGGTTCAGCATACTGCTGCCATTCTTCGATGCTCCAGTTAGGAGATGTGTAGATATCGATGGATGGGTCAGCTGTCTGGAGAAGAGGACGGATATCATCTTCTGTGGAGTTAACCTGGAGGTCAACGTGAATGCCGTACTCGCCTTCAAACTTTTCAGCAAGATGCTTCAGATAAGCGTAGGATTCATCACGGTATGTATTACCGTCAGCATCCTTCTTTTCTTCACCGAGAACTCTGTTACCACCGTGTGTGTAAAGAGTAATGGAAGTACCCTTGAGAGCTTCTGTGTCGATGTCAGCAATAGACTTGAGAATCTTGCCGTCAGGAGCTGGTGCACCGCCATTGCCTGCAGCACCGCCTTCTTCGCTACAACCAGCAAACATTGTTGCAGTCATAGCAAGACAGATTGCAGCAGAAAGAATCTTTTTTACCTTCATAATAAATTTCCTCCCTTAAAATTGCAAGCTTAACACCTTGCATTTCACATAAATCAAGTAAGTAAAGTTTACTTCACCTTGTTAACAATTAAACTATAACTTAACAAAATAATCAAGAGTTTTTAGCTAACTTATTAAGTATTTCTCTTTATTCTATAAACTTGTCGCAAAAATATAGCTAATATGCACAAAAACTCGTTGTAAACGTTATCACATATAAACAACCTGCTTTATATATCCACAAATTTCATACTTATTCATAAAATTCATCTGCATTACATTTTATTATTTTTAAGTTACACAAGTTAATAATTGCTTTATCTTTAATTAAATCACAGCTTTTTTGCACCAATTATTTATTAAAATATAACAACATAAATTTGCATAAAAAAACCGCAGATATACCAATCTGCGGTTTTTAATGAATTAATTTTGCAATCAGTTCAGCATAAATCTGAATTCTGACTCTCACTTTATCAAGAATACTAACCAGTATTGTTTAATATACAGTTAGGCAGCAACATTTTCAACATCCTTTTCGTAATAGGTGTTTCTGCACTTATTGTTCCTGTCCCTTTTGCAAGCAACTTCGTCTTTGATACAATTGTGGCAATAATCGCTGCAGTTATGCTTCTCCTGTGCTGTCTTAAAACACAGTCTCTCAAGCGTTGGGCAGGTATACTTATGCTTATCAGCTATGCTGTGTATTTTGTAATGATTCTCTGATAAAATCAGGAATTGTTACTGACAAGCAATTATTTTTCATAAAAACATCGTCCTTACTCAATAAAGTAAGGACGATGTTTTTAATATTTATAGCAAACAATAATTATTCACTTTTGATTTCTGTACCATTGACAACAACATTCATTCTTCCGCCTTCAATAATGAATTTATCCTTATCAATGAAGTTCATATAATCTGCCTTGGTAACAAGATTTACAGACGAATCTGCATTGAGCAGGGAAATTTCATTGTCACGGCTATAGCCTCCGAGTGCAAGTGCGTTGTCACCCTTGGAGATAATATGCATACTTGCCTTGCTTAGTTTGAACACTGTTGAGCCTTCCAACGCGGCAACTGCTGCACAATGATCTGCAGAAATATTGAATACCATACTTGCCTCGCAGACAGAAACATCACAACTGCTTCCCTCCAGTGTGCCTATACCGACCATATCACTGCCTGAAAGGGAAATCTTTGTTGAAGCATGATGTATGTTTGCAATACATTTTCCCTGCTGAGAGCCTATTGCAACCCCAAATTGCTCCGAAAGGTCAAAGGATATATTGCATGCAAACAACTCAATATCCGTATCACCTTCATGTGAACCTATACCAACACCGAAATATCCGGTCATTTTCAATGAAAACTGTCCGAGGAGAATTCTGATTTTTCCACCAAGTCCTGAGCCTATGCAGACACCGCCTGCGGCATGGTTGTCAACGGAAATACCTTGTTCAAACACAAGTTCACCGTGCTTTGAATCTATGTCATTTCCTATTGCGTAATAACCCGAACCATCAATAAATATGGACAGACCACCATCACCGCATACATGCAGCTTTGCACTTTCCGGGACCTTTATTCCACCGTTTTTAAGCTTGTTTGTACCACTGAGCACAAGCTTGACGTCGCAATTTTCACCTATATTGATACAAGGACGGCTTTTTGAATTGGAAAGAACGGCATTGGAAAGTATTATGCTGCCCTTAAAGCCATTTGAAACATCAACGTATATATCAGTATCAATACCTGGAGTACCTGCGATTGTGACTTCGCCATCTCCGGATTTACCAATCAGAATACATTTATATTCTTCCATTCCAAGCCTTTCAAGCTGTATTCTTTCTGATTTTTCTGCTGTGTAAATATGATACTTTATTCCATCATCACGTTCCTGACGGTAAAGCTTTATTTCCTGTCTTATCTCGTAAGGAATCGTTTCCATAACAACAGCTGAAGGCCTTGAAGTGTAATATCCCTGAACAAGGTCTGCACCGAGATGGATAACAGTTTGCAGCTCTTCGGAGGTTTCCACACCTTCAGCAAGAGCAAGGATTCCGTTATCATGACAGAAATCTATAATCTCACGCACAAAATACCGCTTCTTACGGTTATTCAGTATATCACTCACGAGCGAACGGTCAATCTTGACATAATCAGGCATATACCGCAGCAGATTCTGCACATTGGAATAGCCTGTTCCGTAATCGTCAATTGCTGTTCTGACGTTTATACTATTGTACATTTCCTTGATTGTGCCAAACTCATTGTCACCCATTTCGGACTGTTCTGTCATCTCAACAACAACCCTGTCCGAATATTTTCCCAACATCATTTTTATTCGCTCCATGTCGGCCTCATCAAGCCTTGCGCTTGGTATGCTGTTGATAAAAACAGGATGCCCATGAAACATATCGGTTTCACTGCCAATTCTGTCAAGCACATTGAGGAAAGTTGCTTTTTCGACATCATTGAGTCTGTCTGTTATTTCCGCATATTTGATAATATGATACGGACTCGGACACAATACACTCTTAGGACGCATAAGAGCTTCATATGAGTATATTGCACCGTTAACAGTACTTACAATAGGCTGAAAATGATAATCAAAAAGATTTTCATCAATTATCTTCGTTACCTCTGCAAGCTCAGCACGCTCCTGCTCCGTTCGTACAACAAGCTGATTATCCGTATTCACAGCATTGCTTCGGAGCATGACAAGCTCACTGCCTATCTTCCTTATGTCCTTCAGCACCTCTGCCATAAGCTCATCATTTTCACATTCAAGCTTATTGGCATATTCCGCAGTAATTCTATTGAGTTCATTTTCATCATTCACACAGACAACAGCTGAAAGCAGTCTATGTAACATTTCAAGTTTTATTCCGTTCATTCGCAGCTCTCCACTTCAGTATTTTTTATGGGGAGTTATTTATTACATTATAGCATACCTTACACAAAAATGCAATGTATATATATAACTTTTGTGATAGCTTTAAACAATACCGATACAGAATGATTTCTGATATTTTCGGCTCAATTATCTGTCATATAAATTCTCACTACAACTCCGTTCTCCACACATTCCACATCTGCTGTAAGGTTTGCTTTTTCGAGAAAAGCAAGCTCCTCGCTGTCAGTGTAAATTCTCGGCACACAATTCTCAAGGGACGTACCGTTATTTTCGATAAACAATCTGCAATATTTTCCGCTTTTATCCATTCCTTCAAGCATATACCGTGCTGAAAGTGAAAACCCGTCAGATGTACTTATCTGTGTGTCTACTCCATTTGAAATGGTTTTTCCATTGAAATATTTTCCCGTTGCTTCTCCGCTGAATGGTATCATCACAACTCTTGAATTTCTGCCATCGAGTGCCTGTGCTTCATAGGTTGTAACGTTTATCGTAACAATAAGCTCAACCATTTTTCTCAGCCTTTCTGTATTGTCCCGCACTCATATTTTCGCGTTCCTTGAATTGTCTCATAAAATGTGCACAGTTTGTATAACCACATTCCTCCGCAACCTGCTGAACAGTCATTGAGGTGTTTCTGAGCAGATATTTTGCTCTGTCGATACGGAATAAAATCAATTCCTCAGTAAAAGAAACTCCGAAATATTTTTTATACAAACGCTGAAAATGGCTTCCGCTGAGTCCCGTTTTTTCTGCGGCTGAAGCAACACTCCAGTTGAACTGCGGTAAATATTTCATTTCACTGCGAAGATTTGCAAAAACTTCTGAATATGTCTCGCTGTTTTTCGGTACATTCTTTTCCGTAAGCATACCATACATTTTATCAAGTTGCTTTTCACAAGTCTGCTTATCTGATATTTTCTCCGATGTCATACCAATTTCATTTTCAGTGATATAAATTCCAAGCTCGGACATTGAACGGCAAAGTCCCCTTAAAAAATCATCGTAGCTCTCATTTTCAAGTACTATTCCGAAAACAGTTTCCCCCATATACACTGCCATTCTGCTGTTATCATCCGAACGCAGAACTGTAGAAACAATCGGCACGAAATACTGCATATTCCTGCTTCTCTGCGGAAACGAAACTGCCGTAACAATATCGCCGTTTTCAACCTTTTTTACAAATCCCCTGCGGCTCATGAGTCCCGTATAAATATCCATCATATTCTTTTCTTCAAGTTTCTGCCAGATATATTCCGTATTGCTCTTTTTTATAACAATATCAAGTCCGTTTGCAACAGCGTCACACCAGCTTATATAATGCTCATCAACGGCAAATTGCTCCGCCTTTTCGTATTGTGTTGCAATATACCCGATTATCCTGTCGGAGTAATGAATTGAACTGAATACCCATAACTGTGGTTCATGCGGAATATTAAGCCGCGGAAGAAGTTTTTGCAGAGGGAAAAGAAGCTGTCCGGGCAAATTTTCCGAATAAATAAGATTCATGTTTTCAGAAAAGCCATGTTTTCTGTATTCGGGATGCTCCGTACGCCAATCCTCACACAAGCAGATATTTACAGAAATACAGTCGGACAGCATATACCGCAGGCTGTCAAGCACAGCCGCAAATTTCGGTATTGATTCACAATCAGACATTCTTACAATATAATTTGAGAACATGAAATTTTTTCTGTCAAGCTGTCTGTGGAGCATTTTCTCTGTTTCTTCAAGCAGCGCATCTCTTTCGCCAAGTTCGTTATTACATCCGCAGCTTCCGCATATTCTTATATGCACATTTCCGCAGTCAATATCATTGTCAATATTCATCATTTCTGCAAGCGTTTTTACCGCACTCTTGCCGAGACACAAATCGCCGCCGCACACCGTGGTTATTGCAGGCTTTGTAATAAGCGTATATACACTTCCGTCATAGCCTGTTACAGCAACATCTCTTGGAACCTTCAGACCATGTTTCTGCAATTCCTGACAAAGTGCAACCGCCATAATATCGTTTGTACACACAACAGCTTCGGGGCATTTCATTTCCCCTGTTGCAATCTTTTCAGCGATATTTGCAGCTGTATATCTCCAGAAATCACCGTAAATTATTTTTCCGTGCCAATCAAGTCCGTTGTCCTCCATTGCTGAAATAAAACCATCGGCACGAATTTGTGCTTCGTAATTTTCTTTGGGACCGGTAAGGCATAAAATATTTTTGTAACCATGCCATACAAGCAAATGGTCGGTAAGGTTGTATATACTCTTTTTCTGGTCAAGGAACACGCCCTTGATTTTGTCGTGTTTCTCCTCGACGACAACGCATGGAATTTTGCTTTTTTCAAGTCGGCTCAGGATTTCAGCTTTAAGATTTTCATCATGGAAACGGTTTGCCGCCATAATTATTCCATCAATTTCCGTCATAAATGTCAGATTATATATATTATTTTCTCCGCTTGTATAGCTGTCAGCATTTTCTGCTGATATGCTTGTAAACACCAACGTGTCCAAACCGATTTGTTTTGCCGCTGTATGTATACCTGTAAGGAATTCCTTGTCAAGCGCGTCATATACTGCTGGAATAAGTACTGCTATTCTTCCTCTTGCCATTGTCATCACCTCGATTATATAATATCACAATCTGATTTAAAAAGCAACTTTAATTATTATATTTTGCTGTATAAATCAAAAATCTGATATGAAACATCACATTTTTGATAGGATAGATTATTGAACAATATACCATTATGCGATATAATACAATATGGAAAACTGTCTGCACCAGATATCAGGTCAAATAAAAATGATATTATGAAAAAGTTTATTTCTCTTGATGAAATTACAGAGATATACAAGTAAATTTTTCCTCATAAAAAGCAAATCGTCCTTATCATAAGACAAGGACGATTTGCTTTTATTATTTGAAAAGGAATTGTAAATAGTTGTACAAATGAGGTTTAACACTTGAATGGTCATGTCCTGTATTTTTCATTACGTGGGACAGATATTCAACTTCATTTTCTGTCATAATGTTGCGGTAATCATTAGGTGAAGAGCCTACAACTCCGTCAACATCAGATGAACTTACAAAAACAACATATGGCTTGTTATCTGCAAATATCATTTCCTCAGCTTTCATTTGTCCTGGATGCATAGGTGAACCCGGGATTTCCACAAGGCCAGGTGCAGGGCATACAGCACCTATATATCCGAACAGGTCAGGACGTTCAAATCCTATGAACAGTGATTCACGTCCTCCCATAGAAAAGCCTGTTATTGCGGTATTTTCCCTGCCCTTTGCAGCTGAAAAGCTTTCTTCAACAAACGGCATCAGGTCAGTTGTAAGGTCATTTATAAAATTATCATAAGCGTAACAGTTTGCAAGATCCATACCAGTACAGTATGGCATATTCTTATCGCAGAAAATATACGGCAGAACGATTATCATTTCTTCCGCCTTGCCGTCTGCAAGCAGATTTCCGTATATAGTACTGAGATTTACAACCGAACGTGTCATCCAGTCCTCGTTATCATAAAACCCGTGAAGAATGTACAGCACCGGATATTCCTTATCCTCTGAATAATCAGGTGGAAGAAGTACATTTACATTGGTATCTCTTCCTGCTGTTGACGAAAAATATGTATGCTTCTGAAATTCCGCATACTGAACGCCGTCACGTTTATCCTCATACCCTGACGGTGCCAGTTCAGTAATAATATCCTTGAATTGCTCCATATATGTTTCCTCCTGTACACTCTCTGATTCTGCAATTGTTTCTGTCTGCACTGATGTTGCAGACAACGATGTTGTTTCAGCCTGAACATCGTTTTCTTCCGAGCATCCCGCTGTCAGCAAAGCTGCCATAACGAGAATAGCAGCAATTGACTTATTTCTGATTTTCATTTTTACCTCCACATTGCTTTTTTTTATTATACAACAGCATAATATGGTTTACAATGAATTTTCGCACCTTATTTATTGCAGATTATATCATAACATCTACGTATCATATTTTCATTTTTCACGGATACATTACGCACAGCAGACATTCTCCACTGAAAATCATTTTCACCCCTTGCAAAATCAAAACATTTGTGCTATAATAAATTCACTACGTTGAAAGGACTGATACAATGTCTGAAAAATCATATATAGCCATTGACCTGAAGTCCTTTTATGCTTCGGTTGAATGTGTTGAGCGGGGACTTGACCCGCTTGTGGCAAACCTTGTTGTTGCTGACCCGAGCCGTACCGAAAAGACAATCTGTCTTGCAGTTTCCCCTGCTCTTAAGGCCTACGGAATACCAGGCAGGGCGAGGCTTTTTGAGGTTGTGCAGAAGGTAAAGGAAGCAAATTTACAGCGTCAACGGAAGCTTCGCCGTCAGCTTGAAGGCTCATCGACTGACTCTGCTGAATTAAACAGCAATCCTGCGCTTGCCATTGATTACATTGTTGCACCGCCGCAGATGGCACGCTACATGGAAGTCAGCACGCAGATTTACAACATCTATCTGCGTTTCATTGCACCTGAGGATATTCACGTTTACTCCATTGATGAGGTGTTTATCGATGTAACCTCATATCTGAAAACTTACGGAATGACGCCCCGTGAGCTTGCTAAAAAGATTATCTCTGCGGTACTTGCTGAAACGGGAATTACTGCAACGGCTGGCATTGGCACGAATATGTATCTGTGCAAGATTGCGATGGACATTGTTGCAAAGAAAATGCCTGCTGACAAGGATGGGGTACGAATTGCTGAACTTGACGAAATGAGTTATCGTCAGCAGTTGTGGACGCATCGTCCGCTGACGGATTTCTGGCGTGTCGGCAAGGGTTACGCAAAAAAGCTTGAAGAAAACGGCTTGTACACCATGGGCGATATTGCACGGTGTTCTCTAGGCACGGATTACAACTACTACAACGAAAATCTGCTGTACAAGCTTTTCGGCATCAATGCGGAGCTTCTCATTGACCACGCGTGGGGTTGGGAGCCGTGTACAATTGCGGAAATTAAGGCTTACCGTCCCGAAAACAACAGCATAAGTTCGGGACAGGTACTTCAATGCCCTTATGATTTTGAAAAAGGCAGGCTTGTTGTCCGTGAAATGACGGATTTACTGGTGCTTGACCTTGTGGAAAAGGGACTTGTCACAGACCAGATGGTGCTGACGGTTGGGTATGATATTGACAACCTTACCGACCCTGACCGCAGGAAAAATTTCAATGGCACGGTTACTACTGACCATTACGGCAGGCAGGTGCCAAAGTCTGCACACGGCTCGATAAACATTGGTTTTTACACGTCTTCAACGAAGAAAATCACCGAGTCGGTAATGGAGCTTTACGACAGGATTGTGGACGAAAAGCTGTTGGTGCGGAGAATGTACGTTGTTGCAAATCATGTCATTCCTGAAAGCAAAATGCCTAAGGAAGAAAATGTTCAGCTTGACTTCTTTACGGATTATGAAGAAGTACAGCGACAGCAGGAAGCTGAGGCAAAAGGCTTTGCCCGTGAGAAGCGTATGCAGAAAGCTTTACTTGATATAAAGAAAAAGTACGGCAAGAACGCCGTACTGAAAGGTATGAATTTTGAGGAAGGTGCCACAACTATTGAACGCAATGGACAGGTCGGAGGGCACAAGGCTTAATTATGGAGGAAATCATGGACAACGAACATCGCTATGACGATATTATAAATCTGCCGCACCACGTTTCAAAGACACGTCCGCAGATGTCGATGCATGACCGTGCGGCACAGTTTTCCCCTTTTGCGGCATTGACGGGTTATGATGATGCTGTTGAGGAAACAGCAAGGCTTACCGATGAACAATACGAGCTTTCAGAAGATGCACGGAACAGGCTTGATGAACAGCTTCGGCTGATTACTGACAGAATTGACGAACAGCCTGAAGTTGAGATTACTTATTTTGTGCCTGATGAACTGAAAGAGGGCGGAAAATATGTGACGGTAAAGGGGCATGTACGAATTATTGATGAATATTCAAAAGAGATTGTTTTTGTTGATGGAACACGGCTCAGGCTTGAAGTTGTTTCGGAGATAAAGACAGATAGCAAAAGCTGATGGGTACAAAACTCATCAGCTTTTTATTTACATTATTCTATGTATCATTCCGTTTTCTTCAATTTCCACAACTTTGAGGAAACCGTCAGTTCTGTTCAATTTACCGCATAAATCCGAAAGTTCTGTGACAAGCTGAATATCATTTGTTGCAACGATTATATTCTCGTCTGATTTTTCACACAGCTTGTAGAAGTAATCTTCGGAATACTCCACTCCGTCAAAGCTTTCTACAATAACTGCAATGCCTTCATTTACAGCCTTGTCAACTCTTGCAAGTCCCTGATAACACAAAGCGTAATCGTCCATTCTCGACATCGGCACAGCTTTCATTTCGTCGATAACGGGTTGCGGAACATTAAGCTTTACACCGCTTTCTCTCAGCAATAAAGTATTGTTCTCACAGAACAGTTCGAAGCTTTCATTCATAAATATTGTATAGTCGCAGTATATTTTTGCGCTTGTTTTCAGTAAGTCCTTCATTTACACCCTAACCTCTTTTTCAGAAAAGTATGATACTTGTTTATTATACCGCTATTGAAGTGCAGTGTCAACAGCGAATCGGGCATAAAAACGGCAGCCACATAATGCTATGGCTGCCATTATACTTTACAATAATTACTTTTTCCTGCGACGTAAGAATAATGCAATTCCCGCAGCACCAACAACTGCTGCACCTGCTGTAACAAGCACGGGAACATTCAGCTTATTTTCCTTTTTATGCACCACAAACTCTGTAACAGAAAGCGGCTTGAGAGTATATGTGAAGCTGTTTTCTGAAATATTTTCAATGCCGTCAGCGACACGGATTTCAGCTTTGTCGCCATAAAGCTCATAAACCTCGGCATTTGCAAATTCAACTTCGGAAGAAACAGCTATACTTACAGGTGTTTCACCGTGAATATCCTTATTTACGGCAATGATTTTTACAACGCTGTCATCCTCACTGTCAACAGATGAGTACACGGAAATCTTATCGTTTTCGCACACTGTCTTTACAAGTGTGTCTCCGAATCCATTTCCTGCACCGTCATAATTGGTAAACATATTTATTGCCGCAAGCTGATAAGCGTTGTTATCGAATGACCACATCGTTGCAAAATACACGCCGTACTCCGCAAAAATGCCGTACATATCCGCCTGTGTAACGGCACCCGAAATATGGTCGCCGCCTCCGAAATTATACTCGGTAAATGCGATTTTTGTACCCGGATAATATTTGTCTATGGATTGCTGCAGGTTAGGCAGAAGCGGGAAAAATTCCGCACCTGTGTCAACAATCCAGCTGTTTTCAAGATATCCATCCTCATAAAGGGAACGAACGCTGTCAAGACGTGCCTGAACGCACTCGTCGTTATCATAATGGTTGCAGGAACGCTCACCGCAGGCACCCTTTGCTTCGGTGTAAAAATGAATATCAAGCACGTCAAGCAGACGTGTTCCACATTCATCCTCTGCCTTTTTCATTTCGTCAAGATAATAATCAATAAACCAAAGATAGTCGTTTTCCGACTTCAGTCCTTCCCAGTCAGGTGCACCTGCAAAGGAATCAAATGCGGAGTAACCGAAAAGGGATGGCCCGAATACTTCTGCACCGCTGTCCATTTCCTTTACAAGAGCTGCAAGGTCAACCGACTTTTCAATCAGCTCCGAGCATTTGAGGTGCTCAGGCTGAATAAGGCTGTGGGTGTGATGCCACAAACCAGGCTCGTTGTCAAGAGCATAGGCTTTAAAACCCGTTTCGCTGTCGGATTTACCGATATTCTCAAACAGGTAGTTGAGGTACTCTTCGGTATAGATATAATCGTCCTTTTTGTCAGGCTCAATTGAGAATTCACCGTCCTTGCGGTTTACAACCTCTTTCCAGTATTCAGACGGTGCAACAGCGTTTTCGTTAAGCTGTCCACGCTTTGCCGAGGAAACATATCCAAGCATCTGCAGGCTTAACAGCGTATACGGAACATTACCGTTTGCGGCTTCATAAGAAGCGTTCAGCGCCGCACCACCCGGTACACGCTTGAACTGTTCAGCAACATTGTTTACCAGATACATATCGGCGGAATTATGCCAGTCCGAACCTGCGTTAGACATATTATTTTCCCAATTGTAAGCGGTCATTCTGTTACCGCCCAGACGGAATGATTTTGCTGAAACAGTAGTTAAATCCACACCGCTGTTTACACCGTAAATGTATGGAGAAATGCCTTTGTGTCCCTCATCAGGGTACACTGTTATTTCAGTTGCAATCTGTTCTGCGCAGGTTGCACAACCAATTGAAACGCACATAAGAAGTGCTGTTATTGCTGCCGCAATTTTTCTGATTTTCATTACCTCAACTCCATTATCTGAATAATGTGCATTGTCCGCTTTCACGGTAATACTGTATCAGACGCTCAATTTTTTCACGGGTACATCCAAGCTGTTTTCCCAGACAATCAATGCAAAGGAATTCGTCAGCACCACGGTGCACAAGTTTTCTGTAGATTGCAATGTCATCATCAAGCAATCCTGCATCACATTCCTTGCAGGTTTTATAGTTAGCCATTTGCCTTTACAACCTTTGCACGGAACATCATACAATCGTGTGAAGGAATTTCCACAGCAAGACGTTCTGTATATGTACCGATTGTTTCGTGCTTGTAGCAATCGTAGATTTCAAGTCCCCTGCCAGAAGCCGCAGGCAAACCGATATCATAGAACTGAAGTGACATTTCGCTTGTCTTATCACCGAAATTGAACATACCGATTGCATAATCGCCACCGCTTAACGGCTTGATAAGTGCAAAGACATTTTCAGGATTGTTCCACTGCTTGATACAGTACGGGCCACGGCATTCAATATCCTGATTGATTGCGATGATATCCTTGTTCATGAGAATTTCCTTGGTTGCATCAGACATTTTTCTGATATCACAGCCAATCATAAGCGGTGAATTCATAATTGCCCAGAGAGCGAAATGTGTCTTGTATTCCACATCGGAACATCCGCCTACAACGTCGGCAATCCACTCGTTGTCACTGTTGCCGTGCATACCTACAACAAGCATATCCATATCGTTGTGACAGTAAACTCCGCCGTAGCACTCCTTGCCAATCTGTGAAAGTGCAAGACGCTTTACGGACTCCCAGTTGTCCTGAATATCGCCTGTTGAACGGAAAAGCTGTGCGCCGCTTTCTCTTATCCATTCGTGTACGCCGTCACCGCCCCAGTTGCAGGCTGAGAAAACTATATCACGTCCGCAGTTGCGAAGCGCCATACCCATTCTCTTGTAGAGGTTTGCACCGTCAGCAGCGGAAGGCTTGTAGCAGTAGTCGTATTTAAGATAGTCTACTCCCCATTCCGCAAAGGTTTCTGCATCATCAAATTCGTGTTCAAAGCTTCCTGGGTAGCCTGCACAGGTATGTGTGCCCGCACAGGAATACATACCGAATTTCAGTCCCTTTGAGTGAACGTAGTCCGCAACAGGCTTTATGCCCTCAGGAAACTTGTCCTTATCGGGAACAAGTCTGCCGTTCACACGCTGCTTTTCGCTCCAGCAATCGTCAATCACTATGTATTCGTAGCCCGCATCCTTGAGTCCTGTGGAAACCATATATTCAGCGCTTGTTTTGATAAGGTCAGCGTTGATGTTCCAGCTGAAGGTGTTCCAGGAATTCCAACCCATAGGCGGTGTATGTGCAAGTGGTTTGTTCATATAAATCATCCTTTCGGTGTTATTAAATATATAATAGCATCGGATTGTCACAACGTCAATCTGAAATTATGAAAACATAGTTTCAAAAAGCTAAAGTTATTTTTCAGAACGCTTTGATTTCATTGCATTTTAAAACGTGTCTAACATTTAAAAAAGCAAAACTACTATTGACAATTTCAGCTATTCGTACTATACTTTAACTGAGGTGTTGCAATATGGCGGTAAAAATAAATCAACATGCCTACCCATTTGTAGAACAGGTTAAAAATCTTCCCGTGTACCTGACTGGAATAGGTGGTACGGAATATCAAGGTGCTGTAAAACGTGACGAAGGTTATTGCTGGCATCAGATTTTATTCTGTGCAAGCGGAAGCGGCATACTTAGATTTGATGATATTACTATTGAAATAATGGAAAACTGTTTTATTTTTCTGCCTGCTTTCTATCCTCATGAATATATTCCCGATGATATGAAGTGGGATATCAGATGGGTTGTTTTTGACGGATATGCCTGCAAACAGATTTTAAGCGAATTTGGCATGGACAAACCCATGGTCGTAAAATCCAACAACAGCGATTCCATGCAGAAGCTTTATAATAAAATGTTTGTTGCATTGAAAACTGACAAGGTTTATGGAAATTATACCTGTGCGGGACTTGTTTATCAGTACATACTGGAATTACACCGCCTTGCATCTGACAGCACTGCCAAAAGCAAAGCAGACAAAAGTGATATACTTATGCCTGTCCTGAATTATATTGAAGAAAATTTCCGAAATGATTTTCCGATTGCTGTTCTTGCTGAAATATCCGGTGTTTCGCATCAGTATCTTTGCCGTGTTTTCAATCGCACAATGAATATCCGCCCCAATGAATATATCACCTGTCGAAAGCTTCAAGAGGCGAAGCACCTTCTTGCTGAAACTACACTTTCTGTTTATGAAATATGTATACAATCAGGTTTTTCCGATGCAAGCTATTTCAGCACGGTTTTCAAGCGTTATGAGGGAATTACTCCTGCCGAATACCGTAAAAAAACAAAGGCTTATTAAAAACAAACCGCCGCAGTTATTATGCACAAGTCCATTAAAAACGTCCAATAGAAAATACACCCCCTTTATGGTAGAATAAAACCGCTACCGTAAAGGGGGTATTTTGTATGGCAAGAGAATACAGACATATCAATCTGTATGAAAAAATGCACAATTTTTCATACGGAACAACTGAAATCACGAAAAGCATCAGAAAGTGAAGGGATAAAGCAGCCAGGCAGATTGAGAAAAGCTGGCGTTAAATTGCCACCATCCGTTCAACAATTAAGTAAGTTTTTTCAATCATTCTTCTCCTTCATCGCTATTATTCATCCTTCACATACAGTAATCCAAAGGTACGCGGACCACTGTTTCCCGAAACTGTAGCAGAAGCTTTCGTTACAATTACCGAATCAAATTTCATAATGCGGCTGACTTCTTTTTTGATAAGTTTTATATCATTTGCTGTGCAGCCTGCATGGGTAATAAACAATCTGTCGGTTTTGATTTTGTTCTCTTTCAATTCTTTTCGGATATATCTCAACGCACTTTTTTCGTAATTGCCGATTTGTACGGATTTAAGTCCAAGATAACCGTTTTTCATCGCAAGAACAGGGTGAATGTTAAACATACCGCATATTACCTGAACAGCTTTTGAAACTTTACCATTGCGATATAGATAGTCTGCACTGTCTGCCATGAAGGACGAAGATACCATATTTCGCATTTTTTCAAGTTCTGCAATAATCTTTTCGGTATCGTTCACACCGTTCTTTACCATTTCCGCAGCCTTGAGAACAATATGTCCTATTCCTGTGGAAAGGTGCCCTGAATCAAATACATGCACCCTTTCTCCAAGGCTGCCCATCTGTTCAACAGCCGCTTTTGAATTTGCTACAGAAGCACTTATCATATTGCCCGTAGCGATATGTATTATCTCTTCACAGTTTTTCAGCTTTTTCGAAAAAACCTCAACAAACTCCTCGGAAGGCGGAGCACCTGTTACACTTTTCTTACCTCCGTTTTTAAGGTATTCAAAAATATTCTGAGCTGTTATTTCACTTCTGTCCCTGAAACATCCTGTATCGGTATCAATGTAAAAATAAACAATGTCAATATCATTATCCCTGAGCATTTCATCCGGAAGGTCACAGACGCAGTCGGTTGTAATGCAAATTTTTCTTTTATCTGACATATCAACCCTGCTCCTTTCTCATTCCAAGTTCATTAATCATCTTATTCAGTTCTTCAAGTGAGCTGTCATATTCAAAGTCTGCTGCATATTCAGCAATTTTATCAAAATACGGTTTAAGCGGCTTTCCGAAGAAAGCGTAAGCAGACATTTCTTTTGATTTTGTGATAATTCCATCACCGTCAAAATCTGAACACAATTCCTCTATCGAAGAAATACATTCGTTGAGCTGTTCAACAGAGATGTTTTCAGCTGTACAATCAGCAATACTGTTATCCTCGTGCTCAGCCAGAACCTTTCTTTCATTAACAAGCTTTTCGCCTTCTGAAATAACCCTTTTATAGAGTTCGGAAAGAGCCTCGTTTTCTTTTACAATGGTATCGTAATCACCTGCTTTGCCTGCAAGTTCAAGCTTCTTTGCAAGCTCTGACAACTCAACTGCACCAATGCTCAGAGATGTGCTCTTCAATGCATGAACCTCAATTATATAGTTTTTCCAGTCTGCTGTTTCAGCATAGGAATTTATCTGTATACGTTTTTCCTCACCCTTGCGTACGTACGTATCCAGTATCTCATAGTATGCGTCCTCAATTCCTCCCGTGTAACCCATACCCTTTGAAACGGAAATAAGTCCGCTGTCATTGTACTCTTTATTTCTGTTGCTCTTTCTTCGGTCATTTTTTCCATAATTCGTTGAAACAGGAGCCATTATGTATTCCTGAGGCAGCCATGTTTTCAGCACCCTGTCAAGAGCTGAAAGTTCTATCGGCTTTGCAATAAAATCATTTAATCCCGATTCAATGAACATCTCACGGACACCGTTTACCGCATTTGCAGTAAGTGCAATAATCGGAAGTTTCTTATAATAGTCACCTTCCATCTCTCTGATAAGCTTTGTTGCTTCGACACCGTCCATTTCAGGCATCATATGGTCCATAAATACAATATCAAAATCCTTTGAACGAAGCATTGATATTGCAGCCTTACCGCTGTCAACAGTCATAAGCTGCATATTGTACGGACGCATAAGTCCGACTGCTACCTTCAGATTTATGAGATTATCATCAACTATAAGTACACGTGCCTTAGGAGCGGAAAAGCTTGTAGAAGAACCTCGTCTGTCGCTTAGATTTACAACTATGCTTTCATTGTTGAGTGCTGCCGCTGCTGACATGGTATAGAACGGCTTGAACACACATTTTATTTCTGCAGGCACCTGAACTGAATTCAGCATATCCTGAACGATTGTCACATTTACCTTTGAAGCAATATCAATGAAATAATCCTTGTGAGCTATATATTCTTCCTTACCTATGAAGCAATTGGTTATTGTATTGGTATCTATCATTTTTTGCAGTTTATTGAAATCAGATGTATGCTGCATTTTAACATGAAGCTGTTGACTCATCTCATTCATCAGTGCCATATACTGACGTTCAATTGAAACAAGCTTGAATTTGCTGAAATCAATATATACAGCTGCATTAAGATTTTCATAACTGTTTACACTGATGAATGGTTTATTGTCGCTTACCTTCAGAGGAACTACAAAACTGAAAACAGACCCTTCACCATACACGCTTGAAACATTGATAAAGCCGCCCATTTTTGTAACAAGACGCTTTGAAATGGCAAGTCCAAGACCTGTCCCCTCAATTGAACGGTTCTTTTTTGTGTCAACCTGCTGGAAACTGCTGAACAGCTTTTCAAGATTTTCCTCAGTAATGCCTATACCCGAATCCTCAACGGAAATTCTCAGATTTATACCGTAAGCCTGTCTGCTGAAAGAAACGTTCAGCGTTACTGCACCTTCATTCGTGAACTTGATTGCGTTTGTCATAAGGTTAACCATGACCTGACGTATGCGGACCTCATCACCGATAAGTCCGCAGGGAATATCAGGGTCAGCATGAACCATAACCTCGATTTTTTTCTGACCCTTACGTGTCATTGTCATATTAATGACATCATTCAGCATGGAAGCAATATTGAATTCCGATTCAATCAATTCCATTTTCCCTGACTCAATCTTTGAAAAGTCAAGTATGTCATTGATAATGGAAAGAAGGCTTCGGCTGGAACTCTGGATATTGAAGCAGTTGTCCCTTACGCTTTCACTTACATCCTGTTCACGCAGAATCAGCTCACACATTCCTATTATCGCATTCATAGGTGTACGGATTTCATGGGACATATTTGCAAGGAAGTCACTCTTTGCACTACTTGCGCTTTCAAGCTGTTTTCTTTTCTTTTCATAGATATAGGTCTGATATTTGAATATACAACCCAAAATACAGCTTACAAACGAAATCGACTGGATATAGTCCCAGCTTACCTTTTCACGGGTTTCAAGCATTGTAACCAGTTCAGGAAAATACAACTCTGCCAATATACATGCAGTTACCGCAGCGATTCCTAACAGATTCATAATCGTACATGCTTTTCCTGTCAAAAGAAGCCAGGAAAATATAAGTCCAAGGAGATACCACAACGGCATACCTGAATTGATACCGCCAGATGTGAAATACATTATCGGAAATGCAATGAAATTCGCAAATGCCACAAGTCCAAGGCTTGCCAGTTCAGGCCTTTTTTTCTCATTGGCAACCCACATAAAAACCAGAACACTGATTATGAGCAATCCCATTATGACAAGCGATATCAATCCGACACCTATAATAAGGCTGCATACAAAGGAAAATATCCCCCCACCAAAAACAACAATAAGGATAAGGTTAAGCAATCGATGACGTATATCAAGTTCTTCATTAAAATAATCTGTAATTCTTTGGTGTATAGATTTCATAATACTCCTCCAAGCATATCCGACTTTTTACAGGTATATGTTATTTGCAGCTAAAAGACAATTATATATAAAATTGTATCATATTATCAATTGTTTGTAAATGTTTTTTGAAGATATTTTGTATTTTATGTCGATTTATTTGTTTGTTCTTAACCGAAACAAGAATTACTTTCAATAATTATAATAATATCGGTGGGGAAATTTACAAATTGAACTAAAATATAATAAATTTGATTATTTTCGTCATAAATTTGTGCAACATTTTTTTGTAAATTGTAGACAAAAATATACATAATATTGTATAATTAAGATAAGAAGTATTTTACAGTATTTATATGTAATGGGGGCTTCGTACTATGGCAAAAAAATTTAATAATGATGAGATATCTACATATATTGAAAACAGTGAATACAGTGCAAACAAATATGTAATGCGCTGTTTTTCGGTTTCTATGCTTATTTATTCACTTGCTTATATTCTGAATCTTCTGAATATTTTTATCATTAATAAGGAAATAATGAGTTCAGGCTTCTTCCCTTCTGTGGCAACATATCTTATTGTTTTCTTTGTAACCAAAAAACTTTCTCTGAACAATCCCAAAACCAAATATATAATTATTACGGGTAACATCCTGGCATTTACCATGATTGGTGCAACAATTACATATCACGTTGTACTGATAGCGGTTATTCCATTTTTGTGTGCAATGCTTTACTCGTCAAAAAGACTTATGTGGTATGTGTACATTCTCACGGTAATCAGCACATTTATTACTGTTTACGGCGGATATTACTGGGGGCTTTGCGACGCAAACATGGCATTGCTTACTTCAGGAAATATTTCCGATTATATCGAAAATGGAATATTTACACTTACCGATGTAAACGATAACCCTGTTATAACACTTTTCCTTTTCTTTGTTATGCCTCGATGCTTTATTTATGTTGCATTCATGTCAATCGGAAACAGTATCTTTACAATTCTCAGCGGCAGTGTAGAAAAAGCCAAGCTTGCTGACGAACTTGAAAAGGCCAAAATTGAAGCTGAAACAGCAAACCGTGCAAAATCACAGTTCCTTGCAAGAATGTCACACGAAATCAGAACCCCAATCAATGCTGTTATGGGTATGAATGAGATGATTCTTCGCGAAAGTAATGAAGAAAACGTGCTGCAATATGCAAGCAATGTAAAGGATTCGTCAGGATTGCTGCTGAGTATTATAAACGATATTCTTGATTCATCAAAAATTGAATCGGGAATGATGGAGATTATTCCTGTTGATTATCAGCTTGGAAGTCTTCTTAATGACATTTATAATATGATAAGTCTTAAAGCTAATGAAAAAGGGCTTGCTCTCGAGTTCAATATAGATAAAACCGTTCCAAGAGGATATTTCGGAGATGATAAAAGAATACGTCAGATTCTTATAAATCTTCTGTCAAATGCTGTAAAATATACTAACAAGGGAACGGTAACCCTGGCTCTTACCTGTGAAGCTAATACCGAAAACGCTATTCTTCATTTCTCTGTAAAGGATACAGGAATAGGTATCAAGGAAGAAAATATCGAAAAGCTTTATGGCGAATTCCAGAGAATTGATGAATTGCGCAACAGAAATGTTGAAGGTACCGGCCTTGGAATGGTAATTGTTTGTAAGCTTCTCAATCTTATGGGAAGTGAACTTCACATCGAAAGCGTCTACGAACAAGGAAGTGTATTTTCTTTTGACCTTGTTCAGAAAATTACGGATACGATGCCTTTAGGTGACTTCCGTACAGAATATGAACGCAATATTTCTGATTCTGCAAATGAAAGCTTTACTGCTCCGGATGCCAAAATTCTGGTTGTTGATGACAACAGAATGAATTTAAAGGTATTTACCAACCTGCTCAAAAATACACAAATTCAGATTTCAGAGGCTGAAAGCGGTATGCAATGTATAGAAATGGTAAAAAATAAGAATTTTGATATTATTTTTCTTGACCATATGATGCCAGGAATGGATGGAATCGAAACACTTCATAACCTTCGTAAGGACAAGCTGTGCGAGGGTATACCTGTTATTATGCTTACTGCAAATGCAATTGCAGGAGACAAAGAAAGATATATCAACGAGGGATTCGATGATTTTCTGTCAAAACCAATTGACCCTGATAAGCTGAATAAAATGGTGATTCATTACCTTAACAATAATTGTAACAGCACAACTGCTGAAACGATAAAAGAACCTGCTGTGCCAAAATCGGATGATGAAATCATCCAGCTGCTTGCTGAAAAGCTTCCTGAAATTGACACTGCCAAAGGACTTGAATCCTGCATTGATGATAAGGAATTTTACATTGAACTGCTTACTGATTACACCAATCTGGAAATAAAATCAGAGCTTGAATTCCTGCTGAAATCAGATGACAGACAAAACTACTGTATTAAAATCCACTCATTTAAAAGTTCATCATATTCCATCGGTGCAATGCAAATCGGCAATCTTGCCTTTGAAATGGAAAAACTCAGCAGAGAATGTCTGAATGATGAAATCGTTGAGATGCAGAAAGAATTGTTCAATCAATATGACAGAATTTGTACAACATTCAATAAAGTGAAGTCAAACGGAGATATATGATATTATGATTACTTATTATCTGATAACAACAGGAATTTCTCTTATCAATCTTCTTATCCTTGTATTTACCTTTGAAAATAAAAAAGTAAACTATTACTTTATGATGCTTATGCTCATAATGGCAATTTCAAACGGCGGATATCTTGCACTCGGACTTTCTGAAACGGTTGAAGAAGCGATACTTGCAAACAAAATCGCCTATATAGGCGGCTGCTTCACGTCACCGATTATGATTTTCCTTATATGTTCAATCTGTAAAATCAACCTCAGCAAATGGTACAGATTTGGCATATACATGTATTGCTTTATAGTGTATGGTCTGATACTGACGATTGATTACAACAAGCATTACTATACCGAATATCACATTGAGCATTATGGTGACTCAACAATTCTTGTAAATACCTATGGTTGGGGACACTCACTTTTCTATCTTATTCTATATGGTGCAATTATAATTCAGATTGCTGTTCTTATATATAGCATATTTAGAAAAAGTTCTGCTTCAAGAAAAAATCTGAAAACGCTGATTTCACTGGAAATTATAAATGTAAGCATGTTCTTCATAGGAAGGATTATCAGTCCAGATTTTGAGATAATGCCGGCACTGTACGCATTTGATGGCTTGATATTTATATACATCCATCGCAGAGTGAGAATTTACGATATAGAAGAAAATGTTGCATCCACAATCGACAAGCATCAGAAAAACGGATATATCCTTGTTGACAGACATATGAACTATATCGGCTGTAATAAAACAGCAGAAATTATTTTCCCGGAAATTACAAACTGCATCGTTGACCGGAAAATAAAAGGTATACCAAAACTTGAAGAAATTCTTAACAATATACAGAACAACACCACAAATTATTCTTTCGCATTTTCAACTGATACAAAACACTATGAAGGCCATATAAGCAAAATCCTTCATAACGAGAAATGCCACGGGTATATTCTTGAATTTGCAGAAGATACGGAAAAGTGGAAATACATAAACCTTATTTCTGCATACAACGGCGAATTGCAGGACAAAGTATATGAACAGACAGAAGTACTTGATGAGCAACAGAAAACAATCAAAGAGCTTTTTGTACAAACGGTTACTGCACTGAGTGAAGCGGTTGACGCAAAAGACAGATATACAAGCGGTCACTCAAAACGTGTTGCTGAATATTCAAGAATGATTGCTGCAAGAATGGGAAAAAGCAAGGCTGAACAGGAAGAAATATATCGTGCAGGTCTGCTTCACGATATAGGAAAAATCCGTATTCCTGTTGAAATTATCAACAAGGCAGGAAAACTCAGCAATGAAGAATACAATATCATAAAAATTCACCCTGTTACAGGTTATCACATCCTCAGAGGAATTTCCGGCAGTAATCTTATTTCGCTTGCTACCAAATATCATCACGAACGATATGATGGCAAGGGATATCCTAACGGACTTGAAGGGGAACAAATTCCTGAAGCTGCTAGAATTCTTGGAGTTGCCGACTCGTATGACGCTATGACAAGTAACCGAAGCTATCGTAAGGCTTTGCCGCAGAATGTTGTTCGTGCCGAAATTGAAAAGGGACGTGGAACACAATTCGACCCTTACATTGCAGATATAATGCTTCAGATGATTGATGAGGATAAGGATTATACGATGCAGCAGGCAGATTCAATGCAAAGAAGAATCCTTACTGTTGATGATGAGGTTATCAATCACAAGCTTATCAAAAAAATAATGAAAGATGAACCGATGTATAAAATAGTATCGGTAAAAAGCGGCAAGGATGCTGTAAAAATTCTTGATCAGAAGCATTTTGACCTTATTATGCTTGACCTCATGATGCCCGATATGGATGGACTTGAAACATTGAAACAAATTCGCCAAAAACATCAGACTCCTGTTGTTCTTATGACAGGTGACAAGAATCTTGCAACATCTACCGAATTTGCTGCCCTTGGATGTGACGATTATGTTACAAAACCATTCCTCCCGCTTCTTATCAAGGAGGTTGTTCATAATATGACTGAAAGAACCACAATTACAGACAACGAAATCGACAGCGATAATCATACTTATGAAAACTGAAAATCGTCCCTCGGACCTCAGAGTTCGGGGGACGACTTTTTTCAGGCAGTAAAAAAGCCAACCTGATTACTCAGCTCGGCCTTGCATATTTATTCCGCACATTGCTTGATATAAAGCATTACACCATCAAAGATAATATTTGTTTCATTTTGTTGTATTGTTAATTTACTACATAGTAACCTGAACAATCCATTGTTTTTTCAAACAGAATATGATATAATATTCCATAATATAATTACCGCTGATTATTTATAGGAGGAATTTTATGGGTAAAATTTTAAGAGCTGCATGTTCTGAATGCGGTTTTGAAAAGGATATATTTGAAGGTGGAGGTATAAATGACTGCAATCTTGATGCAATATTAACAGAACTTTCTGAAAACGGACAGAAAATACTTTATGAAGCTGTTCAGAATGGAGCTGTGCAGATTTCAATTAACCGTATCCCATGTTCGTGTGTTTCGTGTGGAAATATATACGCTATTCCGATTGTAAACTATACACTGAATGGCAATACACACACTGTCAGCGGTCAATGTCCTGAATGTAACGAAGAAAAATATGCTTCTGCAATCAACTGTCCGAATTGCAAAAAAATAATTACGCTTGAAGAAACTGGCATATGGGATTAGTAATTACATACTTAAAAGAGGGATTCCGGCACTTAAAGCCTGAATCCCTCTTTTTATTGCTTCATTCATCCTGTACGCCGCTTCTAATTAAGCAGACTTAATATGCCTTGTGGAGTTTCAATTGCCTGTGCAAGCATTGCCTGAGCAGCATTGTTAAGAATCTGTTCCTTGGTGAAGTCCATCATATACTTCGCCATATCTGTGTCACGTATTACAGATTCTGCTGCCTGAAGATTTTCATAGGAAACATTCAGATTATCAATCTTATGTTCAAGGCGATTCTGATATGCCCCCAAATCAGCACGCTGCAAAGAAATCTTTGCAATCGCATTGTCAATAACATCAATTGCTCTATTAGCGTTCGGCTGAGTTGTGATATCTATAGTATCCTTGTCCACGCCAAGAATGGTTGTATTCATTCTTCCGATATCCATAAGGAAGGTATCCTTTGAACGCGGGCCTGTCTGCATAATCCAGATATTATCCCCGTCAGGTACATTCACATCCGGTGGTGTTACCACAGGAGGAGTAACAGGGTTGTTGTATCCAGGTTCCTTCGGTGGGTCAGGCGGAAGGTCTGCCTTATCTGCTCGCCACATGCCGTAATTATCAAAGAATTTCAGGTCAACACTTCCCGATGTCCCGTCTGCATCCACAAAAGTAAGCTTTGCATTCTGACCTTTCATCCAGATATAAGCATTGTTTTCAGACATATGCTGAATATCTGACCAGGAATATGTTGTACCGTCATCTGTCTGAACTGTAATTCCAAGCGGATAGCTCAATGATGTTGCATCGTTTCCGTCTGCTGTAAGAGTTATTTTACCATTGGCAAGAAGGTCATCAAGATATGAGACATCAAGGGCATAAAGTGAATTTCCATCAGCATCCTTAGTACCTGTGGTAATATATTTACCCTCACCGCTGCCTGCCTTGATACTCAGGCCGTTAGGGTCATTAATTGTAACAGTAGATTTTGTTTTTCCTGCTCTGTCTGTATATCCACCGATGTTTCCGCCGTCATGAGTCCAGCCGCCGTCAGCTGTAATCTCGCCGCCATTGATAACAACTTCAGCTATTGTACCCGACTTACCGCTACCGATACCTGAAGCGTCTGTACTGCCTGTTGCGGTAATTACACCGCCGTTTATGGTGATTGAGCCGGCATCACCGTTCAGACCGGAGCCGATTCCCGCACCATCATCACCGCCTGTTGCAGTTATTGTACCGCCATTGATTACAATGTTATCGACCTCACCGTTCCAGCTTGAACCGATAGCTGCACCGTCGTGGCCGCCGCTTGCGGAAATAACAATATCATTGTCATTCGTACTGCTGTCGCCGATTGTAATAATTCCGACATCGCCCTGGCAACCGCCGCCGATACCTGTTCCGTGCTCAATACCTGAAGCGGTAATATCTGCTTGACCGAGAATTGTGATATCTCCAACGTTTGCTACCCAACCGCCGCCGATACCTGCACCGTGGTTTGCCGCCTCAGCTACAATTGTAATTCCGGAACCGTTTATTGAAATGTTGCCAAAATGGCTGTTGTAACCGCCACCAATTGCTGCAGACCCGGTTCCGCTTGCTGCGTTGATTGTACCGGAGCCATTTATTGCAATATTACTTGCAGCTGCATGTGCTGCTCGTGCTGCACCTATACCCGCACCGTTTGTACCGCCGGTTACATCAAGTGTGCTTCCACTTTCGCTGTTTATTACAATGGTACTTTCGCCGTCAGACGCATCATTGTCTGAAAGCTCGATACCTGCACTGTAACCGCCGCCCTTTATGGTATTATTACCCCTGATTGTAATAGTTGAAGTGCTGTTTTTGCCAACTGAAACACCTGCAACGTTACCTGTTTTCTGAGATGTATCGATATTTATATCAGAAAGTGTAATGTTTGCATTCACACCGTCAGCAATTACAATGTTTCCGTAATATGTACCGTTTGCGTCAGTAAGTGTACCTCCGCTGATTTCAAGATTGGCATCACTAAGGATATTCAGTGTGCCTGTTGAAGTATCGAATTCCCAATCTACGCCCTCTGTTCCGCCTGTTACGGTGAACAGAGTTGTTGGATAAGTTACGGACGGTGTTGGCGTTATACCCGTTACGGGTGCTGAACCCGTAGTCGATGTTGTACCGCCTGAAAGAATTGTAACCTCAGATGGATACTCATTTTTTACTGATGTATTTGAAGTATTGAGTGCAAAAAGGTTTATACCTGAAATATCGCTGTCAGGAACAGGATTTGTATCTGCAAGGTTACCGCTGATAAGTCCGCCGCCTACGTTTCTTCCTGCATCAGCAGAGGAAGTATACTGAAGAAGCTGCTGCACAAAAGCGTGGGCATCGGTATCATTTGCAAAACCGTTTTCGAAAGCAGAAACCGTTGCATATTTTCCGCCTGTTACTTCGTTGATTACCGAATTGAGCGAATCACCGTTTATTAGCTTGGAAAGAACGGTAGACACACCGCTTGCAATATCTGCTGCTGCACCTGTGGAATTGCTCATATCAGCATCGGCACCTGCAGCAACGTAACCAAGATACATACATGCAAGATAGCCTGTACCATACTGTGCGGCAGTACTGTTTGTACCCAAAGCATTTGCCCCGCTCAGGGCTGTACTAATTTCCGTCGGTGTTGAGCTTTCTGTCAGACCAAGGCTTACTCCCCTTGTCCAGTTGCCAGGACCTGAAGCTGTCTGAGCCATACCCTCGACAAACCACATAGGGAAGCTTTCATTTTCATCCCTGCCTGACGGTGTTATACCTGTCATACCTGCGGTTGTTGCTTCGTCCATAAATGCATGAATCATTTCGTGGGCAATAGTCTGTTCAAGCGCACTTCTTCCTGCTTCGGTAGTCAAATCAACAGCATCGACATTTACTTGCAAAGAGTAAGAAAGATATGAGCCTGTGCAGTTGCCTGCTCCGTCAGTTGTATATGCCGTGCCCAAAGAAACCGCCGCAAGAGTTGAAGATGGCATATCGGTTCTCAGATTCAGACCAATACCTATGCTTGAACCTGAGAGATAGTTAAAGGCGCTATATGTGTCCATAACAGACTTTACAACCTGCGGAACAATAGATGTCTGAAGTTCATCAGCAATTGCCTGTTGTGTTGCATCAAATCTATTAAGAGAACCGTCAGGGGTCTGTGTAGTTTCAAAGTCGTAAACAGTTTCGGTATATATAATATTTTTAAGCTCGCCGCCTTTTTCTGAAATGATTTCTTCAAAGGTTGGAGCAGCTATATTGGGATTGGAATTTGATTTACGTATAGCTATCAGCTCTGCCATTGTCATGCCGCCCGTGCCGTCAAAAAGCATCATGCCGTTAAAATCGGTATGGTTGGCAATATGGTCAATTTCGTCCTGTATATGCTCAAATTCAAGCTGCAGTGACGCACGGTCAACTCCGTCATTATATTCTCCGTTTGCCGACTGTACAGAAAGCTCCTTCATACGGCGAAGCATAGAATGGACCTCATGAAGAGCACCTTCAGCTGTCTGAATAAGTGAAATTGCATCCTGGGTATTTTTTTCAGCCTGGTCAAGACCTAAAATCAGCGAACGCATCTTTTCAGATACAGCAAGTCCGGCAGCGTTGTCTGCAGAACGATTTATCTGATAGCCTGAGGAAAGTTTTTCAAGAGTTTTATTCAGTTTATTTTCATTTTTATTCAAAATGCGGTTTGAATTCAACGCTGGAATATTTGTCTGAATAAACATCAGTGCACCCCATATATTCAAATTTTGCTGCATAGCAAAAACAAGTATGTAAATAAAACTATATTATATGTATCGGCAAATAATCAAAAAGCTTTAGAAAAATCAAAAGCATTTTCAAATTAATTAACCACAATATTAATTTACAAAATCTGACTGAATATTGCAGATTATACACAGGATTACGAAAACAGGCACACAGCGTAAATACTGTGTGCCTGTTCTTGTATTATTCTCTGTTTTTCAGCAACTCAGCAGGTGTAATTCTTCTAAGTTTTCCAACCAGTATTGTACTGACGATAAGGTAGAAAGTCATTATTGCTCCGAAAATTCCAGCATACAGATACCATGAAAAATGCAGATTGAATCCGCAGGTATTCTGTGCGATGAAGCTGGGATATATTGCATCCATAATCAGCTTTGAAAGTGGTATGGTTATAATTGCGCCAACAGCAACTGTCACGGCGTTTCCGTTAAGATAAAGTTTACGAATTTCCTTTATGCGGAAACCGAAAATCTTCACAAGTGAAATACCGAATGAAGCACGGTCAATCATGACGTTCATCATAAGGTACATTACCACGCAGAAAATTATTATCGACATTGTAACAAGCATTGTAAACATACCCTTCATCTGCTCAATAAAAATTGAAGCGGATTGTTCAATATCGGATTTTGTAGTAACCGAATAAACCCTACCCTCATCAATGTCAAGCTTTGCATCTGCAAGAAGCATATTGTAGTAATCCTTGTCCTTGCCGAAAAGCTCACGCATGCTATCGATGTCCATAAATACAGAAAGTCCAACAGAATAATCAGCAATTCCGTCAACTGTAAAAGCATAGTCCATATCGTTTGCCGCATCGGATAAAATCAACTTGTCACCGATAGAGAGGTTATATTTCTGTGCTGTTGAAGAAGCAGCAATAATGCTGTTTCTGCCCTTCTGCGGCTTTGCGGAATAATACTTGTTATCGCTGTCTATACCGATGATATTTACATCAAGAGTGTAACCCATATTTGTTTTTGACAGACTTTCCATATAACAGGCTTCTGCATTTTCGGGAGCTGTTTTTTCAGGATATTTCAGGGTGTACATATAGCTATACTTTGTATCCTCTGCATTTTCAACTCTGATATTGTTGCATAGCACATAACAGTTCATACCAAGCATAAATACCAGCAGACAAATAAACATACCGAAAACAACGGTAATTCCTGTTCTTGCTTCACGGAGCATCTGACGCACCTGAAAACGATGGATAAAGCCCATATTTCCAAGGTTAACCTTGCTTCTGTGAGAAATCTTCTGCTCGTTTCTGATAAGTGACAATGCTGTACGCGAAAGACGTTTGCTGATTACAATATAATTGACAATTACAGAAATTACAGGCGGCATTACCGCTGCATAGACAATCAGGTAAATCGGATATGCAGGCGGTATAGCGGGAATTGAAAAATAGTTATAACTGTCAGTCATCTGCCGTTCTATACCGAATTTGCTGAAACCAATTGCCGAGCCGATAAGTGCGCCGATAAAGCATATGATTGTAGGCAGGGTTATGTAGTGACGAATCAAGTCTTTTTTCTTTGCACCGAGAGCATAGAGTGCACCGATTACGCTGCTTTCACGCTGAATTTGGTGAATTACAAAAACCGAAATAACATAAGTGAACAGAATCATTATAATCACGCCTGCCACAAGTCCCACATTCTTGTTCGTCTCAAGGTCAATTGCAGCAGCAAGAATACGCGGGTTATCTTCTGCTTTTAGAAATGAAGTAAGATTGTCAATATCAACCTCGAAGAATTCGTCAAGAAGCTTGTCGGTTTCATCTTTGAGTTTGGTTGTTCCGTCGTATAATTCAACTGCTCTTCGGTGAATTTCCGTACCCTCAAAACCTGCCGAAGCAATACCATCAGAAAGTTTTTTTGCACCATCGCAAAGTTCATTAATACCCTCCTGCAACTCCTCTTTTCTGCCAATACTATCATCAAGCATTTCATGGAAATATTTATCCTCAACATCTGTGTAATCAAACTCAAGTGCTTTGATTTTTTCTTTCAGTTCATCGTGTGTAAGCTTATCATTAAGACAATAAGCATAACAGTATTCCTCAACAATCTGATTAGCCGAAAGTATTTCGTCATACTGCTCAGACGTTACAAATACAAGTCCGAAAAGACTGCTTTCAACCGCCGTATCAGAAAGCTTATTCATAGGGCTGTCATACTCAGGAACAGTTCCGATACCTGTTATCGTAAGATTTACACCACTGATTTCAATGCTGTCACCGATGGCAATTCCATGTTCCTCACTGTATCGTTTTTCAATTACAGCATCACCCGTCTGAGCAGGCAAGATGCCATTGTCAAGCTGAATAAGATTGATTTTCTCACGGACTTTCATAAGACGCAGTGTTGACCCGTCTGACAATTTAATATCTGCGGAAAACATTTTCTCGATTGTCACACCGCTGTCAGTAAGTTCATTTTCCTGTTTCTCCGTAAGGGGCAGGAACACGCTGAACTGACCATCCTCAACATTATTCTCTATGACAAGTTTGTTTGTGCCTGTAATAATGGTTTCCGCCGCACCCACAATTGCGATTATGATAAACATACCCGCAATAATCATCAGCAGCAGCGCAAGGTAGCGTGCAAAGTTTGCTTTAAGGTCACGTAGTATTCTTTTATTAAGCACCTTGTTCATCACAAATCCTCCAGTTCGGCCGCAGGGACTCTCGTTTCGTTGAGATATTCTTCTTTCACAAGTCCGTCCTTGACGATAATTACCTTATGTACCATATTTTTAATGGAATTGTTGTGTGTTACGATAAGCATTGTTGTACCGTACTTCTCGTTGATTTTTTCAAGAAGCACCAGTATATCACGTGAAGTTTTGCTGTCCAGTGCACCAGTAGGTTCATCGCAAAGAAGAAGTTTAGGATTTTTCACAAGCGCTCTTGCAATTGCACACCTCTGCTGCTGGCCACCTGAAAGCTGTGACGGAAACTTGTTCTGATGCTCGGTAAGTCCCAGCGTTTTCAGCAGTTCATCAACATCAAGCGGATTTTCTGCAAGATACTCGCACACAAGTATATTTTCACGCACCGTCAGATTGGGCACAAGGTTGTAAAACTGAAAAATGAATCCTAAATTATCACGTCGATAATCGGAAAGTGCATCAGGCTTCAATCCGAAAATTTCCTTTCCGTCAACCTTTACCGAACCGCTGTCCATCTCATCAAGTCCGCCTATGCAGTTTAGAAGTGTGGATTTGCCGCTGCCGCTTGTGCCCTGAATTACACACATCTGACCCTTTTCAAGTCCTGTTGTAATGCCTTTCAGCACCTGAATGTAGTTGGAGTCGTTGCCATAGCTTTTCTTTACATCTTTGATTTCAAGATACATATTATTACCTCCATGAACATAACGATGTTATGTTTGTGTTATTTAAAAAAGCCTTTCGGCTTAAAATACATAGTCTGCATAACATAACGGTGTTATGTTATGTTTATAAAACAAACCGCCTTAGCGGTTTGTTTTTTAGTCAAAAACGGTATCTGTCCAGTTGTGCATAGTCATTTTAAATACTTTTCTGATGTTAGCAAGTGCCTTTTTCTCGTCAGGCTCATGGGTAACAAGATGAACAAATGAATCAACAACAACATGTATTACAAGGTGAAGCATATATCTGTTGACCTTTTTCTTTTTTCCTTTACTTTCAGCAATCTTTTCCATTGTTTCAATGCTTTTGCTTTCAGTAAAATCAACTATACGGTCAACGATGTTTTCGTATTCCGACCCCTGCGATTTGGTAAGCAGAAGAATTGCTGCGTCATAATTGCTGTAAATATGATGGATAAGCAGCTGTGCAACTTCGCTGTGGTCATCATCATTTACATCATAATCGGGACTCAGGATAATTTCATCGTCCTCATCAAAATGAGCCTGCATAATCTCAAAAAGCTCGTCAACAGGCTTACCTACGATAGCTTTATACAGGTCCGCCTTGTCCTTAAAGAAAAAATACAATGCACCCGTTGTAACTCCCGCATTTGCACAGATTGAGCGGAGGGAGGCTTTATTATAGCCCTTATCCATAAACTCTGCCTTTGCGCTTTGAATAAGCTTGTCACGGGTTTCCTTATCGTTTCCCATAGTGAACCTCCTGCATAACAGCGTTACGTAACAATGTTATCCTAACATATTTTCTTCTTTTTGTCAAGAGGTATTTTCAAAATTCACAGCATAATCCTTTTTAGCCTTGTGCAGGCATTCCATCAATACTTACTGCAAAGAAATCATTTCCTTCAGAAATACCACCGCCTGCTTCATCACTGAAAATGTCAAAGTGCATGCTATTCGGGTCTGTCAGCACTGCTGATATTCCGTCACTGTAAAAC
>JAGBCL010000110.1 GCA_018110825.1 Oscillospiraceae bacterium
CATCTCAATATACCCACGTTCACCGATAGGCTCAAGCTGAATTCTCGGTTCGTCATCATTCCACTTGAAGCCGATTACCGACGGCTCGTATTTTTCCATAGACTGCTGAACAGCCATTATCGCCTCGCAGTAATCTTCTTCATTGAAAGGCTCGCCCTGAAACATAATATAGTCACATTCGGGCAGGTCAATTATATCAAAACCGTCAGGAATTTCACCGCTATAATCGGCAGGCACTTCCACACCCTGAACATAAACCGAAGTATCAGGTTTTCTGTACTTCTCCGTAAGCCAAAGGCACACAGGTTCGCTGCAGAGGGAATCCATACTCATAAGCATACCCCACACATCGCAACCAACTTCTTCGCAGTACGCAAAGTATTCGTCTGCTTTTTTTTCACGCTTGATAATAACCTTTCTTGCAGGCTTGTGTATCTGCTGAATAAATACGTTTCTTACATTTTCCATAGTCAATTCTTCCTTTCGCAGTTCTCTGAATTTTTCAAATGTGATTTTGTTTTTACTAATCATTGTAATAACCATTCCTTTCAAATTAAAGCCTGTTTTTTCTTTGAGCATAACCTCGGCAATACCCGAGAAACAAAGCTGCGGCATAGAAAAGACAGCCCAGTAATTATGGGCGCAAAAAAGCCGCAGCAAAATCCGCTGCGGCATAATCATTTTCATGCAAAAATGGTTACTTCAATATTGCCGAGGTAATTCTGCTCATTCTGTTTTCGTTTTTTATCATTGTATAGGTCATCTTAATTACCTCGCTTTCTGTAGAATTTGATATGCAACACATGATTTATATCAACTATAATTATACAGCCATTCTTGTTGTTTGTCAAGTGAAATTTGATTTTTCTGAACGTACCATAAACGAGCCACTCTCAACTAAATCTTCCATCTTTTAAGATTAGGATAAAGTTTTGCTAAATAAGTGTGGGCTTCTTCAGCAGTCTTAAATCGCTCATCGACATAAAAAGGAATACAACTTTCAATCATTTCTTCCATAGTTTCGTCTTTGCCGAATTTACCGTTGGGATAACAATACTTGCAGTAATCCATATTAATGCTTCCGTCGGCATTTTTGCCAAAATCACAATTGCGCATTTCCATTCCGCAGCTTTGACAGATATGATATCCGCCCGTCACCTCAATAACATTCCTGTCGGGGTCAATGAGATCAAAATAATTATATGTAGGATACGCTTCAAGTATATCCGTCATCTCACCGATATCCAGTTTCTTGACACGTTCATATTCCGTCAGCAAATCTTCAACCCAGTATCATTGTTCATTCTCCTTATACATAAACATAATAAATTCGTTGTCGGTAAATCCGTTCTTGCGGTAAAAATTCGGTGCAGGTGCATACTTGTTCGTGCAGAGAGTAAGTCCCGCAAGCTTATGCTCATTCACATATTCCTCAGCCGCATTTATCAGCATACTGCCATAGCCGCTTCTTTGCATTTCGGGAATAATAAACATTTCATCAACATAAAGCTCGCTGTTGTTCCACCAGATTTTTTCATGGGCAAACATCGCACCAATAGTTTTTCCATCTTCTTCAATAACAAAACCAACAAATTTCTTTGCCTCAAAATAATCTTCAAGATAAGCAACGCCTGTTTTCATTGTCCAATGACATTGCCACATTTCGTTGTTGTAAACCGCACAGAGAATTTCTACACAGACAGGTATATCGCCTTTCTGCATTTTTCTTATCATAATATGTACTCCTTAATTACTCCATAAGAATTATTCCAATTCCTATGTGGATTATCAATCACAACACTTTCAATATCGAGCCGTGATAGAATTTCAAGCTCTCTTTTTTGCCTTTCTTCAAGACAAGCTATATATCCATCAAAGCCCTGTGCATTTATGCTTTTTCCGTAAGCACCGTTAACGTGATAATCAATAACCCCGTCAAGCCAACCGTTACGCTCCTTTGCCGCCATTTCAACCGAGTTTCTTATATCATCATTTTTTAGATAAATCACAACAGGCTCAAGCGGCTTAATGATTTCTACTATTTTTTCTATGTATTCCTGTGATTTTCCAATAGGAAAATTAAATCTCATCATAGTTTCACACATAGGATTTTGCAGCAATACACAGTTGAAAATATACACGGTATTATAATCTGCACCGTCTGTAAAACTACGCCATTTGTCAAGCATAACGGGATATTCAGTTTCCCACGGAAGGAAATCATAAACCTTGAATTGCAGCAGCTTCTTGAATAAATCTCCGCAGAATACAGAAATCGGAACAATATATCCGTCACACTTTCTCTCTGCTTCAAGCCTGATATTCGCCTGTTCATACTCATTAAAATTCTGCAAATCCGCATTGCTTAAAAAGGCGTGAAATTCATAATCTGAAGGATGATTTCCTGTCCCTTCATCAACATAGCAGATTTTGTATTTTTTCTTCAATTCTTCAGCAATAAAAGCAGAAGTTGTACTTTTGCCCGAACACGGAAGTCCCTCAACAATGTATAGTTTTTTCATAATATCACTCCATTAGCTGTCGGCAGTAAATCCTGCTTTCTTCACCGTATATATCAATGCGACTTTCCATATATGTAAAGTCGTATTTCTCATACAAGCCAATATGGTCTGTTGCAAGGTAAACCTTTTCAAAGCCTTGCAAAAACGCTCTTTTACAAGCTGTATTTATAATCTCACCGCTGTACCGCTTTCCACGATATTCAGGTGATGTGAACACAAATCCAACCCACGGAAACATATCATCATCTTTAATGCAGTCACGTTGAGTAAGCGTGCAGAAGGATACAAGCTTTTCACCGTCAGCCATAATAAACAGACTGCCGTTTCCGAGAACATTATGAAATTTGTTCTGTTCCAGCAAGTCAGCAAGAAACTTCGCCGCCCCCCAATCACAGGCACGGATTTTATCAATCCAGCTTAGCTGTTCATTGCTGAAATAATCAAAGATTTCCATCAGCTGTACTTCGCCTCCAGTTCCTCAATCGTAGGCTGATGCTCCTCCATAAAGTATTCCGTGCCATTCTTGTTGCGGTTGAGAAATCTATGCGTATAAAGTTCGCGACGCAATGTTGCAGAATCACCGAAAGTGTGCCAGCGATTGAGAATTTCGTTTATTTGCTTTTCAGTATAAATAACATCTTTTTCAAATTTCTGTGAAAGATAAATC
>JAGBCL010000111.1 GCA_018110825.1 Oscillospiraceae bacterium
AGAGTTACCTATCGTCATCCTTTGAAATGGTAGCTTCTGCTATGGAAAGCAAGCGACTTGGTTTATGTACTAAGTCGCTTTTTGTTGTGCCAAATCACCTTACAGAGCAGATGGGAGCAGAATTTTTAAGGCTCTATCCTGCCGCTAATATCCTTGTTGCAACGAAAAAGGACTTTGAAGCCAAAAACCGTAAGCGTTTATGCTCAAAGATTGCAACGGGAGATTACGACGCAGTTATCATCGGACATTCACAGCTTGAAAAGATACCTGTATCGGCTGAACGACAGGAACGAATGATACGCAGACAGATTAACGAAATTACCGAAGGTATTGAAACTCTCGGTAGGTCGCAAAGTGCAAGATTTTCAGTAAAACAGCTCGAAAAGACCAAGCGTAACCTTGAAGCAAAGCTTAAAAAGCTCATTGAAAATCCTCAGAGGGACGATGTTGTTACCTTTGAGGAACTCGGTATTGACAAGATGTTTGTGGACGAAGCTCACTCATTCAAAAATCTGTTTCTCTACACCAAAATGCGTAATGTAGCAGGTATTCAACAGACGGAGGCTCAGAAGTCGGCTGACCTCTATATGAAATGTCAGTATCTTGATGAAATCACGGGCGGTAAGGGTATCGTCTTTGCGACGGGAACTCCCGTCAGCAACAGTATGACAGAACTTTACACGATGATGAGATACTTGCAGGCTGACAAGCTCAAAGAAATGGGTATGCACAATTTCGATGCTTGGGCGGCAAACTTCGGTGAAGCTGTTACAGCGATTGAGCTTGCTCCCGAAGGCACGGGATACAGAGCGAAAACAAGGTTTTCAAAGTTCTTCAATCTCCCTGAACTCATCAATGTATTCAAGGAATGTGCAGATATAAAGACAGCGGATATGCTTAATCTCCCTGTTCCTGAAGCACATTTCCACAATGTTGTTGTAAAGCCGAGTGATATTCAAAAGGATATGGTTGCAGCTCTTTCGGACAGAGCAAAGGATATTCACGATAAAAAGGTACAGCCGGAAGAAGATAATATGCTTAAGGTCACAAATGATGGGCGTAAAATCGGACTTGACCAGCGACTTGTTGACCCTCTGCTCCCTGACGACCCGAACTCAAAGGTTAATACCTGTGTTGCGAATGTCTTTGACATCTATCAAAAGAATGATGATAAGAAGTCAACACAGCTCGTTTTTTGCGACTTTTCGACACCGAAAAACGACGGCTCATTCAATCTCTATGACGATATTCGTGATAAGCTCATTGCAAAGGGCGTTCCGAAAGAGGAAATCGCCTTTATTCACGAAGCGGACAGCGAAGCAAAAAAGAAAGAGCTTTTCTCAAAGGTAAGGCAAGGTAAAGTCAGAGTTCTGCTCGGCTCAACGGCAAAGTGCGGTGCAGGTACGAACATTCAGGATAAGCTCATAGCACTTCATCACCTTGATTGTCCTTGGCGACCAAGCGACCTCGAACAGCGAGAAGGCAGAATTATCCGTCAGGGTAACGAAAACAAGGAAGTTGAGGTTTACCGATATATGACCGAAGCGACCTTCGACGCTTACCTCTATCAGACGATTGAGAACAAGCAGAGATTTATTTCACAGATTATGTCAAGTAAATCCCCCGTGCGTTCCTGCGAAGATGTGGACGAAGCAACACTCTCTTATGCAGAGGTAAAGGCTCTCTGTGCAGGAAATCCTTTAATCAAGGAGAAAATGGACTTGGATGTAGCTGTAACAAAGCTCAAAGTATCAAAAGCCAACCATACCTCACAGCAGTATAGCATTGAGGATAGCGTTAGAAAGCATTTCCCCGAAAGGATTGCAAAGACGGAACAGCGTATCGAAGGCTACAAGTCTGACCTTGCACACGTCAAGGCACAGCCTATCGTAACCGAGGGTATCGCTCCTATGACGGTACTCAATAAGACCTTTACCGACAAAGAAGAAGCGGGCAAAGCTATCCTCCTTGCTTGCAAGCAAGTGAAATCAAAGGAAAGCCTTGAAATCGGCTCATATAAGGGATTTGATATGTCCCTTTCGTATGACAGTTTTGCTCAGGAGTTCCACCTTGAATTACAGCGTGAAATGTCCTACACGGTAACGCTTGGCACTTCCGAAAGCGGTAATATTCTCCGTATTGACAACGCCTTAGATTCCATTGAAAAGCGTTTAGAGAATAGTCAAGAACAGCTTGAAACCCTTAACGAACAGTTAAACACGGCAAAGGCTGAACTTGGAAAGCCATTCCCTCAAGAAGCGGAGCTTACAGAAAAGCTTGCTCGACTTGCTGAACTGAATACGCTTCTAAACATTGACGATAATGCCATTGAAAACGCTTCAATGGCAGCGGAAAAGAAGCCTGATATTTC
>JAGBCL010000112.1 GCA_018110825.1 Oscillospiraceae bacterium
CTGTGGAAAAAGAAATCCCCCGAATTGTGTCAGTATTACACTTTCACAACACTCGGAGGGTATCTGTATATTGAATTATTCAAGGGACTGGAGTTACATTATCTGCCGAAGAAATGCGGATACTGCGGCAAATATTTTCTGCTTACGGCAGGTCTGTTCTCTGATTACTGCACAAGAGAAATAGAGGGTATGGACGGCAGAGTATGCCGTGATATGGGACACAGAAAGAAATATGCCGATAAAATCAAGACCAATCCTTACTGGAATGTTTATAACAAGGCTTACAAGCAGCATTATGCCCGATACCTTAAAAAGAAAATGACTCAAGCTGAATTTGCTGAGTGGGCAGATTATGCTCTTGAACTCAGAAGTAAGGCGGAAAATGGCGAGATTGATTTTGAGGAGTATAGGGGGCTAATTAGAAAATAGGGTGTAAAGTCAGTCTTATATCTATCATTTCCTCGTTGTTTAATAAATGTAACGTTGAATAAAGTTGGATTTTATTGCAATTTGACGAATTCTGTGATATAATAAAAATTGTATATTTTAGGTACGAAAATTAGATTGAGTTATCTCCGCCTGTGTGTGCAGGTGGAGTATTAGGGATAAGTTTTTGGCAAACAACGGATTATTGCGGATTTCCGCAGGTAAATTCAAAGAATTATCCTCTGATATATGTAAAAAATCGGGGACTCCCGAAGGAGTCCCCATAATTTCGCCGTCAATCGAAATTACAGGGCATCTCTTATTTCCGTCAACGCTGATATTCATATCTGTGTTGGCATTTTTATTATAGCTGAAATTCCATACAAAACGGTTATTTTCAACCAATATAGAATTTACGATTTCGTTAAAGAGGTCGGAAGAATATTCAGGTGAACTCATATCCACCATTCCTGCGAGAGCCTGAGAAACTGCTGTCATATCACACATACAGTTTTCAAAGAGTTCCTGTTGTTCTCCACATCTTGCTTTTTCGTCCTTGAACTTCTGTAAGTCCGCAGAATAGGTTGCTTTAAACTCAGAAAATTCTTCCTTGCTAATCTGACCGTCAGTAAAAAGGTCAATAAGATTTTTTAGCTTCTTTTCAGCCTTGTCAATCTGTGCGTCAAGGAATAATTCGCTGTGCTGAGTATTGTTTCGTGTAGCGTCGGTATAATACTTCTTAATGTATTCAAGGGCAATCAACAAATCCTCTTTGCGATTTTTCCAAGCTTCATTAAGGAAGTATTTTGCCATCATTTCCATTTTCCAATCGGTAACGGAATGTTCGTTACAGTATCCGTCAGTTTCAAGTCCCATCTTCTCACGCTGAGAAGCCTTACCGTTATTCACCTGATTGTAGCAGACGTAATTGTATGACACAACACCGTCTTTGTTTTTGTGATAACGGTTTTTCCTGAAAGATGAACCACAAGAGCAGCGTAACTTCTTTACCCAAATGTCTCTGGAAGTACGGTTGCTCTTTTTCTTTTCCTCACCGTTCTCAACAAGCGTGGTTTTACGCTTTTCTTTGAGGATAGCTTGACATCTGTCCCACTGTTCTTCGGTAATAATCGGCTCAAAATCGCCCTTGACATATTCATAGGTATCTCTGTCAAGATTATGGATACGCTTCTGTTCAAGGTAATTATTGCTGTACGACTTATTATAGCCGATATATCCCTTGTAAGTAGCATTTTGAAGAATGCGACCTACATTGTGGCAAGTCCATTTGGTAGTTCCCGTAGCTGTAAGGCGTTTACGCTCCATTAAAATCTTTGCGATTTTCAGCGTACCGTAGCCTTCTTCATAAAGGTCATATATCATATGAACAGTTTCAGCCTGTTCGGGATTTATTGTGTAGGTTTCTCCGGGCTTTCTGTCATAGCCTAAGATGTTACCACTTCCGTAAAGCTGTTTATTGGCACGGCTGATACGCTGTCCTGCACGAACACGCTCAGATACCTTACGGCTTTCTTCCTGAGCAAGTGTAGCCATAATTGTCAGACGAAGCTCACCGTCACCGTCCATAGTCCAGATGTTATCGTCAACGAAGAACACTTCAATTCCACGTCCCTTTAATGCACGGGTATGGGTGAGAGTGTCAACGGTATTTCTTGCGAAACGGCACACCTCACGAGTAACAATAAGGTCAAATACTCCTTTTTCGGCGTCAGCAATCATTCTCATAAACGAGGGTCTTTTCTTTGCCTGAGTACCTGTGATACCCTCGTCTATGTATCTGCCTACGACTTCCCAATTCGGAAAACGCTTTGCAGTATCTTCATACCATTGCATCTGATTTTCAAGTGCCGA
>JAGBCL010000113.1 GCA_018110825.1 Oscillospiraceae bacterium
GCAAATGTGGAATTAGGAATGAGGAAAGTGAAATTATTGTGCCCGCCTTTGGCGGACGATTTTTAAATTGTCGGCAAAGCCGACAACATTAATTCCTCATTTCACATTCCACTTTTCACATTCAGACAAATTATAATTTACGAAAGGATTTGATTAAACCAATGGACGAAAAAAATTTACTTGAACAGCTGAACAAGTTTACCCGCCGTGAGCATACTGCTGATGAGGTTTACATCTTTCCCGTGACCCTTTGCGACAACGAAATTGACCGCGATAACGAACGTTTTTCCCGTGAGGCACTTGATAAGCTTGCGGAAAAATTCATCGGTGTAACGGGAATTTTCGACCACAATCCAAAGGGTGAAAATCAGACTGCAAGAATTTTCATGACGGAGGTTGTTGAAGAGGACAAAACCAATTCCATCGGTGAGAAGTACGCTTACCTCAAGGGATATGCTTACATGGTGAGAACGGACTCGAATGCTGACCTTATACGTGAAATTGACGGCGGTATCAAGAAGGAAGTTTCCGTGTCCTGCTCGGCTGAGAAGCAGATTTGCTCGGTATGCGGTGCTGACAGAAGGGTTAAGCCATGCCGTCATGTCAAGGGAAGAAAATATGACGGAAAGCGTTGCTTTATTACTCTTGATGATATTTCCGACGCTTACGAATGGAGTTTTGTTGCGGTACCTGCTCAGGTTTGTGCAGGCGTAACAAAAAGCTTTGATGAGGACAAGAAAAATGTTGTTCCGAGAAGCGAAAAGGAAGCGGCAATAAACCGTGCACTTATGCTGAAAAATCCTGACGGGGTTGCGAAGAAGCTTTTTGACTGCGTAAAGGAATCCCTTGGTGATGAGGAGCTTGATGAGCTTTGCAGATGTTTATCGGCGGGAAAGGTCACGATAAATTGCGACGAGTATAAAATGTGAGGTGGCTGACTATGACGCTTGAAATTGAAAAGGTGTTTACGCTCTTCAGATTTTTCTACAACGAGCCTGACGCTGATGAATTTCTCCCGATTGCGGAGCTTGCTGCCGAGCACACATCATCACGCATTATCGGCAGCGAAAACAGCCTTGCGGTGCATTATCTTGCGGCGGCTGAAACGCTTTGCCGCACCCTTGAAATAAAGGCTGTGCGTGAACGGCTTGCCCTGACGAGAACGGGTGCTGTTCCTCAGGAGCAGGATTACTCGGCACGTCTTGAGTACGCACGCCGCCTTTACAAGGAATATGAATCAATATGCACGGGAACAATTTCTGATGACAGTTTTGTTTTCGCAAGAATGGAGTGAGGCGATGCAGAATATTCTTGACAGCATTATCACGGCAGTAAATTCGGCAGATATCGTGTGCGAACGTGAATACTGCCGTCTTGCGGGATACAGCAAGGCAAGCAGGTCTGTTTCCGCTTATGCGGGAATAAGAAAAATAAGCTTTGAAAAGCTTCATGGCGGCTCGGCGGATGTTTCGGTGCAGGTGAGAGTTACGGTTCAGGCTTTCGGTTCGGACGGAACAGCGGTTCAGACTTGCGCTGAAAAGGTAATTGTTCCTGCGGTTATGAACTGCGGGGAAGAAATTTTCGGAGCAGAAATTTCCGAAGTGCAGTACGAGGTCAGAACCGACAGGGTTTACTGCGAAATATTTTTTGACGTAAAGAGGTGCGGCTATGGAATTTGCGGCTGATAAATATTGTGCAAAGTTCGGCGGTGTGAAAATTTTTGTAGAGGAATATTCCTTTGCAAGAAATGCCGCAGTCGGTGAAACCGTGCTTACAAACGGAAGTGCCGCTTTGTATAACGGCGGAGGAAAATCTGCAAGGATTACCGTTTCGGGTACAGCAGAAAATCCGTGCACGCATTTGCTTGACGGACTTCTGCTTAATGCTACCGCTGTTGATTTTGAGTACGGCGGAATGATTTTCAAGGAAGCAGTTCTTGTTTCTTACACCTGCAAGGGCAAAAGCGGACAATCGGAGGTTGTTACCGCAGAATTTGCCTGCGAGGCTGCTGTTTCGGAAAAGGCGGTGGAAGCGTGAACGTGCTGCTGAAATTGTTTTTCAAGGACGGAACAATTCTTGAAACGGATAAGATAATCGGATTCCGCTGCGTAAAAGAGCGTTACACACCGTACAGCAGTCTTACGGTTACTGCTGAAACGGAGTGCGTGCAGAGCGATGTTGTGAAGGTGGATTTTTCTGTAGGCGGCAAGGATTTGCACAGCGGCATTACCGACTCGGTTTCGGTGGTCAGAAGCTGTGGAAGAAGCCTGCTTAAAATCACATCAAGAGGATTTTCCTCAATGCTTGCACAAAATGAAATTGAACCCGGAACGCTTACGCTGGTTTCCCTGGACAGCCTTATGAGCAATAATCTGATTGTTCCGAATGTTACCTGGCAAAGCAACAGCGAAACGGTGCGTTATATCTATGTTAAGGAACACGACAGCCAATGGACGGCTATTACCTGTCTTGGACTTACCCTTTATGAGGATTACCCCTATATCGGGAAGCTTAATGAAGTAAGACTTTCCCCTGCTGACAATCCTCTTGTAATTACCACTGACAGAATTTTCGAAGAAGGAATCATCGGTAATTATTCCAGAATGGTCAGTGATTACCACATGAAGGACGTGAACGGAAGCTACACCTATCACTACAGCGACGGTTTTTCTGAGGAGAGGGGAATTATCCGCCATAAATATGTCCCGTACGACAGACAGTATGTTGCCCTTGACCATCTCGGCTTGCAGTATAAGCTTAATTTTACCGAAAGAGGCTGTAAGGCAAGGTTTGCTTCCTATCTGGGTTATAACGGAGAAGAGCTTCGTGACAGATTTGTTTTTCCTGACGGAGCAAACTGTGAAATCTCTGCTGTTGAAATCTGCGGTAATGCTCAAAAAGGCATTTTTACAAAAGTAGTCTGTTATTTTGACAGATACTGCAATATATAAATTCATGCGGAATGTTATTTTTGTGGTAACATTCCGCATTTTTAGTGCATTATGTAATAATAGCAGATTTGCAATATATACTGTAATTGTGCAATACGACGATAATGATATTTTTTTGAAAAAACCCCTTGACTTTTGGCGCGTTTTGTTGTAAGATATATAAGTCGCTGGTAAACAGAACGACAACAAAGATGGGAGCATAGCTCAGCTGGGAGAGCACCTGCCTTACAAGCAGGGGGTCATAGGTTCGAGCCCTATTGTTCCCACCATTTTTGGCCTGGTAGTTCAGCTGGTTAGAACGCCGCCCTGTCACGGCGGAGGTCGTGGGTTCGAGTCCCATCCAGGTCGCCACAATTCCTTCGAGGAATTATATATGGTAGCTGTACCGCGAAGATGCCTCTGTAGCTCAGTCGGTAGAGCAGGGGACTGAAAATCCCCGTGTCGATGGTTCGATTCCGTCCGGAGGCACCAAAACAAACCTTCGGTTTGTCTCAAAGTACAGTAATGCGGCACTTTTCAATGTCGCTCCATTTATGCGGATTTAGCTCATCTGGTAGAGCGCCACCTTGCCAAGGTGGAGGTAGCGGGTTCGAGCCCCGTAATCCGCTCCATTTTTATTTTGAGCGTAAGCTCTTATAAGTGTGAAATTCGTCGAGGCAATAGTCTCGGCGTTTTGTTTTTATACGCACATCTACCCAAAGAAAAGGCACTGTCTTTGCAAATCCTTACGAGGTGAGAGATGTTATCTCCCACGTCATAAGGATGTTCATGGAACGCCTTACAAAAAAACCAAGCTATGAAAGGAATGTTGATTATGAAAAAAGTTGTAACCGCATGTTCCGCACTTTCCGCTGTCATTTCCGTTGCCGCTCTTATTTTCAGCTTGAAGGGCCTTTTTACAAGCAACGGCTTGATAGTTGACCTCGCTCTGTTCACATTTATCGCAAGAGGCACGTTTATCGGCTTTATCGGCAACGTGCTCAGCGCAGCAGTACTCTGCGGAGGCTTTGGCATAATGGCTTTTTACGGCTTCGACGGTGGTCAGGCTTCAAACCGCAGAGCTTTCGGCTACGGAGTTGCTATGACAATTATCTGCGGACTTTCCCTTATCATTGCACTTGTAGGCAGAACGTTTTCAATCGGTGACCTTCTTATCGCTGCACTTCCTGCTGTGTATACATACGCTGTTCTCAGGTCTGCGTAAAATCAAATCAGACAACAAAACTCCGCTTCAGGAACGAAGCGGAGTTTCTTTTTTTACTTTTCAGCATATCCGTCAGGATGATTCTTGTGCCAGTTCCATGCACTTGCAATGATTTCTTCAAGGCTGTCATGAACAGGCTTCCAGCCGAGGATTTTCTTTGCCTTTTCGCTGGACGCAACAAGTCTTGCAGGGTCGCCTGCACGTCTTGGAGTTTCTGTTGCAGGGATTGGGTGACCAGTAACCTTTCTTGCGGTTTCGATTACCTCACGAACGGAGTAGCCTACGCCGTTGCCGAGGTTGAAAATGTCACTCTCACCGCCGTTGTTGAGGTACTGCACAGCAAGAATGTGAGCCTGCGCAAGGTCGGTAACATGGATATAGTCACGGATACAGGTTCCGTCCGGTGTGTCGTAATCAGTGCCGTAAATGGAGATTGTTTCACGCTTGCCGTTTGGCACTTGAAGAATAAGCGGAATGAGGTGACTTTCGGGGTTGTGTGCCTCCCCTATTGTACCGCTTTCATCAGCACCGCAAGCATTGAAGTAACGGAGGGAAACGTATCTCAGACCGTGAGCTTCGGCTGTCCACTTGAACATCTTCTCCATAGCAAGCTTTGTTTCACCGTATGGATTTGTTGGGCAGGTGCGGTCGCTTTCGAGAATTGGAATATTCTCAGGCTCGCCGTATGTAGCGGCTGTTGAGGAGAACACGATTTTACCCACGTTGTTCTTTACCATTGCTTCAAGGAGCACCTTGGTGCCGTAGAGGTTGTTGTCATAATATTTCAGCGGATTTGTAACGCTCTCGCCAACAAGGGAATAAGCCGCAAAGTGAATTACAGCGTCGATTTTCTCCTGCTGAAAAAGCTTGTCGAGGAAGTCAAAATCACGGAGGTCGCCCTGATAGAAGCGTGCCTTTTCGGGAACAGCACTTCTGTAGCCTGTTACAAGGCTGTCGGCAATAACAACGTCGTGACCTGCCTTCACAAGTTCAAGTGCAGTATGGGAGCCGATGTAGCCTGCTCCGCCTAAAACAAGAATACTCATAATCATTTCTCCTTTATACAATTTTTTACTAATCTTACAAACCACGGTGTTTTTTCGCAATGCGAAAAAACCCGTAAACAAACGCTTGCGTTTGTTTTAATTACGAATTCTTTTTTGCTGTCATAATCTCATTAGCCTTAGCGTAAATCTTTTCAGTATCAAGGGTCGGGAACTTGCCGTCCTCGTAAACAATCACGCCGTTTGCAACGGTCATCTTCACGTTGTCGCGTGTGCCTGCAAAAACAAGGTTTTTCTGCACGTTGTTAACAGGCTGCATATTCGGTCTGTTCATATCAATAACAACCATATCAGCCTTGCTGCCCTCGGAAAGTGTCACGCAGTCGGTAAGCCCCATAGCAAGTGCACCGCCGCTTGTTGCCGCACGGAGTACAGCACCCGCAGGCATTGCGGAAGCGTCATTCTCACGGACTTTTTGAAGCACGGAAGCAAGATACATCTCACGGAACATATCAAGAGCGTTGTTGCTTGCAGGTCCGTCCGTACCGATTGCAAGATTGATACCCATTTCGTTTATCTTTGCAAGTGGAGCAATTCCGCTTGCAAGCTTGCAGTTAGAGCAAGGATTTGTTACAACGTAAAGTCCACGCTTCTTGAAAATATCCAAATCCTCGTCGGTCATGTGTACGCAGTGGAAACCGCCGCCGCCGTACTCAAACATACCGAGGCTCTCCATAAGTGCAGTAGGAGTCATACCGTGTCTTTCTATGCAGCCCTGCACCTCATTAGCGGTTTCGCTGTTGTGTGTATAAAGAGGCTGCTTGTATTTTTTAGCAAGTTCAGCAATTCCTTTAAGTATAGAAATATGAGTTGTATACTCAGCGTGAAATCCCATCTTAAAGGAAACCAGCGGATTAAGGCTGTTAAAGCGTGTATAGTAATCCTCAAGACGTGACAACGCAGAGTCATAGTCAGACTGATTGTCACCGCCCGAAACTGCACCGCAGAGCACAAGACGCAGACCCGTGTCAATTGCCGCCTGAGCAATTGAGTCAGGGAAGAAATACATGTCGAAAGCCGCAGTTGTGCCGCCTGAGTAGTATTCAAGAGCCGCAAGCTTTGTCAATTCGTAAACATCATCAGGAGTAAGCTTGTCCTCCATCGGGAAAACCTGCTTGAAAAGCCAGTCATTAAGGGGCAGGTCATCAGCATATGAGCGAAGAAAAGTCATAGCGGAGTGAGTATGTGCATTTTTGAAAGAGGGCATAATAAGATTGCCGCAGAGATTTACCTCACGGTCAAACTGTCCGTTTCCCTTTTCAGTGCCGACGTAAGTAATCTTGTCACCGTCAGTATGCACCTCGCCGCAGAAAATATCTTTCCCTGCCTCAGTCAGTACGGAAGCGTTGTAAAATCTTATTTTCATAAAAAGCAATCCTTTCCGAGAAAGTTATTATAAATATTATAGCATACAATAAAAGAAAAGTAAATTATAATTTAGCGTAACAATAACTATTAGTGCTAGCGGAGCAAAACCGAACGCAAGCGTTCGGCTATGGGATTCCAAAGGGAGCGGTGCTCCCTTTGGTGGGGTTTTTAGGGGCAACGCCCCTAAATCGTCCGTCGCAACGGACGAAATACCTGCTTGGCACCGCAGTGCCGCCTTAGAAGCGCATCTAAAAGGTGAATTTTGAAGCGACAGCTTCAAAAGAGGAAATTTCTGCAAGAGAGAAATTTCCTAACAGCAACGAAGTTGCTGCTTTCGTATAGCGATAAAAATAAAGTACGTCCCAAACGTTCCACTGGAACGTTTGGAAGGAAAGTACAGTAGTAAACCATAC
>JAGBCL010000114.1 GCA_018110825.1 Oscillospiraceae bacterium
GACAAAGACCGGCAGTCGTCCTCCTCACGGAGGGCGTGGATTGAAATTACGGAATAGAGAAAACCGTACCTTGTATATGCAAGTCGTCCTCCTCACGGAGGGCGTGGATTGAAATGATGCTTACCTTTATCAGATAATCGAAAACAAGCAGTCGTCCTCCTCACGGAGGGCGTGGATTGAAATATCGGGATGTTCGATTATTTCAACAATTCTCGGCGAAGGTCGTCCTCCTCGCGGAGGGCGTGGATTGAAATAATATAATTGCCCACAGTCTTTTGCATTTCTTCTAAAGTTCCCCCACCACTATCACCAAACCAGCCCACGCTATTTCAGAGAAATCGTAGAAAATCTGCGGTTTCTCTTTTCTTTTGCAAATTTCCGCTGGACTTCCTGAACTTTCTGTGATATTGATCTGATGCTGAGTCTGCATCAGACAGAGCAGGATTTTTCCATCTTCGGTAAGAAAGAAGAAATATATAAACTCTATCCGAAAGAAAAGCCGGAACATATTGATATAGCGCTCGAAGAATTTCTGGCAATCGGGCAAGACGATGAAGATGATTTCGCTGTTGTCATTTCGTTTAGGCTTTTCTTCTGTGGCCATCTTATAGAATGCGAGTTTACAGAGTTTAGAGAAGTACGGATATGTTACAATTCCTTTATGGAGCAACATTTATGAATTTTCGATATACATATATCGCATGATTATAAAAGTGAATGGATGGAAAAACCGCCTTCAGAAATGCATGCGAATCTGTTTTGTTACTCTCCGAGTAGAATAATTCTTACATACTTGTTAATTTCATTATCATCAAGATCAGATGAAATCAAAGGCTGAATAACCTCTCGGCTTTCTCTTGTGTGCGGAAGTGTAGTAGCAAGCAGTTCAGCTTTATCCTTTCTTCCACATTTCAGGTGCAAAAAGCATAACGTTGCACGGGTTGTCGCTTTCTGTTTCTCATTTTTGGATAACAACAAGCCTCTTTCCATCAATTCAATAGCTTCCTCTGGCTTATCCGCTAACGCCAAGACACCTGCAAGTCCTAAAATCATACCTGCATTGTTCGGATAAATGCGAAGTGCATCACGATACACCTTTTCTGCCGATGCGTAATCGCCGTTTTTCTGATAATCTGAAGCCAACTTATGTATATCGTGCTGAGTCTGGTCGGCACGGATTGTATCCATACCTAATAGCATATCAACACTCGTTTCAAAGATATTTGCCAGTGTTGGTAGAAATGTAATATCAGGATAACATTCAGCTCGTTCCCACTTTGAAACACTCTGAGGAGTAATACCAAGAAGCTCGGCGACATCTTCCTGAGTGAGATTTTTAAGCAGACGATACTTTTTTAAATTCTCGGAAAGATATAACATAGGCGTTCTCCTTTTCTGTGTTTGATTTTGATTTAATTATACCACAGGAAAAGGAAATTTCAATAACGCATTGGTTGACATTAATTCAACCAATGCAAAATCTCCTCCGATACTTTTAAAACAAAATATTAAACTGCATTTCTTACATTCTGCTCCTACACTTTTAAAAAAATACACCCAAAAATTTCTTGCTATATTTCGTTTTCCCCCGAACATAATAATGTTGCAAGGTCAAAAGACGTTGCGAAAAGAAATGCTCAAAGCATTCTTAAAACTAAAAGATAAACGGATGTGAAAATGTCCGTTAAAATCGAAAGGAAAGCAAAATGGCTAGTAAAAAGAACAAGGCAGCTTTAAACTCTATCAAGATGCAGGCTGCAAACGAAGTAGGCGTATCTCTTAAGGAAAATGGTTACAATGGTGACCTCACATCCAAGCAGGCAGGTAGTGTCGGCGGTCAGATGGTTAAACCGTGCCAGCCCATACGAACTTTTGAGTTCCAGAGAAATATCAGGATTGCAAGCGGTCATAAGGTTAAGGTAAAGTACGAATTTTTCCTTACTGCGTGAGGGGTTTGTGAGGTTTTGTATAGAAGGACAGGATAGAGTTATAACGGCTGATTGATGAATTTTCGATATACATATATCGCATAGTTTTAAAAGTGAATGGATGGGAAACCGCCTGCAGAGATGTAGGCGGTTGGTTTGGTGATTTGGGTGGTTTTTGAGGTTGTGGGTATAACCTGTTATTTCCATATGAGCAGAGCATAACAAGCATACAACTGAAAATCAACGCTTAAGCAACACAAAGCCACTTTTGACATAATATCAAAAGTGGCTTTCCTAATACTTCCATATGACTAGCCGCTTTATCGGGTTATCCTGAAGTTTTTATGCAACGTTATTGCTGTAATTCTATTAGCATATTCAGTTAAGACAAATCCCCTTTGCTGCTTCAGCGGTTACTCCGATAACCGCATAGCCTTCACCTGTGCTTTCGGAAGAAAGCAGTATGCGGTTATTTTCATCAAGCTTAATCTGAAGATTATCCCCCATAGGAATATTGGCTGAGCAAATTACGACAGCTGTATTTCTGTCGTTCAGAATGTTGTCCAGCACACTGAGAACATTATTAGGAAATTTGGTTTCTTCAAGAAGCTGCGAAAGCTGCTCCGAGTCTTTAATAACATATCTGCCTTCTGTCACCGCTTCGTCGGCGAATGTCTGTACATCGATATACTCGCTTAACTCAAAATTCTGTGTTCCGATATAGAAAATCTGTTTATTTTCCGACAGTGTTCCGTTTGTAAGCACTGTAAGAATATCGTCATCGCTTGCTTTTTTATCGCAAAGAACGATATATCTGCCGAGAACGGCGCGGCAGTCGTCGTACCTTACAGGCTCTGTCTCGTTTTCGCTTACAACAAAATAGTCATCCTGCGAAGAATATATAAAATATTCGGAGCAGGTTACATCGTCGTAATACGCCATATATGTAACAGGAACATCAATTTCGTCACCGAACGCTTTGTTTGCGGCCTTTATGGGCATCTCAACTGATTCAAACGCTTCTTCGGCGGTGATTTTCTCGTACTCTTCGACGTCAATAATTGTCCTTCCTCCCATTATACCATCGGAAAAGCCCGTCAAAGTAAACTGTGCTTTGATAAACTCTCCGTCAGCGTTTGTCCGAAGTTCTTCGGGACGGGAGTATAAATTGCAGGAATTGAGGTCGAATAAAAAATTGCTGTCAGCAAACATAACGCTTTCAAAAACCGTTTTGCTTTCCAAAGCCGCCGAAGTGTCGGAATTATTTACATCGGTTTCCGATGTTTCGGGGATAGCCGAACAGCCCGAAACAAGAGCAAGAGCAAGGGCTGACGCAGCGAACGTTATCGATTTTTTCATAGCAATAAAGTTCCTTTCAATAAGTGTTACAGCGTGGGTGCTGTCGTCTGGATGTTGTTTACGATAGTTAGCGTGTCATCTTCAAAATCAAAAACATGCCAGTATCTGCCCGCACCGCTGGGAACGTATACGCAATGGTGTTCCCGCATATCCATTATAACAGATATTTTGAATTCTGGCGAGTACTTTCTTTGATTTTGTCCTTTTTTACTCATAAAAATATGCACCTCCAAAAGTGTCTAACTTTTGGGGTGCATATCAAAGTATGTTTTATCGCACATTTTTATTTTCATTAGTGCTTAATATTAAAACGACTTGATTATGTTATTCAGAATACATTTGAATAGCGACATTACTTACTGTCAATATTTCTGTTTAAATATTCAGTAATTCTTTCTGCACTTTCTCTGACACCGACCGAACTATCAATCAGAATCTCATAGTTACTTTCATCGCCCCATTCAAGCCCCGAAATATTCTTATAATACATCGCCCTCGCCTTGTCGGAACGGACGATGTTCTTTTCTGCCTCCTCACAGGTGTCACCGTAGACC
>JAGBCL010000115.1 GCA_018110825.1 Oscillospiraceae bacterium
GGACAACATCTGCCTGATTGACTTCAATATCAGTACCGTTTCAAATGACGGTACTGCCGTTTCCAAGGGTGGCTCTTCAGGTTTTGCCGCACCTGAACAGTTCAGACGCATTATTGATGTTCCTGTTGTCCAGGACGATTTTCACGAGGAAACCCGTTTCATAGGTGTGGAAACAGATATATCCACTTCAAATCCTGCCTCAAACATTGCATTTATTGATTTGCGTACCGATATTTACGGCGTAGGTGCGTCACTTTACTACATCCTTACTCAGAGAAGTCCTGTTGACGGCAAGATGGATTTCAATGGAATAAATGCCTCCAAAGCATTTAAATCCGCACTTATAAAAGCAACCAATACACAAGCATCAAAACGTTTCAGGAGTGCCGCGGAATTTGCTGCTGAAATAAAGAAAATCAGTGAATCACGCAACAGAAAAAAAACATATATAATCGGGGCTGTTGTACTTGCTGCAGCTATAATTACTACTGCAATCTTCACCATAAACAGCTTCCGTCCGCAGGAAAACACTGCTGCAAGTAGGAATACTGAAAACACAAGAATACTCAATGCCAACTCAAAACTTGTATATACCAATGTTCTTTCTTATTGCAACAAATGCAAATCCAACGGAATTTCCGTTGCTGACGGCTGGTACAGCGGTGCACTTGCTGACGGAAGTGACGACTTCGTTTATGACGGAAGCAGTGAGGACATGGCCAAAATGCTCAGCCACAATATAGGCGGCAATGAAAACAAAGGCTATTTCGGTGTAAACATAAGAAACAATACACCTGAAATTTCATTCTGGAGTCCGGATAGAAAAATCAAACTTGAAAAAATAACAGGACTTAATCAGGAAGAAATTATTGAAAAATCGCTTTCAATCGGAATTTATCCCGATTATGAAACTCTTGACAAAGATGAAATTATTGTTACAAGCGTTACAGAAAAAGAAATTGTAATTGAAACATCAGATACAATTTATTTTGAGACTGAAGCAATTACAATGGAAGAAACAACTGCTGAAACCATTATCGAAGAAGAAAGCTTTGATATCGAGCTTTTTGAGCATAATCTTATTGAACTTATAAATATTCAGCGAAGAGCAGAAGGAGCAAGCGAACTTAAATATAATTTTGAACTGGAAAATATTGCATTCAACATGTGTAATGACGTTATAAACGATAACTGCAAATCCGATTATCTTGAATACAATAACCAGTTCGATGCATTCATTCCATATTACGGATATCAGCTTACACCTGATACCCAATATTCCCCCACCGATTATGCGTTGGCATTTCTGCAATTCGTAGAAGCAGAGGACCACGCAGTATGGAGCAATAAAGAATGGACATATATCGGCGTGGCAATAATTGAAGATCCAGAAAACACCTATAATATTGTATTCTGTCTGAGTTACAATGAATAAAGGAGCACGCATATGAAATCCAAACTCAAAATAATAATTCCCGTAGCAGTTGCAGTCATAGCAATTATAGCAGCCATAATCTTCATCAGATTCAGTTCTGACGATGCAAACAAGATTTCAAAAATGCTTGACACAGCGCAGAAATATCTTGTGGAACAAAACTACGAGCAGGCAATTGCTGAGTTTGAGAATATTATTGAGCTCGACCCAATGAACGCGGACGCGTACATAGGTATTGCTGAAGCATACATAAAAATGGGCAACACTGAAATGGCTGTTGAATGGCTGGAAAAGGGCTTTGAAGCTACGGGTGATGAGAGCCTGAAGGCAATGCTTGATGAGCTGCTTTCGACATCTGGGGAAACAACTGCTATTACTACTGTTACTGTTGCTGAAACTACAACAACGGAAGAAATAACAACTTTATCTGCTGAAGAACAGGAAATAGAAGATATACGTAAACAGGCATTAGAGATTATTGCACCGTTTGTGCCTAATAAAAATAAAGGAGAGCCAAACTCGGTTGTATATACGTATTATGAGGATTATGCATGGTTAGATCCATTATATTACGGGAATGCTGACACTTACAGTTGTTTTAGATGTACATACGATGAAAATGGAGATATATCAAAAGAGGAATATGTAAATCTTGATCTTTTAAGTATTTCTAAAAGTAGTTCGGAAAACATAATAGAATATAATTTTGACGCTGGATTTGGACACATAATAGAGTATAATCCTTATTCATCAAAAATGTATAGCCAAAAATATTATAGAAGTAGTGATGATATTACTTATGCTGCAACAACAGCTAGTGGTAATACATGGAATGCTGTTGGCGGAATAGATAATTGGTATAATAGGATTGAAAACGGTAAAATTGTAAAATCATCAGATATATATGAAATAGATGAAGAATATTATAGTTATAAAATTTACACTCAAAAAGATAAAATTAATAAAATTGAACGTGTTTATGGTGAATATGCAAATACGTTGGAGTATGACGAAGTAAATAATAGGTGGATATATCATTATTTCCAAGTAACCCCATATAAACTTGGTTTACCTGAAGGAGCAGATGAATCTATTTTTGATGTGGAAGATAAAATAGTAAAGACATTTGATAATTATGATGAATTTATGGCTTATATTGAAAATAATTAAATTAAAAGGAGCACGCATATGAAATCCAAACTCAAAATAATAATTCCCGTAGCAGTCGCAGTCATTGCAATTATAGCAGCAGTAATCTTCATCAGATTCAGTTCCGACGATACAAACAAGATTTCAAAAATGCTGGACACGGCACAGAAATATCTTGTGGAACAAAACTACGAGCAGGCTGTTGCTGAGTTTGAGAATATTATTGAGCTCGACCCGATGAACGCGGATGCGTACATAGGTATTGCTGAAGCATACATAAAAATGGGCAACACTGAAATGGCTGTTGAATGGCTGGAAAAGGGCTTTGAAGCTACGGGTGATGAGAGCCTGAAGGCAATGCTTGATGAGCTGCTTTCTGTGCCTGATAATGAGGTGGTAACTAACGCCGATAACAGTTGGTATGAAATGAGCTTCAATTCTGACGGAAAAATTATTCATGAAGATTTCTATGACGCTGACGGCAACTTCTTCGGAAGTGCGGATATTGAATACTGGCCTAACGGAAACAAGAAAACCGTTACGTACTATCGTGTTGACGGAAGCTATTACGTTTCTGAATACAACGAAGAAGGAAAGCTTCTGAAAAAAACATATTACAACTCTGATGGAAGTATTGAAAAATATACCGTTAACGAGTTTAATTCTGATGGCAGAACTATCAAAAATACTGATTATAACGGCGATGGAACAATAACTGCATATTCAGTATATGAATATGACAGCAACGGAAATCAAACTGCTTCTACTGACTATTACGGAGACGGAAGCATAAAGCAATACTTTAAATACCAATATGATTCAAACGGACATATAATTTATTGGGAACACTACGAAAGCTTGCAATACAGAAAAGAAACATATACAGATGAATATATGTGGGAAGAAAGTCATGATACTGCGGAATATAAATACAATGATGATTATACTATTGCTTATATTTATACAAACGGTGGTTTTATGCATCCAGATAATGTAAATGAGTTTTATTGCTATAGTATCAATGACACGAAAAACCATTATAGCCGCAGAATAATTACACGCGATGAAAACGGCAACGAAATTTACTCAGAAAGTTACAGCAATTATATGGGAACTGAAGAACTTACCGGCAAAAGTGAAAATATTTATGATGAAAATGGTAAATGTATTGAATCTAAATACTATTACAAAAATTATGAAACCGGAGAAATAGAGCTTGATAAGTATCATGTTTCAACTTTTGACGGTCTTGGAAATACAATAAGTAACATCGCATATAACGCAGACGGAACAATCTGGGCAACCTGGACTTATTGATAAAAAGGAGCAGCAAAAATGATTACAATAGGACAAACTCTCGGAAACACCTATAAAATTACCGAACAACTCGGTGCAGGCGGCGGAGGTATTGTTTACAAGGCTTTTCATACCCGTCTCGAAAGATATGTTGCCGTGAAGCTTATCAAGGACAAGGTAAAAGGAATTATCAACGAACGTGCCGAGGCTGATATTCTCAAGCGACTTAAGCATGACGGTCTGCCTCAGGTTTACGACTTCGTCACTGACGGCGAAGATGTTTACACTGTTATGGAATACATTGACGGCAGGTCACTTGGCGAAGAAATCAAGCTGCGCAAAAAAATTCCTTACGATACCGCTTTGCAATGGTCAAAGGAAATCTGCTCGGCGGCAGCTTATCTTCACAACAGAAAACCTGCAATAATTCACAGCGACATAAAACCTGCAAATATCATGCTTACCTCGGAAGAAAAAATCTGTCTTATTGACTTCAATATTTCCTCTGTTTTCGGAGGCGGCATTTATACAGTGGGAAGCAGCGAAGGCTTCTCCCCTCCTGAACAATATGAAGCTATGGCTTCCATGCAGAACGCAGCAGCTTTAGCTTCGGAAGATAATGATGAAACAATTGTTATCGACAACACATCAAATATTATTGATTCACGCTCCGATGTATACAGCATAGGTGCTGTTATGTACATGATGGTAACAGGAAAGAAACCTGCTAACTCACGTACTGCAGTTACTCCCCTTTCCAAGCTTGATGCAAAGGTTCCTCAGGCGTTTGCATACATAGTTGACACGGCAATGAGCCGTGATAAAGAGGACCGTTTCAGTTCAGCGGCGGAAATGCTTGAGGCACTCAACAAAATCAATAAGCTTGATAAGCGTTACAAGCGTATGGCACTTCGGCAGGAGCTTGCTTTCATCTTCTGTCTGCTTCTGCTTGCAGGTTCGGTTGTTTCAATTATTGCAGGCCATCGTATGATGAAAAACGAAGACAGCGGCAGGTACAACAGCTATATTGAAGAGCTTGCGGAAATGAGTGCCGAAAATGATTATTCGGATTTTGATGACGTATTTAAAGATGTTACCGAAGAATACCCTGATGAAGCAATGCCCTATTATTTCAAGGCAATGAGAGAATATTACAACAAGGATATTCAGGAAGCCTCCGAAACCCTTGATAAGTACGTTATCCCTTATATTTCCGATTTTTCGGAAAGTGAAAAAGTCAATATTTACCACATCAAGGCAGAAAGACTTTTTTATGCTGAGGATTATGTTGAAGCCTCTGATTACTATGGGAGGGCAGTAAATCTCAAGTCCGAAAATCCATCCTTGTACTGTGACTATGCACTTACACTTGCCCGCTGCAATGATACATATAAAGCTGAAGAAATTCTCGAGGAAGCAATTTCACTTGGTCTTGAAGAGGATAGCGTTTACATGGCAAATGGTGAAATCCTCTACCAGAAAGGCGAATATGAACAATCAGCTGAATCACTTCTGAAGGCAATTGAACTTACAGATGACGAAAATGTAAAAAAGACCAGCTATCTTATATGTAGCCGTGCATATTCCGCACTTTCGGAAAATGACAGTCAGATAATCCTTTCAAACATTGAACTGTTGGAAAAATCACTGCTTGATGTTTCAGCTGAAAATCAGCTCCAGCTCAGGGAGTATCTTGTTCAGTGCTATATAGATTACGGCACTGTAGTCGGTAATGATGAATACTACGCCAAGGCAATTACCTTGCTTGAAAAAATCAAATATGACGGCAACGGCGGTTATCAGAATGATATGAATCTTGCTGTTTTGTGCGACAGAATAGGCAATCACACAGGTGCCAAGGATATTCTCATTGATATGTCAGAAACTCCTGAGTATGAAATGAATATGTTTAAAATATACGCTCAACTTGCATATGTTGAAGCAAATATTCAGGGAGATATTGATGTAAATGAACGTGATTACAGCGGCTTTGCCGAATTCTACAAGCAAGCTCAGGAGGCCTATAAAACATATAGTGCATCCGGACTGAGCGACCCTGATATGGATAAGCTCGATAAACTGTATGCTGAAATGAAACAGCTTGGCTGGCTTGATTAAGGAGGAACATTATGAATTTTACAGAGCTTTTTTCAACAACCGGTAGTATGCTATTTTACGGCGGAATTATTGGCGCTGTATTTTCAGTTGTTCTCAGTTTGATTCTGATACCAATATTTTCTGCTTCAAAGAAAAAAATGTTGAAAAAAATTGAGTCTGAATATAAAAGTAAATAATATCTAAAAAAAAAGCTGTTTTTTGTTGAAAATAATGATGTTAAAAATTTGACATAGATTTGTATGTGATGTATAATTAATAAGTGGCATTTTGCAGAAAAATATCTTATTTTCTACAAATTTCTGCACCTTACATTAACAAATACAGAAATTTCAAAGCCAAAATAATTTCTGAATGTAAAAATGCATTACTTTGAGAGAGGAGGACATGCTTCTCAGAAGCATGGTCATAATTATGAAAATCAAAATTGCAATTGCAGATAATGAAATCGCTTACATCAATAAGCTTTTTTCGGTTTTTGAAAGAAAGGAAAATGTTTCAGTTTCTATGTTTACAGAAACTGAAAGTCTGAAAAAAGCACTTAACAATCAGAACTACGATATCCTTATTATCAACCCTGAGTTGGATTCTGACACACTCAACTACAAAAAGGCTACTGTTGTTGTTTTCCTTTCAGATAACAGCTCTTCCACTTTCAACGTAAGCTGTCAGGATTACAGCGTGGTTTTAAAATACCAGCAGATAAGCAAAATCTTCAATGAAATTATAAACATTTACTCCGAGATAGTTCCTACTTCGGGAATGGACGGAAGAAGCACTATAGCAAAAATTATTCCTGTATATTCCCCTGCAGGCGGTACAGGAAAAACTACAGTTGCACTCTCTGTTGCCGAAATGCTTGTTAACCGCGGATATAAAGTGCTGTATATCAACTTCGAAATGATTTCTTCATACGGTACATATCTTCCACAAAACAACGGAAGAAATTTCGGAGATATTATTTCCAAAATGGGTGTCGGCTTCAACTGGAAACTGAAAATCGAAAGTATCATTCAGACTACTCAAAAGGGTATCATGTATTTTGAAGAGTTCAAGAACATTTTTGATGTATATGAAATTTCCGCTGCTGATGCAGAAATGCTTGTCAACGGTATTGCTTCCGCAGGTGTCTGTGATTACCTGATTATTGATATGGACAATGACCTTTCTGCTGTAAACCGCAAAATCATGAGTATTTCCGATATTGTGGTTGCTGTAGCAGCTGCTTCCGAAACAGCAAGCTATAAATTCAATAAATTCCTTGAACACTTTGATATTATTGTTGAAAACACCGATAAGCTCAATATTGTTTGCAACTTCGGCAAACAGCCCGACAATGCAATATCTGCTTATCCGGTAATCGCTAATATCCCGCAAATTAATTCGGGATTTAAAAACGTAATTGATTATATCAACAAGAATTCCCTTATCAATATTGAAAATCTGATGTAATTCTGAGAGGTGCATTATGTCTGAGAACAAAAGCAACGATATTATATACCGCTTAACAAATGATATCAAGCGGTATGTTCAGCAGCTTGACAACCTGACAGTTATTGATGATGCCGAGCTTAACTCCATTATTGAAGAAAGACTTTCAATCTGTCTTTCAAATGCACGTGAACTTTATCCCGATGACTACAAGGCTTGTGTGCTCCTGAGCTTCAAGGACAAGCATGATATTGTGCACTCCGTTTTTGAGGCAATCCGAGGTCTTGATATCCTCGGAAGCGTTATCAAGGATAAAACAATCACGGAAGTTATGATAAACGGCTATGACCATATCTTCGTCGAGCAGGACGGTAAACTGAAACAGCTTCCTGATAAATTTGAATCAACTGAAAAGCTGACTGACATTATCACAAAATTCGTTAGAGAAGCAGGCCGTTCGGTTAATGAAAGTGAACCTATCGTAGATACCAGACTTGCTGACGGCTCACGTGTAAATGTTGTTCTCCCACCAATTGCACTCAACGGTCCTATCGTAACCATCAGACGTTTCCCTGAAGAGGCAATGACAGTTGAAAAGCTTATCAGATACGGCTCTATTACACCTGAGGTTGCCGATTTCATTGAAAAACTCGTTCGTGCCAAGTATAACATCTTTGTTTGCGGCGGTACAGGTAGTGGTAAAACTACTTTCCTCAATGCCCTTTCCAACTTTATTCCTACATATGAACGTATTATCACAATCGAAGACTCTGCCGAGCTTCAGATTAAAAATATTCCTAATATCGTACGTCTTGAAACAAGAAATGCCAATGCGGCAGGTACGGGTGCAATTACAATCCGTGACCTTATCAAATCCTCTCTCCGAATGCGTCCTGAACGTATCGTAGTAGGTGAGGTCCGTGGCGGTGAAGCCCTTGACATGCTCCAGGCAATGAACACCGGTCATGACGGTTCTCTTTCAACAGGTCACGCCAATTCAAGCTACGATATGCTCAGCCGTCTTGAAACAATGGTACTCAGCGGTTCACCCGGACTTCCTCTGGAGGCTATCAGACAACAGATTGCTTCCGCTGTTGACATTATCATTCATCTTTCCCGTCTCCGTGACTTTTCAAGAAAAACAATGGAAATCACTGAGGTTGTGGAATATAAAAACGGCAGCATCACCCTTAATCCGCTGTTCAAGTTCGAAGAGGACGAAAACAGTACAGTTACAAAGGTTTCAGGCATGCTGAAACGTACCGAAAATAAGATGATACACACAGAAAAATTCATCAACTCCGGTATCTATGACTTCCTGCCTGACAATTAATATTTAATTCGTGATATATTATCTGGAGGGTTGAAATTACAATGGCAAATATCAAAAAAGGAAATCCGACCTCTGCTGCATCAACAATAGATTACAACAAAAGCTATATGACGCCCATTCAGCATCTTCTTGTATACATAGCTTGTGTAATTGTTCTGACGTGTGTGCTTTGGGTTTTCTATCACAGTTTTGTTATCCCGTTTATTATTGCGGCAATATGCGGCGTCTTTGTCGAAAAGCAGATTGCCGAAAAGAAAATCAATTCAAGAAAAAAACAGCTACGCCTTCAGTTCAAGGATATGCTGCAGTCAATGAGCGTTTCAATCAGCGCAGGCGGTACCGAACTTTCTGCTCTGGAAAGCGCTTACAAGGAACTTATGCTCACTTATAATGAGAATGCCGATATTATGGTTGAGCTTAATACTATACTGCTTAAATATAAAAACGGCGGTATTCCTCTCCGTGACCTTTTTGCAGATTTCGGTCAGCGAAGCGGAATTGATGATATCGAAAGCTTTGCTGCAATTTTTGAAGTAATTGAAGGCAAGAGCAACCGTTTCGGCGAAATTATACGAGATACATATCAGATTATTTCCGATAAAATCGAAATTGAACAGGAAATCGAGACTACCATTACTTCCGCAAAATCAGAAGCATACATCATGCTTATCATGCCGGTTGTAATCACTCAGGCGATGTCTATGATGGGTTCTGACCTGACAGGCGGTCTTTATCATAATCCCGGCGGAATTATTATTGCAACAATTGCTGTTGTAATATTCCTGATTTCTTTCCTGCTTTCTCAGAAATTTACGGATATCAATGTATAATGGACGGTGAACAAAATGACTGTTATTCTTGCTTTAATCGCAACCGTGCTCAGTATTGCAATTATTATACTGATAACAGGTTCCGATACAAATATGGCTAAGGCTCTGCTGCTTTCGCTTATCCGTGCACAACGATACAAAATAAGCGATATAGAATTAAAAAAGGAAGAATACCTTTTTAAAATGCAGGCTAAGGGTTACAATGTAAAATCAAAAAAAGTCCAAAAGAAATTCAAGGAACTTGACAAGAAAATCGACGAATGTCAAAAGAAAATTACTACACTGAAAAAGGGAAAGCTGTCAGTCATTGACCTGCTCCCGCTTATCGGATATTCACTTATCGGTAAAATGAAAATAGACGCAAACAACAGCTTCTACAAGAAAATCCATCTGATGTATCTTCAGCTTGAAGAAAAATCAGAAGCAGGCAACAACACCATTTTCCTTATGGCACAGATGATTTCATATGCTGTTGTCGGTACTGACATTGCTCTCCTCATGCTTGCCCTTGCAACGGGAACAAACATGGGCTCAAAGGGCTTGGTTATAGGCTTGGTAGTATTCGTTATTTCTATTATCCTTGCATACATTCCGTATAATGAGGTTGAAGGAAAAACCAAGGAGCGTGCTGAAAGCATTGAACATGACTTCGCAAGCATGGTTTCAAAGCTTACGCTTCTTGTAAGTGCGGGAATGGAAGTTTCAAGAGCATGGGAGCTTGCTTCTGCAAAAGGTTCAGGAGTTCTTTTCGTAGAAATGCGTAAGGTAACAGAAGAACTCAACAACAATATCTCACCTGTTGTTGCTTACGGGAATTTCATTGACCGCTGTAATTCAAAATACACAACAAAGCTTGCTACATCTATCATTCAGAATATTTCAAAGGGTAACGCTGAAATTGTAAAGCTGTTCCGTGAAATTACCGACGAAAGCTGGAATGAAAAGAAGCATAACGCAAGACGTATGGGTGAAACAGCGGCAGGTAAGCTTTTAGTACCTACTATACTGCTTTTTGCAGGTATCCTGCTGTTGGTACTTGGCCCTACACTTTTGACTTTCAGTAATACAAGCATCGGTTAAGATATACCAAACGGTATTCGTTTGTTATATATATTTATTATCATTATATAGGAGGAAAAATTATGTTTAACAAGTTAAACGACCTTTCCGTCAAGGCTTATGTAAAGGCAACAAATGCTGTAACTAACGCTAAGACAAAAATCAAGAATGAAGTAAAGAGCTTCACAGAGGATGAACGCGGTGTAGATGGTATCATTATCGCCGTTCTTCTCCTTCTCGTTGCTGTAGTTCTCGTAGCTGTATTCTGGGAATATATCTCTGAATGGTTTGGAAATCTTTGGGATAGCATTTTCAATTCTGCTCCTGATGTTTCTAAGGATGGGGCTAAGGGCGACGTAGCAGTACCTGGAGGCAACTAATCCGGAAATAACGGTAACTTTACCGAGCGTAGCTCTCAATCTTCGGATTGAGAGCGTCACTGAGTAAAGCTGCAAGGAGAAAGTTTTATGAAGATTATGAAAAATGAAAAGGGTTATATGATTGTTGAAGCAACAATTATTTACCCTGTTGTACTTTTGTGCACAATCGCGCTGCTGCTGGTTTCGCTTTATCTGTATGAACGTGCAAATGTTCAGGCTTCTGCCGAAATTGCACTTACCTACTGTAAAAATCAAATGACGGATACTTACGTTTCTTTTGATGCTGAAAATATGTATGGTGAAGATTCAAATTCCGCTTCCACATTAAGCAGATTCAACACGGCAAATGTTTTCAGAGTTTTTAGTGTTGATGCAGAAGGAACAGAAAAACGCTTCAAGGAGTTGTTCCACAAAGTTTACGGGCATGAAAGCTTCAGTAACGGGAGTCTCGAAATTACCGAATTTAAAATTTCGGGTGCACTTTTTTACAAAACAATTGATGTAACCATTGTTGATAAAATCAACATCCCTATCAATCTCAGCATGATTGGAATTGATGATGACTCAATCATCTACACTATCAAGCTTAAAACAGCCGTAAATGACTCTGACCAGTTTATCCGTGACTTTGACATCGCAAAGGAATTTGTTTTGTTCCTTGTGGAAAAGAGTAAGCTTGATGACAAAATCAAGGTTGTTACCGATAAATTCGTTGGCTTTTATAATAAATATCTGGTTCCGTCTGCATAATACAAGAGGGGTAATTTATGAAAAACAAGAAGAAAAAAATCAGACTTTTCAGCAGAGGAAACGAAAAAGGTATGGTTACCGTTCTCGTTTCACTCCTGCTTGTTCCTGTTATACTTTTCAGCGGACTGATGGTTGACTTTGCACGAGTAAAAATGGCTGAATCGCAGGCTGTATTTACCGCTGACCTTTACGCAAATTCAGTTCTTGCTTCCTATAATAAGGAAATGTATGATATGTATGCCCTTTTCGGATTTACTCCAAATGAAGAGCTTGAAGCTGAACTTGCCAAAATTGCATCTACTGCTTATGGTGGAAGCTATGAAATCACTCCGCAGGGCGTTGAAAAGCTTGTAGGGCTTATCGGTAACTCATATTCTCCGACGGAAGCAACCTTTGCACCATTCGGAAACAGTCAGGTAAGCTATTCCTACTCTGTTGCGGAAAGTCGGGACTCTAAGGGTACTCTTGCCAATGATGATATTTTCCGCACACAGATTACAGACTATACCGTTACACGTATGCCTACATTCCTTATTGAAGGCGCAATCGACGGCGGTGATTCCGAAATAGAACAAATTATGGAAACAGTCGATCAGATTAAAAACCTTGACAAGTATTCAAAGATTACATCTATCAAGGGACAGCTTGACGCAGAACTTGAAGTATTCTTCAAATTCCTTAAAGCATATAACGATGACTTGCACAGTTTGAAAAGTGCAAGTTTTTCAGGTGGAGAAACCAGTTATCAATGGGTATATTACTCAAATCACTTCGGCGAATACGGAATGGAAGAGCTTTCGGATGTTCTCGGTGAATATACATACAAACCTGACGGAACACCATCAACTATCGGTTATGAACTTGATGAATACAGTACTTCGTATTTAGAAATTGTTGGTGCTGCCTATAATGAACTTTATGATTACCGTGCAGAAATTGATGCCTGTCTTACTGAAATTGAAAATCTCAGTGTAGATGCAACCGATAACCTTGATGAGATAAAGGAACAGCGTGAAAAACTGAATGATATGCTCACAGAGCTGTCTAACCGTGAACAGGAAAGATACGAAATCAGTCCTGGTGTATGGGAAGAAGGATTTGTACATTTAACCGCTAAAATGCTTGGTCGGGTCGGATATAATCTTAACAGAATCATTTACCGTATAACTGACAGTAACGCATATACAAATCAGGCAGGAGACAATCCTTTTACCCTTAAAAGTCTTGAATGGGCAAGAGATATGGTCCAGATTGGCGAAAAGCTTGATTCTAAAAAAGAAAAAATAAACAATCTTATAAATGACATTTATACTGAAAGAGAAAAGGCGATTAACAGCGGATGTGATATTGAAATAATCGACCAGATGATTGGCGACTACTACGAAATCCAAAAGCTTACCACAGATGATTTCAGTTATACAACCTATGCGCAGAAATACACAGAATTTGCAGAACTTCTCAGAAACTCTGTGGTTGGAGGACAATATTATTCATCAACAAGTGTTGTTCAATCAAATGAAGGGGCTCTTGGGCACGATTTGGCACTTATTAATAGTGAAGCACATAACCTTACAAGATATTGTCAGGCAGCACGAAACTATGCCGATGAAGTAATTGTTCAGGAAGATTTCATTCTGATGGAGGACTATATTACACAAGATAATACTCCTGATGAGCCTGATATTAAGGACACATACGCATATGTATTGGATAATTATGACCTGTTCAATCACACATCAAGTACAAATTTTACACCGGCATATTTAGAAAAACAACTTTTTGGATTAAACGGTACTGAACTTCAGGACTTTGAATTTATGCACAACGACAAAACTGTAGTAAATGTTGTCTACACTGCAGGAAGCAATTCAGGAACCGGAACAACAACTGTTGCTGATATCTGCGATTATATCAAAAGATCTTTCCAGACTTCAAACATAGGCGATGAAAAGGAAAACAGCGTTCTCAAAAAAGCCAAGAAGCTTCTTGATGATATGGACGGCGTTTCTCTTGACGTTTATGAAGATAATCCTGTTGTAATCGGCGATGCTGTTGTTGAAAAACTTGCAACAAAACAGGCTGCTGAAGAAAAGAAAAGCAAGTCAATGTCTGAAATGCTGACGGGAATTGACAGCTTCTTCCCTACTCTTGATGATCAGAATGACAACTTTATGGGAATGCTCGCAAACATGATTGTCATGCTTTATGACTACAATATGTTCTCCTGCGATACCACTGACAAGGTTCCGAATGCTGATCTTGCGTCGAAGGACAACAAGCTTTCTTCCGACAAGCAAGAAGTTCATGGAGGAAATAAGCTTGAGCTCGGCGATGGTAAGGACGAAAGTTCAGCACTTGCTAATCTCGCTCAGAAGGATAATTCAGATTCATCATCTTCTTCCTCAGACAGCAGTTCATCAAAGGACAAAAAGAAAAATATTTTCTATACAGAAAAGGAAGATGACGAACGAGATGAATCCATGACAGACCAGTGTTATGCCGATACCAGCCTGCTTTACAGATGTGAACTTGAATACCTCTATTCAGGCAACAAGGAAATGCAGAAAAATCTTAATAACACCCGTCTGACAATTATTGCTGAACGTACTGTATTCAATTACATGAGTACATATACAACCGATGAGCTTAACAATGTTCTTAACGGCATAAGAAACACAGTCAGTGCGGTATTTACACCTGCTGTCGGAATTATTACTGACGGTGTTCTAAGACTTGCAATCGCAGCTCTTGAAACAAACTCTGACATGACAATGCTTCTGTCAGGTGATTCGGTTGTTCTTTTGAAAACGGATCTTACAGACTTCTCATCCTACACAATGATTGCTAATTTGCTTAATGATTCGATTGCTGATGCTGAAAGTGCTGCTGATACAAGTCAGAAGGGCAAGATAACACCACTTGACACAAACAAGAAAAAATCCACAATACCTAAACTATCTTTGAATTATAAGCAATATCTGCTGTTGAATATACTGATATTCACCAATAAAGACGACCTGCTCCAGCGAACGCGTGACCTGATTGACCTTAATGTCAACAAGAAACAGGGTAATGTTGAGATAAAGGACGATGTTGTTGTTCTCAGCGGTGATGATTATTTCAGAATCAATGACCAGATTACTGTTATCAATGCTGACTGCAGTGTTCAGATGTCTCCGCTTTTTGCTTCTCTTGGCGTTGACAAGCTTACTGATGATTCACAGCAGGTAATGGATTATCTGACTGACAAGAGAACTTATTCTGTTACAAAGGGGTACTGATATGAACGAAAAAAGCAATGACCAGCGCGGCTTTATTACAATTGAAGCAACCTTTTCACTGGTTATGTTTATTGCAGCAGTTGCATGTATTATTTCTCTGATTAATATTTTCACGCTGCATAACAGGGTTCAGTACGCTATTACCCAAACGGCAAACCAGTTCTCTACATATATGTATATCTATGACGGACTAGGAATTCAAGATGCCGTTGAAACCTTTGATAAGAATTCAGATATTGCAACCGAAGGCATCAACAACTCTGCAAACGATATTGCCAACACTGCAATAAGCGCCAACAAATTCGGTGAATCCATCGCAACGGTTCTTTCCCAATTCGGAGGTATTGCCACATCAACAGGACATGCTGCACAATCTGCTAATGATATGGTAAATAATGGTGATATAAGTATACAAAACATAGAATCCTTCATTAATGAACTTAAACAAATCAGAACATCTGTCGATGATACCAAGCAAAGCATTGATGATGCAAAGTGCAGCTACAACACAATGGTTCAGGATTTCAATACTGCTAAGGATTCCACATCGGCATACATCAAAAGTATTCAGGAAAACCCGTACTCACTTGCACTGACAATTTTTTACCTCGCAGCCAACGAACTTGAAGATTATTTTAAAGAAACCATAAGTGAAAATCTTGCTTATGCTATGACAGAGCAATACCTTATGGGCGATTCGGCAAGTGATTATCTCGAAGCAGCAGGTGTTGTTGGTGGATATGATGGACTAAGCTTTAAAGGTACAAACTTTTTTGAACCTGTCACAAAGGCTGCTGAAGGCAAATCCTATTCCAGCGACTCATCACGAAGCCTTAACGTTCTTCAGATTGATGTTGTTGTATCATATGAAGTAGAATTGAACTTTGCATTTATGCCGCTTAGCGACAATACAGTTACAATTGTTCAGAGAGCCAGCACAGCTGCATGGACAGGTCACGAAAAAAGCTAAAGCAGGAGGAAAATAATTTGTACATTGTAATTGCTGCAGTTGCTGCAATATTGATCTTTATTACGGTAAATATTTCAGCATCACTTTATTATAAAACAGAAAATCCCAGCTGGAAACAACTGCTGTTTCATTCCCGCGTCTCTGTAATTTTTGCGGCGATTGCTGCTGTTGCGTTGGGTGCAGCTGCTGTTATCCAACACGGAAAAATCGGAAATTATGATTTTTTCAGATTATTTGTAATAACTACAGGTATGGCTTTGCTATGCGTTACGGATATGAAAGAAAAAAAACTTCCGAATAAAATTCTCGGAATACTTCTGGTTATTTGGCTTGTTATGACGTCAATATTTATTATTACCGATTTCCAGCCTACCATTTCCAAGGTTGGAACCGCTCTTTTCGGGTGCTTCTTCTGCCTGCTCACTTTTGGTATAACCTATATTATTTCCAAAAAGAGCCTCGGCGGAGGAGATGTCAAGCTTTCAATGCTTATGGGACTTTATCTTGGTTCCGAACGCATTGTAGCAGCGGTTCTGTACGGAGCAGTATTCAGTGCACTGTTTTCATTAATCGGACTTCTTGCAAAAAAAATCACCAAAAAAACCGAACTTCCATTCGGCCCATTCCTTTTTGCAGGTACGGTCATTTCATTATTTATATTTGTATAATCGGGGGATTGATAATGTATGAAATCTCGAAAATTGACTTTATTGCTGCCAATGCTGGCAATAATCCTTCTGGTATGGATTTTTGCAGCTGCAAGCATGAATAACGATGAAACTGCCGAGCTTATTGCACATCAGACATTGCTTGTAGAAAAAGCTGATGTATTCTGTGCAGATGAAATTTATTCAAGAGCTATCCCGCTGTATGAAGAAGCATGTACAATTGCAACAGATTCTACTTATGATATAAGCTATAAGCTTGCAGATGCATACTATAAGTCGGGAGATATCAAAAGCTACTACGAGCTTCTTATTTTCAGATGTGAAAGCACCGGATATACTGCTTATGAAGAGGAATTTGTCAGCCTCGCAGAATACTATTTCAACTCAAGCAACTATGCAGGTGCAATGGCTATACTTGATAAGGGCATTGCTGCATACGACAGTGATCAGCTGAAAAAAATGAAGGAAGAACATACCTATGATTTCCATGATGCTTCCGGATTTTATTCTGAAATGACAATTACTTCCGCAGACTATATTCCTGTTTGCCTGGGAGATAAGTGGGGCTATATAAATAATTACGGCGGTCAGCTGGGTGAATTTATTTATGACACTGCAACACCTTATTTTTATGCTTTCGCTTATGACGGAGAAACAATGCTGAGCAGCACGGTTTACTGTGCAATGGTTAATTATGCCGGCATAAACCAGATTGTTGATTCCGACGGAAACAGATATGCACTCTGTAAAGAAAATATTACTGACATTCTGGGAATGCAGAAATCAGGTTACGGACTTGTGAAAAACGGCAACGGAAAATACGTATTCGTAAACAGTGAATTCAAAGTAATCAGCAATGAATTTGAATTTGTCGGACAAACAAGCTCAGACGGTATGTCGGTGTTTACCGCAGGCGGTAAGGCCGGTGCTATAGACAGTTCATTCCAGACTGTTATCAACGCTGAATATGATGCTTTTGCACAAAATGCATACGGTGAATCTTTCAATGCCGGAAGAGGCTTCGGGCTTAAATCAGGAAAATATACACTGCTTGATTATACAGGCTCTGTAATAGGCACTGACAGTTACGATGATGCACACGGTTTTTATCCAAATGCAACACTTGCAGCTGTTTGTAAAAATGGAAAATGGGGATTTATTGATACTGAAGGAAATGTTGTTATTGATTATCAATTCGAAAACGCAAAATCCTTTAGCAACGGTCTTGCAGCTGTATGCAGAAACGGAAAATGGGGATTTATAAATTCCGATGGCAAGCTTGCTATAGATTATATTTTCGATGACGCATTTGCTTTTAATAAGTACGGTACAGCACAGGTATATACATCAGAAGGCTATAAGTTAATTAGTTTAAATTGGTTTAATAATGAGGTGTAAAACTATGAAAGATGTTAATTTTGAATCATTACGTGATATTAATGAAAATCTCCTCAAGCTTACTGTTGAAAGTGAAAATATAGATAGTATTGCTGAAAAAGTTGCATTGAACGATTGCCCTGACTTTATCATTCCTTTTGTAAGGTCAGAAATTAACGGAAATATTGTTTATAAATACAAGGTTGGTAATCTTCTGGCAGTTAAATATCTTGAAAAAGAAGTTAACAAGGTCAATTTTATCAAGCTTATCAAAAACGTGCTCGAGCCATTTATGACATGTGAAGAATGGTTTATGGACTACCGTCGCTTCTATCTTAACATGGAAAATATCTACATCAAGAAAGAAGATTATACTATAAAGTATATTTATATTTTCTCTGATGATTATTGTTCAACCGATGAGGACGTAAAAACATTCATTACTGAACTTATAAAGAAAATCAGAATCTCCGATGACAGCGAACTCAAGCTTGAACTCGTAGAACTTTTGCTTACAAATGAATATACTATTTCTGATATACTTGCTATTATCAGCAAATATGAAAAGAAATTCATGCAAAATGGTAATCAATCAGCTGTTCGTTCTGCACCAAGACCACAGCCTGTTGTTCAGCAGCCTGTTCCAAAACCTCAGCCAGCCCCTCAGCCGGCTCCAAAACCACAGATTTTCCAGCAGCCTGCTCCTGCACCAAAGCCTGCACCTGCTCCACAGCCTGTTGTTCAGCAGCCTGCTCCGAAGCCTGCATCTTCAGGCGGCGATGATTTTGATATCGATGACCTTTTCAATGATGGTCCATCAAATAAAAAGTCTAAAGCTGCAAAACCAGCAAAAGAAAAATCAGGCAGATTTTCTCTTTTCGGTAAAAAAGAAAAGCCTGCTGCTGCACAGTTTACAAATACAGCACCAGCTCCTGCTCCTGCTGTAATTCCACAGCCGATTAATCCTCAGCCAATTATAAATACTGCTGACGACGATGATTCCACTCAGTTTATTATCCCCGGTAATGAACCAACTCAGGCTGCCCCAAAGGAAAAGAAAGTTACACTTCAGCTTTGTAAAACACAGTTTAATACAGTTCCTGAGATAATAACCCTTTCCTTCAAGGAAAAGACCGAACTGACAATCGGACGTGAAGGCAACTCCCCGTCACATAAGTCAGATTATATACTTCCAGGTGTATCAAAGGAAATCGGCCGTAAACATATTCAGATTGAACAGCATGGTGATAAATATTATATTATCGACCTAGCTTCACGAAACGGAACATACCTTAACGGTCAGATGATTTTCCCTAATCAGTTGGTTGAACTCGAAAGTGAGGCACTGATTACATTTGGCAATGACATTGTTACATACAAATTTATTATTTCATAATCCGGTTGGTGATTAATATGAATTTTATTCACGGCTGTTACAGCGATATCGGCAACACACGTCCCAATAACGAGGACAGTATTTTAAGCTACGCATTTGAAAAAGACGGTTTATCTGTTTGCGTTGGAATAATCTGTGACGGAATAGGCGGACTTGCAAACGGTGAATTTGCTTCAAGAAAAATGACTGCATATTTTATGAACTGGATTGTCAGCTTAAGCACAACTGACCTGAGCCAGCGAGATTTCCAATCAATTACAATGGAATTCAAGGAACAGCTTCATACTATTAATGGAATTATCTGCAAGGAAGCTGCACTTAATTCCATTCAGACAGGTACAACTGTTTCAGGAGTAATTATTGTGAATGATGACTTTATGACAGTAAATGTAGGTGACAGCCGAGTATATAAGGTTGTGAAAAAAAGCGTTACTCAGCTTACAAGTGATGATGTGCAGATGCAGAACCGAAACGGTATAGAAAGAAGCGTGCTTTCACAGTGCATAGGCTACGATGGAAATATATTTATCAGCACTGTTATCGGCAAGGTGGAACACAATGACGCTTTCATTTTCTGCTCAGACGGTTTCTATAAGCTTATGAAGGATAAGGAAATTGCCAAAACGCTTTTCTGGCTCAACAAAAAGAAAAATGTGTCCTTAGTATGCAGCAGTCTTATTGAAAAAATCAAAAGCCGAGGCGAAAGAGATAATATTTCTCTCGGAATAATCAAGTGCATCAACAAATAAACAACTGGCGGACAACATAGTTGCTCCGCCAGCTTTTTATTGACGTCAACAAGATGATATGATATAATTTATTAAAAACGCATATGGAGGTTTATATGAAATCCAAACTAAAAATAATAATCCCCGTAATAATTGCTGTTCTTGCTGTAATTGGTGCAATTATCTTCATCAGATTCAATTCTGATGATACAAACAAGATTTCAAAAATGCTTGACACAGCACAAAAATATCTTGTAGAAAACAACTATGAGCAGGCTATTGCTGAATTTGAAAATATCATTGAACTTGACCCGAAAAATGTTGACGCTTATATCGGCATTGCGTGTGTTTACGATGAAATCGGAAACCGTGAAATGGCTATTGAATGGCTGGAAAAAGCTTATGAAGAAACCGAAAGCGAAGAAATCAAGGAAATGCTTGACGAGCTTCTCGAAGGCGGTGTAATCTCTGATGATGACACAAATTCCGCTGACGTTATTCCCACAGTAACAACCGCTGTTACTACTGATTTCAGCACTGAGCCTGCTGTAACAACTATTTCGGATGATGAAACTACAATTTCTGAAACAACCGTTACAGATGAAGAAAATGATTCTTTCAAAGTCGAAACAGCAGATTTCCCTTCTCTGCCTGACGTTGAACAGAAGTACTATATCGTGTTCAACGAAGGAAGCCGTAATGACAGAGTTGAGCTGTCTGTTTTTGATATTGACGGTGACCTTAATGATAACTATATTTCATGGGGAGGATTCGGATATAATCTTTCACTGCATGACCACAGCGTAATGACAAACTGCGATCAGTATTATATTGAAAACGGCGAATGGACGTTATTTATAGAAGATTACCCACGAATGAGTGACACTGCTCACGCTGTAATTGAAAGCAATCTTGATGTTCGCAAGCCTGACGGTTCTCTTGTTCTTGCAGCTTCAGGAATTACATTGGGCAAGGTTGAGGAAGATAAGAAAGAGGAAGGAACTTCTTTCACTCTTAATGTAGAAATTCCCGATTACTATTTCAGTCATGTTGAAAATCAAACCGGAAACGATGAATTATTTGCTTTTTTACGTGAAGCAAGCTATATTTATGATGCAATGTATGCTGGCGCCGGTCATATTAGCAGATTAACAAAAAATCTTGATAATCTTGGTGAAGTTGAAACCGACGTGTATACATATATTCGTACAGGAGTTTCTTTTGAAGATTATGAAACATTTTTAAAAAAATATTTTACTGAATACTTAGTTGACATGCTTGCAGCAGATGATGAAATCTGCCGCAATATTGACGGAGAATTTTGTTACACATTAGATCCTGGCAGAGGCGGTGACATTATGTATCAAGGTTCTGTTCTGACAATTTCCGAAGAAACCTCAGATAAGATTGAACTTTCACTTGAAAGCTACTATTCAAATGCTAATTATCGTTCACTCGATGAACCACTTTATGAAGAAACACAAAGACGTTCATATACTTTATATAAAGTAAACGGAGAATGGCGTTTTAACACTATGTTCTGCATATGCTAATATAAATTGTGCAATAAAGATGAAATGATATTACCATGGAGGAAAACATGAACAACCGCTTTTTATACACACCAAAAGAACGTCCTTCAAGACTTCTCAGAATATCAAGTCTGCTGTTTGCGGCAGGAACGATTGCACTATGGATTTTCGGCAAAAACATAGGCTTGTCAACAGGTAATCTGCTGATTATGTCAGGAATCGCTGTCCTGCTGCTCACTTGCTCAATTAACAGCAGACGTGCAGAAAAGAAAGCAAAGGAACAGAGTGAAGCGGTTATGAAAATGCGTGAGGAATGCGGCAAAGGCGATTACAATAACGATATTTTTTATGATTGAATTCACTATCAGCGTAAATTTTACAATAATCACACTTTTAAAGGGAGGTTACTATCATGGAAAAACATCTTAATAAGGATTTGTCTGCTCAGGAACGTGCTGAAGCGCTCACTGATTTAATGACCCTTGAAGAACAGGCTTCACAGCTGAAATATCAGGCTGACCCTGTTGAGCGACTTGATATTCCTGCTTACAACTGGTGGAACGAAGGTCTGCATGGTGTTGCACGTGCAGGCACGGCAACAATGTTCCCTCAGGCAATCGGTATGGCAGCTGTATTCGATGAAAATGTGATTCACCGCATGGCTGAAATCACTGCTGATGAGGCACGTGCGAAGTACAATGCCTATTCTGCCCACGGTGACCGCGATATCTACAAAGGTCTGACCATGTGGTCCCCTAACATTAACATCTTCCGTGACCCTCTCTGGGGACGTGGACATGAAACTTACGGTGAAGACCCGTTCCTGACATCACGTCTTGGTGTTGCTTATGTAAAAGGCCTGCAGGGAGATGGCAAAGTGCTTAAAGCAGCTGCTTGTGCAAAACATTTTGCGGTGCACAGCGGACCTGAGGCTGTCCGTCATGAATTTGACGCTGTTGCAAGTCCTAAAGATATGGAGGAAACCTATCTGCCTGCATTCAAGGCACTTGTTGAAGAGGCTAAGGTTGAAGGTGTAATGGGTGCGTATAACCGTGTCAACGGTGAACCTGCCTGTGCGAGTCCTTACCTTATGGGTAAACTCCGCGAATGGGGCTTTGATGGTTATTTTGTTTCTGACTGCTGGGCAATTCAGGATTTCCACCTGCATCACCATATTACCGACACAGCAACTGAATCTGCGGCACTTGCCTTGAAGCAGGGCTGCGACATCAACTGCGGCTGCACATATTTACAAGCACTTGCGGCTGTTGAAGAGGGCCTTGCCGACAAGAACGATATCCGAAACGCCTGTGTTCATGCTATGAGAACAAGAATTCGCCTTGGTATGTTTGACGGAACAACTGAGTTTGACAACATTCCTTATGATATAATTTCCTGCGGCAAGCACAAAGCCTTTTCTCAGGAATGTGCTGAAAAATCAATGGTACTGCTTGAAAACAACGGTATTCTTCCACTTGACAGAAGCAAGCTGAAAACCATTGCTGTTATCGGGCCAAACGCTGACAGCAGACTTGCACTTGAAGGCAACTACTGCGGTACGGCTGACCGTTACATAACTTTCCTTGAGGGCATAGAGGATGCCTTTGACGGATGTGTGCTCTACTCCGAGGGTTGTCACCTTTACAAGGACAGAACTTCGGGGCTTGCTATGGCAGGTGACCGTTACGCAGAAGCAATTGCGGCAGCAGAAAATGCTGATGTAGTGATTGCATGCGTTGGTCTGGACGCTACCCTTGAAGGTGAAGAAGGTGATACGGGCAACGAATTTTTCTCAGGTGACAAAAAGGATTTGCGTCTGCCTGAATCACAGCGTACTCTTCTTGAAAGGCTTTCTGCAACCGGCAAGCCGCTGGTTGTTGTGCTTACAACTGGAAGCTCCGTAAATCCTGAAGCAAAATGTGATGCACTTATCGAAACCTGGTATCCGGGACAAATGGGCGGCAAGGCACTTGCAAGAATACTTTTCGGAGATGTTTCACCATCAGGAAAACTTCCTGTTACATTCTACAAAAATGCAGACCAGCTTCCTGATTTCGAGGATTACTCCATGGAAAATCGTACTTACCGCTATACAAAAGACAATGTTCTTTATCCATTCGGCTACGGTTTAACATATTCGAGGATTGAATGTACGGGCATTGCTTACAATAACGGCAAGGCTGTTGTAACAATTGAAAACAAGGGCAATTCCGACACTGACGAAGTTGTTCAGCTGTACATCAAGGACACAAGCGAATTTGCTGTACCAAATGTAAGTCTGTGCGGCTTCAAGCGTGTACATATCCAAAAGGGTGAAAGGGTTACCATTGAAATTTCTGTACCGCAAAGTGCTTTCGAAGCTGTCAGCAATGATGGAAAACGTGCTGTTTACGGTCACAAGTTTACTCTTTATGCTGACGTATCTCAGCCTGCCGAGAACAGTGTTTCTGTTGAAATCAACAAATAAAACAATAAGGGTATCGAAACGTCAATCTGTTTCGATACCCTTTATTTTATTCAATGGTATATTCAATAATGTTGCTAATAGGAACATACTGACCATCAACCCACGCAGTAAGGCAGATTGTGTAAACGCCCGGGTCACGTCCGAAATATTGGTAACTCAGTTCATCTTCAGCATTTCGGTGCAGCACCTGCATACCGTCCTTTTCAACCAGCCAGCCAAGATTTGTATACCCCTCAACTTCGGGACGGGTCACTGTGTATGTATCGTCAATGGTAATTTCAACGGGATTTTCAATTACAATTTCGCTCTTTTCCTTATCATTCCAGGTAAGAAAATCAAACGGTTCACCGTTTACAAGTACATCTGCAGTGCAATCCACAAGGTGGTCAGTTGCTGCATGACCAAGCATTGAGCCAGCAGACGAACCATTGACTTCGCCGCTGACATGGCAATTCTCATACCAACCGCCAATTGCCTGACCTGTAATTATTCCCACCATTGAACTTCCGCTTACGCTTGCATTTTCAAAGGTAATATTGTAAACTCCGCAATAGGTTTCCCAACCGATAAAGCCTACCGAACCATTATTGCACTCAATTTTCATATTTTTTATTGTATATCCATTTCCGTCAACAAGGCAGGTAAAAGGGAAATCCATTTCTCCACCGTACCATCCCATTGGCACCCAACGATAACCTGAAAGGTCGATATCGTTCTGAAGCTGCATAAAAAGGCCCTGCCCATATTCTGATGTATTCACAATATAATTGAAGCTTGCAAGCTCCTCCGGTGTGCTGACAAGAAACACACCTTCCGCAAGTGATTTTTCTATGTAATCAGCGTCTGCAAGGTACGGAATATCACCGTAGTCACGTTCTTCCATCCAACCGTACTCATCAGGATATTTATCAAATAAATCTGCATTTTCCACATAAAGCCTGCGTTGTTCACGAGCTTCCATAACCTGCTCGCTGCCTTCCTCGTAAAGCTCTATTATTTCGCCGTTGTCGCTCACAAGAGTAAGATTGTTGTCGTAGCCTATCAGCACGTCATACTCACGTTCATCACTGATTATCAGGCGTATCTGATAATCCCTCTCCGCAAGAGTGTATGTTAATTCCTGACCTGCAAAATGAAATCTGCCATCATCATATAAATGCCATTGCTCATATGGGCTTGCAATATTTATATAGAAACCTGCAACACTATCATAGTCAATAACTGACTCGCTTTCTGAGACTGTCTCCGACACAGACTCAGCAACTGTTGTTTCCTCAACATAAAGCGGCTCATCTGCATCTATCAATTTCTGTCCTGTTGTGCCGATTGTGTAGGTATCCTCCATAATAACAGTTTCCATTTCCATAGCCTGAGGTTCACTGTCACATCCGCACAGCATAAGCGTACATAAACACATAAATATCCAAACCTTTTTCATAGACGTCCCTCCGTTCTGTTATATCTATATTTTACCACAACAAAATATATTTTGCAACAAAAAGAAAGAGGCGGAACAGTTAGTGCTTGTTCCGCCCAAAATAAAGAAAAAACAAGGAGTTCCGAAGGTCTGCCGTCTGCATCAGCAAACCGAGAACATCAAAGGGGGTTATCCCCTTGAATAGCAAATCAAAGCTTGGGTGTCGTCAGAGTGTAACCCTGTTCCCTCAGGCTGTCTATTACCCTGCCGAGAATTTCCGCATTAGTTGAGGAAACGCTGTGCAGGAGGAAAATTCCGCCGCCGTGAGCAGCCTTTGTAACCTTATCAAAAGCAGCTGTAGGGTTTGGTTGGTTATTTACGTCCCAGTCGGGATAAGCGAAGCTCCAGAGCAAAGTCTTGTAGCCAAGTTCATTGCACACCGCCATGGACTGTTCCGAATATTCCCCGCAAGGGGGTCTGAATAAAGTCATTTCGTAATTATACTTATCCTTGACAAAAGCATGCAGCGACATAATTTCTGTCCTTACCTGCTCATCTGTAAGCGTAGGAAGAGAAGAATGCTTCATACCGTGATTACCGATTATATGTCCCTCATCAAGCATACGCCTCACAAGTTTTTCGTTACGTTCTGCGTAGTCACCTGTCAGGAAGAAAACCGCCTTGACGTTCTTTTCCTTCAGCGTGTCAAGAATAGGTTCTGTGTAGCCATTTTCATATCCCTGGTCAAAGGTCAGATAAATCTCGCCATTGTCCTCAAGCATTGCATAACAGCCATACTGTCCCATTTCTTCATTGAACATACCTGCACCGATGGGACGGTTACAATCGTCAACCTGAGTCCCCTGACCATAACCATGTGAAGTTCTGTCAAGTGTCTCTGCCGAAACATTTACTGTCAGCAACGCAGCTGTCAGGATTGCTGTGATAAAGAATTTCAGCATACGCAACCTCCAAATAGAATTTCCGAAAGGACAATTTTATTGTTAGCCGCTTCATATTTTTTATCACAAGTATATAATAGCACAAAACTTACCGAAATAAAACTACACAATGGTTACAATTTCATCTCAATTTGGATAGAAAAATAAAAAATGCGTTACAGAAAAATCCATAACGCACATCATATTCTTATTCGCCGAGATAAGATTTAACAAGCACCTGAAGAAGCTCATCACGGTCAATGTGCCGTATAAGGCTTCTAGCGTTGTTATATGTGGTTATGTAGGTAGGGTCCTCAGAAAGAATATATCCCACAATCTGATTGATAGGGTTATAGCCCTTTTCACGCAGAGCGTCATAAACAATAGTAAGATTTTTTCTGATATTGCTTTCTCTGTCCTCAACAACTGAAAAAGTCATAGTCTGGTCACCGTTCATTTATAACACTCCTTTTCTAAAAATTCCTCCCAATAAAACATATTCGGGAGCACACACATATTATAACCGATTTTAAGAATAAATACAAGTGTTTCATCTATTTTTTTGAACTTTGCGAAAATTCAACATGCGTTTTTTGTGCATTTTGACAACAGTATTATTTTTCTGCAAATTTCTTAAGTTCCTCTGCAACTGCCGCTAAATCCTTCAGCTGAAGCTGCTCAGGACGTGCATTTTCGGCAACACCTGCCGCTTTTACAGCCTCTGTAACCGTGCCTTTGGGTATTCCCATTGAAGAAGAAAGGCTGTTGCACAAATTCTTTCTGCGTTGAGAAAACGCACCCCGTACAACCTTGAAGTAAAACTCTTCATCGCTTACCTCAACAGCAGGCTCCTTATTCACGTCAAGGCGTATTACGCAGGAGTCAACATTCGGTGCAGGCATAAAACTGCCTCTTGACACATTGAAAAGCAGCTTCGGCTCTGCATAGTAACGCACTGCCGCTGTTACCGCACCTGTATCACGGCTTCCCATTTCAGCACAAAGACGCTTACCTGCTTCCTTCTGCACCATAACCGTTATCGACTCAATTGGCAGGCGGCTTTCAAGCAGCATCATAATAATCGGTGATGTTATGTAGTAAGGAAGATTTGCGCAAACTGCCACTTTCAGACCCTTGAAATGCTCCTCAATGATTGCCGCAAGGTCGGCTTTCATAACGTCCTCATTTATAACAGTAATATTATCATGATCCGCAAGAGTTTCCTTTAAAATAGGGATAAGTCTCTCATCAATTTCCACAGCAACAACCTTATCGGCACGCTTTGCAAGCTCGTGAGTAAGTACACCTACGCCCGTGCCGATTTCCAGCACGCCCCAACCCTCTGCTGCATTGCCCATTTCGGCAATCTTCGGGCATACCGACGGATTGATAAGAAAATTCTGCCCTAAAGTCTTGCTGAATGAAAACCCATGGCGTTCAAAAATATCCTTGATAACATTAATATTAGTTAAATTCTCCATATTGAGAAATCCTTTCAGTTAGAAAATAATAAATGTAATCAGCATAAAAACAGGCTGATGAATTATGTAAACCCAAAGAGAATGCTTACCGAGGAAGTTTATCACGGGAAGCTTTGCCTTGTAAAATACTTTCGGCAACTGGCCGCTTTTTACAAAGTCGGAAAAAGCCGTGCCTGCAAGAAAAATAAACCCGTAAGGAATAAGCGGAAAATAATCTGCTGAACGGAATCCCGAAGAGGTGATCCCGATTGGATACAGGTAATTTATATTGTCAGGCAGGTCAAGCTGGATTTTCCTGAAAATCAGGAACAGCGTTTCATCTCTTGAAAAATCGAAAAATACAACCGTAAGCAGCGTGAAAACAACAAAAATTACTATACTAGGTATTCTTTTCAGCCAGGGTGAAATTACACCATATATGAGCATTATTGCACCGAAACAGGACAGCACACCAAAAACAATAATATCCTCCGGCATGAAAATCGCTGTACCTATTGTAAGAAGTTCACCTATCAGAAACAACGTTGCACCGCGTCTGAGGACGTTTTGGGACATTCCTGCACAAATTCCCGAAACACTGAAAAGTATCACAAGGAAAAACTGGTGAACAGTTTCCCACCAATCAGTGAAAAAGAAATTCAAATCCATACCGCCGAAGAAAATTAAATCATACAGCAGATGATAAAGCATAACGTAAATTATTGCAAAGCCACGTAACAAATCAAGCATTTCAACACGATTTTTACGGCTGATTTCAGCAAAGCCGTTTTCCTGCACAGCTTCAGCTTTTCGTTCTTCGGTTGCAACGGACATATTTTCACCTTCTTCCCAATTTATTTTATTATAACATATTGTCACTGTATTTGCAAATTATTATTTGACATGTTACTCTGCGAAAATTATGGAAAGAGACCCGCTGAGAAAAACTTCCTTCCAAAAGCTTTATCCCAATGGGTCTTATACTCTAATCCATAACTTATTTTTCTTTTGCCCTGAATATCAATGCACCCAGCAATCCGAAAAGTATTGCAGCGGTTATTCCGCCTGCGGTATTGCTTAACCCGCCCGTCAGCACACCAAGCAGTCCCTTTTCGTCAACCGCCTGGCGTACTCCGTCTGCAAGCAGATTTCCGAAGCCTGTAATCGGCACTGACGCACCTGCTCCCGCAAACTCAATCAACGGCTGATACAGATTGAACGCACCCAGAATTACACCTGCCACAACATACGAAACCAGTATTCTTGCAGGGGTAAGCTTCGTATAATCAATCAGCAGCTGTCCGATTGCACAGAATGCTCCCCCCACAATAAACGCTTTAAGATAATCCATCAACATTTTCAGCACCTCCTTTATTGCCGCAGAAACTGCTTTCTGCCGAAATAAAAACTGCATGGGAAATGGATGGGATACTTTCACCTTGCTGTGAAGCGGTTGTTGACATAAGTGCGCCCGTTGCACAGAAAAGTATATTTTTCAGCTCACCTGTACGTACTTTCGGGAGAAAATATCCGCACAGCACGGACGCCGAACATCCGCATCCCGAACCACCTGCGTGGACGTCCTGCCCCTCAATATCAAACATCATTACCCCACAGTCACGATGCTTTGCAGAAATGTCAATCCCCTCCGTCATCAGCAGTTCAATCAGCAGTTTGCTGCCCACTGTACCCAAATCGCCTGTTATAATTGCATCAAAATCTGATGGACTCATAGCTGTGTCCTGCAGGAATGTCCTTATCACATAAGCCGCTGCAGGTGCCATTGCCGCACCCATATTGTTTGCATCGGTTACACCAAGGTCTACGATTTTACCCACGGTGACAGCTCGTATGAACGGGGATATTCTCTTTGGGGTAACCACAACGGCACCCGAAGCAGTACAGGTCCACTGGGCTGTAGGGGTACGTACCGAGCCGTAGGAAAGTGGAAAACGGAACTGCCTTTCTGCGGTACAGAAATGTGACGATGTTGTTGCAATAACATTACCTCCTATTCCGCTGTCTGTCATGAGTGACGCAAGAGTAAGCCCCTCGGACATTGTTGAACAGGCACCATAGATTCCGAAAAGCGGTATCCCAAGGTCACGCAAACCATAGGTGGAAGTTATGCACTGATTCAGCAAATCTCCTGCAAACATGTAATCTATATCATCACTTGTAAGTCCGCCCTTTTTTATCGCACGCTGAACTGTACGCTTCATAAGCTCACTTTCGCCCTGCTCCCAGGTTTTCTGACCGAAATAAGCGTCCTCTGAAACCTCGTCAAAACAATCCGCAAGAGGTCCTTGTCCCTCTTTTCTGCCTACAGTTGAAGAAAAACTGTGTATCGTAGGCGGATTTTCCATTATAAAAGTATTTCGTGAAATCTTTTTTGCCATATAAAATTCCCTTTCGGTTTTTTTATATTTTTTCCACGATAATGCTTTTTATTCCGATAAATTGTAATATCTGCAATCATTTACAACAAAATCACAAAAAGCTATTGCAAAAGATGTTGAAATCTGTTAATATACTATATAGACCTTATTTTTTTACGAAAGGGCTGAATAATATGGAAAATTATACAAGACGCGATAAGATAAATTACTACCTTGATATTGCTGAAACGGTGCTGGAAAGAGGCACATGCTTACGAAGAAACTTCGGTGCCATTATCGTTAACAATGACCAGATTATTTCAACTGGTTATGTCGGTGCACCAAGAGGACGTGCAAACTGCGTGGATTTGGGTTACTGCACACGTGAAAAACTGAACATTCCCAAGGGTCAGCGATATGAGCTTTGCAGAAGTGTTCATGCTGAAGCAAACGCAATTATTGCGGCTTCACGTGCGGATATGATTGGGGCAACTCTGTATCTTGCTTGTCATGACGCTAAGACAGGTGAACTTTACGGTGAAGTTGAACCTTGCTCAATGTGCAAGAGAATGATTATCAATTCCGGCATTTCTACTGTCATTATCCGCAACACAAAGGATACATACACAACCATCAATGTTGAAAGCTGGATTGACCGTGACGAGTCAATTGAAGGCACTGAAGGATACTAAAAAACAAAGCTTCCGTATAAATTACGGAAGCTTTTCCTTTTTATTTCATCTTTTTAAGCTGTTCATTGAGTCTGTCAATGATGATGTTCATTATCTTTATTCTGGCATAAAGCTTGCTGTTGGCTTCGATAATGTTCCACGGTGCATCAACTGTTGAGGTCTTGGCAATCATCTCATCAACCGCCTTTTCGTAAGCGTCCCACTTTTCACGGTTACGCCAGTCCTCATCGGTAATTTTCCAACGCTTTTCAGGTGTATTCATACGTTCATTGAAACGCTTGAGCTGTTCGTCCTTGTCTATATGGAGCCAGAATTTCAGCACCACGATACCTTCCTTTGTAAGCTCCTGCTCAAACTCGTTTATCTCACGATAAGCCATTGCACAGCGTTCCTCGGAGGTAAAGCCTTCAATACGCTCAACCATTACTCTGCCATACCATGAACGGTCAAAAATTGTAATGTGTCCCGTCTTGGGAAGCTTATTCCAGAAGCGCCAGAGATAATGACGGTTAAGCTCGTGCTTGTCAGGTGCGGCAATCGGCACAGCTTCGTAGCCTCGTGGGTCAAGTGCGTAGGAAATACGCTTGATTGCACCGCCCTTGCCTGCTGCGTCCCAACCTTCAAATACCATTACAACGGGAAGCTTCTTCTTATAGATTTTGCCGTGAAGCTTTGCAAGCTCCTTGCGTGCCTTTTTCAATTCATCATCGTACTTTGTCGGCTGCATTGTCTTGTTTTCAAGACTCACATCGGCAAGCTTAGGCTTCGCTGCAAGCTTGAAAATGTGTGCAGATTCCTCGATTACAGGTGCAGGCTTTTCAATATTCACAGCGTTTGTAATCTGACTTACAAGGATGTTGAACACCTGAAAACGTGTAAAAGCACGGTCTGTTGTGTCGATGATTTTCCATGGACAATGTGGAGTATTTGTCTTGGTAATCATATCGTCAAACTGCTTGTAATATGCATCGTAATTCTTATTACGCTTCTTGTCAAGCTCGGTAACACGCCATTTTGTTGTGCTGTCCTCTTTCAGCTTGAGGAAACGCTTTTTCTGCTCTTTCTGAGAGATGTGCAGGAAAAATTTTATTATTACATAACCGTCATCGGAAAGCTGACGCTCAAAGGTGTTGACGTACTCCACACGCTGAGCGTACTCGCTGTCGGAGATGTCTTCCTCCATTTTTGCGATTGCAAGCTCCTGATACCAGCTTCTGTCAAGTACCGCAAGACTGCCCCTTTCGGGAATTTTTTCCCAGTAACGCTTCATCAAAGGATAACGACGCTCCGTTTCGGTAGCTGGCATTGTTGAATAAACCTTGAAAAAACGAGGGTCAAGCATCTTAATCATATCTGCAATAAGAGAGCCCTTTCCTGACGCTCCCCAGCCTTCAAGCAGAATTATTACAGGAAGCTTTTTATCACGGATTTTCTGCTGCAAGGCGGAAAGATTTTTTTCCAGTTCCTTTGTCAGTTCCTTATAATCAAAGGATTTATTTTTGTTTGTAATGGCATTTTCAAGCATAAGCAGCTTCCTTTCGGACTAAAATATATTTTTATTATAACGCATTTTTACGGCCTTCGCAAGCGTATATATAAATAAATCTCAGCAGTGCTTTTGCTCAAATTGACGTAAATATGGCGTTTTCTTAAAATTCTATTGCAATTTCAAAAAGTTTGTGGTATAATAATATGCGGTATCTGCGTTCTGATAAAAGAGTTTACGCAGAAAGAACTTGAACGAAAAGGATTGAATTAACATGGGATTTCCAATAGTAACTCCTGCTATTCTTAATAGCCTTAAAGAAAAGCTTGCTCCGGCTGCACCGGAGGATTTCTGCGATGTTGCAGTTACAGTTTCCGCTGTAGAATATGTTCCGAAACTCAGCAGAATTGAAATTGCTGAAACTCTCATTGCTGAAAAAGATATCCTCGCATATAACATGATTAACCTCAATGATGAACAAAGCCAGCAGTTTGTTGAGCAGAGCAGACAGATTATTTCTGAGCATCCGTCCGCAAACTATTACTGGCAGATGCGCACCCTTTTTATGAGCATTATGCAGAACAGAGGTATTCCGTTTGAAAACCGTATGCTGCTTCTTAATTATGCTGTAAAAACTGCTCAGGGTATGTATGATAACGGTCAGGGCGAAAGAATTCCTAAATTCATTGATGAATTCACATCGCTTACAGACTATACTCCTGTACTTGAATACTTCAAGCAGATACGTCCTAATCCGATGTATTCCCTTGCTGACGGTATTTCTCTCATCAAGTCGCTCAAAAAGCCTAATGCGGCTTATAAAGAAGTTCTCAGTACAATTTACAAGAACCTTGGCGTATCCGGTCCTGAAACGCTGAAAATGATTGATGTTCCGAAGTATATCGGCATGAGAAAAGCTTACTCCGAAGCTATGAACAGCGAAAAATCCATTGCTATGGAAAACATTATGATCAACTACATCTGGTCCTATTCACTTCCTTTTGCTCATACAGAATTCAATTTCTGGGATCACTTCGTATTCTTCGGTTCTCTGTATAATGCTGTTAAAATCCTTTACACATGCTATATGCCCGGCAAGGAAGACGGCGACTTTGCAAAGGCAATCAGCGCATTTGACGCTGCTCTCAGAATTTCAGACCCTAAGCTTATGCATAAGGTTATTTATGCAATGAGAAATGCAGGTCAGAACAATAATGGTGACCTTGCTGTTCTTACACTCAGCTGATTTGATTTTAAACCGGCGGACAAACGAGCTTTCGTATGTTCGCTGTGTTTTTGCTATTGCACACATTTCTGAAAGGAATGATTTTTGTTATGGGTAACAACAATAACAACGAGATGTACAACAAGAAGAAAATTTCAAGAGATAACCGTCCCGAATTTCCTAAAAGAGCAGTTATCACAGGCGGTATGCCTTACGGTAACAAGAAACTCCACTTCGGTCACGTTGGCGGTGTATTCGTTTTTGCGGACGTTTACGCACGTTTTCTCCGTGACAGAATCGGCAGCGAAAATGTAATCTTTGTTTCGGGTACAGACTGCTACGGCTCCCCTATCGCAGAAAGCTACAGAAAGCTTACCGAGGAGCAGGGCTACACAGGCTCTATCAAGGATTTCGTTACCGAAAACCACGAGGCACAGAAGAAGACGCTTGACGATTTCGGTATCAGCCTCAACCTTTTCGGTGCGTCAGGTCTTGGCAGAAGTGCTGAAATTCACGACGAGGTTTCCGACTGGTTTATCAGAAAGCTTTACGAGAACGGTCAGCTTCAGAAGATTTCTACTGCTCAGTTCTATGATGAAAAGGTTGGCACATTCCTAAACGGCCGTCAGGTTGTTGGTAAGTGTCCTGTTCAGGGCTGCCAGTCCGAAAAGGGCTACGCTGACGAATGTGACCTTGGTCACCAGTATATGCCTCAGGACCTCATTGACCCTAAGAGCACACTCACAGGCGAAACTCCTGTTATGAAAAACGTTGACAACTGGTACTTCAAGCTTACTGACCACTATGATATTCTCCGTGAATATGCGGCTGATATCCGTCAGAAGGATAACGTAAGAGCTGTTGTTCATAAGACAATCAGCGAATTCCTTGAACCGCCTGTTATCTATATTATGAATGATTACAAGGAAAGCTACGAGTCCGTAAAGGATAAGCTTGAAGCACACGAGCTTATTGAAGAACCAAAGAAAACTTCCTTCACTATCGTGTTCAAGACTCTTACAGACCGTGAAAAGTCCTGCGAGGTTCTTTCTGCGGCAGGTATCCGTTTCCGTACAGGCAAGACACTTGTTCCTTTCCGTCTTACAGGTAATATTGAGTGGGGTGCACCTGCTCCAGTTCTTGAGGGTGAAGACCCGCTGACAATCTGGGTTTGGCCTGAATCTCTCTGGGCACCTATTTCCTTTACTGAAACTTACCTTGAATCCATCGGACGTGACCGTGAGGACTGGAAGAAGTTCTGGTGCTCCAAGGACGCTCAGGTTTACCAGTTCATCGGTCAGGATAACATCTACTTCTATGGTGTTGCTGAAATGGCTATGTTCATGGCTCTCCAAAAGGGCGAAAAGCTCAGCTGCACACCTGACGAGGGCGAGCTTCAGATGCCTATTCTCGTGGCTAACCACCACATTCTTTTCCTTGATAAGAAGGCTTCCAGCAGCGGCAACATCAAGCCTCCTATGGCTGCTGAACTGCTTGACTACTACACAGCTGAACAGCTCCGTATGCACTTCCTTTCCCTTGGTCTTGGTATGAGAAGTGTAAGCTTCCAGCCTAAGCCGCTTAATCCGATTGCTAAGCCTGAAGAGGACGATCCAGTTACAACACAGGGCTTCCTCCTCTCTAACGTATTCAACAGAATTGTCCGCACATGCTTCTACGATGCGCAGAAGTATCTTGATGGCAAAATGCCTGTTGGCGAGGTTGACGAGAATATCCTTGCTGACTCTGAAAAGGCAATACTCGAATACGAGCGCTTCATGTATAAGTTCGAATTCCATCAGGTTACTTACGTGCTTGACTCTTACATCAGAAAAGCAAGCAAATACATGGCTAAGGCCAAGGCTGAGGCTGACAAGGCTGATGACAATGAACTCCGCAGAAAGTGGATGATTAACGTATTCCACATGATCAAGACTGCTGCTGTTCTTCTCCATCCAATTGCCCCTGAGGGAACAAAGATGGTTCAGGATTATATGCAGCTTGATGATAGTATGTGGAACTGGGATTACATCTTCGACCCAATGAGCAAGAACATTCTTGAGGGCAAGGATAACCACGATATCAAGTTCCTTGAACCAAGAGTTGACTTCTTCAAGCGTCACGAAAGTCAGTTTGACACAAAGTAATAAATGCAAAGAAGGCACTGCAGCATTGCGGTGCCTTCTAATATTTTGGTATACTTTTTCGGTATTCTGTAGGACTTATTCCGACAAAATTATGAAAGCAGCGGCTGAAATATAGCATATCCTGATATCCCACTGCCTCGCTGATTTCTCCTATAGTCATAAGGGTTGATTTCAGCAGTCTGCATGCCTCATTCATACGCATGGAGATGTGAAGTTGCTGCATCGTTATCCCCTTTTCTTTCTTAAATACCGCAGCCATGTATTTATAGCTGAGGAAAAATTCCTTTTCAAGAACTTTTGCAGAGAAAGGTTCCGTAAAATGCCTGCTCAAGTATAAAGCTATTTTATCAGCAAGTCCTGACGGCTTTTTCTCATGTTCGTTGCACATCGCAATTTCCGTAAGAATACTATGCATCATCGGATTCATGTTCCACCCTTTCATACGGTCATCAGAATGGAAATAATCAACCATCTCTCCAAGCATTTTTTCAATCCTGCTGCCCTGAAGTCCAGTTAACTTTTTGGGCAGCTTTCTGCTGAATTTAATCGGTTCATATTGACGGACAGATGATATATCCGGAAGAAATTCGGGAAGTTCTTCCTGCTCAGAATAATAAAAATGTACAAAGTACCAACGAGTACCCTTAGCAATTTCACGGGTTCCGAAATGACGTATTCCGCTTTTAAGGAACAGAATTTCACCTGGATTTATTGTATAATCGATATTATCCTCCGTAACATGAATTGCACCCTCAATAACGTATATAAGCACATTAAAATCTATAACTCTGTCGGCATGGAAAAAGCTTTCCGAGGCGGCACAAAGGTCGCAGCCGTTAAGTACGGGCATGCAAATGTTATTGAAAACTATACTATTCAAGATAATCCTCCATATTTATGCGTAAATAATCTATTCAATCAGGCTTATTAAAAGATTATAATACATATTAAAGCAATTGTCAACAATGCTCTGAAAGGAAGGATTATTATGAAACTTCAAACACGAATTTCCCCTGATTCATATAAGTCTGACGGATTTATCGGCAGATATCAGAAGCTTATCAAGGATACTGTTATTCCATATCAGTACACCGTACTTTGCGACGAAGCTCCTGACACGGAAAAAAGCCATGTTGTGCAAAATTTCATTAATGCTGGAAAAGCCGTGCGCGGCGAGAAAACCGACAGCGGTTTTTACGGAATGGTTTTCCAGGACAGTGATGCTGCAAAATGGATAGAAGCAGCTGCTTATTCACTTGCAGATTTCCCCGATCCTAAGCTTGAAGAAACAGTTGACTCACTCATTGAAAAAATTGCAGACGCTCAGGACACTGACGGGTATCTTAATACATACTTTACTATCAAGGACAAGGACAAACGCTGGACAAATCTTCTTGAAGGACACGAGCTTTACTGTTCAGGTCACATGATGGAGGCAGCCTGTGCTTATTATGAGGTAACAGGGAAAAATACGCTTCTTGATGTAATACTGAAAAACGCAGAACACATTTACAATCATTTCATTGTCAACAAAAATGAGGGCTATCCCGGTCACCCTGAGATTGAACTGGCACTTATGAAAATGTACCGCTGCACGGGGAACAAGCATTGTCTTGAGCTTGCTGAACATTTCATCAATGTCAGAGGTGTAAACGCTGAATTTTATCGTCAGGAATTTGAAAAGCGAGATTGGACTGTATGGGGCAACAATGCCAATGATGGTGATTATCAGCAAAGCGGCAAGCCTGTCCGTCAGCAGACTGACGCAACCGGTCACTCGGTTCGTGCGGTATATCTTTACACGGGTATGGCTGACCTTGCTTCCGAAACGGAAGATACTGAACTTTTTGAAGCGTGCAAAACGCTTTGGAACAGCATAACACAGAAAAGAATGTATATTACGGGAGGCATTGGTTCAACCGTAATCGGAGAAGCTTTCAGTGTTGATTATGACCTGCCGAATGACACTGCCTATGCTGAAACCTGTGCTTCAATCGGATTGATGTTCTTTGCGTCAAGAATGCTTGAGAATGAAATAAACGGCGAATATGCCGATGTAATGGAAAAGGCCTTTTACAACACTGTTCTTGCTGGTATGCAGCTTGACGGGAAAAGCTTTTTCTATGTAAATCCTCTTGAAGTAATTCCGGGAATATCAGGTGTGTCGCCTACTCATCGACATGACCTTACACAACGCCCGAAATGGTATGCTTGTGCATGCTGTCCGCCGAATGCGGCAAGACTTATTTCCTCGCTTGGGCAATATGCTTACGGAGAAAATGATTCGACTGCTTTCTGCCACCTTTTTGCAAGCGGAAGCGTTAGTTTCAGAAATGGAATGAAGCTTATCTGCGAAACCGATTATCCATATGATTTTACAGTTACATACAAAATTGAAAAGGGTGGAAAGCTTGCTGTAAGAATTCCTGCATGGAGTAAGGATTTTACAGTTGAAATCAATGGCACTTCCGTTTCTTCCGAAGTTCAGAACGGATACATATATCTTTCCGCTGCGGACAACGATATTATCAAGCTTACGTTTGATGGCACTCCGTATTATGTTTACGGTTCAGCAAAGGTTCCTGAATTGTGCGGAAAGACTGCCGTTTGCAGGGGCCCTTTGGTTTACTGCTTTGAGGGAACTGACAATGACAACGATGTACTTTCTGTTTCGCTCAGACGGAATGGTAAAATTACCGTTCAGGAATATGATAATACCCTTCTCAGCGGAACAGTCAAACTTTCCATTGAAGGAACACGCCGTGAAGATTCTGATGTGTTGTACAGCTGCGTTGCACCTGCAGAAAAAGACGTAATACTTACTGCTGTGCCTTATTACACCTGGGGCAACCGCGGTGAAAATCAAATGCGTGTCTGGCTTAATGAAATAAGATAAAAGCTAAAGGGTCACTCTTAACAAGTGACCCTTCGTTTATATATTTGCTTTTATAACGCTGCATATCTGGTCTGAAAGACGTTCAGTCTCAGCCGCATCTTCTTCAAATCCTTCGTAAAATCCGTTTCTCACCTTTGTAACAATTTCAGCCGCCTTGCCTGAAAGATTTGTCATTCCAAGGTTTGCCGAAACACCTTTCAGCTTGTGCGCTGCAGCCAAAAGTTTTTCATAGTCCTTTTCAGCAATAGCTTCATGGATAGGAGTAATTCTGTCCTCATCAGGAAATCTTGCAAGAAACTTAACGTAAATTTCCGAATTGTTCATGAAACGGGAAATTGTTCCGTCGACATCAACACCGATTTCTCTGAGCGCAGTGAAAAGATTGTTCTGAGTCGTATTCATAGTATATACCACTGCTCCTTTAAATTTTCTTAAACAGTTTACATCTGTTTAATATATTATAACCGTTTCGTCATTTTTTGTCAAGAATAACTTTTTTGTTTGCTATCACATTAAATTAAAATATTGGTCCTAATAATCATTATATATAAAAAAATACATTTTTAATTATCCAGTATGTGTAATATATACAAAAAAATTTGATAAAACTGTTTGTTAATTATATTGAAAAAAAGCAATAAATGATGTATAATGTTATTGTTATATAGTGCGGATTAGTTTTAATTCGTTGATTTTATTTTTGAAAGGGTGTACACAATGTCATTAAAGGTAATGGTCTGTGACGATTCTATGTTTGTACGCAAGAAGATGAAGGATGCTGTTGCTGCAGCAGGTGTTTCAGATATTATTGAAGCAGCTGACGGCCAGCAGGCAATTGATAAGTATAAGGCAGAAAAACCTGACCTCGTTTTTATGGATATTATTATGCCTGTAAAAAGCGGTGTTGAAGCGCTTACTGAAATTAAGGCATTTGATGGCTCTGCTAAGGTTGTAATGGCTTCTTCCGTTGGTACTCAGGAAAATCTGAAGGAAGCTATTATGGCAGGTGCTTACGATTTCCTTCAGAAACCTATTGCAAACGAAGATGTTGCAAAAATTATTTCTAAGGCATCCAAATAAAAATCGGGAGGACTGAATTTAATGTTTACACAATTTTTCGGCAATTATCTGCTCCATCAGCAGCTTGTTTCACCTGAGCATCTTTCCGAAGTTCTCCAGACAATGAAAACAACCCGTCTTAAGCTCGGTGTTCTTGCTATCAATGCAGGATATATGACTGCTGCCCAGGTTGAAAAGGCTCATGCAGAGCAGCAGAGAGTCGATAAGAGAATCGGTGAAGTTATGGTCGATATGGGCTTCCTTACCAAGGATCAGGTTGAAGAGCTTTTCAAAACTCAGCCTGCAGGCCATCTGCTTCTCGGTCAGGCTCTGGTTGATAACGGATATATGACCAATACACAGTTTGAAAAGGCTCTCACTTCATATAAGCAGGAAAATAGTATCACAGAAAGTGATTTCAATACTGCAAATGATGAGGCTGCTTCAAAGCTTGTAAAGAATTTTTACAACTTCAATATCGGTGATAAATCTGATTACATGACCGATTATGTTTCGCTTCTGTTCAAAAATCTTATCCGCTTTATCGGTGATGATTTCACACCTATGGATGCGAAGCCTGTTTCAGGTGATATTTCCAACTGCGTTGTTCAACGCATTGAAGGCGGATTAAGTGCAATTACAATTATCGATGCTGACACTTCCGCAATGATTGAATTTGCTTCACGATTTGCAAAGGAAGAACTTACAGCTGATGATGAATATACTCAGGCTTGCGTGAGTGAATTTATCAATCTTCACAATGGTCTGTTTGCTGTTAATATGTCCAACGACAACGGCATTGAGCTGAAGCTTGAACCACAGTGCTATTTTGATAACATGGATATCAGCGAGTTAAAAAACGCCTGTGTAATTCCTGTTTGCTTCTCATTCGGCGTAGTAAACTTCATTATCTCACTTTAAAAAATAACCTGAGAGGAAAAATCCTCTCAGGTTTTCTTGTGTAAAAAAGCCTTGCCTGACCAAATTGGTTCATACAAGGCTTTTTTACTTTATTTTTTACACAAGTCCTTAATAACCTCTCCGGCAAGAATAAGTCCTGCAACAGACGGCACAAAAGCAACGCTTCCAGGAACGACTTTTTTTGCACATTCCTCATCAGACGGAAGCGGCACAATAGGCTGTTCCTGAGAATATACAACTTTCAGCTTTTTTATGCCACGCTTACGAAGTTCATTTCTCATTACACGTGCAAGTGGACAAACGCTGGTTTTATAAATATCCGCAACCTGAAATGCTGTAGCATCAAGCTTGTTGCCTGCACCCATTGAACAAATTATCGGCACCCCTGCCTCCTGAGATTTCATTATAAGCTCTATCTTTGCGGTAACTGTATCAACTGCATCAATGACATAATCGTATTGTGTAAAATCAAAATCAGCCGAATTGTCAGGCATAAAAAAGCAACGATATGCATTGACCTCAGCGTCAGGATTAATCTGAGCGATTCGTTCCTTCATTACATCAACCTTGTATTCGCCTACTTTATCGAGAGTGGCAATAAGCTGACGGTTGATGTTGGTAAGGCTTACTGTATCATTATCAAAAATGTCAAGTCTCCCAATTCCTGTTCGTGCAAGTGCTTCGGTCGCATGACCTCCCACACCGCCTATACCGAAAACCGCAACACTGGCGTTTTTCAGCTTGCTCATACCCTCTTTTCCAAGCAGCAGCCCAGAACGGGAAAATTGATTCATAGCTATTCCTCCGTTTGATTTGAATAAACCGATTTATATTCCTCTGATTTTCCGAAGTCTTTTTATAATTTCAGATGTCTTTTCAATTATATAGTCAATCTCGTCGGTGGTGTTCATGCTTGACAAAGTAAACCTGATTGTTCCATTCAGGTATTCTTTATCCACTCCGATTGCTGTAAGAACATGAGACGGCTCATCATCACCTGTTGTACAAGCTGACCCACCCGAAGCACAGATTCCTTCCGCATCAAGCATCAACAACACAGCTTCACTTTCCACACCTGAAAAGCTGACATTCACATTTCCGCAAAGACGATTTTCACAGCTTCCGTTAAGACGCACATCAGTAATTTTCAGCAATCCGTCAATCAACTTATCACGAAGCTCACGGACATACTCCGAATTATTCTTCTGATTTTCGCAAGCAAGCTTTAATGCCTCACCAAGTCCCACAATTGCAGGAACATTCTCCGTACCTGCCCTTAGTCCGAATTCCTGATTTCCACCTTTTATCAGACTTTCAATCGGTGTACCCTTGCACACATACAAAAAGCCTATACCCTTAGGTGCACCTATTTTATGTCCCGAACAAGACAACATGTCAATTTTCTGTCGTTTGACATCAACAGGAAGATTTCCTATCGCCTGAACAGCGTCCGTATGAAACAGCACACCTTTTTTCCTGCATATTTCTGCAATCTCCTCAATCGGCATAACTGTTCCGATTTCGTTGTTTGCATACATGACCGACACCAACGCTGTTTCACTGTCAATTGCTGCTTCAACCTGCTTTGCAGTAACAAAACCATCTCTGTTAACGGGCAAGTAAGTTACAACAGTTCCTGCTTTTTCAAGTGCTTTGCAGCAAGTTAGAACAGCTTTATGCTCAACATTTGCAGTAACAATTTTCTTGCCCTTTGCAAGACTTAAAGCCCAGTTATCAGCCTCTGTTCCGCCGCTTGTGAAATATATTTCGGAAAAATCTGCACCAATTGCTGACGCTATCTTACGTCTTGCCTCCGCAACTGCTTTTGCTGCTGTTCTCGATACGCGGTGCACTCCGGACGGATTACCGAAATTTTCTGTAAAATACGGAAGCATTACTCTCAGCACTTTCTCACTTACGGGTGATGTTGCGGCATAATCCGCATAGATATTTTTCTTTTCCATATCAAGCCTCAACTATTGTGCAAACTTGTCACGTTCCATAACTGCCAACTCGTCGCAGCGTTCGTTTTCAGGATGGCCCGCATGTCCTTTGACCCATACGAATCTGACATTGTGCACGTCAAGCAAATCCAATAATTTTTCCCATAAATCAACATTCAGTGCAGGCTTTTTGTCGGATTTTATCCAGCCTTTTGCCTTCCAGCCTCTTGCCCAGCCCTTTGTTACACTGTCAACAACATATTTACTGTCCGTAGTAAGCACCACGTCACATGGATACTTCAATGCAGAAAGTGCTGAAATTACTCCCATAAGTTCCATGCGATTATTTGTGGTATTGGGTTCGCCGCCTGAAATTTCCTTAACATACTCACCAACACGAAGGATTGCACCATAACCTCCCGGACCTGGGTTACCTGAACAAGCACCGTCTGTAAATATTTCAACTAACATAATTTATACCGCCTATTTTTTATTACTATTATTATAACTGATGTTTAACAGCTTTTCAAGAGCCTTTCAAAATGTCTAAAAGGACTGATTGTTTTTGTGTCAAATACACAATTTTATTTGTTGATTGTTGACTTTTTTAATAATATGTGGTATAATATTTTCAACATACAAGGAATATAAGTATGTTTTATTTTTGTAAGATAATGTAATCGTTTGCATCAACTGATTTATTGTGCAAACAAATTTTAAGGAGGTAATCTCGTGAACAAGACAACAAGAAAAGCTCTTGCAGGAATTCTTGCAGCGTCCACACTTGTTTCCCTTACAGCTTGCTCAAGCGAGGGAGGAAGCGACGCACCTATCACTGAAACTACTACAGCTAAAACTGAATGGACAGGCGATAACATCGAAGTAACTGTTGCTGAAGATGCAATCGATAATTCTATCAACATTGAAGGTCAGACACTTAAGTGGATGGGCTTCTATGACCTTAACCCAACAAATGATGCTCCTGAACGTTCCACAGAAGTTGCTCTCTTTGAGGAAACATATGGTGCTAAAATTGAATATATGCCTACAACAAACGCTACACAGTTTGATGACCTTGCTACTGCTATCGTAGGCGGTACTTCACCTGATATCTTCGTTTATGACTGGCGTTCTTTCCCTTATGATATCAACAAGGGTCAGTATCAGCCAATTGATTCCATCGTTGACTGGGAAGATCCAATGTGGGCTGATGTAAAGGACCAGGCTGATATGTTTACTTGGAAGGGTGAACACTACGTTGCTCCTTTTGGCTACGGATTCAATGACTTCCAGATTCTTATGTACAACAAGTCTGTTGTTGAAAATCTTGGTATGGATGACCCATATGAGCTCTATGAGCAGGGCGAATGGGACTGGGATATCTTTGTAGACATGATGAAGACTTTCCAGGACGGTGACACATCCAAGTACGGTATCTCCGGCTGGTGGGCTAACGCATTTGTTTACACATCAGGCGATACAATGGTTAAATACGATGGCGAAAAGTTTACTAACAACCTCTACAGCCCTGCTGTTGAAAAGGCTCAGCTCGTTATCGAAGACATCTGGGCTAATCAGCTTGTAAAGAGAGGTTGGGTTGACGGTTCTCAGGCATTCATAAACAACGACTGCTTGTTCTACTCCATGGGTACATGGGCTTATCAGGCTGCACAGGCTTCTATGCCGGATGACGTTATTCAGATTGTTCCATTCCCAAGAAACCCTGATGACAGTACATACTATATGAACAAGAGAATTTTCTCTCACATGTGGGTTAAGGGCTCTGAAAACGCTGACTGTGTAAAGGCTTGGTTCAACGTTAACCGTCTTGTAAACTATGACTCACAGTACACAGATGTTACTAAGGAAAAGTTCCTTACAAACAACGATGCTTGGACTCCTGAAATGTACGATGTTGTTATGAGCTTCTATGATGATGACAAGTTCACACTTGCTTATGACTACGGATACGGTCTCTCCGAATACATGAACTCTGAAGTTATGACACTTCTCTATGAGGGTCTTGTAAACGAACAGTTCGAAAGCTGGGTACAGGCAAGAGAACAGGTTATGAATATTGTTGACCAGGAAATCGCTATTTATCAGTAATATTTCCAAAATAGTTTCAGGGACACTTTAAAGGTGTCCCTGATTTTTTGTTGATATTTTTATAAAAATAGTGTATACTATAATTATTATAGCTGAAAGGAGATTTGCAATGAAACGTTCATCACTGTTAACTGCGTCAGCCGCTGTGGGCATACTTTTCCCAATAATATGCAAAGGAATGTCCACATTGCAGGTTTCGCATTTCAGTGTAAATTCACCGCTTCTTCCTATCAGCTTTGACGGACTTAAAATCGTGCACCTCTCTGACTTGCACAACAATGTTTTCGGTAAGGACAATTCCCACCTGATTACGCTGATTACCGGAGAAAATCCCGATTTGATTGTTATGACAGGTGATATGATTAGTCACAGTGCACCCAACACAGAACAGTTCCTTACACTTGTGAGAGAAATATGCAAGCTTTGCCCCGTTTATTATGTAAACGGCAACCATGAGCTTTCTGACATTGCCAAAGATGAATTTGAACGTGTTGCAAATAAACTTGCGGAATATGGTGCTGTTTGTCTCGACAACACTTCCGCAAAAATTTACCGTAATGATGAGTATATCCGCATATGCGGACTATGCTACACAGCTGAATATTACCGAGGAGTACGTCAATACAAACGTGGCTGGAAAGCTTTCATGCTGACCGATATGATTGATTATATCGGCATCAAACAGCCTGATGAATACACTGTTCTTCTTGCGCACAATCCACTTGATTTTGAAGTTCACGCTGAATGGGGTGCCGACCTTTCTTTTGGCGGACACATTCACGGCGGATTTATCCGACTTCCGATTGTGAAAGGACTTGTTTCACCTGAGCGGAAACTATTCCCGAAATTTAAAGAAGGTGTGTATCACATCAACAACTCATCCCTTATTGTAAGTCGAGGACTCGGCAATATACGAATTAACAACCCCCCTGAAGTTGTTTCAGTTACACTGAGAAAAATATAAACGGCACTGTGAACCACAGTGCCGTTATTTTATCAATTATCCTCGTCGGAAGGCATTAACGGATGACATCCCATAGGCAGTGAAGTATTCAACGAACCCTCAACATCTTCCTTGGTCATCTGCACAGCCATTCCCTCAGAAATCGGTTTGTCGCTCCAAAGTGCATAAACACAACCAAACCCATTAATATCCGTTTTAAATGCAAAATATCCGCCGAACTTATCACCGAGATAATTTTTCAAGTCACAAGTTGCCCCATTTGCCGCATAACCTATACAATCGTCAGACCCCGTGTAAACTGTATCAGCCTCAATTGTCAACCCCTGATTAAGACTATCAGTAATAGCAAGCTGAGCACCGCTGTAAATGCTCTTTGCATTTGCATTCATTTTTGTAACCCTTGAATCTGTCATGAACCCAATCATTGCAGGGACAAGAATACACGCAAGAACACCTATAATTGCAATTACAACAATAAGTTCAATAAGAGTAAAACCCTTTACCTTTTTCATCTCCAACACCCCAAATGCAATTTTTGTATTTTTTCTTCCCTAATTATTATAATATATTAGTATGGCGTTGTCAATAGTAATTTTGAACTTTTTTTGAATTATTCAGCTTTTGTTACAACATAATATCTTGCAGTTGTAAAGATTATAGTTTCTGCTGGGTAAGCTATCTCACTTTCCTCTGCACCTCTTGGGTCATTGAGGTAAAAATACTCGCCGTCATATTCTCTGAATATAACCGCATGGCCACCAAATCCGCCACCCATTGCACCGATTACAATAACATCATCACGATTGATAAGCTCTATAAGTTCTTCTGCAGTAACTTCCCCCTCGCCGCCGTGGTTTTCGTCAAAGTTATGCTCTTCAGCAGTCATACCATAAGCAGCAAGAACATCTGCAATTGAATCGGTATAAACACCATTTTCACCTGCTAAGTTATTGCTGATTGTATAATTCATAATCTTGACGGGGTCAATGGCAGGGCTGTTATAGAAATAAAGATAAGCCATGGTTGTACAAAGATGCATACATCCATAATCTTTTAAGTAATAATTATTTTCATAACCCCAGCGCTTATCATCCATATACAAACGTGGAATTTCATCACCGCAGTTAATTTCCTCGTCTGTGAAACTCATTGTTGCATAAGAATCCTTGTAGAATGGATAACCGTAAACAAACTCCAAATCTGTTCCGCCATCCATATAATCCTCAATCAGCTCCTGCGGATAATCGGAAATATTATCAATAATATATCTTGCTCTATCATCCGTTTCAGCGGCAATAGCAAGCTTTCCGAACTCTTCCTTTTCACGCATTTTATGGTCTATTGGCATCAATAACATTATTATCACAATTATTAAAGCGAAAAATACCGAAACACCTATTATCGTTTTCTTATCTATATTATTCATAATAACTCCTTAAAGAAAAAACGGCGGTTTAAAACCGCCGTTTTATTAAAATCAATTATAGATTATGCAGGGAATGCAACTGCTTCCATTGAAGTTGTGCTGATTTCGCCAGAAACTTCGTAACCAGTACCATCGTAAGAGTTAGCAGCAGCATCAGCTGGTGTAAGTGGGTGGTAACCAATAATCTTACCATCTTCCTTAGCAGAAGCAAGCTGAGCATCAGCTGTTGGAGGAGCATCTGCAGGATCTGGAGATGGAGCATCTGCAGCAGCAAGTGCAGACCACTGTGTGTAAGCAACAGCATATGTAGCTGGGTCATATACGCAGTAAGAGTTACCATCGAATTCAGAACCGAGGTATTCGGAAAGGTCGAGTGTTGTGTTACCTGTACCAACATTCTTACCGTCGATACCAGCCTGTGTAAGAGCAGCAGCACAAGCAGTGTTTACCGTCTTAGCGTTAGAGTTAGCGGATGTGATTCTTGCGTTTCTAACGTAACCAAGCATAGATGGTACGAGGATAGCAGCAAGAACGCCGATGATTGCGATTACAACGATGAGCTCGATAAGTGTAAAGCCCTTAACCTTTGAATTTCTCATGGGAAATTCCTCCTTCTTAAAATTTAAAATATTTTTTATTAAAAAGCGTTGCAAATGTCATTGCAAAGCACTTTTCCAAAATTAATCAAGTGCATCAGCTGTAGGATAAGCCCCGAAGTAGATGCCCTCATTCTTAACCATATCTCTCTGGAGATCAGTGGATTGAAGCATTCTGTAATCATCATTTGAGTCATACGGTGCACAAGTATCGAACTTGTCAAAGAACTCCGATTCACCCGGGTCTGAATTTGTAGCAACATTTACATCTGCGAATGCAGACTCGACATAAATGACAGAATCTACCTGATAGTTTTCGTAGTCGATGTAAACTGCACAGAAGCCATCAAAAGATTCCTCCACAAAGGAAGTTATCGCTTCATCAAATTCCTCATGCCATTCAGGTCTGTATGTCTTATTTGTGAGATAACCTGAAAGTATCTTTTCTTTCGTAGCTGTAGCGGGGTTATCGTAATAAGAACAAACACGAACATCGCCAAGAGTTCCGTTACTCATTTTAAAGTAAAGTTCAACATAAGCCAGATTATCGTCTGTATGTGCTGCACCCGCCCCCGTAATTGGATGAGCATCAGCATCAAACAATGTACGATCCTGAGCTATTTCACACTGAATAAGCTGGTTTTGGAAGCCCGTATAAACAAGCTGAGCTTTTGCGTTATTTGTTTCAATCCTTGCGCTACGCTGGAAACCACTTGTAAGGAGGGAAGCAATTCCCGCCAACACAGCAATTATCGCGATAACAACAAGCATTTCAATTAAGGTAAAGCCCTTAACCCTGGAGCCAAGTTTTTTTGAATTCATTGGACTCTCCTCCCATAAGTTTCAACCTGATTTACTGGTTGTTCCTTACTGTAATTATATTATATATCCACTTTTTGTATTTGTCAATAGAAAAATGATATTTTTATCGCTAATTTTATGAATTTGTGCAATTTTTCGTCAAACCTATAATTTAATGAATTTTTTTCAGCAATTTGACTAAAATATGTACACGCTCATAAAATGCCAATCATTTTTCTACTGCAAATACTTATTTTGTATAACTTATCTCATATTGCTGAGTGAAACGCCATTACCCTTGAAGTAACGCTCAAACTCGTTAATATCAAGTGACTTTTCACGAGCGTGCATTTCAGTAATTGTACCATCCTTAACAAGACGAGCAAGCTCCTGGTCAAGACAAACCATGCCTTCTTTTCTACCTGTCTGGATAGCTGTCTGGATAAGGTGAACCTTATTGTCACGAACCATAGCCTTGATAGCGTCTGTTGCGTTAAGAATTTCAAGTGCGGCAACTCGTCCTGTACCGTCAGCCTTAGGAATAAGAGTCTGAGCGATGATACCTACGAGAACAGTTGCAAGCTGTGTACGAATCTGGGACTGCTGGTGTGATGGGAATACGTCGATGATACGGTTGATTGTATCGGCAGCACAAGTTGTATGAAGTGTAGACATTACAAGGTGACCTGTTTCAGCGGCAGTGATAGCAGCGTTGATTGTTTCAAAGTCACGCATTTCTCCGACGAGGATAACGTCAGGGTCTTCACGGAGTGCGGCACGAAGTGACATCGCAAAGGATTCAACGTCGTCGCCGACTTCTCTCTGGTTAACCATACATCTCTTATGCTCGTGAACATATTCGATTGGGTCTTCTACTGTAATAATGTGTGCAGAACGGTTAACATTTACATAGTCAATCATAGCCGCAAGAGTTGTGGACTTACCGGAACCTGTAGGGCCTGTTACGAGAACGAGTCCTCTTGGACGGAGAGCAAACTCACCGAGGATTGGCGGCATATCAAGGTCTTCAAGAGTTGGGATATCATTACGGAGAAGACGGATAGCGATTGCCGTATCACCTCTCTGGTGATAAACGTTAACTCTGTGACGGTAACCTCTTCTTGTTACATAAGAGAAGTCAGTATCGACCTTATTCTTGATATTTTCAATATTACGGCCGCCTGTCATCTGTTCACAAATCTTCATAATAGCAGCTTCAGTCATTTCAGGGTAGGAACTGAGCTTACGGAGGGAACCGTGAAGACGTACTACAGGGGAAATCTTTGTTGTAAAGTGAACGTCGGAGCATCCGAGTACACGAGCCTCATCGAGGATTTTATCAATACTGATAACAATTTTGTCCTGGGGTTTGTTCTGGATATCCATTGCACATTTTTCCTTTCAAATATATTTACACTATTATTAAACTGCGTATGTAACTCTTACAAGTTCGTCCATAGTTGTTCTGCCCTCAAGAACGAGTTCAGTAACGTTGTCACGGAGAAGCTTTGTACCCTGCTTACGACAAAGCTCAGAAATTGCGTCAACCTTACCGTCGTTAGCAATAAGTGCACTCATTTCAGGAGTACAGAGAAGAATTTCGTGGATAGCGGTACGTCCGGTATAACCTGTGTTGTTGCACTTAGGACATCCGCATGCATCATAAACAGTCTGATGCTCAGTAACGCTCATCAGTCTGTCTTCTTCATCTGTAGACATACGCGGAGTTCTGCACTCCAAGCAAATCTTCTTAACAAGACGCTGAGCAACGATACCGATAAGAGAAGTAGCAACCATGTAAGGAGCAACACCCATATCGATAAGACGAGTTACAGTTGAAGGTGCGTCGTTTGTATGAAGTGTTGAAAGAACCAAGTGACCTGTGATAGCGGCTCTGATAGCGATTTCCGCTGTCTCCTGGTCACGCATTTCACCGATCATTACGATATCAGGGTCCTGACGGAGGATAGAACGAAGAGCAGCAGCAAATGTCATACCTGCCTTAGCATTAACCTGACACTGGTTGATACCTTCGATATTCTTTTCGACAGGGTCTTCTACCGTAATTACGTTTACGTTAGGCTTAGCGATTTCACCGAGAGCAGCATAAAGAGTTGTTGTTTTACCGGAACCTGTAGGACCTGTTACAAGTACAACGCCCTGTGGTACCTTAAGGATTGAAGCAAATCTTTCATAGTTATAAGCAGACATACCGAGGTCTGTAATCTTTCTTACACCAACGTCACCTGTTGAAAGGATACGGATAACGACCTTTTCGCCGTTAACGGTAGGAAGGTTAGATACACGGACGTCAAGAGTTGTTCCGTCAACTACCTGAGTAAAACGACCGTCCTGCGGGATACGTTTTTCAGCGATATTCATGCCGCTGATAATCTTAAGACGTGTTACAAGGGAGTTATGAACAACGTTGGAAATATTCATGAGCTCGATAAGGTCACCGTTTACACGGATACGGATTCGTGTATAGGACTTGAACGGCTCGATATGAATATCCGTCGCGTCAGCACGGAAGGAGTTTTCAACGATTGTTGTAGCAAGCTTAACGATAGGAGCACTGTCGATTCTGTCTGCAGATTCCTCATCGATACCGAATGCATCATCATCAGTAAACTGGTTTTCAACGCTGTCGAGAAGTGAAGAAGTATTCTGCATGGAATAGTTCTTACCGATAGCCTTGATGATAGCAGCCTTTGTAGAAAGAACCGGCACAACGTCCATACCGGTTGTAACCTTGATATCTTCGAAAATATAGAAGTTAACCGGGTCATAAGAAGCAACAGTAAGTCTCTTACCTGTAATCTTGATAGCAATAATGGTATGCTTCTTGGCAAGGGCCTCAGGAATTTTCTTTACAGCCTCAACATTAATAACAGTTTCCGGGTCATTAAGGTCTACAAAAGGAACACTCAGCTTCTTTGCGAGAATCTGACCGAACTGCACATCAGTAACATAACCGAGTTCAACAACATAGTCACCGAAATACTTACCGGGAGTATTTTCCTCCTTTTTCTTATCAAGGACGTTCTGAAGCTGTTCTTCGGTAATAACGCCCTCATTGACCATATACTGACCAATAGGAATATTTTTCATTCTAAAGCCCCATTTCTCCGCAGATAATTGATTTACGAGGGATTTCTCTGCGGCAAAATCCATAACAGCAACTGCTTTACGCAGAATTATGTACGCCGTCTGAAATATGTGAACATCAAAAGATGTATACACCTGTGTAATTGGTATTGAAATTTTTAAAAATATATGTTAAGATATAAATATCGGTTTTTCAAATTTAATGTAAAGGAGTTTTTCTATGGAACATCTGACTAACGCTGATGGGCTTCTTGGTTACTACATAGGAATATATATAATGGTATTCCTTTTTGGCATAACAATCGGAAGCTTCCTTAATGTCTGTATTTACCGTTTGCCTGTAGGCGAGTCCCTCACAAAAAAGAATTCACACTGCATGACCTGCGGGGCATATATTAAATGGTATGACCTTATCCCCGTTTTCAGCTGGCTTTTTCTAAGAGGCAAATGTCGTGCCTGCGGTTCAAAAATTTCAGGAAGATACATTCTTGTTGAAAGCCTTACCGGACTGCTTTTTGCAACAACCTATCTGCGATTTGACGTCATAACTGATGGTCTTATCTATCCCGCGTTCCTCTGTCTTTTTATTGCAGGACTTATTGTAATCGGATTTGAGGATTTTGACACTCAGGAAATGACCCTGGGAGTTCTTATTTTCATTACTTCAATTGCAGCAATCTCACGAATTGGTTCAATGCTTCTTCCCGATGTTTTTCGCGGAAACGAAATCACTCTTCTTGACGGATTCATCGGAATGTTCTCTGTAAGTGTACCATTCCTTATTTTCGGATTTGTTTTAACACCGCTTATTTACTGTTTTATAATCAGCGATGACCACAAGGCTGCAAGAAAAATCAAACGTCGCCTTAAAAAGGAAAAGCTTAACGAAAAAGAAACCGAAAAGCTTCAGAAAACCCTTGATAAACATCTTGAAGCAATCAAGGAAGTAGGACCTGTATACGGATTCGGAATGGGAGATGTTCTTCTCATGGCAGCCGGCGGATTGATGCTTGGCTGGAAAGCAGCTGTAGTTGCAGCATTCATTGCAATTCTTCTCGGCGCAGTTTATGCACTTATACTTAAGCTTAAAGCTAAGCGTGATGATGAAGAAAGCGTAAAAGCATTTGCTTTCGGACCATTCCTTGTAATCGGGCTTGTTCTTGCATCGTTCTTCGGAACAACACTTATGGACTTGTACATTGATTATCTTACCGTTCCTCAGATTCCTGAGTATTATCTCGGATAATATAATAAAGTATATTTCAGGGCGTGTTCTTCGGGACACGCCCTGAAATTTTAATGATTAACTTGCTGCTACCTGAAGTTCTTGCTTCAGATCATCGTTAACAAATATAATAAATGTCTTACTGCCCATTATTGTGGAAGATTTTGTAAACTTTGTAACATCATACATACCTGCTTCATCAACACCAAAGTTAGAATCATTTGTAAGATTACGGCATGTAACGCTGCCTGATGTTGAAATAAGGTCAATACTTGACATAGCAGTACTATTGGTTCTTGCATTTTCAATATCATCTGCAGAATCGCTTGAAAGTGATCTTGAACCATAATTAGATGTTGAAGCAACAGTTACTGTAAGTGTGCCTGTTAAAGGAGTTGCCATCAAACCGATTGAATATGTTTCTTCACCGTAATATGCAGCACCGAGAGCAAGTCTTGCCTCGTCGGGATCAGTTTCATAATCATCGGAAATACTTGTGCTTCCTTTCTTTCTGCGTACTACTCTTCCGTTGCAGTCCTCTCCATCATAAGTTTTAGTAGTATTATCAATAACGATAAAATCAACTTTTTCTTCAATAAGAGCTCTTACTGCATCAGCTTTTGTAGAATCTGTAATTGCGTATGTATCAATGTACTCATCTGCGAAAGCAGTAATAGCTCCGCTAACGCTTGTGACTGTATCATTGTAAATACCCATATCGCGTGAGAAACGAACAGATTCAGTAACATACTGAATGATACCATTCTGTGTTGTACGCTGATTTTCGTAAAGAGTTGCATCAACATATGTTTCACGGATAGGTTTGAACATGTTCATTATAGCAGACATAAGGATGACAAGGATTGCCATTACAATGATAAGCTCAATAAGAGTAAAGCCCTTAAGAATTTTTTTCATAACAGCACCTCCTTATTCATGGCCCATAAAATACTTGTAACGAAGGTTGTATGAATGACCCATGCTTTCATCAGTCTTAACATTGTCACCATCGCGTGATTCAAGCGTATACAAGTCAACACCGTAGCTGTATTCATTTCCGCTGAAACTGCTTACAATGGAAACAAATCTGTCCTTGGAACTACCGCCGCCGGCTGTTGCACCGGAAACCTCGTGAGGAAGTGTGGTGCCGCTGGCAGGCTCGTCAAACTCAAGTTCAATAGCTTCGGACTTTGTATACTGTTCAACATAAGCCATCTGATTTGCAAGACTTGTGTTTTCAAGGTGGTTGTTCTTGTTTCTGAGAGAAACCTGAGCGTAAATCTGTGCCATAGTCAATGATGCGATACCCAGAATTGCGAGTGCAACAAGACACTCGATAAGGGTAAAGCCTTTGAGTTTTCTTTTCATAGTCTTACCCTCCTATCAGTTTCTTGTGTAATGGCTTGGAGCGAATGCAAGGTGAGGTTCACCCTTAGTACCACTATCCTCAAGTTCAGGATTGATATAAGCAACACCATTGTTATTAGGGAAAATAATTCCGCCTGCAAGAACAGAACCAACAATTGTCGTTTTAACATCGCCTAAATTTGCACCATTATATGTAAGGTCGACATCATAACCGCCGTCATTAGCATATAAGATAGCGTCAGGACAATAGAAATATCCGGTATAGAAGCCTCTGTTGTAGATATGTAACACAACATCCTCAGAGAAGTAATAATTGATCTTAGGAACTTTAATCTGTTCGTCAGGGTCACTTGATGTCTGTACGCTACCCACCTGAAGCGGATCCTGAGTCATTACAGTATCTGTTTTTACTGTACAAGTAAAGAACTTGTAATCCACACCACCAGATACATTACCCCATGCGTCATAGCTAAGTGCATCTGTGTTTATATCTTCCCCGTAGAAGTTAACTGTTGTATCATCAGCAACCTCCATCTGGAATTGATATTCGTTGCTCCAAGGGGAATTCTGAAGATAAAATTCTACGGTTCCTCCGCCTTGAACCTTGATAGTACCAAGGTTTCCTGGAGAAAGAATATACTTCTCAGTACCTGCAGCAACATCAATTGTCATACCACTTGTAACATAATTTGAAGCATTAGCAGCGGCATTGAAGTTTGCAATTCCTGACTTGCTTTCTGCAGAAATCGGAACCGGTGGTGTAACTGTTGCATCGGTAATTATTACACCGCTTGCGTCGAGAAGCTGACCGGCATCATTAGTTACATAGTATGTATTGAAGTTTTCAACGTGTGTAGGAATCTGCTTCTTTACACCATTAGGAAGTTCAATTTCAATTTTCTCTTCTGTACCCAAAGGATTCTTGATATCATCAAGAGTTGGGAAGTTGAGGTTAATTGATGGAACACCTGAAGTTGCTGTTTCATTTACATCATGTTCTGCAGGATAATAAGCAGTATCACTGGCACCTGCAATGCTTGGATGCTTGATTTGTGTATCTGTACCTGCATCTCTTGAATAGATTCCACCCATTACAGACACATTGCCTGTAATTTCAGTTGGAATATAAAGGTTTGTTCCGTCAAATCTTATGCCAACATCTGCTGCACTTGACTTAGGAACAATCAGCTTACCATTTACAAAAACTTCGCCATCTACATCAAGACCGCTTCCGCCGTTTGTAAAACCGGTTGCATCAAAATCACCTGTAATGTGAAGGTCACCGTCAACTGTAAGTGTTTTACCGCCGCCGATAAGGTTACCGTCAATTATAAGGTCACCCTTTACATGCAGATTCTTAACGTCACCTGCTTTGAGGACAACATTGCCCTTAACATACACATCACCGTCAACGGTCGAATCGGATATGGAAGCAAGAGGGTTATCAGGAACAAGAATAAAATCGCCATTGCAATAAATATTACCTGCAGTATTCTGGAAACCATTTCCCTGAAGCTTTATTCCATTTGTAAGGATATCAACATTATTGAATATATTTGCATTATCAGCATTAGGAGCAATAAGTGTTCCGCCAACATATATGAATGGCTTTTCATCTTCTGTAATTCCTGCAGGTGCAGCAGAATTAAGAGTGAAGTTATGGTTAGGAACATTCATATCTCCGCTTACAAAAAAGCTTTCGCCGCTTGTAAGGTATACATTAGGACCTGTAGAATAATCAAAATTACCTTCTGTATAAGAAGCACCAACAACTATACCTGTATTTCCCCAGTCAACATCACGAGTAACAGAGAAACCACCGACAATGTTCATATTGTCACTTCCGCTTCCGCCGAAAGTTGTAAGTGCTCTGGAGCTATTGTTTACCGGAGGGTTAGTAGTATCGTAAATAAGAACAGCCGTACCTTCTGTATCCATAAACTGAACAGTAGAAGTAATTTTCAGCTTGAACTTATCCTGTGAACGGTTACCTTCCTTGATGGCATCTTTGATTTCATCATCGTCATCTGTTCCAACAGACTTGACTGCATCAACAATCTGCTGAATTGTCTTTTCAGGATTTGTTGCATATACACGTTCAAGAACCTCTACCTTGATTGTTGCAGTATCAGTTCCTTCATCAACAAGCTTACCGTAAACCTTTGTGGGGTCTGCTGAATCGGTAATCTGAGGAAGTGTTACTGTATATTCGATGAAGTCAATGTTAGTGTCACTGATGGAGAAGTGAGCACATTCAGGAGCATCACTGCCGCCTACTGAACCAAAAATCTCTTCCGCATCATCCGCTGTCATATTTTCAGCAAAACCGAGTGCAGCTTTCTTTGCGGCCTCATCTGTAATACTTGCAGCAGTAAATGCGTCTTCTCTTTCTTTGTTGCCCTTATATTCACCCTTTGATTTAATTTTATAGAGTTCAAGTTGGAGAGCAAGACCCTGCTTCATATCAGCAGTTTCAGTATCTGACCAATCGTCTTTTGAATATTCATATCCGCCGGCAGAATAAACATGGCCGCTGTCCATAAGCATATTCTTTGTGAAAACGTCAAGAGCAGAGCGTGCCGTGTAATAAGCCTGATTTTCCTCAAACTTAGTATAAACACGCTGACCCGCAGATGTAACAACAGTCAGTGTTGCCATAAGCATGATTATCAATACAACCATTACAGTAAGTATCATAATCAATACTGCACCACGCAGACTCTGACGCTGTTTGCTTTTAGTCATTGTCAACCACCCTTTCATAAATTTTTTCTCTCTTAAAATATTTTTTATTAATCGTTTTTAACCGGCTTAAACCGATAAACCATTTTCGATTTATCGGTTTTTCCGGGTTAAAACTTAATTATTTTGCAGCCTTTATTTCGTCAGCTTCCTTAAGAACTTCTTCAACGTTAAGTGGGAATACAGAATACAATGTAATTGTAGCTTCTGCTTCTGCCTCTGTGTCTCCGCCGGAAACATCTGCAACCTCACTACCGATTGTATTAAGGATAATTGCCTTTTCATCTTCTGCAATTCTGTCAATTGCATCATACGCACCCTGAAGATCAAGACCCGGATCAAAAGTAACAACCATTCTTGTTACACCGATGATAGCATAAGGATATTCTTCACGCTTAACCTTGTTGTATACATCATATACTTCCTGAGGAAGCTCATTATAAAGGTCAGCGTCAATCTTTGCATCATAAGCAAGTATATTCTTAGGATTAACAATATACCTGTCAATCTTACCTGCTGTAGTATAATCAGTTTGCATGGATTTAACCTGAACGTTAATCTCGTTGAAAGCTTCTCTGATGTAATTTTCATTTACATATGGAGCACCTTCATCCATGAATATTTTCTGCTTTTCTTCAATTTCCTGTGCAGAAGCCTTCATTTCCTTAACGATGCCTTCAAATGTTGCGATTTTTTCATTAACTCTTGTCTGTTCAGCAAGCTTAGTTTCATATGTACGCTTTGCAGCATCAACTTCCTCAAACTTAGGTTTAATGAGGAGGAAGAAACCTGCCACAAGAACGAGGATAACCATTACCACGATAAAAATAACTTTATCTCTGTAAGAAAGCTTTAAATTCATTTAAAATCACCCTCCCTTTCTTATTCAGCATCCGCAGTTTCTTCTGCGTCTTCAGTTTCTTCTTCAACTTCCCTGATTTCGAAATCAATCTGGAATTCGTATGCAACTATACCCTCTTCATCCTTGAATTCAAAACCGGTATATGTAATATTATCGAAAATATCCTGCTCAATCATATTTTCAACAACAGCTGCAGGTTCATTATGGTCTGCTGCAAGACATACTACAGACATTACACCATCACCAAAAGAAAGTTCTGTCCATGTAACATCCATACCTTCAAAGTTTGCTTCAAGATTTTTAATAACCTCTGTATTGAATACAGGAAGAGAATTATAGTTTGTATAAGCAGTATCAATAACTTCCTTAACGTCATTAACTCTGTCAAGCTTATCCTGAGCAGCGTCTACAGCAGCAATCTGAGCTGCAACCTCAGGAGAATCAAGGTATTCCTGGATTTTAAGAGTTTTTGCATCATGGTTGTTTTTCTGAATATTACCAAAGAGCCATACCGCACCTACAATGGCTGCAGAAATAACTACTGCACCAAGAACGCTGAATGCGAAGGATGCGCCTGCACTTGTACGACCTGCAGCAGCGTCAACTTCGATAAGGTTGATACGTTCTGTATCCTTATTTGAACGGAACATAGCACCGATAGCGTTTGCGTATTCCTTGAACTCAAAGTTCTCGTAACCACCGACGGAATTCGGAACACTGATGATGCTTGTTGCAATATCCATCTGCTCAAGAGCATTTGTAAGACGGATATATTCGGAAGTGTCACCGTAGAATACAACGTTCTGAATAGGATTGTCACCGTTTCTGGACTTCTGGAACTGGAACATTCTGAAGATGTTTTCGTTAACAGCTTCGAATACATAGTCCTCGGAGTTGTCATAGTCCTCAGGGTCAATAGAAGCAAAACGTGAGAATGTAAGCTGACCGTTCTCGTAAAGATTGAGAGAAACAAAGTTAGGGTCAATCTGTACAAGGAGCATAGGCATCTTTGCCTTTGACTTAGCGTCGCTGAGAATGATTCTTGAGATACTGTTACAGGATACAACTACGGAACGAAGTGCAATACCCAGCATGGAGAATACCTTTCTGAAGCAGTCAACCACTTCGAAAGGACAAGCTGTTGCAAGAACCTTCATTGCCTGAACGCCCTCTTCTTCAACCTCACCTGCGATTGTATAAGAAATGGAGTAGTCGTCAGCAATACCCATTGTGTGCTGCATCTGGTTCTGTACCATTGTCAGAAGCTGAGCACCCTTTGCTTTAGGAATATGAAGTTCCTTGAAGATGATAAGGTTGGAAGAGATACTGATTACAGCTTCCTTGTCAGCCATCTTCTTGTTCTTGAGTTCAGTATTGATGATTGTTGCCATTTTTGGAATATCTTTAATATGACCATTAACAATCAGACCTTCAGCAACATCAATGGTATGAGCATCGGAAACCTTGATTTTTCCGTGATTTTCAGTACCACGAATAATGCGTATGTGTCTGTCAGTAATATCAAATGAAAGCATACTCGTCACCTCACAAATTTTTTAATATAATTGATGAACAGCTTTTTCTGTTCGATTTTGAAACTTTTCTTTAACCCGCAACGTTTGCCATACCGTTGTAAAGAGCCGGGAGAATACCTGCGATTACAAGACCGATAGCACCACCCATGATGATAATCATTACAGGTTCGATAAGACCAACGATACGCTGGATAGCTGAGTCAGCTTCATCCTCGTAGAAGCCCGCAGACTTTTCAAGAATTGTATCAAGAGCACCTGACTCTTCACCTACGAAAATGATAGAACAGAACATTGACTCAAATATACCTGTTCTCTGAATTGAAACAGAAAGCTGTTCACCCTGCTTAACCTCGTCAACAACTGTAACGAATGCCTTTTCAATAAAGACGTTATTGAGAATAGCAGCTGAACGTTCAAGAGCTTCAACCATAGGAATACCTGAGGAGTAAAGGGAAGAAAGAGTTCTGGCGAACTTACCTGTATAAACCTTTACAATAAGTCGTCCAAGCTTAGGAGCTTTACATATAAGCTTATCAAACTTATACCGCACTGCCGGAATTTTGAGTGAATACTTGATAATGAATATTACTGCCAATACAACCCCGACATATATGTACCAGTAACCCGTAATACTGTCAGAGAATGCAAACAGTGCACCTGTCAGACCCTTCATATCTTCTTCAGTAAGAAGGTCCTTAAATGTAGGCATGATGAATGTAAACAGAGCAATTACGATAACAACACAGAGAACAGCAAGAATAATCGGGTACATAAGAGCGCCCTTTACCTTGTTATTCAGCTTGTTCTGCTTATCGTAATACTCTTCAAGACGTCTTACGATAATATCAAGAGAACCGGAGGATTCACCCGCCTGAACCATTGATACAAAGAAGTTCGGGAACGCACCCTGCTGCATTTTAAGCGCATCAGAGAAAGAAGAACCCTTCTGTACTTCTTCATAAACCTCTCTGAATATCTGCTTTGGAGCTTCCTTTTCCTGCTCCTTATAAAGGATATCCAGTGCTCTTACCAGAGTCAGACCTGATGTAAGCATCGCACTGAGCTGACGGCAGTTGTAAGCCAGCTCTTCCATTTTGAATTTATGAAGTGTGTTTGATTTTTTTGAGTCTGTCTCCTTGTAGCTGGAGCAGAAAAGCCCTTTTTCATTTATTTTCTCAAGAAAATCATTTACGTCTTCTGCTGACATTCTGGCATTCTTTATGGTATTACCCTGAACGTCTGTAGCAGTATAAATAAAGGTCTTCATAAATGTTTGACACCTCCGATATGGATAAAATTATCATTAAGGCATAACTTGCCCACGATACTTTAAATATTATAACATTTTATTATAAATTTGGCAATATGTTATTTTTAACAAATTCGAAATGAATATTCGACCATTATAACAATTTTTTTGTGTAAATTAACACACGATTGATAAAAATACATAAAATCTAAAGCATACTTTATGAATAAATTATTATGGCTTTATATACCGAGCAGCTTCTCCGCATTCTTATGGGAGATAAGCTCTTTTTCGTCAGCTGTAAGCGGCAATCTTTCAAGCATGGCCTTTTCCCTTGATGCAGCATGCCACGGACAATCAGAAGCAAACAGAACCCTGTCCGCACCGTGATTCCGTATAATACGCAGAGCCTGCTCATCGGAAATATTGCCGTCTGTATAGGAAATGTCAAAGTAAACATTACGTCCCACAAGATACTTCTCAACGTCATCCCAGCAATCATTTCCGCCGAAGTGAGCAAGAATAACAGTCAGTCCCGGCACCCTGTCAAGCACTTGTGCGCTCAGCTCAGGCGGACAATGTATACAATCAGGCGAAACCACGTCAAATCCTGCATGAAAAGTAACCGGCAGACCCAATTCCGCGCATTTTCTGTAAATCGGCATAAGCTTCTCATCGTTCACCATGAAGCCCTGATAATCCGGGTGAAGCTTAACTCCATACAAACCAAGTTCCTTGATACGTTCAAGTTCATCAAGTGCATCCTCAGCGTCAGGGTGTACCGAACCGAAACAGTAAATTCTGTCCGACTGAATTTCCCTTGCCCAGTTATTGATAATCGTCTGCTGAGTCGGCTTTGTGGCAATGTTCAGCACAACAGCCTTGTCAATTCCCCATATGTCCATTTTCTCCAGCAATTCACCGACAGTTCCTCGCGTTGCCGCAGGAACATCATCTGTGTACCCCTCTGCAATCAGTGTTCCTTCAAGCTTTGTTATAGCACGTTCAGCGATAACATCGTTGAATGCGTGAGTATGAAAATCAATATACATTTTTCCGCGTTCCTTTCAAAAAACATACTATAATTATACTACTCACTTTTATTCAAGTCAATTTTTTTACAAAATTCTTTACAAGTAAATCCTTTTGTTATATACTATATTTATAGACAACAATCCTGATTCATGAGGTGACTGATATGAATAAACAGCTTATTCCGCTTTTTGTAATGTCAATTTTTTCAATTGTACTCTCAGTGGTTTCACTTGGCTTCGGAATATGGGCATTTGCCCTTGGGGAGGAAGCTTCCGAATTGATGGATTCAAATGATGCTATAGCCATGATATTCGGCTTGTTTGGTTCTGTAATGGTTTTGCTGCTGGCAGTACTGGCATTAATCGCCTTTTCAGCAACCTTGCTTCCCGGCATATTCGGAATTATATCCTCAATTAAAAACGGACGGTTTTCCCTTGCCTGTGTAATCATCGGTTCAATAGAAACCGTATTTGCATTAATTGGTATTCCTACAATGCTGGAGGATATCATGAATGACTTTAACCCGATAGGACTTATCCCCTTTATTTATTGCGGCATATATACTTCCTGTGCAATTATAGCGTTTATGTACAGGAAAAGGGTTATCCACGAACAAATTACAGAAAAGCCGTATGAGTCTCCAACAACTATGGAAGATAACAAATTATAATTTACCACACAAGAAAGGCTTGATAAAATGCTTAAATCCTACGCTGACAAACTGCAGGCATTAGCGGTATTCCGTGGCATACTTGCCGATGAAACCGTTGCATGTCTGCTTGAATTTCTGAAAAATCCCACCGCCTGCACCTACGGCGATTTCGTGGCAAAGCTTTACGTCCACGGCGACTCCCTGACCGATTTTCTTCTCGATGTTGTAACTGAAAACGAAAATCCGTATATGAAGCGCATTGCTGAGTACAAGGAAGTCCCCGCACAAATCGACGAGGCTGTACGCAACGAGCTTGAATTTCTGGAACAGCTGTCCTGTCTCACTTCCGATGAAGCCTGGTCTGCTGTTGACGCAGGAAGAGCCTTTGCAGGCTGGTGCACACACAAAGCTGACTTTCTCACAATTTACCGTGAACGAATCGGCGCACTTCACACCAAAGGCTTCGGCATTTTTGCCAAGTACCACACATTCACTTTAAAGGACGGCAAGCTTGTTCCCGTGAAAAACCCTGACCCGCAGCGTCTTTCACAGCTTTCGGGCTACGAACTGGAACGTGGCAAGGTCATTGCAAATACCCTCGCCCTGCTCCGTGACAAACCTGCTCCCAACGTGCTTCTTTACGGTGACGCAGGCACGGGAAAATCCTCTACCGTAAAGGCTATTGTCAACGAGTACCGTGACAGCGGTCTGCGGCTTATTGAGCTTACAAAGGCACAGCTTGGAGAATTGCCATCCGTGATAGAAAAAATCGGAGCAAACCCACTGAAATTTATCATTTTCATTGATGACATTTCCTTCTCCGCTGATGACGATAATTTCAGTGCACTTAAAGCCGTACTTGAGGGAAGTGCAACGGCAAAGACACCTAATATGTCAATTTACTGCACCAGCAACCGCCGTCATCTTGTTAAAGAAACCTTTTCGGGACGTGACGGTGATGATGTTCACGCCAGCGATACCCGTGAAGAGCTTGTTTCCCTTTCAGAGCGTTTCGGTCTGAAGATTGCTTTTCTAAAACCAAATAAGGACACATACCTGAAAATTGTTGAACAGCTTGCGTCGGAGTACGGCATTGAATGTACACCAGACCTATTGACCCGCGCAGAAGCCTACGCTTTACGCAGAAGCGGACGTTCGGGACGTGCGGCAAAGCATTTTATCGAGCTTGAGGCGGCAAGCAGAAATTAATTTGGAATGCAGAATGCGTAATTAACAAAGGTGTACGAGTGACTAATAAAATTACTTTCTGTAGTGACAAACTGCATTTATTGACCCAGATACAATGCACGCACCAATGTGGAATATGCAGATTTGGAAAAAGCCTTTTTTGACAAGGAAAACAATTTAAGAAAATAATAAAAAGTCTGTTTTATGGCAATAACCATAAAGCAGACTTTTTTGTTTTGCAAAATATAAATTACAGGATTCCCAAATCGACAAATTATGCATACTTATTGCCGTAAAATAGGTAATGAAAAGCTTAGACAAAGGAAGTGCAAAAAATGAACGTAATCATCGATACTGAAAATTCAACCGTTATCGCAAGAATTAGCGGTGATGTTGACCATCACAATGCAAAATCAATCCGTGATGATATCGACCTTGCAATTGACCGTCATCACCCTGACAGGCTCATCCTTGACTTTGACGGTGTAACCTTTATGGATAGTTCAGGCATAGGACTTGTCATAGGACGTTACAACAGCATAAAGCCTTACGGAGGAACTATTATTATTGAAAACACAGGCAATCAGATAAAAAAAGTTATGCGTCTTGCAGGTCTGGACAGACTTGCAGTTATAAAATAAAAGGAAGTGAATCTCTTGAAAATTCTTAATGAAATAAAAATATCTTTTCCAAGCAACAGCCGCAATGAAAGCCTTGCACGCTCTGTTATCTCATCATTTGCGGCACAGCTTGACCCGTCTGTATCGGAAATAGGCGAAATAAAAACTGCTGTTTCTGAGGCTGTTACAAACTGCATTGTTCACGCTTACCGAGGCACACACGGCAAAATTGAACTTCTTGCACGACACCTTGATGGCAATGTGCTGTACATAAAAATCCGTGACAACGGTTGCGGCATTTCCGATATAAAGCAGGCTATGGAACCTCTCTACACTTCTGCACCCGAAGAGGAGCGTGCAGGACTTGGATTTGCTGTTATGGAAAGCTTCATGGATAAAGTTTCTGTACGGAGCACCTGCGATAAAGGCACAACCGTTATTATGAAAAGAAAAATCCTTTCAAAGCAATCAGATACATAAACCACGAAAGGAAAAATAACGTGAATGCTTTAAAAAATGATAGCTTTGTTGAAGAAAATCTTGGACTTGTTCATCTTTGTGCAAACCGCTTCCGCGGAAAAGGCATTGAGTACGATGACCTCTATGGTGCAGGATGCGTAGGGCTTGTAAAAGCAGCTTCCGCATTTGACCGAAACCGAGGGGTAAAATTCTCGACTTATGCTGTTCCGGTAATTCTCGGTGAAATAAGACGGCTTTTCCGTGACGGCGGAACAATAAAGGTAAGCCGTTCCATTCGTGAACTGGGCTTGAAGATAAACCGTGCAAAAGAGAATTTTACGTTTATGCAGGGACGTGAACCAACAATTTCTGAGCTCGCGGATTTAACTTGTTCAACTGCGGAAGATGTTGCCGAAGCGCTTGCGGTAAATCTTCCTCTTATTTCACTTACAAGCAGCAGCGATGAAGGTGATGATGGACAAATCGATATTGCTTCACCCTCCCCTGACGCTGAACTTGTTGACTTGATTTCTTTGAGGCAATCGCTTTCCGCACTTGATGAAAAGGACAGGAAGCTGATTTACTTCCGCTATTTCAAGGACATGACCCAGACTGTGACTGCACAAAAACTTGGTATGACGCAGGTTCAGGTTTCACGGCGTGAAAAGAAACTGCTTATGCTGCTGCGGGGGGATTTGCTGGGATAAATAAAGGGTATCAGTTTTTTAACCGATACCCTTTTGCATTGACATTTTATAATTATATACTGTAAAGCATTGCTTTTGGTAATAGCCTAACTTATCCGTTGCTTAGTCGGTACTTTTTTTGTCTGAAATTTTATTTTTCACATAGTTGACCGCAAGTACCGTTAGAATAATAAGTGCGATTATCTGTGAAGTGGATAATACATACCATATTCCTCTCACGGTATCTCCTCTGAAAAATTCGTTGATAAATCTGAATATCGAATATACAGCAAGATACACGCTAAGCACTTTCCCGTCACTTATTTTCTTAGACAAGATAAAGAACATTATAAATTCAAATAAAGCCTCAACAAGCTGCATAGGAAAGTAATTAAGATGTATTGCGCCGAGAACAAACTGTTCATTCAGCTTCAGACCGTAACAGCAGCCCGACATAAAACATCCTATTCTGCCGAAGCCATGGAAAAGTGCAAAAACCGGCACTACAAAATCCATAACGTCGTTAGTGTTGTATTTTCTTATTTTGCTGAAAATCAGCGCACCGCAGATTGCTCCCAGTAGTCCTCCGTAAAAAACTAAGCCGCCCAAAAAAATATGTCCGAGAAGAACTTCTAAAGAAAAATCCTTTATCAATGCAGGTATCTGCGACAAGATGAAAACAATTCTGCTGCCAATAACACAACAAGCGCCGCATATTCCGCACAAAATGAGCAAATCCTTAAATGGCAGGCAATACTTTTCGTATTTTACACTTCTGTAATAAAGTATGCTTACTCCAACAATAATACCTATTACCGCCATAAGTCCATATGAGGGAATTTTAAAATATATATACGGAGCCATACTTATTCACCAGTATCCTGCATACCTGTACAGCTGTCAATAGTAGCTGCTATATCTGCAATATTCATAATCTCATAGTACATCGGCAGTGTATATCCGAACTGAGTATATTGCTCTTCATCGCCGCATGCTACACATGCACAGCCGTTGAAAATACCTGCAACCACACCACAGGAGGCTGTATCTCCGAATGTTATAGCGTGATCATCATCACTATTGGTGCAGCCTATATATAGAGCTTCACTATTTGACGAGCAACAGCCATAATTCGGATAAACGCAGGTTAATCCTGAATAATTCGCCTCAGGCTCATCGACTATTCCAGCGAAAATCCTGCAATCTCCGCACCAGGTTCTGTGTGCTGCAATACAGGAGGTTTCAGAAGTCTCAAAATTTAAAATGTATTCACTGCAACCCGTGAACGTAACTAAAATTGTTGTTAGACCGATAAAAATCCATACAAGCTTAAAAACATTATAGTTATTTGAATTTTGGGTGACTTTGCTACCATCTGTTTTTCTCATAAATATTTCCCCTTAAAACAAAGCTGAAAATTTCACAGCAAAGAATTTATCTGTCCTGATATCCCCTTATTTTTATTTATTAGGCTTCTGAATCTGACCATTTGTCGGGATGGATTTCACTGCCTGTCTTGTTTTTCTTATATCTGTAAGATTGGCCTGCAAACATTCCTCAGCCTGAACAAGAACGTCGTCAATATACTTATTTGCGGCATTCTTGATTTCCTTGGATTTTGCCTGTGCCTGATTAATCATCTCAGTTGCTTTTGCTTTTGCAGCCTTTGTAATTTCATCATTTGATACGATAACCTTTGCTCTGTCCTCAGCACGGCGGACGATGCTTTCAGCTTCCTTGTTTGCATCACTGATAATTGACTGTCTGTCACGTACAATCAGCTTGGCCTGCTTGATTTCCTGCGGAAGATTAAGGCGGATTTCATTTATGTAATCACGCATCTGATCACAGTCAATAATGGATTTCTTTACAGAAAACGGCACAGAAGAAGCGTTGTCCAGCATATCGTCCATCATATCAAGAATATCGTCAATAATTGTAACCATACTTTCAAATCCTTTCCTAAATCAATTTATTTTATTTCCTCAGGCTCTTTCCACAGACGTTCCTTTATATCCTCAAGAATACATTCAGGCACAAAATGGGTAATATCCCCTCCGAATGAAGCAATCTGCTTTACCACACTTGATGAAAGGTACATGTTTTCTGCACTTGTTGTCAGGAACACAGTTTCCGCACCGTCATAAAGAATTTTATTTGCCAAAGCCATCTGAAACTCATATTCAAAGTCCGAAACCGCACGCAGGCCCTTGATGATTGCACAGGCACCGACTTTCTTGACATAATCCGCAAGCAGACCATCATTGATGTCAATAACAACATTATCAAGGTCAGCAGTAACCTTTTCAATCAGCTTGACACGCTCAACTGCTGTAAAGCTTGGATTTTTCATTGCATTGACCGAAACCAGCACAATAACCTTATCAAAAAGCTTTGAGGCTCTCTGAATAATATCTCTGTGACCGAGGGTAACCGGGTCAAAGCTTCCGGGACAGACAGCTATTCTTTTTTTCATTCTTCCTCGTCCCCATTTCCTGCACGGTAAACCGTAACCTCAATTTTGCCGTACTTATATACCTTGTGCTTCTTCATACTGCCGTATTCCTCAGGAAGCACAAGCCCTTTTTCATGTTCACAGACAATAATGCCTCTGTCTGACATTTTTTCAGCAAGCAGCGGCATTGATGCCTCAATTATTCCCTTGTTGTACGGAGGGTCAAGAAATGCAATATCAAATTTATCCACGCTCATTTTCAGGAAATTAGCACTTTCAATATTGGAAATTCTTGACTGTTTCTGAAATCCTGTTGCAGTAACATTTTCCCTTACAACTTCAATTGAAGTTCGGCTGTTGTCAACAAAAACGCAGGATTTTGCTCCTCTTGAAAGAGCCTCAATGCCCATCTGACCTGAACCTGCAAACAGGTCGAGAATTGCAGAGCCTTCTATATCGAACTGAATAATTGAAAAAACAGCCTCTTTGACCTTATCTGTAGTAGGGCGAACATCGTTGCCTTCAAGGGTTCTGAGTTTTCTTCCTCTTGCGGTACCGGTAATAACTCGCATTTGATTTCTCCTAACTAAAATCATCTTTATAAATATTAATTATACAATATTTTATTTCTTTTGTAAACACTTATAACAAATTTATTCTGTTAATTTTTTGAATTTTTACAACAACTATTATAGCAAACAAAAAGCGTGAGAGTTATCATTCTCACGCTTTAAACTTAATTATCTTCCTTTACGCTTTCAATGGACTGCATAAATGCGTCATTTGCATATGTGGGCTTTTCAGGCTCTTTGATGCTTCCCTTCATTCTGTAAGCGAAGATGAAAGCTGCTGCACCGATTGCGAGAGCGATAACGCTTGCAACGAGGAGGTCAGAAATAACAGATGTAACAACGCTTGTTACGCTGATACCGCCTATTACAGCAAGTGTACCGAGAATAGCCTTTTTCTTTGTAACAAAAAGCATTATAACTATTGCTGCTGCAGCCATAAGGAGTACATTTCCGAATGCGGCAAGGATTTGAGCAATAATGTCATTGACAGTAAGACTGGTATAAATCGACTTCATTTCAGCGACTAATTCCTTTGTCATGTAACCCATATCAACATTCATTGCATAAATCTGGTCAAATGCACCGCTGTTAATCTGGGAGAATGTGAGGTACATGCTTACAAAACCTATAGCAATTACAATCAGCTGTGGAATTCCAAAGCCAAGACCTGCAGAAATTGCTGCCTTGAAAGTACGTGCCTTCATACAGCATTTAACGAGGATAAGCATTGCAAAACCAAGAATTACCGCTGAAAGCACAGAAATAACAATCGTCTGCCAAAGCGGTATATCAGCAACAAGTTCTGTTCCACCGGAATTTAATGCAGTTGAAAAAGAGAAAATTCCGGCAACAATTCCGGTTGCTATACTTGCAATAATAAATGCGAGTACGCCTGCCCAGAAACTTGAGCCTTTGAGTTTGCCAATTGCGAGAAGCGTGATGCCACCGATGAGCGGAATAACACCTGTTAAAACGATGCCGATAAGTACGGCATAAATTACGCCTTGTGAAATCATATATATCTCCCTCTCTTTGTATTAATGAATTAGTACAATATGATAATAACACAACTTTTCACCCTTGTCAAGTAGTTATTGAAAAAATTTTTATATATGATATAATTATTTTTGAAAAAAATTTTTTCTGTATGAAAAAAATTGCCCTTCTGAATTGTATTCATAGTGAAACACTTAATACAAAATATTTCGGCAAAGTAATTACTGCCATTGGGGGAAATAGAATGTATTCCGAAAAAACTGTCAGCTACGGAACTGACGGTTACATTCAGTATGTGCTTGACACCTACTCACAGACGTTGATAAGGCTGTGCTATACATATGTGCGGAACATCTGTGACGCTGAAGATATCACTCAGGACGTGCTTGTATCTCTGCTTAAACGAGGCAAGGGCTTTGAAAGCGAGGAACACGAAAAGGCATGGCTTCTGAGGACGGCTATCAACAAAAGCAAAAACCACCTGAAATCAGGATGGATTAAGCGTACTGTTCCGCTGAATGAAACCGACAATCCCGAAATTGATGATTCCATGAACGAAAAAAACCAGGTAATGGAAGCTGTTTTGTCACTTCCCGAAAAGTACAGAACAGTTATTCACCTGTTCTATTACAACGGCTATTCCATAAAAGAAATTGCAGCAATTGTGGGCAAGAAGCCTGCAACTGTCGGCACTCTTCTTGCACGTGGACGAAGCTTGCTTAAAGATATGATGATAGGAGGTTTTGATGAAGATGAGCAAGTCGATTAAAGACTACAAGGACGCTATGGACAGCGTAAAAATATCTGACAGCTTCTACAAGCGTACTGAAGTTCTTCTCACAGAAAGCTCCGAAATGGAGGTTGTAAAAAATACTCCTTCAAGGATAAAGCTTATTACACATTCAGCAATTGCTGCAGCAGCATGTCTGCTTGTGGCTTTTGGCGTAAAAAGTGTTATCGACAGCCGAAATGAAGCAGACTCGGCAATTGTTACGGAAATATATCAGGAAACAACAGTTGTAACAATCCCTTCGGGTATCCCTGAAACCGCCTCGCCAGTTATTGACCGCCCAGAAGAAGAAAAATTTCTTAATGACTCAGGGGTAATGGTTGGCAATATGCCTGAAATTCCTGATGTGGAAACTGATGACGCCGCAGAGGGAACTGTTGCTGCTGAGCCAACGATGAATCAGTCAGACTATGATTTTACAAATGACTCGGATGATGATATTTCTGCCGTTGAAAATGAAGTAATTGAAGAGGAAACTGAAGAAGCTGCACCGAAAGCACCTGTTGAAACAACTGCTACAACAACCGCAAAGGAAGGTTACCCCGAAATGGCTGAGCCGCTGGGCACTGAAAACATTCCTCCGCTGAGCGAAACCGCATCTGATACAGTAACTGTGGAAGTTACTCCGTATTTTGATATGGGTGCAATCAAATCGGGTGAAAATCCTATAACCGGAAACGGAAGCGAATTCAGCGAGCTCATTTCAGTAATGGCAGCAACAACAACTGTAAGTCCCACATCGGAAAATGAATCCTTCACAACCGTTTTTCTTGTCCAGCTTTCTGAGCAAGCCAGCGGTCTGCCTTACTACACCATATACGTAACTGACGCAGGTACAGTTGTTGTAACACGTCACGATATCGATAACCAAAGACGTTTTACTTACGATTTGAACAAATATGATTATGATAAAATACTCCGATTGTTGTACAGCGAATTCGGAAACGAAAATGAATATGACTATTTCTTCAGTACGGAAATAGATAACTGACATGCTTGAAATGCTGTTCCCCAAGCAGCATTCAGAACTGATTCCAAAGCGGAAATCAGCATAAACTTTCCCAAAGAAAAGCTCCTGCACCGTTGATTTATCGGTGCAGGAGCTTTTTATTCTTCTTCATCGTCCGCTTCATTTTTTGACTGGCGCTTATAGCTGAGAGGGCTTATGCCGACGTATTTCTTGAACTTGTTGTGGAAGTAATTAATATTTGTATAACCAACCATTTCCGCAACCTCATAAACCTTATACTCATCAAGGGCAAGCAGACGCTTTGCCTCGGTAATTCTTATACGGTCAAGGTAGTTATTGAAGTTTTCTCCCGTATACTGGTGGAAAACCTTTCCGAGATAAGCACTGTTATAACCGAAAATTGAAGCAAGCTGCTCAAGACGGAGTTCATGGTTATAATTGGAGCAGATATACTGAACAACACGCTCCATGGTACTTTTGGTTGTGCGTCCGAAATGCGTATTTGACAAATCGGTAAGTGTCTTCTTAAGATATTCGATAATATCAAAAAGGCTGGATTTCTCACCAAGACGTGCAATAAATTCATCATTAAGGAACTGTTCCGTCTTCTTATCACCGATATTTTTTGCAATTCTTGCTTTAAGCTCCATTGCTTCGGTAATGCATGTAACCTTTATACGTTCCGCAGTAAAGGTATTATTACAAAGGGTCTGACGAAGCAATTCGAGAGTTGCCCCAAGCTTTTCGATGTCATTTATCTCCACATATGCATAAATCTGACTTGCAATTTCGTCAAGTTCATTTTCAGTATTTCCATTGTCTTCAACCGTATCATTTGTTACAACTCCGCAATGCAGGTACATGAACTTATTCTTGAACAACGCTCCTGCTTCCTGATAGGACTGATTGATTTCATATGGACTTGTAACAGTATCTCCGACAGTAACAAAAATCTTTCCGAAATAATCCTTATTGAGCTTTTTGAGAAACTCAATAATATCACTGCGCTTCCAACCCTTGAAAAGAACTGCTGTTATGCCGCTCAGGTCAGGAGTGATAACATCAATATTACTGAAACTTTCAAGACGTGATTTTACTGCTGCAAGCATAAGAGACTGCTCGTCAAGATCCATATCCTCGGAAGAACTGATGATAGCCGCATCGTAACAGCTATAATCATACGCTTCCAGAGAACTGCTCTTGATAATTGCTTCATCACCCAAGAGCAATGCACGGACAAGCTGAGTATTTATGTACTCGCTTCCCTTCTGCATAGTAACTTCATCTTTTCTCTCTGCATTTATTTCTTCGTGCAGAGCCTTCAACGCCTCAATAAGCTCGTCCTCATCAACAGGCTTCAGAATAAAGCCCTTAACTCCCAGAGACATCGCTTCCTTTGCGTAAGTAAAATCGGAATAACCTGACAAAATCAGACATTTTCCTTCATAACCACCCTTCTGGGCAGCTTCAATCATCTGAATACCTGTTCTGCCTGGCATTTTAACGTCTGCAATTACAATATCGGGACGCAGTGACAGGATTTTTGCCAGACCGTCATCACCGTCCTCGCCCTCGCCTATAACTTCAAGACCAAGTTCATCCCAGGGTATCATCATTTTAACACCCTGACGTACATTTGGCTCGTCATCAACAAGAAGAACCTTCAGCATTCTATCCCTCCTTATTATGCTTTGCGGAAATATTGCCGCTGATTTCCATATATTTTTCGGGAAGTCGTTTCATAACATTTTCATCGACCTCTCGCGGAATTGTAAGCCTGATAGTTGTACCCTGACCAAGAACAGTTTCAACACTCATACCGTATTGCTCGCCATGATACATTTTTATACGCTTATTAACATTGGTAAGTCCGATACTCTTACCCGAAGAAGTATCATTTTCCTTCAGTTTTGCAAGAAGCATCCTCAGCTTTTCAGGTGAAATTCCGCTGCCGTTGTCGCTTACCTCAATAACCACATTTTCTCCTCTGTAGAAAACATTTATATTGATTTTACCATTGGACTTTGCACCTTCAATGCCGTGAACAAAAGCATTTTCAACTATAGGCTGTATAATAAGCGGAAGTATCTTATAGTTTCTGTCAACCTCACAGTAAATTTTATATGACACCCTGTCACCGAAACGTGCCGACTGCAGTTCAAGATAGCTTCTTGTAAACTCAAGCTCAGATTCAAGAGTAACCATACCGTCCTTGACTTCAAGACAGCGACGCATGAATTTACCGAGCTTCTTTACAAGGTCAGCCGTCTCTTTATCATTATTTACATAAGCCTTCATACGGATAGTTTCAAGGGTATTATAAAGAAAATGCGGGTTAATCTGACTGGCAAGTGCCTTGAATTCCGCCTCAGCCTGATTAAGCTTGAAGCTTTCAGACTGGATTTTTGCCTTGTATGCGTCATTAATAAGCGTCTGCATACTGTCAACCATCTTTTTCAGGTCCTCATAAAGATCAAATATTTCGTCCGTTCCCTTGATTTCTTCAGTAAGCTCAAAATCTCCTGCCGCAACATTGTGCATCTGGTCTTGCAGAAGCTGGATACGGCGTGAAAAAACGCTTGAAAAAAGGTATGCAATCAGAACAGATAAAAGAATACAGAGAAATACGTACCATATATAATTGAAAACAACTTTGTTTGTTTCATCGCTAAAAAGCGAAGCAGGGCTTACTATATATACCTGAAACAAATTTCCCGTATTTTCGTAATCAAAATACGATACAACAACATGACCGAGCTTGCCTATTGAAGTGTTGCCGGAAATAATATCGGAATCACTTACACCGTAAAGAAACTTTCCTTCCATTTCAGGAATAACCTTTCCTGCAGGAAATTCGTTCACTGTACTGTGAAAAACAATGCTTTGTCCGACACTGAAAATAGTTTTATAGCTTGAGGGCAGTTCATCACACAATAACGCAAATGTATCGGGATTTACCGTTACATTCATAACGCCTTTAAAAGTGCCTTCCGCACTGAACAACGGTGTAACAAGACAAAGCGAATATGTATCAGTATCTTTATCAAGTATAATCTGCCAACGCGGCTGCCTGTACTGCTTTGCATCCATATACCAATATGTATTTTCAATTTCAGTTGTAACTTTATAGAAGGAATTATAATTCACAAAACCTTCCTTATTTATATAATAAGTAATTTCAGAAATCTGAGGATACGTATTAAGTATATCATCAATAGCTGCTGTCTGCAGGTAAAAATCATAATATTCATCACTTGTTACAAAATTGTTTTGCAGCAGATTTTTGATTGCGGTATTGTCAGCAGCACGTTCACTGATATTTGAAACAGTAACAATACTGTCTTTCAAACGTATTTTCAAGCTGTCCGCAGAAGAAATAATTTCATTTTCAGCGTTGGTTCTCATGGTATCAGCAAGGTTCCAAAGCAGAAAAACACCTGCAAGCACAGTAGGAACGATAGTTGTAATACACATGAAAATCAGCTTGTTACGGAATTTTGAATTAAGCAGAACGTTAATAGGATTTGTCATGCGCTTAAACCTCCGTAAATAAAGATAAAGTCATCTGTTTAATTTTAACACATTTCTTTACGTCATGTATGAATATTTTGTTAACCGTCGCAGATTATCTTTACGTGAAATCCGCATTCAGAATTGCTAATAATTTATAAAATATACATTATTTTCCGAAAAGATTGTGATATAATTATCAATGTACCTTACTTTTGGCAGAGAGGAGGACACACGCTTTTGCGTGGTCACATTGATGGATAAAATTTTAAAAGCAGTTGAATCTGTAAATGATGCCGTAAACGGTTTTGTATGGGGCGTCCCTATGCTTATCCTCATTATTTCAACCGGTATTTTCATGTCAATCAGAACAGGCTTTTTTCAGATTACAAAAATAAAATACTGGTTCGGTGAAACGCTGTTTGCGATTTTTAAGAAAAAATCCGTAACCAAAACCAAAGATAAAAAAGCAATTTCCCAGTTTCAGGCCCTTGCAACAGCGCTTGCCGCAACAATCGGAACAGGCAACATCGCAGGCGTTGCTACAGCGATTGTAATAGGCGGTCCCGGTGCTGTATTCTGGATGTGGATGTCAGCTTTCTTCGGAATGATGACAAACTTCTCGGAAAAAGTTCTGGGTATTTACTTCCGTAAGAAAAACAGCAACGGCGAATGGGCAGGCGGCCCGATGTACTATATTGAAGAAGGTCTGAAAAACAAAAAGGGTATCGGTAAAATTGCAAAACCTCTTGCAGTGATTTTTTCCGTATTTTGTGTCCTCGCTTCATTCGGTATCGGAAACATGACTCAGGTCAACTCCATTTCCAGTGCTATGAGTGCAAACTTCAACATTCCGGCTATTGTTACAGGTATCGTGCTGGCAATTATTGCAGGACTTATCATTATCGGCGGCATCAAGCGTATTGCAAGTGTTACTGAAAAGCTTGTGCCGTTTATGGCACTTTTCTACATACTTGGATGTCTGATTATTTTCATTTCCAACTACAAGCAGATTCCATACGTTTTTTCCGGCATTTTCGAAAACGCTTTCCGATTTGACGCTGTTGCAGGCGGCATAGGCGGCTACGTTATAATGCGTGCGGCAACAATGGGCTTCAAGCGCGGTATTTTTTCCAACGAATCAGGTCTTGGTTCATCGGTAATTGTACACTCCTCCTCTGACGTAAAGGAACCTGTTATCCAGGGTATGTGGGGTATCTTCGAAGTTTTCTTTGATACTCTTGTTGTTTGTACCCTTACTGCTTTTGTAATTCTTTCAAGCCCTGCAAATGCTGCAGGCTTTGATGAAGCTATGCAGAACATCTCTACAGAAACACAGTATTTCGAACTTTCTTCAGAAACCAAAGATGGTGTTGTAAAGCTTATTGACGATAACTACACTGCTGTCTGCAAGGTTGCCGATAAAAATGCCGCTGAGGGTACATACACCGAATATGCTGCAAAAACTGCTTACGGTCAAGACATTACAGTAAAGCTTGTTAACGCTGACCGGGCAACCGATGAGGACGATTTTACATTTGCAAATGTTATGTCTGTCCATGGTATTCAAGGCAAAAATGCTGACGGCACTCTTATGGTTGATGAAAACGGTAATCCGGTTATCACTTCGGTTAAAATTGAAGAAGTAAACGGTGTGCCACTTGTTACCTACGCATTTTCACTCCGTTTCGGCAAGATTGCAGGACAGATTCTTGCCGTGGCAATTCTGCTGTTCGCGTTCTCAACCGTGCTTGGATGGTCCTTCTACGGAACAAAGGCACTGGAGTATCTTTTCGGTGCAAAGGCTGTAACAATCTACAAGATAATCTTCATTCCGTTCATTGTAATCGGCTGTACACTTGACCTCGGTCTTGCGTGGGATATTGCCGATACACTCAACGGTCTTATGGCAATCCCTAACCTTATTGGTGTACTGCTTCTTTCTCCTATAGTTGTACGCATTACCTGCAACTACATCAACAGAAACATCAAGAAAGTTGACAAAGCACCGTATCCAATGCTTTCCGCATATGCCGATATTCAGGCTGAACAGGAAGAAAAACTTAGAAATGAACAATAAAAACAAGGGTATCAGTTTTCAGCAACTGATACCCTTTATTTCACCTTGATTTTTATTTAAGAAAACCGTCAATGATTTTCTGCTCAGCTTCCTCTGCGGTAAGTCCGAGAGTGCGGAGCTTGATAAGCTGCTCACCTGCAATTTTTCCGATTGCCGCCTCGTGGATAAGTGAAGCATCAAGGTCGCCTGCGTAAAGCTCAGGTGTAGCGTTAACCCTGCCGTTTCCTGCAAGGATTGCGTCACAAGCAGAGTGACCTGTACAACGGCAGTTGCCCTTGATTACGGAGTGGTAATCCTGATAGGAATTGCCCTTTGCAACGGAACGGGAAACAAGGTCAACACCTGAATCCTCGCCGTCCATAATAACCTCAAAATCAGACTTTGCGGTTTCGTCGCCGTCTGTCATGAGTCTTTCACGAATAACAAGCTTTGCACCTGCTCCAAGCTTTGCTTTTGTAAGACGGTTTGAACTTGTTACGCCGCCGATTTGTACGGTATCCATTTCAACGTAGGAGCCTTCCTCCATAATGATATCAGTAACAGGGTCGATTTTCTTTGCACCCTTACCATTACCCGTGCCGATATGCTTTTCCTTGTAGAGAACCTTTGCGTTCTTGCCCACAAAGAAACGGTGAATACCGTTGTGACGGGCTTCCTCCTCATCATCGGAATGCACACCACAGCCTGCAACGATAATAACATCAGCACCCTCATCAATATAAAAATCGTTGTAAACAAGGTCGTTTACACCGCCGTGCGTAACACAAGCAGGAATATAAACAGTTTCCTTCTGTGCACCTGAACCGATTTTTATAACAATGCCCGGATTGTCATTTTTATTTTCAATAGTAACATTTTCCGAGTTCTGTCTGCCTGCACAGCCGCTGTCCTTACGGATATTGTACGCACCCTTAAAATCAGTGCCGTTCCAATCAGCAACAAGACCCAGAAGCTTGCTTGTAATTTCGTCCATATCAGAACTCCTCCTTTACAGATTTGCCCAAAGGACATTTATGTGCAGTGCCGTGTTCGCTTAAAAGCTGCGGGAGAATTTCGTCACGGCTGCCCTGCATCTTAACCTTACCGTCGGAAATAACAACGATATGGTCAGCAATTTCCATAATTCTTTCCTGATGTGAGATAACCAGCAGAGAACGCTCGTCCTCGATTTTAAGGCGCTGGAATGCTTCAATCAGATTTGTGAAGCTCCACAGGTCAATACCTGCCTCAGGTTCGTCGAATACAAGCATCTTCGCACCCTTCCTTGCAAGAACGGTAGCAATTTCGATACGCTTGCTTTCGCCGCCTGAAAGGCTTGCGTCAGCTTCACGGTCCATGTATTCTCTTGCGCAAAGACCAACCTCACCGAGAAGTGAACAGATTTTTTCTTCCTTCAGTTTTGCTTCAGCAGACATTTCCAGCAGGTCACGTACAGTCAGGCCCTTGAAGCGTACGGGCTGCTGAAATGCGTAAGCAATACCGCCCTTTGCACGCTCGGTAATATCCCAGTTTGTAATGTTTTCACCATCAAGAATAATATCGCCCTCAGATGGCTCATAAAGACCTGCAATAACCTTTGCAAGAGAGGTCTTGCCGCCGCCGTTAGGACCAGTTACAACTGTAAGCTTTCCGTCAGGGATGCAAAGGTCAATGCCCTTGAGAATTTCATCGCCCTCAGGGAGCTTCCAGCGTATATTTTTAAGCTCCAGCATAATTTTTCCTCTTTCCTTATATAGTAAACATTCTGTTATGTTATCTTGTGATAAAATGTCGGATATTATTATACCATATTGTGAAAAAATAATCAAGGGGTATATGTTAATGTGCCGTTGACTTATTCTGAAAAAAAGCGTATAATTATTACATCAAGGGGGAAAAAGCAATGGGAAACAGAACCTATAATAAAATTATTATCAAGAATGAACAAAATGCCAATAAAACCGTAGCAACAGTTATGTCAATAACTTTTGGCTTTTTTACACTTATTTATATTCTCAATCTGCTTGGAATATTTGTAATCGATATCCTCCCAATGAGTATTGCATATTCAATAGGCAGTATCCTTCTGCTCTTGCCAAATCTTCTCAACAAGGTAATCGGCACGGAATCGAGGGCACTGAAATATATCTATGTATGTCTTGCAGCATTGTTTGTGCTAATGGTTATATCTGTACTTACCCATCATGTTGTGGTAATTTATATTTTCCCCGTAGCAATTTCCCTTATTTACTTTTCAAAAAAATTAACCAGAATTTCTACAGCCATCACTGTAGCTGTAACAATCGGCGGTCAGTTTATCGGATTAAAATTCGGACGAATTGACGACAACTTCCTTGATATGAAATCATTCCTGCTTTATGGACTTTTGCCAAGAACACTTCTGCTGATATGTCTTTCTCTTCTTCTTGAGCACGTTACCACCCGTACTGCAGCATTACTCAAAGAAGATGCGGAAAATTACGAGCAGCAGGTCAGATACAGTAGAAATATGGTTTATGGTTTTGCAACACTTGTTGAAAATCGTGACGAAAGCACTGGCGGACACATCAAGCGTACAAGCCTTTATGCGGAAATACTTGCAAGAAAGCTGAAAGAAAAGGGTCTGTACAGCGACATTATAACCGAAGATTTCATAAGTTATCTTGCAACAGTTGCTCCGCTTCACGATATCGGAAAAATTGCTATTCCTGATGATGTCCTTTGTAAACCGGGTAAACTTACTGATGAAGAATTTGCGATAATGAAATCCCATTCTTCAATAGGCGGTGAAATTATACGTGAAACTTTCACCGGAATTGCTGATGAGGATTACAAGGGAATGGCTTACGAGGTCGCACACTGTCACCATGAAAAATGGAATGGCAAAGGCTATCCTGACGGAATAAAGGAGGACGAAATTCCTCTTGCGGCAAGAATTATGGCTGTTGCAGATGTTTTTGACGCTGTATCCCAGAAACGCTGTTATCGCGAAGCATTGCCGCTTGAGCAATGCTTTGATATCATTTCTGATGGTATCGGACGGGATTTTGACCCTGTTATTGCAGAAACTTTTCTTGAACTGCGTGAGAAAATCACAAAAATAGTAAAGGCGGAAGAATTCTTATCCTAACGAAAGGAGTGACAGCCGATGAATGAACGTCTGCCGTATCTGCGTGAAAAAACCGCAAAGCTTACAACCAACCCCGGCGTGTACCGTATGCGTGACAAGGGCGGAAATATCATCTACATCGGCAAGGCGAAAAACCTTAAAAACCGTGTTACAAGCTATTTCCGTGAAACGCCTGACCACACTCCGAAGGTTGCAAAAATGGTTTCCCATGTTTACGATTACGACTTTATCGTAACCGATACCGAGTACGAGGCGCTCGTCCTTGAGTGCTCAATGATTAAACAACATATGCCCAAGTACAACATCCTGCTGAAGGATGACAAGGGCTACAGCTATATAAAAATTTCCGAGGGCGAGTACCCGAAAATCACTATGGAAATGCAGAAGAAGGGCAGCGGTACCTACCTCGGACCTTACACCAGCACTTTCGTTGCAAAGCAGGCTGTTGAGGAAGCCAACAAGGTTTTTATGCTTCCGACCTGCAAGAGAGTTTTTCCGAGAGATATGGGGAAATTCCGACCTTGCCTCAATCACCACATCAAACAGTGTATGGGTGTCTGCACGGGTAAAATTTCTGCCGAGGAGTACGACAAAACCGTTGAGCAGGCTGTTGAGTACATCAAAAACGGCTCTGAGGCTTCCATTGAAACGCTGACGGAGAAGATGATGATTGCTGCGGAAAATCTCGACTTTGAGCTTGCGGCAAAGCTTCGGGACAGAATTTCCGCAATCAAGCGTGCGGCGGATAATCAGAAAATCGTTTCCGAGGATATGCGTGACACGGACATTATTGCTGTTGCACAGAATGGCGAGTACGCTTGTGCAGCGGTGCTCATGTACCGTATGGGACGGCTTTTTGACCGTACCGAATTTGACCTCGGCGACCTTGATAAAGAGGACAATATGCTGGAGGATTTCGTACTTCAGTATTACTCCGACCCAACGAAAATTCCCCGTGAAATCATTACTGAGGAAACCCTGCCAAACGAGGAAATGGTTGAGCGTCTGCTCCGTGAAAGAAGCGGACGTGCTGTAACTCTTTCTTCAAAATCAAGGGGCAAGGGTCTGCGGCTGATAATGATGGCGAAGTCCAACGCAAGCGACAGCCTTGCAATCAAGGTCGGACGCACGGGCAAGGAAATCGTTGCACTTGAAGCACTGGGAAAAATTCTCGGACTTCCCGAGCCGCCTGTCTATATTGAGTCCTACGATATTTCCAACCTTGGAAGCTCATCAATGGTTGCAGGTATGGTCGTGTTTGAAAACGGACGTCCCCTGAAAAAAGCGTATAAGAAATTTTCCATCAAGGAAACACAGATACAGAATGACTATGCAAGTATGCGTGAAGTGCTGGAAAGACGTTTCCGCCATTACCTTGACGGCACTGAAACCGATGAGGGATTCAATCGTCTCCCCGACCTTATCCTGCTTGACGGCGGCAAGGGTCAGGTTAATGCTGTTGAGCCTATACTCCGTGAAATGGGGATAAACGTGCCGATTTTCGGTATGGTCAAGGACAACAACCACCGCACCCGTGCAATTGCCACATCAGGCTCGGAAATTGCAATTTCAGGCACAAAGTCGGCATTTATGCTTGTCACAAGAATACAGGACGAGGTGCACCGTTTCTCAATTACTTTCCAGCGGAATAAGCACCGCAAGCAGTCCTATGAAATGGGCATTACTAAAATCAAGGGCATAGGTGAAAAGAAGGCACAGAAGCTTTTCTCCACCTTCAAAACCCGTGAGGAATTCAAAAAGGCAACCCCCGAGGAGATTGCCAAAGCGGCAGGGATAAATATTACCCTTGCCCAGGAAGTATACGAATTTGTACAGAATGAATTATAAGAAAACCGCTTCCGTAACAAAAACGGAAGCGGTTATTTTTATGATGCACTATTCTTCATAAATGTTATAAAATCAGACTTCGGAACAGGCTTTGAATAGTAGTAGCCCTGAATGAATTCGCAATCCAGTTCAGCAAATTTCTTTGCAAGCTCGGCGTTTTCAACACCCTCAACCACAATGCTCATATCCATATCCTTCAGCATTTTGATTGTGTTTTTCAGAACTATCCACATTCTCGGGTTATTTTCCTCGTCAACAAAAGTCTTGTCCAGCTTTACAATAGAAATAGGCAGCGAAGCAACACTCTTTATATTTGAATAACCCGTACCATAATCATCAAGTGAGAAGCTTATTCCTGCCTGAGTGAGCTTTTCAAGGTTATTCACCATAACATTCTGCGCATAAGAAGCGGCCGTTTCTGTAATTTCCAGATTGATTTTATCGGGAGTAACTCCATACTTGTTCATAATCTGGAGCACCTTGTCCGCAAGGTCAGTCTGCATGCACTGTGCAACGGAAAGGTTGATTTCAATATAATCAAGACCAAGTTCCTTGAATTCATCACCTGAAATGAAGTGACACACTTCTTCAAGAACATAATCACCTATACGGTGAATAGCACCGCTTTTTTCTGCAGCTGTAATAAACACATCAGGAGGAATAAATCCGAATTTTTCATCATGGAGTCTGAGCAAGGCCTCAGCTGAAATAAACCTCCCCTTTTCAACCGAGAAAATCGGCTGATAATATACGGAGAATCTTCTGTTTGCAAGTGCGTCATCGATAATATTATCGATTTCATTGTTAAGCTTGAACGCTCTGTTTGCGATAATATCAGAAGCTTTCAATACATTTCCTGAATATGGAACAGAGCTTGAAAGTTCAGTACCGAATGAAATCAGCGTTTTGAAATCAGGGATATCTGTCGGACAATATGCAACGCATACATGAGCCATAATATTAAGTTCCAGCTGACTGATAATAACGCTGTTTTTCAGTTCAGTGTTTATGGCTTCAGCCATTTTATCGATTTTGTCCCAGTTGTTTTTGTTTACAACAACACGAAAACCGCCTCTGTCCAGATAGTAAAGACCTGCATAGACCTTCATATCCTTATTGATAACTGCAAGCTTATTTGCAACAATTTTCAACAGTTTTGCAGACAAATCATACCCAAGCATTGAAGCAACAGAAGAATAATTTGTAATATTAATAAGAATTATGCCGACTTCTTTCTGATTGACAAAGTTCTTTTTCATCGCATCAGCGTAAGCACCATGCTTTCCGAGTTCAGTTACCATATCCACAAGCTCTTCAGGACGCTGAATGGTTATTGCAACAATTACAACTGCAACAGAAGTGAAGAAAAGTTCAACAATCCACATAGGCAGCACGCACTGAATTGCTACAGCAGAAAGCGTAAGCGGATAGATTACCAGCATTGAAATGAAGTGCGATGTGCGGAAAAGCTCACGGCATTTGATAATATAGAACAGGCCAAAGCCGACATAGGAAAGGGCACAGATATACGCAACCCAGAACATTGAACCTCTTGTGTACACAAAATTTTCGTCTATGTAGAACATGTCCTTTGTTAAAGGATTGAGAATAACCGCAACAAGAATTACCGTAATCGGCAAGGTAATGAACACACCTGTAGTGAAGCGTCCCTTAAGCTTATGCCATGTGTCCGCAAGACTGATTATATACAGCGTATACACGGGCATTGTCAGATTTCTGAAAATCAGATATCCGGAATGTGAAATATACCTGCATACAATATTTGTACTGCGGGCAATATCGAGCGAAACAGCCTAGATATCGAAAGCAATGTCTGTAAAAACAATTGCAACAAGGAGAATAAAAAGACGATTGGTTGTACCGTGCGTCATTTTTCTGTACATAATTGAAAATGCGGCAACAGCTGTAATAATTAACGCACATACATCAAAATAAATTATCGGCGTCATTACGTTCACCCCTTTTATGCTCACAAGAAAACCACATGTTGATTTGACACCATTTATGTACAATTAAAGCATAGCACAAATATGTTAACAAATAAAGTCTTCCGCAAAATAACGTAACTTTAAACAAAAACTGAGGGGTTTTATTATGAATAATACCCCTCAGTTTACAAATTTCCTATAAATTGATAATAGGTTGAAGCTGCCTTTTTTCCAGAGCAGCGCAAATTGTTTCGGGAATAAGTGAAAAATCTGCCGAAAGTGACCTTGGTTTTGCTTCCGCATCGTCCTGTGCAAACGGCACAAAATACACATTTCTGTAATTAAGCAACGCACCTATATTCTTGGCTGAACCTGCAAGACCATCGTTTGTCGAAAGTGCAATAACAAGAGGGGAACTGTTCCGCAGATGTGATTTTGCCGCCATCACAACCGGAGTATCAATGATTCCCACTGCAAGCTTTGCAAGAGTATTTCCGGTACAAGGAGAAATAACCAGGACATCAAACATTTTCTTTGGTCCTACAGGCTCTGTTTCTGCAATTGAACGCATAACACGCTTTCCCGTCAGTTTTTCGAGACGTTCAATATGTTCCTGTGATTTCCCGAAACGTGTGTCAATATAAGCTGCATTGAACGACATGATTGCTGTAACATCTGCACCCGCATTGACAAGCTGTTCAAGCTGTTCAAATGACTTGCTGAACGTACAGAAGGAACCGCACAGTGCATACCCTATCTTCTTTCCTTTAAAGTCGGTCATCAAGCTCACCTCTTTCAGAAAGAATATTAATTACTGTTTCCGCAATAACCTCGCCTGATGTTACGGGTGCAACCTTTCCTGGCAGAGAAAGCAGCCACACAGCTTTTATGCCGAGTTTTCCTGCCGTGTCGAAATCAACGCCTCCCGGCTTTGAAGCAAGGTCAATAACGAGACTGTTTTTGCTGATAAGTTTCAGCTTTTTCTCATCGAGAATTACTGCAGGAATCGTATTGATAATAACTTCACTTTCTTCAAGCTGCTGATTCATCGACGAAATATTAACTGCACCGCATCCGTATACCCTTGCCCATGCAAGGTCGGAACATTTTCTTGCAGCAACGGTAATATCGGCATGAAATCCTTTAAGCATATCAATCAGTACCTTTGCGATTCTGCCTGCACCGAGGACAAGAACTTTCCGTCCCGAAAGAGTTGTTGCCAGTTCCTCCATTGCAACCTGAATTGCGCCCTCTGCTGTCGCAACCGCATTCAGAACTGCAAATTCCTCTCTTGATGCGTAATCCTCAACGGTAATTCCCTTTTCTTCAAATAACTTTCTCACATCAGGTGCAAGCATACCACCCAGAACAATTCCGTCATCCTTTATAACAGGAATAAGGCTTTCAAGGGAAATACTGCTTCCCGAATACGGAGTGCTTACAGTTATTCCGTCTGCCGACACAGGCAGCGGAAGAATTATGTAGTCCGCACGCAAATCCATATCCGTAACCCAGTCTATAACACGGACTCTGTCCGATATATCAACGTTTTTTCCAAAACCGACTGCATAAACCGTATAACATTCTGCCAGTCTGTCAGCAAGCGTAACAAATCTCAGGTCTCCGCCTGCAACCAAAAAAGTTTTCTTCATAAACAACTTCCTTTCCGATGTATATTAAAATGGAGATTTCAATTTCCCCTTTATAATATGTCTGACAAAGGAATTTGTGAAAATTGCTTTACAAAACAAAACTCCCCCGGCAAGCTTCCCTGCCGAAGGAGTAATAACCTTATTTTACTGACCCTTCAAGATAATATGATGCCTCCATATCCGCAACGCTCAATGCAAAAGCAAGCGGAAACATCTCAAAGGATTTTCCTACCTGATTAGGGTCATCATTTGCCGAAAACCCCATATGATATCTTATTGCAAACGCCTCCTCACGGGAAAGACGCATAAATCCCGTTATTATATAAACCGATTTTTCACCGTGACCGTAAGGAAGCTTATCATCAATTGCGTAATAAGGAACTTTCTCCCACTGACCCTTGTCATTCTTGGCATTGCGATAATCGACCTTATAGAAATTCACCTTGCAGATATCGTGAAGGAGTGCAGCAATTGCAATTGTTTCCTCTGAATAATTCATGCCATATACATCTTTTGCACGCTCACGGGAAAGATAATCCTTCAGGCAATGATACACATTCAGACTATGCTCCAGCAAGCCTCCCTCATAGGCACCATGGAAACGTGTGCTGGCAGGAGCAGTAAAGAAATCGCTTTTATCGGAAAGCAGATACTCCAGCAGCTTATCTGCACCCTCACGGGTAATATTATTTCTGTAAATTTCAAGAAATTCCTCTTTTAAACTCATTTTATTCTGCCTTTCAGGTAATATCGTAATAGCTCTTTATGCAAAGCTTTTCCTTGATGCTTTCAATGGTTGTATCCATCGGGAAATATGACTTGCTGACAAGAAGGGAATGTTTCTGTCCGTGCAGGTCAAACCAGTTGTCACCGAAAATACAATCGTACTCATCAAAATCAAGATATACTCCCTTTGCATAATTTCTGCTGTTCAGTTCAAGTCGGTACATCTCGCCTATCTGGTCAACATTTACGCTGATTTCAGGATTGAGAAATTCAAACTGCTTTGGAAGTACCAGCATGAGTGTTCCTACCGAAACAACAGTACCATTCTGCACAAGAGCATACTCTATGTAGTGGTTACGGAGCATCTTATCTGTAAGCTTTGTCATTTCGGGAGTAAGTGTCAGGACATCCTTTGCGGAAAGTGACGGAACAACAACATCCTTAATACCCTGAGCAATGATTTCCGTATCGTTTCTTCTTACTCTCCAACGCACTTCGCCCTTGAATTCAGACAGTTTTTCATTGGACACATTTACCACAAGCTTTTTCTTGTTGCTGTCATCAATAGAACAAAGCACAGGTGCATAGAATTTCTTCGCATAATAGTGCAGTGCCTTCCATCTGCCGAAATAATCGATTGACGACCAGGAAATAACAGGATTACTGTCATTAACCTGCCAATAAAGTGAACCCATGCATCTTCCTCTGTTGCGTCGCATGTGCTCAACGTTTGTACGTATAGCATCAGCCTGAACAATCTGTGTTGCATAGGAAAGACCTTCAAAGCTGTACGGATAATGAACCATCTGTGCAAGATAGTAAAGCAGCTTTTCGTTGCCGCCTTCGCATTTCTGATGAGCTTCCATTACCGGTGAGCAAAGGTTAAGGTCCTTTTCTTCAGCAAAACTGCGGATAGTTTTCATACAAGGAATTGACTCAAAGCCATACTCCGAACAGAAACGGAACTTGAACTTTCTGAATTCTGTAAACGGTTTAAGACCGTGCCAGACATCCCAGTAATGAGTGTCACCCTTATTGTCAGCACTGGAGTCATTATATCCGCCGCCTGATGATGGTGATGATGGCCAGTAGAATGTCTGCGGGTCATAATGCTTCAGCACATTAGGAATAAGCTTCTCAAAAATACGCAGATAACCTTCCTTCTGTGCCTCGGTAACAGGCTTGCCCCAATACTGGATAAGTGATTCTATTTCATTGTTTCCGCACCACATAGCAAGTGAAGCATGGTTACGGATACGCTTTACATTGTCAATGAATTCCTGCTTGATATTGGTGCAGAAGTCGATGTCGGCATTGTAAACCGCACAAGCAAAGGCAAAATCCTGCCATACGAGAATACCAAGCTTATCGCACATATCAAAGAAATAATCATCGGGATAAATTCCGCCGCCCCATACTCTTATCATATTGTAATTGGCAGCTGCACAGCTTTTCAGAAGCTTTCTTGTACGCTCAGCATTGCAGCGTGACAGAATCTGGTCTTCAGGAATATAGTTTGCACCCATAGCAAAAATTTTTATGCCATTTACGCAGAATGTAAACTCTTCACCGTCTGTGCCGTCATTATCAGGTGTACGAAGCACCGTTATCTTGCGCAGTCCGACATTGAATTCCTGCATATCGACAGGTTCATCGCCATTGAAAAGCATAACCTTTACCATGTAAAGATACTGTTTTCCGTATCCCTTTACCTGCCACAGCATCGGGTCAGAAATAACACATTCCGGAGTAAGTGCTTCCTTTGAAGCCGGTACAGAAATAAGAATTTCTTCACCCTCAGGCGGTGTAATGCACACATCAAGACGAAGATTATTGGAATTTATATCTGCAAGACGTGTATCAAAAACAAGACGTACAGCATTATTAAGGTGCTCCTGACGGACATATACGCTCTCAATGCGTCCCGAATCAACTCCAACGAGCTCTACATCACGCCATATTCCCAGGTCAGGAAGCTGAGGACCCCAGTCCCATCCGAACATATAATGTGCCTTACGGATGTGAGGGAAACCATCCATGGTTGTTTCAACGCCCCATGCATAATTTCTCTGCTGTTTTTTTGTTATGTATTCGATTGGGGAATGTATCTTTACACGAAGAATATTTCCGCCTCTTGAAATTGCATTTGTAACATCAAATTCGTATACGCAATGCATATTTTCAGTTTTGCCGACCTTTACGCCGTTAAGTTCTATATCCGCAAGAGTATCAACACCGTGAAAACGCAGATAAATTTTTTTACATCCACTGATTTCAGGTGCAATTTCAAAGCTTTTTTCAAATAAATATTCACCATCGGAAAGCTCCGTTGCGTCATACTGATTTTCGCCATAATACGGGTCATCACGCTTTTCTGCTGCCAGCATAGCACCGTAAACCGAATTGGGTATATTTACCGGAAATTTATCAATAAATCCGACACGATTAAGCTGCCACTCACCATTAAGACTCTGTATCATAAATGAAAATTCCTTTCACAAATATTCTTAAAACAAGTATAACTTTTAATACCGTTTTTGTCAATATTTTTTATCATTAATCACTATTTCAAAGTCTATCAAATTAACAAAATTGCATATTATTTCATACAGTTTTTATACAAAACAGCGAAAACACAAAAAATTAAAAAAATGTGTTTTAATTTTAAATATAATGTGTTATAATTATATTGATTTAATTTTGGATTATACAATATACTATATATACTATCGAGGGAGAGCAGCATTCATGCCTAAAAAAAATACTACCGTGCGCAGTAACTTTGCTCGGCGAATCAATCTGTATTATCTTATACTTATTGTTATTCTCCTTATCTGCTTCGGAATTACTTCGTATGCTCTTATGCGTATGAATATTTCCTCCAACAGCCTGCAGACAATGAATAACACCGGAAGTCTTATTTCCGAACTTCTCAATGACAATATCAGTTCATCTGCCGACAAGCTGTCAGTGGTTATACAGAATCCCAACCTTGATGATTACATAATCAGTCTTAATACATCGGACAAGCCTTCTTCCTCTGAGCACAAGGATGAAATCGTTAGCTTGCTGAATGACATTACTCAGCAGAATGATGATATCATTTCTGCATGGGTAATTTCTGAACAAAAAGGCTATCTCACCGGAAACAACGGTGAAATTCTTTCACCTGAGGAATATATGCTCGAAGAAAGCCTGTGGTATCAGAATTACATTGCAGGCAGAAATCATAAATCATCTTATATCTGTCCGGGAATATCAAAAAGCTTGTTCAGTCCTTCTGAAAATGTTGTGACAATTATTATTCCAGTTGCAAAAGAAGGTAACGTTTTTGCTTTCTGTGGAATGGAACTCAGGGAAGAAGCTGTTTTTTCAGTTCTCTCCAAGTATACATTCAATACAGGCAGCTATCCTATCGTTGCTGTTAACTCAAAGATGATTTATACCCCTTCCGGAAGCGGATTTACATCAAAGTTTTCACTTGCTGACAAAACTCTTCTCAATATCATTTCCCAGCCATTCAACACTTCCGGAAGCGTTGAAAGCTACGTTTCTGAAAATGATGAAAGCATCTTCTACTACCTTGAAACAAGCAATCTTACCGGCTGGAATGTTATTGTTCTTTTTGACAGTGCGGAAATCAACGGAAATATATACACCACTTTTACTCAGCAGCTTATTATCCTTGTTTGTCTCAGCGTACTGATGTTTATTTTTGGTCTTAATATCCTCCGCTCTGAAAGCCGCAGGATAAGAGATATACATATCTGTACTGATGAGCTTGCTGCGGGTAACCTCAACTACCGTATTCCGGAAAGCAAAAGCAAAAGTGAGACTGCGCGGATTGCTGCAAATGTAAATACAATTGCTGAAATGATTCAGAATAAAAATGCTATAATCAGCAATTTCAATACCACCGACACACTGACAGGTCTGAATAACCGCATTAAGCTTTATGAATATATGGATGATATCATCCGTACACGTGAAGAAGGCAGAAGCCGTTTTGCGGTAATGTTTGTTGATATCGATAATTTCAAATGGCTTAATGAAACTCTCGGCCATAACTTCGGTGACGCTGTCCTCAGTGTGTTTGCTGAAGAATTGAAAGAACATATACACCCTGACAGCACTATTTTCCGTTTCAGCGGTGATGAATTCATCATCATCAAGGAATTTGATACCGACTACAAAGAAGTTTACGAAGTCATCGAAAAGCTTCACCAATGCTTCAACAAACCGCTTGAAATCCTTAATGACAAAATTTACATTAAATTTTCCATCGGCGTTTCAATTTATCCGGATGATGACCTGACTCCAGATATGCTTCTCAGAAATGCGGATATGGCTCTTCACCGTGCCAAGGAATCCGGCAAGGACAGAGTTGCCTTCTACACTAATTCCCACAAAAACCAAAACAATTACAGCAAGGCTGCAATTGCACAAAGCCTTAACGAGGCACTCAAAAACAATGAGCTTTATCTTCACTATCAGCCGATTGTTTCTGCTGAAAACTGTGATATTCATGGATTCGAAGTGCTGCTCCGCTGGGTAAACCCTGAATTCGGTGTTGTTCCGCCTACAGAGTTTATCAATGTTGCTGAAGAAAGCGGTGCAATTGTTCAGATTGGTTCCTGGATTTTTGAAAGTGCCTGCCGCACCCTTAAACAGATTAATGAAAATCTTAATCCGGATGTTATTATGTCAATCAACGTTTCTCCTGTTCAGTTAAGACGTGACAATTATATCGAACACATAAAGAGAGTTATTGACATTACACAGGTAAACCCTAAAAATATTCAGCTTGAAATCACGGAAAGCACCCTCATCGACTTTACGGATTCCAAGGACACTGTTATCAATGAAATCAATGAACTGGGCATTTCTCTTGCTCTTGACGATTTTGGCACTGGATATTCTTCACTTAATTATCTGAAGAACTTCCCTATCAAATGCCTTAAAATTGACAAGTCCTTCATTGATGAAATTAACAACAACAAGCGTGACTATGCAATTACTGACTCCATTATCGACCTTGTTCACAACCTTGGTATTCATACTGTTGCGGAAGGTATCGAAACTGTCGGTCAGTATGACTTCCTCAAGGATATGAATTGCGATTACATTCAGGGCTTCCTTATGAGTAAGCCTCTTGAAGAGTCTGATGCAATCGAATTCGTAGAAAAATACGACGCACTCCACAGACCTGACAAACATAAGCTTGAAGAAAATGAGCACAGGCTTGCTGATGAACGTAAGCAGCGTGACAAGGAAAAAATGGAACGCAGCCAATCATCTTCTCTGACATTAAAGGAAGACTTTATTATTTCCAAATAAAAGCACACGTAAAGTAAGTTTTACGTGTGCTTTTTTTAATTAGCTCCATTATCCTCCGAAGATTCATTTCTCTCCACGGATTCAGGATTTTTACTTTCTATGTCGCGAAAAATGTTTATTGCTACACTGCACACGGTCAGCATCACAAATGCAGGACCACATATCAGAATTAATATCATCGTTTTTGAATTCCACAACATTGCGGCAAGTTCAATTGCAACGATTATTAGCAGCAACGCAGAACGAAGGAAATATCTCATACTGATATTGAAGCTGTTCCGCAGAGTGTTCAGCAGCGTATTTTCGTACCGCGCAAGAAGTGCAAAAGCATAGAGCATTGTGAAAACAAATATATAAGCCGCAACTATTCCTGCAATCAAAAAAAACACTTGATGCTCATTTACGTTGGCGATAAGCTGAAAATCAATATACAGTGCCCATATACAGATTATCGAAATAAAGGACATCGGTATGCCCTGCTTCCAGTTTTCCTTGAATGCTTTGATAAAATCGCTGAAGATATAGCCCTCCTGTCCTTCGGTGATTTTCAGAGCAACATAGTGTGCCGCAATTGTTGAAATGCCAAGGGTTACAATGGGAAGACTGAACACTATCCACAGAAAATTAAGTTTTACAAGGTCTGTAAGTCTGCACATGAAACGGTACAGCTTGCTGTCCGTGCTGAAAAAACCTGCCATAAGAAAATCCTTTCAAGTAAATTTTGGGGCACGCCTTTGACGTACCCCAAAATCATTATACCATTATCTAACCTGATCTTCAAGTGCGCATCTGATCTTTGCTTCTTCTTCGCACCATGCGAGGCAGAGGCCGTCAGGGTCATACTCTCCGCACTTTGTGATCATTTCGTTTACGATTCTGTCGTACTCTTCATCGGTTTCAGCGTAGATTGCCTGCCATGTGTAGTTAACAAGACATTCAGCAACCTGTTCCCAGATAATCTTGAGGTCATCGGAACGCTTGGATTCTGTATAAGATGTACCAAGAGCAACCTTGAAGTTTGTTGTGTTCATGTATTCCTGGAATGTGTACTGACCGTACTTATCTCTCCAATCCTGAAGGATATCGTATGTTTCATCCTTACGCTGGGACTTCCAGTTGATGTAGTTATATGTTTCACCGTTGGAATCAGGGTTGGAAGCATCCTTGGACCATGTTGTGTTGTTAGCCTGGAATGTACCATCATTGAAGTTACCGCCGCCCCATTCTTCAGGCATCATTGTACCCTTACGGTCAGCCTGTGCTGCTTCACCGAGTTCTGTGAGGCAGGAGTTACCTTCTTCATCGTAGTACCAACAGAGGTCCTTTGGACCATAGTTGTATGTCATATATCCCTCAGGAGTTGTGAGGTAATTGATGATAGCCATACAGAGTTCAGGATATTCTGTATTAGCACCGATTGTATACATTCTGTTACCGCCGAGAACGTTCATACCGTAGCAGAGTGGTGTAGCATCATTTGGTACCATTGGATACATAGCCTTGCCTGCTTCAAGGTGAGCTTCTGTGTTATAAAGCTGAGAACCTGCATAGTCAAAGATAGAGAAGAATGTACCGCCTGCTGTAACCTTTTCACTCATCTCATTGTAAGTCTGAGTCATAGAGTTAGGGTCGATAAGGTCAGCCTGATAAAGCTTATTGAAGAACTTGAGGGACTTGAGATATGGACCGTCTGCTTCAAGAGCATCGTGGTAATCACCTGTTTCTACGTCATAAAGACCAAAGCCCATTTCGTCATAGCCCCAGTAACATGTAGCGAATGCCTTAATGTACATTACCATGTTACCGTCCCAGTCAGGCCAGAGAGAAGCAGCATATGTTTCATTTCCGTTCTCATCTGTTGGGCAAAGTGCCTTCATATCAACCATAAGCTGATAGAATTCATCAAGAGTATTGATTTCAGGATAACCAAGTTCCTTATAGAGATCCCAACGAACGTCCATTGTATAGAAAAATGCTTCGTGGTCATCAGGGCTTGTAGCAACGTTGTGACCGATACCATGCATAACCTTTTCACCTGTTACGGTTTCGTTGAGGTTTGCATTATTTTCAAGAGCATATGGCATGTTTTCCATCATGTAAGAACCATAGTTTGCAAGAAGGTCATCTTCATTGAAGTCATAGAGCATACCTTCTTTTACAGCACGCTGGTACTGGTCACCATTGGAACCGAATACTACGATATCACCGAGGTCACCGGATTCCATACGTGTATCAAACATACCGTCTGTATCAGGAATGATAGTCATTTCACAGTTGAATTCACGCTTCATAACTTCTGCAAACCAACCTGTGAGCTTACCTGAATAGTTAGCGAGCTGACTGAATACAGTGATTTCGATTGTTTCATCTCCGTAGAGTTCCTGGAGAGATGGCACTGCATTTTCCGGAGTTGCTGCCACATCACCACCTGCTGCATCGTCGCCTGCTGCGTTACCGCCAGCCGAAGCTGCTGTTGTTGTTACATCAGGGGATACCTGAGGAGCAACTGTAGAACTGCTACAACCTGCGAGGGAGCTGAGCATTACCATTGAGGTAAGCCCTGCAATAATTCTTTTAAGTTTCATATTTATCCTCCTAATTTATTTATTTCAATTTGAAATAACGACTTGCTTAACCCTTTACCGCACCGAGCATAAGACCCTTTACAAAGTATCTCTGCATAAATGGGTAAACACAAAGAATAGGAATTATTGTAACCATTGAGATAGTATACTGAATAATCTTTGTATTCATCTGCCCTGCAATGGTCGCACTGTCAGAAGCACTTGCACCCGGCTGTACCAACGCAGAAAGGTTGGAACTTTGGTTTAGATAGATATAAAGTCTATGCTGAAGGGTGTAAAGCTCAGCATTGCCTGCATTAAGGATGAGTGAATCCTGGAAAGAATTCCAATGGCCAACCGCACCGAATATCGCAATTGTTGCAAGGATTGGCAAACTCAACGGCCAAATAATTTTATGGAAAATCTTCCAGTAGCTTGCACCGTCAATGTAGGCGCTTTCTTCGATTTCTGCAGGAATTGACTCAATATAAGTCTTAACAAGAATAATGTTATACGGAGAAACAATACCTGGGATAATATAAGCTGCAAAAGTATTTGTAAGACCAAGCATTGCCATATTCAGATACCAAGGAATAAGACCTGCGTTGAAATACATTGTGATAACGAGGAAACGGTACCAGAATTTTCTGTGCCACATTTCTTTTTTTGTAACCAAATAACCTGCAAGTGCAGAGGCAAATACCATAAGTGCCGTACCGAGAATTGTTCTGATAAAAGTGATACCAACGGAGTTCCAAAGATCATTAACCTTACCCATCTGAATGTAGTTTGAAATAGTAAGACCCTTTGGAAGAAGAGTGATAGCACCCTTTGTAACAAGAGTATTGTCAGAAATTGTGTTGATAAAAATGTAATAGAACGGGAAGATACAGCTGAGTGTAAAAATTGCAAAGAAAAGGTAGTTGAAGATATTGAACACGATATCGGCAGGAGTCAGCTTGATTTTCTGACGGTGCTCCTTGAAATATTTCTTTTCTTCAAGTTTTTCCTTACGTGAAAGTTTAATTTCGCTCATATCCGTACCTCCTTAAACAATGCTCTCGCCGCGGACAGCCTTTGACACACCATTTGCTGCAAATAGCAATACAACGCTGACCACAGACTTAACCATACCGATAACGGTTGAAAGCGGTATGAGACCGTTACCGATACCAAGGTTATAAACATAAAGGTCAAGAACTTGAATTGATTCACGGTTAACCGCATTGGAAAATACAAGATACTGATCCATACCATTGGAGAGGATATTTGCGATAGACATAAGCAGAAGTACGCAGAATGTAGGAATAAGTTCAGGAACAGTTATGTACCACATCTTAGCAAATCTGCCTGCACCGTCAACTGTAGCCGCCTCATAAAGACCCTGGTCAATACCGGAGATGGAAGCTATGTAGATAATAGCACTCCAGCCCACGCCCTTCCAAAGACCCCATGCCAGCATTTTCAGCCACATATGATCCTTATTCATCAAATAGTTTGTTGTAAATGATTTATCTGTAATACTTGTAAGCATTGTATTAATAAAACCATCTGTTGAGAAAATTGCAAGAGCAATTGCATAAACAAGTACCCAGCTGATGAAGTTAGGGATTGTTGTAAATGTCTGAACAAGCTGTCTGAAACGAGTATTCTTGATTTCAGACAGGAAAATTGCAAATGCCATAGGAATCCAGCTTGTTGCAATACCCAGACCACTCATTGCAAGAGTATTCTTTAGAACATTGACAATATCACGCTTTGTAGCTTCACTCTGGAAAAGCTGTGTAAACCACTTGAAGCCTACGAACTTATCCATTGAAAGAGTTTCACCTGAATTATAATCAAAGAAAGCATATCTCCAGCCATAAAGAGGAAGATAGCTGAACGCAAATGCCAGAGTGATAAATGGAAGCATCATAAGGAAAAGATGATACTGTGGTTCCATTTCAAACTTATCGCCCTTTTTTACCCTTGGAAGAATGATGAAGTTTATAACAGAAATTGCAATATTTACTATTGCAATAATCATAAACACTGTCATACTGATAGGTAAAAATATTTCCAGTTTCTCATAATATCCTTCCACATATGACAAATTGACAAGTTCCTGAGTAGTAGACTTAATCTGCAGAACAGCAACAAGTTCTGTTAAGCCGCCTGCAAAGCTGAATATAGCACCGAATTTTTTTAGCTTCGTATTACCCAGAGACATGCATGCACCGGCAATTACAATAATCGTACCGATGATAATTACTATACCGATTACACTGAATGACTTAAAAATCGGCTCATACCAATCCATACGGCGCAAGCCAATCGGAACCTTCTGTGGGAGCAGTTCCTCATATGAAAGCGAACACGAAAACAGTGACACGTTCCTGTTGGTTTTGCCGCTGACTCTTATCGGATTGAATGATGGGAAGAACAGCATTACTGCATTTATAATAACGCTGATTCGCATTATCCAGTAAAGCACTCCGGCAATCTTTTCACCGGTAGTTCTCGGAGTAGCCAATCTTTTTTTATTTCTTAATGTAATTTCCTTTTCGGAAAGATTAGCGATATCAGATGCCATTTTTATTAATCAGTCCTTTCATTGGGACATTTGTAAATTCTGAAAACGATTTACTTCATTAAAAAATTCAGACCGCTGCCGCCGTTTATGCGGTAGCAGCAGTCTTGAATAAGCTTGATTAAGTTTTTATTCTGTTTCTCTTAGAAGTGAAACTCTTAGTTTCTTTTAGAAATGAAACTCTTAGTTTCTTTTCTTGGATACTACTGCAGCAGCACCTGCAACAGCCATTACAGAAAGCATAACAGCAGCAGGAACGTTACCTGTTGTTGGAGCTGTTGTTTCTGTTGTATCTGTTGTTGTTTCAGCAGCGTCTGCAGCTGGGAGACCGGAAACTGTGAATTCAATTTCAACAGAAGATGTAGGCATTACATAGCCGAAAAGTTCGTTGATATCAGAGTTCCACTGGTTGATGCAAAGGAGGTTTACGTATTCCTTTTCATCTGGATCCTGGAAATATTCATCAAATGTGTACTTTGTCTGGCCATCGAGGATAACCTTAACGTCTGTTACGGATACACCTGCATCGAGAGGAATATCTGTGGAAACGAAAAGAAGGGAAAGAGCTTCAGCTGCGCCGAGGTCAAAATCACCTGTAAGGCTTACCTTGTATGTGCCATCGCCTGTGATCTGAGCGTCTGTGAATTCGCCGCCCTTATCGAGAGGTGTAGAACCATCCCAACCAGTAATCTGGTCAAAGAATACCATACCATCATCAGCTGTTACACCCTTACCATATGTAGGGTCATTCCACTTGTTTCTGAAAGACCAGCCTGTTGGTTCCTGAATACCGAGGTAAGCATTGTAGCCGTCTGCTGCGGAAGCAGGGATAGCCATTGTTACGAATGTAGTAGCTGCGATAGCAGCAGCAGCGATAGCACTAAGAATTCTTGATTTCTTCATAATAAATCTCTCCTTTTATTTTAGGGCAAAATGTATAAACTAAAATCGTTTACATGCCCTTTGATTACTCTAATTTTACTATATTCGCACAACTATTGTCAAGTATCATTTTTAACAAATAGAACGTTTTCATTGTGTAATATTGCACAATATAATTATAGCATTTTGGCACAAAATATACTATTACCACTGTTGTATGCATCCAATTTCCATATTTTACATTTCCATTTTCTAACTGACGCACTATCAGACTTCCCTTGTATATCTTTTCAGAAACTCAAGTTCGTCCCCAATAAAATACGGTGCAAGTTTGTCGTAAACTTTTTTATGATATGCATTCAGCCTGTCCTTATCCCGCTGTTCCATCTGTGAAATGTCTATGCAGTCCAGGTCAACAGGTGCATAAGTAAGTGTTTCAAACTCCATCAGCTGACCATACTCACACTTTTCAGCCTTTTTGCACAAAAGCTCGTTTTCTATGCGTATTCCGTGGCTTCCCTCAATGTAAACACCCGGCTCGTCCGTTGTTACCATTCCTTCTTCCAACACTGCTGTCCTCGGCAAATCATCACGCAGACGCCAGCGGAAACTGTTCGGAGACTCGTGCACACTCAAAAGATAACCAACACCATGCCCCGTGCCGTGACGATAATCAAGTCCCATTTTCCACATTGGCTCACGGGCAAGAATATCGAGGTTTTCACCCGAACATCCCTCCATGAATTTTGCCGAAGCCAGATTGAGCATAGAACGTAGTGTAACAGTAAAATGACTTCTCATCCCATCAGTAATTTCCCCAAGGGCAAAGGTGCGGGTGATGTCAGTTGTTCCCTCAAGATAATGGCCGCCGCTGTCTACAAGCAGCATGCCTTCAGGTTTGATTTCAGCGTTGTTTCCTGTTTCGGCGGAATAATGCACCATAGCTGCATTCGCTCCATAAGCACTGATTGTTTCAAAACTTACACCGACAAAGCTGTCGCCGCCTATTTCCTTACGCAGATTATCAATATACGCAGCAGCATCCATTTCGGTAATCTTCATTTTGCCCACATTATTCTTCAGCCAGTACATAAACTTTGTAACAGCAATACCATCCATAATGTGAGCCTTACGGATATTTTCAATTTCAACGGAATTCTTGACGGCTTTAAGAAGGGTACAAGGATTGGACTTTGAAATTATTTCACAGTTGTCAAGCAGTTTTACAATACGATAATTAGCACGATTTTTATTGATAAGCACACGTTTGTCCGACAGATTTCCAGCATATTCATATATGCCATCATACGGCAGAATTTCAGCACCGTTTTCCTTCAGATAATCACATACTGTACTGCTGCATGCATTTTCTTCAAGAAAAATATATGCCTTTTCAGCTGTCACCGCAGCATATGAAAGCACCATCGGACAACACTCTATATCATTTGCACGGATGTTGAACAGCCATGAAATATCATCAAGTGTTGTAATGATGTGCACGTCAGCCTTTTCTCTGACAAGTGCTTCACGCACCTCAGCAAGCTTTTCAGCTGCACTTTTCCCGCTGTATTTCTCATCAAGAAGAAAAATTTCCGTATGTTCAAGTTCAGGTCTGTCCACCCACACCTTCTCCGCAAGGTCAATATTACAGATAAGCCTACCGCTTTTTTCAGCGGCAATTCTTGCATAATTCTCCCCCGTTGCACCTGTTACAACACGTCCGTCAAATCCGATTGCACCGCCATCCGGAAGCAAATCCTCAATGTATTTTTTTACTGTCGGCACATTCGGTTCACCCGACTTCATAAGCTTTATTCCGCTTCCTGAAAGCTGATTTTCAGCCTGAAGAAAATAGCGTCCGTCAGTAAACAGCGCCGCCTCGTCAGCAGTAACAACAAGCGTTCCCGCCGAACCCGTAAAGCCGCTGAAAAATCTGCGTGCCATAAAGTATGGACTTACGTACTCGCTGTCGTGGAAATCAGAAGTAGGCACAATATAAATATCCACGCCTGCGGATTCCATTTCGTTACGCAAAGCGGTAATTTTTTCAGGGGTAGTCATAATTATTCCTCCAAAGGTTTGATGAATATATTATAACCTATTCGGAAGCGAATGTAAACAATTATTCAACATAGCTCCGTAAAACTGTTGAGGGAGACCTTTTTGCAAAATAGTCTCCCTCAAGCTATCATTTAATCAGAATCGTCTGAGCTGTTTTAGAAATAAGCGGCTCAATAAATCCATCCTCTGTTTCAAGTGAAATATCTCCTCCGATAAGACGATTGTTGCAAATCATCATGGTTGCCGTTACATTTTCAGGATATTCAGGATAATTCAGTACCTTATACTTGATAATCGTAACCTCACTTCCCTGATGCTTTTCAAGGTCAAAGCCCTGTGCTTTCTGCAATTCGGCATACTCTGCATAAATTCCATCGTAAACCGACGGTACTATGACCTCTTCCTTTGAAATCGGGTCGGGATGCACAATCCAGCCCTGCTCGTTCAGAAAAGCCACCCTTTCTGAATTTGTCGTCAAAGTAAACATTTCGTCTGCTTTACTTTCGGCATTTGCTTTCGACCAGAAGAATGCAGCCACAACAAGAATTATTGCCAGAACAAGAAAAAGAATAGCCTTGTTTCCCTTTTTTGAATTACTCATAAAAACGCCCCTTTGTAAAGTTTTGTTTAATGTTTATGCGTGCAAGTCCGAAAAAATACTTGTCACGGAAAAAAGTTGCCGCATATAATAATAATGAGAATTTTTTCTCGGAATAAACACTCAGGGGTCATACTTATGAATACATCAAAAAAACTGTCCGATATGCAGGAGGGAGCAACAGCTAAAGTCTCACAGCTTCTTGCTGACGGAGGAATCCGCCGCAGGCTTCGTGATATCGGTCTTATAGAGGGAACACATATACGCTGTCTTAACCGCGGTCCGTCAGGAGACCCTGTTGCCTATTTAATCAGGGGTGCAGTAATCGCCCTTCGCCGTGAAGACAGCTCTAAAATTATCATTGAATAGAAAAGGGTACCCATCGGGTACCCTTAACTTGTTTTTAACTCATATTTTCAACAGATGTATTAAAATCATTGATATATGTATCTGCAACATCAACAAGGGATTCACGTACTGTTGCCCATTCAAGTCCTGCAAATGCAGCTCTTACACCCTGGTCACCACTGTCAAGAATTGATGAGAAATCAGAAGGCACACCGCTTGTAAGGTCATATACAGGGTTAGTACGAGACAACTCTGTAACTATAGCATGCATTTCAATCATTTCTTCAGACCAGCCATAGTCATCTCTTACCTTCTGAAGAGCGATTTCCTTTGTGCTTGGGTCAGCGTTTGCAGCAAGGATACATTCCATAAATCTCATTACACCATCAGGATTCTGTGCACCCTTGCAAAGGAGATATGCTTCCATACCTGCAGGAACAAAATGTTCATCAGCCTGTGGGTCCTTTGGAAGCGGAACAAACATTACATCTTCCTGAGCACCGAAAGTTTCTGTCCAGATTTCAGGAGCACTTTCAAGAACGTACATACCGCCGATATAGAACAGTTCCTTACCTGCACCAATATATTCAGGGTGTTCCTTCCATTCCGTAAGATTCTTATCAAGTACAAGACCTGTAGTATTGAGTTCATACATAAAATTCATTACACGTTCAAGGTCAGGGTCCATGAGGTTATGTACAAGCTTGCCATCCTTCATTTCAACAGCAGGAACACCACTTGTAAGCATAAGCGGCTTTTCATTGAACCAACCGTCAAGACCATACTGCTCAGCCTCTACATCAACGTAATCAACAAGCATACTGCGGAATGTATCCCAGGTCCATTCACATGCTTCCAAAAGGTCAGCAGGGTCATCAAAGCCCATATTTTCGATTGTAGAACGGTTATAAACGACAACCTGACCTACTGTGGACTGTGGTACGATAAGATAATGGCTGTCACCCATAACGAACATATCGTTCAGTTCTTTCCATTCGGCCCACAGAGGATTTTCCCAATCCATGTATGCGTCATATGGCTGGAACTGACCGTTTGGTACACCCTTAGGGAAGCCGTCAAGGTCACCGCCTGCAATAAAGTCAATTCCTTCGCCGCCGAGAAGTTTAGTAGAAAGGTCGGTAAAACGGGTTGGCCATGTTGTTTCGATGTATTCGATTTCACCACCGTATTTTGTTTCAAAAAGTTCAAGGGAAAGCGCCTTTGTGTTACCCGAACCGGAAGCGTGGAATGGGTCATAGAAAGAGAACCACTTGATTGTTTTGTTTTCAAGCTCACCTGTAAGCAGGTTGCTTGCTACATCATCAATTTTACCTTCATCTTCGGCAGAAAGAGTTTCCGTATTGATTTCAACGGTTTTAGCTGTTGAAGCAGTAGTTGTAACAGCTGCATCAGAGTCGCTGCTGCAAGCTGCAAAAGAACAGGTAATAGCCAGGGCTGTAAGTCCAGCCAGAATTCGCTTTGTATTCTTCATAATAATGACATCCTTTCTGATATATTACGCTAATTATAGCAAAAAGAAAAAGACTTTGTCAACGTTTACATTAACGTATTTCCAACAAAGCCTTTGGATATTTTGCACAACACAGTATCATCTGTGTGCGATAACTTGCTTTATTTTGCCATTACTGATAAAAATTCTCGGAACACGCACACTTACTGCGCAGATAAGCTCGTATCCGATTGTTCCGTAACTTGAAGCAAGGTCGTCAGCTGTAATAATTTCATTTCCGTCACGGCCGAAAAGAGTAACCTCATCGCCTACCTTTACCCCGTCAATTCCCGTAATATCAATCATCATCTGGTCCATACAGATTCTGCCAATTCCCTTTGCGCGTCTGCCGTGAACAAGAACCTCATTGCGGTTGGAAAGAAGCCTTGGATATCCGTCTGCATAACCGCACGGAACAGTTGCAACAACTCTGTCGCTGTCGGCAATAAATGTTCTTCCGTAGCTGACGGAAGTTCCCTTGCTGATGGTTTTGATTTGGGTAATAAAGGATTTCAGCTTCATGACAGGTTCAAGCTTAACGGGAATATCAAGGCTGTTATCAGGCTTTAGTCCGTAAAGCACAATGCCCATTCTGGCAAGTGTACTGCGCTTGTCATAGTGATAAAGCGTTCCAGCACTGTTCAGGCAATGCTTGTGAATAAGCTTTACACCAAGCTTTTCAGCTTTTTCCGCAATATCAAAAAACAGATTTTTCTGATTCTCAGTAAACTTGATATTTTCCTCATCAAGACTGTCTGCAACCGCAAGATGCGTAAACAGACCCTCTGCGGAAATATTTTTCATCGCAGCAATTTCAGCTATTTCCGCTGCACACTTCTCAGCGTTTTCCGTGTTGAGTCCGACTCTGCCCATACCCGTATCAAGCTTGATATGCAGGCGGACAGGCTTCTCTGCATTTGCAGACATTTCAGCTGCATTGTTTGCAGAAACTGCCGTACCGATAAGATTGTTTTCTATAAGTATGTGTGTATCCTCAGGAGCCGTCCAGCTTAAAATAAGTATATCGCCCGTGCATCCTCCCTCACGCAGACGAAGTGCTTCAGAAATATTGGAAACGCAGAAAAAATCTACTCCCATTTCCTGATACATTTTCATAAGTCCCACGTCGCCGTGACCGTAAGCGTCAGCCTTTACCACGCAGGCAGGCTTTGTGCAGCTTTCATCAACAAAATCTTTCAATGCAAGAAGATTGCTTCTTGCAGCATCCAAATTTATCTCTGCACATATTCGTCTTGAAAAATATTCTAACATCGTTTCTAACCAACTTTCAAAAAAATTTATAATCTCTATTGTAAAAATGAAATGTTTGTGCTATAATGTATGCTGTAAGATTGTAATTTCAGTGTTATTCAATTATATTCATCAACCGATAAATTTACCTCAAAAGGACTGTGGTTTTTATGCAGCACAACTGGATTTATGACAAAAATAAAACCGTATGTTTTTCAGGACATCGACCCGAAAAGCTTCCCGACCGCGGAAGCAAATCTTCCATGAAAATCAAAGGAATCCTCAGCATGCTGTATTTTGAGATACACGAAAGCATCCGTCAGGGATACAATACATTTATAGTCGGCGGTGCACGCGGCATAGACCTATGGGCTGCCGAATATATAATGCAGCTGAAACATCAGGGCAATGACATCAATCTTGTTACTGCACTTCCATATAAAAATTTCGGGGAAAATTACAGCGGCATGGATTTGTTTTTAAGAGGTAATGCCCTCGGAACTTCTTCCGATATCATAACTGTTTCCGATTCGTATTCTCCGGGCTGCTTCAACAAACGCAACCAGTTCATGGTTGACCATTCCTCACGGCTTATTGCCGTTGTGTCGGACTATAAAAGCGGAACAGGTCAGACTATACGTTACGCAGAAAAATCAGGAATTGAAACAAAAATAATCAATGCCCTGAGATTTTCGAACGTTGTTGATGAATGTCTGGACTCGGATGTTACAATTGTTGAAGAGAAAACTGAAATTCAGAATCTCGTCAAGATTTATTATAGCACCTGACAACTTTTTTTTCAATGATATTTTAAATTTATTCTGAAAGGATTTTAAAAATGGCATCAAAAGGAGCAAAAATTGCACTCACTTATCTAATCACAATTATTGTTACCCTGCTTGTAATCGGCGGTATCGGATATATGCTGCTTCAGGAAATTATGGCACCTAAGGAAGAAAAACAGCCTGAAATCAATCTTGAACAGATGGGTTCAATCAATGATTATGTTCCCGTTTTTGAAAACAATAAAACCACTCTGATTATATTCGATTCAGAAAAAAGAATGAGCGGATGCAGCTTCATGGTGGTAAGAATGCTTGCCGATGAAAGACGTATTACTGTTATGCCTCTCCCTTCCGATACATATTCAAATGTCGGCGGAACAGAAAACAGTATTTATGAATTCTACCGTCTCGGCGGTACAGCTGACGCTGTTTCAGCTGTGGAAGCCGCTTTGGATGTTGATATTGACTACTATCTCAAGCTTAACAATGAAAGCTTCAGCGTAATTGTAGATATTTTCGGCGGTGTGGACTTCCACATTCCTTATAATCTTGAATATGAAAATCCCGATACAGGCGAAGAAACTATTTTCCGTGAGGGCGAAACCTACCTCGATTCCAGAGACCTGAGAAAAATCATCACATATCCTCTTTACTCATCAGGTGAGGAATACAGGGCTAAAATGACAGGTGTTGCAGTAAATGACCTTATCAACAGAAATGTTGCCCCTGGTTTTTCAAAGTATGTTGATGACTATTTCAGCACTATTGTCAATTCTACAGTTGAAACAAACTTTACTGCATATGACTATGAATCACAGGCTGACGCAATCAAATATGTTTCCGAGAACGACGAAAACATATGCCAGCTTCTTACAGTAACCGGTCAGTATAATGAAAATGCATTGTTCGTGCTTGACGAAAATTTCCTCAAATCACTTCCTGAACGCTTCAAGCTTTATGAAGCGGTTTCAGATATGACAGCTTCTGAATAATTTTTATATTACAGCAAATAATACTCTCGGAAGTACGCTTCCGGGAGTTTTTTGTCGTAACAAATCCGACAGGAAAGGAAGGATAAAATGTTTGATAAAATTGCTTTGGCACTGCTTGTAGTCGGCGGTCTCAACTGGGGCCTTGTAGGTATTTTCGGTTTTGACCTTGTTGCATGGCTTTTCGGTGGAACAACAGCACTGCTCAGCAGAGTTGTATATGTGCTTGTTGCCCTCTCCGCAGTATGGTGCATCACACTTCTTTTCAGAAGAAACGCAATCGCAGAAGCTCATTAACCATTGAAAAAGGATACATCATATCCTGAAAAAGGCGGCTGACAGCCGCCTTTACATACTTTATCTTGATTTTATCCAGTCAACCGCCATTCCGAACCAGCGTGCACAATCGGGATTTATATGTCCCTCATAGCCTGCTGTCGAATCATCGCAGAGTGACAATCCATGCACACCGCTTTCAAAGATATGGCATGCAAAAGGTATTTTCTTTTCTGCAAGTGCGGAAGCAAACATCAGCGTATTTTCAACCGGAACAAGCCCATCATCGGCAGTATGCCAGATAAACACCGGAGGAGTTGCATCGCTTACCTGCTTTTCAAGGGATACTGTTTCCATCATTTCAGCAGGATAATCCGTGCCCACAATATTTACAATTGAACTGTCATGACGTTTTTCACCTGAGGTTATAACGGGATAGCAAAGCACCGCACCATTCGGTTTATACAAATGGGAACTGCCACCAAGAGCGTCAGTGATAAATGGCTTGTTCCAATGAACAGCCAGACTTGCGGCAAGGTGACCTCCCGCTGAAAATCCGCTTACCATGATTTTATCAGGGTCAACTCCCAGTTTCTCAGCGTTGCTTCTTACATAAGCCATAGCCTGCGCAAGCTCAAGAAGTGCAGTAGGAAACATCTTGTTTACACAGCTGTAACGAAGCACAAACGCAGGTATACCGTAAGCCGCATAGCGAAGTGCCACGGGTTCAGCCTCACGCACTGAACAATACTCGTATCCCCCGCCGGGACATATTATGACTGCGGGACGCTGCTTCAACTCTATGTTGTCATGTTTTACAAGTGTGTATAAATCCAGCTCCGAACAGCACCCGTCAGGATTGATTCCTGCCTTTTCATATGATACTTCAAGTTTTATAGTTTTCTTTTCCATAAGAAGTTCCTTTCAAAAAAGGCATAAAGGATATACCTTTATGCCTTTTATTTATTCCTCATCACTGTTTGAAGCGAAGAAAAGCTTTACTGTCATAATGATTCCCAATGCCGAATTTACAATAGACAGCGCAATTGCAATAACATTAAGAATAATTCCCGGTCTAGAATTATAATCCTTATGCTGCTTTTTCAATCCGATTACAAGGCCAGGAATTGAACAACCATAAGAAACAAATGGAAGAAACAGCGAGAAAACCAATCCTACAATGCCGAGCACAAGACTGGACACGCAAAGTTTTTTACTGTTGTTTTCATTATTCATAAAGCAATCCTCCCACTAAATAACATTTCTTCAAAGAAGAATTTTACCACATCAAATTGGTTTTGTCAACAGAAAAATCACATTCTTCGCCTGGTCTTTGCCGAAACCTTTTTCATTCTTCTTTTACGTTTTTTTGTTGCAAGAACATAAACTACAATATATAAAGCAATAAGTACAGCAGCAATAACAATTGCCAGTTTGAACCAGAATGAACTGACAAATGCCTTCGCTTTCATAACATTGTATTCAAGCTGCGAAAGCTCCACGCTGTCTCTAGCAACAAGATTGACCGTACACAATTCCTCACCTGAAAGTGAAAGGGTGTAGGTTCCGAAAACTGTACCTTTCTCAACAGGTGCAAGTACTGCACCGTCTGAATCAAGGTATCCGGTTGTATTGATTTCCCTTTTCAGACTGGAGATATCAAGGGTATTGGGCCATAATGTCGAAAAATCCTCCTCGGGAACAAGAAGAACATGCTCTGCGTTGTCACCGAGTTTAACTGGTATTTCAGTAATTTCATCTGTAGTGCTCAGAATTTTGTCATAGGAAAAAGTATTGAATGCCCACTCAAAAATGTTCTTGTGGTCGGTATACTGTTCATAAGCCTTGTAGCCCTCTGCGTCATACATTGGTGCACCTAATGTTACCAGCAGGTAATTGTTTCCGTCACGGGAAGCCATTGCAGCAAGGTTTCGTCCTGACTCGTCAAGTGTACCGGTTTTAAGTCCCCTTGCAGGCTCATAATAGAATTCGCCCTTGAGTGTCATGGCATTGGTATGATGAATTGTTGCCCAGTTATCCCCATGATAATTTGTTCCGCTGAGAGTAAACTCAGTTGTGGTTGCAATCTCCACAAACTTGGGGTAATTGTCAATTGCATACTTTGCAATGAGCGCCATATCACGGGCATTGGTGTACTGATTTTCATCAAAAAGGCCGTGAGGGTTAACAAAATTTGTACCTGTACAACCGATTTCCTTAGCCTTCTGATTCATCATATCAATAAAATTCGGTATACTCTCGCCTCCGACATGATAAGCAAGAATACCTGCAGACTCACATGCAGAAGCCATCAGCATTGAATACATAAGGTCACGTGCAGTAATAACCTCACCTCTTGAGTAACCGACAGATGACGGATTTTTACCGTAAAGGTCATCAAAAACGACAAGCGGTGCCTCAATCTCAGTATTATCCAGGTCCTTTATATGGTCAAGAACAACTATTGCCGTCATAATCTTTACCAAAGAAGCAGGATACATTTTCTTTGTAGGATTTTTTTCATACACAATAATATCCTTGTCAAGATTGATAAGAACAGCCGCCTCACTGGTAACGGTAAAATTCGGAGTAAAGGTTACAGCAGCCGCAGAAACCTGAGAAAAAATGCTTACAGTAAGAGCCGCCGCAACTGTCACGGCTAATTTTTTCAGAAAGTTCATATATGTAATTATGCCCCATATTTGCAAAAATATCGGGGTCAAACTCCTTTCATAAATTATACATTATAATTATAACAAATATTTTTACAAAAGGGAAGAGTTTTTTCAAAAATTTATTGCTGCATAAAACAAGATAAATATTGCTGCTGTAAGTTGCAATTTAATGTAATCCTTTACTGCACAAATCGGTTCAAGCTGTCCCTGAAAAATGATGTAAATATGTTGTGAATTGACATAGAAATATATAGAAGAAACGTGGTATAATATTTACAGATAATTTTTCGGAATACTAAAAAAGGTTGGGTTACTACTATGTTTAATGTTGCTGTTGCACAGTCAGGCGGTCCTACCGCCGCTATCAATTCTTCCCTCGCAGGTGTTTTCACTGCTGCTCTTGAAAGTGAAGAAATCGGCACAATCTACGGCTCGATAAATGGTATCGAGGGCGTGCTCAAGGACGAATTCGTTGATTTACAGAAAATCCTTACCTCAGAATATGATATTGACCTGCTCATGAAAACTCCGTCTACAGTTCTCGGTTCCTGCCGTTTCAAACTTAAAAATGCTGACGATGATGATACCGACTACCGCAGAGCAGCAGAGGTTTTCGCTAAGCACAACATCAAGGCTTTCTTCTACATCGGCGGTAACGACTCAATGGACACTGTTATGAAGCTTGACAAATGGTTCAAAGCCAACAATATCGATATTAAGGTTGTTGGTGTACCTAAAACAATCGACAACGACGTTATGGCTACAGACCATACCCCCGGTTTCGGTTCAGCGGCTAAATACGTTGCAACTTCTATGCAGGAAATTATCCGCGACAGCCGCGTTTATTCTATTCCGTCTGTAACAATCGTTGAAATAATGGGCCGTGACGCAGGCTGGCTCACAGCTTCCTCCTGCGTGCTCCGTGCAAACGGCGAGCCTGCGCCACACCTTATTTATTTGCCAGAGTCAGAATTTTCCATTGAGAAATTCCTTGACGACATCCGCATTGCCCAGCAGAAATACAAAGCTGTTATTATTGCTGTTTCCGAGGGTATCAAGTTTGATGATGAAAAATACCTGGCAAGCGGATTCTCATCAGAACTTACCGACGCATTCGGTCACAAGTACCTCTCAGGCGTTGGCAAGTACCTTGAAAAGATTGTTGGTGCAAATATCGGCTGCAAGGTTCGTTCTATCGAGCTGAACGTTATGCAGAGATGCAGCTCCCACATTGCTTCCCTTACAGACATCACCGAGGCTAAGACAATCGGTGAAGAAGCTGTCAAGGCTGCACTCCGCGGCGAAAGCGGCGTAATGATGATTTTCAAACGTATCAGCAACAACCCTTACCGTGTGGAAGTTGTTTCCGCAGATATCAGCGGCATTGCCAACAAGGAAAAGTTCTTCCCTGCTGAATGGATTAACTCCAAGGGCAACAATGTTACAGTTGACGCACTCAACTACTTCCTGCCGCTTATTCAGGGTGAACCTACAATTGAGTATATGAACGGTATCCCCGTACATTTCAGATTGAATCAGTAAAAATGAACCGTCCCGTTTTTGCACAAGTCCAGTAAAAACGGACAATAGAAAAAGAACCCCCTCCTATGGTGCAATGGAAACATTTGCCATAGGAGGGGTGTTTTGTGCTGTCAGTACAATTTGGGGCGGTGCACATTGCCCGTCGGTTCTGGAATTTATGGATTAATAACAGCAGTAAAGGTAATGTTGGTCATGTCACTTGTCACGGTAAACTGTTCTCCGATTGTTAAAGCCCTATCCATTCCGGTGACATTGTAAGAGTTTACAGATATGTCCTCAGGTGCTACGCCATGCACTTCTGTGTATTTGGCTATATACGCTGTTGAATCAAAAGACGGTATCGTATAGATATAACCAACACAGGTGGTTTCAGTTTTGTAAATTATGTTATTACAAATAAATGTTACCGTAACATTATCAGCATAAACAGCGTCAAACTGAATATTCGTGTCAGAGTTTGATTCAAATTCATAGGCGTTATCATATTTTGCAACCAAAGAAGCTCCGGCAGAATATTGTCCTCGTTCTTTTTGAACTCCGCCAGAAGTAACACCTCTGTGTGACCAGTACTGGAATGTAGCGTTAGCCTTTCCTCCGGGCTGTGGAAGATTGAAGCTGCTGTTCATGGCATAAGTTCCCACAAGTGATGTTTCTCCGTTGTCGTTGACATAAACACTGAACAGGGTGGTGGAATATTTTACAGTGACAGTAACAACGTTACCAGGGCCTTCAGTTGTCTCACCAATTGAATCGTATTTATATGTTATGCCGTCAACAGTTATTTCATCCAGAAAATCAGGTAGTGCTATATTTTCATCATAAGCAACTGTCTGAGACGGAGCAACCTCAAGTCCGCCTGGGTCGGAAATAAACTTAAATGTGTAATAAGCAGGAGTTGTTGTTACTTCAGTTGTTGTTTCAGTTGTTACCTCGGTTGTTACTTCAGTGGTTGTTTCAGATGAAGTAGTAGATGGGGGAGAAGGAACTGTAGTTCTTGCAGGAGTTCCGGAAACAGGGATTTCCTTTTTGGTTGTAGTAACAGTAGTTTCCTTTGTGGTCTTGGCTGTGGTTTTTTCTGTTGTTGTTTCTTTCTTTTTATTTGTAGTTTTTGCAGTAGTTTTTTCGGTAACTTCTGCAGTTGTAGTTGCAGGAGCATCAGTGACTGTTGTTTCAGTAACAGCTGTAGTTTCAGTCGGAATCACTGTTGTTTCTTCTGTTGTAGTAGTTTCAGGAACTGTAGTTTCCGAAACAGCTGCAGTAGTTGTTGTAGTTGTTGTTTCGGACTCGGAAGTTGTTTCCTCCGAAATTGATGTCTCTGTAATCACCTCTGTCTCATCGGTGTAATTGCTTCCGAGAATAGCTTCGAGAACCTCATCGCTCAGAATAATTTCATAGTTGTCATGAGTATTTAAAAGACGGTCAAGCACATCGTCAGGAATGATTGCAGTGTTAAGCGGCATAATCGGACTCTCACCCTCGCCTACAAGAGCAAATGTATCACTGCCGTCAGATTTACGCAGAACGAAGTACGATGTGCCATTGATTTCAGCACCTGAAATATTTCCCTCAGCAGGAATAGTTAAAATAGCTACGCTCTCGTTTGGCTTGACAACAACAGGCTCGCCCCTTGGATTCCCCTCTTCGTCAATAAGCTGAACCTCAACATTACCGTGGAAAACAGAAAGGTCAGTTATGTATGTTCCGTCATCAAGAACACGTACCGAAACGTAGAAGCTTGTTCCTCGTACAGCCATAGTCGCTTTCGGAGTGTTAACCGAGTACGAAGAATTGTCAGAAAGCGGCTCTGTAATTTCATTGAGAGTACCGCCGCTTCTGAGATTTATGGAGGTAAGGCTGTCTTCTTCAGTGCCTTCCGCAATAAGTTCAAGAACGGTTTTCGGGTCAAGCGAAAGATATTTGTTACCGTCAAGTGAAAGACGCATAGAGCTTTCATCACCGACTTCGATAATATCGCCGCTTTCAAGGTTCATTCCCTCGTAAGCGTCCATAGCACCTGTATCTGCACGGGTTACAACAGAAGTTCCCGTCATTTCAAATATTTTAAGCAGGCGAAAAGCCTCAGGTGCACCGGAAATAATAATCACAGCAGCAACTGTGCCCGCAACAGCAACAGTTGTAGCAATACCGGCAATAATTTTTGCCTTAAGTGAAAGAGAAGCAAGAAATTTCATAATAAGCTCCTTTGCATAAAATTAAAAAGATTATTTCCAAAATTTAAAATCGTTTATAATACAGATTATAACATAAAAAAATTGATTTGTCACTATTTTTATGAATTTTTTTTGAATTTCTATTTACTTTTTTTGTGTAAAATGGTATAATATTATTAAACAATATCTTGAAAGGAAGATTTTGTATGGATAACAATGCTATACTTGACCATATTTTTGAAATAACATCGGATTTGTACAAGCAGATGAGCGTGAATGATTCGGATATTTCCAATGACCACGCTGAAATATTCAGACTTCTTACAGAACTGAGCAAGGTGCTGGTAAATGCCGACAGAGCCAGCTTCTGGAAATGGGATAAGCGTTCTCATGAACTCTGGACAACCGCTGCTGTAGGAACCGGTAAAATTACTATCCCTGAGGGGACAGGCATGGTAGGTAAAGCTCTTGCCGAGGGAAGAACAATTATTACCAATGACCCGTACAACCACCCCGATTTCAATTCTGCTGTAGATAAAAAGACAGGCTACGTTACAAAATCAATTCTTGTAATGCCGGTTTCCAATTGCAAGGGCGAGTTTATCGGTGCATATCAAGCAATAAACAAGCTCAGCGATGACGGAAAATTCAATATGGAAGAGGATGTGCGCAGACTTTCAATGGCTGCATTTATCTGTGGAATTACACTTGAATCGGAATCTTTCCTCGATGACTCTCTCCATGACAAGCTTACCGACCTTAAAAACAGAATGGGCTTTCATCACGATTACAATAATACATATAAAAAGCTCCTGGACAACCCCGATGAAATCCATACAGTTTCTCTGTTTATCTGCGACATTGACTTTTTCAAAAAGGTCAACGATACATACGGCCATAACGCAGGGGATGCTGTGTTGAAGCATGTAGCCGGAATGTTCCGTCAGAATTCAAGAATATGCGACGGTATATATCGTTGGGGCGGCGAAGAATTCATTGTAATTCTGCCTGAAACCTCAGCTGAGCAGGCAGCAGAAATTGCAGAGCGTCTGAGAATGGTTATAATGGATTCCGTCTGTGAATTTGAAGATTTGTCAATCAAGGTTACAATGAGTTTTGGTGTAACAGAAATTGACCCGATGAAGTCAATTGAAGAAAACATCAATATTGCCGATGAAAAACTATATACTGCAAAACAGAATGGCAGAAATCAGGTTGTACTTTAATTGAATTAAGAAAAAATCCTGAGAAGAATCACTCTTCTCAGGATTTTTTTATTCTTCAATCTGCTTGCCAAGGAATTGAGCCGCTGCCTGAATGAGATTCTGCTGAACTTCATTGGCAACAGATTCATTATTCGGAGCAAGAAATGCAACCGCACCCGTAACATCACCCGAAGCCAGAATAGGGGAGCAGGCAATTGCAGGACGGTCGATACCCTCAACGGGAAAAACCTTCGCATCATTGTGTGAGGTGTAAATATAGTTCTTGCGGTTTTCAAGGTATTCCTCAAGTGCACGGGAAACACGGCGTTCGCTGAATTCCTTCTTCTGCACACCCGCAACTGCAACAACATGGTCACGGTCAAAAACAACCGTCGGACAATTTGCAAGCTTAGTCATAACTTCCGCAACCTGAGCCGCAGACCCTGCCATTTCGTTTATTGCACTGTACTTCTTGAAAATAACCTCACCATCATTGCTTGTGTAGATTTCAAGGGGGTCACCCTCACGAATACGCATAGTGCGTCTGATTTCCTTTGGGATTACCACACGACCCAGGTCGTCAATCCTTCTGACAATACCCGTAGCTTTCATTGTATATTCCTCCGTTTATTAGCTTTAATTTTGTTGCTCTAATAGTTTTTCACGGAGATTTTGGATTATACATTTCATTTTTTTATTTGTGTTTTGATAATTTTGGTAAGAATAGTTATTTCATTAATCAAATTTATTCGGGTAAACATTTCCTGCAAAACATCTGCCTTGCAGGAAATGTTTTACATTGTAGATTTTCTGATAAGAAGCTGAATTTCAGGCATTAAATTTTTGCCGATTACAACAAAGGGCATTCCGTTTTCACGCAGCAAGGGTTCCATACTGTTAACCGAAAGCGGACGAATAATAACTACTCCATCAACCTTTCTGTTTTCTACAACTCTTATCAGCTGAGAAAGGCCGTCTTTTTCGATGCCGATTATAATAGTGTCATAATTTATTACCACACACTTTCTTGCAATACCTGTAAGACAAGTCTGAAAGAACGGAGCTTCAGCATCATTGCTGTCCATAGTAATTACAACACCGATATTATATGTGCGGCTTTCCATGGAATATCTGACGGCTTGATGAAGTGCACTCGTATGCAGGTTTTAAGGTGGAGGTTGCTTGTTGAGGATTTTATTGCGTGTATTTTTGGACAATTTTGTTAAAAAAACAAAAAAGTATTAACAAATGTAACAAAATTGTTGCTAATTTCGAAGAAAATATATACATAATTTTTAAAATATGATATAATGTAATAAAATAATCATTTGGCTTCAAAGAATATATTAATTTATATGCAATTATAGTGAGGAGTTGTGGTTATGCGCAAAATAATGATTAAAAAAATAATGGGAAGTGCAATTATTTCGGTTCTGCTGATGGCTATTCTTGTTTTTGTTTTTCAGCTTATGGTTTCCAGAAACAATGCGGCAATCACTTCAGATGAGCGACTTTCCGATGCGGTTTCCCGTATCGCAGAAAGCGAGGTTACAATTTCAGAGCTTACTGAAAATCTTGATATCGAATACATATCAAAAGCCAATGCATTTGCTGAAATGATTAAGCTTAACCCTGACATAATTGAAGATGCGGGCGAGCTTGAACGAATCCGTGAAATGCTGGAGGTTGACGAACTTCATGTAACTGATGAAAAGGGTGTAATTTATTGGGGTACTGTTCCGGGTTACTTCGGTTTTGACTTCAGCACATCCGAACAGACAAAGCCATTCCTTCCTATTCTTGAGGACAGCTCTATCGAAATTGCTCAGGAGGCGCAGCCGAATGGTACAGAGGGCAAGCTGTTCCAGTATATAAGCGTATCAAGACAGGATAAAACAGGTATTGTACAAATCGGTATGGAGCCTGTCCGCCTTACAGAAACCCTTGCTGACAGTCAGCCTCATATTATTCTCGGCAATATCAAGGTAGGAACAAGAGGTACTATCTTTGCTGTTAAAAAAGCGGATATGACTATTGCTGCATTTTATGATGAAGCATATATCGGCAAGGAAATATCTGAACTTGGACTTACCGAAGAAAGCTTCACAAAGAAGCTTAACAAGTCAAGCAATTTCGTGTTTTCAGGCAGTTCCTTCTTCTCAAGAGTAATTGAAATTGATGATTATTATCTGGCATCCCTTGTGCCTACAAGCGAGGTAATGGGTGAGGCTGCACTGCTTACAGCTGTTGTAGCACTTCTGGCGCTTCTTGTTATCGCTGTACTTACAGTAATCGTTGTAAGAGTAGTTGATAAAAACGTTATCAAGGGTATGACGGAAATCGGTGCAGCTGTAAAGGCAATCGGTGAAGGCGAACATGGTGTTGTTGTTGATGTCAATACTTGTGAAGAATTCAGCGTACTCAGCAACGGTATTAACGGTATGCTGCACAATATTGAGGAAAATATCAATTCCGCCAACGAACTGAACAGTTCTATGTCTGAGCTTATCAGAAATATTGATGGCATTTCCCACAGCATTAATCAGTATGCGGCAGAAATGGATAAGGTTTCAGGTCAGCTTTCTGATGGTGCTTCTACTCAGGCTTCTACAATACAGGAGCTTTCCTCAACATTCTCTACTATCTCCAGAGAAGTAAACGGAAATGCGAAATCCGCAAAGAATGCAAATGCCATTGCTGCCCAGACCAGTGAACAGCTTCGTGAAAACCTTGAAAATATGGCAGATATGCAGGAGTCTATGAGACAGATAAGCGACGTATCACAGAAGATAAGCAATATTGTAAAGACTATCGAGGATATTGCTTTCCAGACAAATATCCTTGCTCTTAACGCATCCGTTGAAGCTGCACGCGCAGGTGTACACGGAAAGGGCTTTGCGGTAGTTGCTGACGAGGTAAGAAACCTTGCTACAAAATCTGCGGAAGCTGCTAAAAACACTACTGAGCTTATTGATGAAACACTTAAAGCAGTTGAAAACGGTACGGTTATCGTTGACAAGACAGCTGCAAAGCTTGATGAAACCAGCAACAGCATTGATAAGAGCACTCATCTTATTTCCGAAATTGCTGACGCTACAATAAAGCAGGCCAAGCATATTGATGAAGCGGTTGAAGGTATGACAAGAATATCTGAAGTTGTACAGAGCAATACCGAGATTGCATATAATGCTCAGCACACAGCAGAACTTCTTGATACTGAAGCAGGCAAGCTTCTTAAAATGGTAATGTCAAATAACGACAACTAAGATTTGTTTCATTTTCGTTGCTATTATACCATATATTTATGTCAATACACAAAAGCCGTACCCGATTAGTTTCGGATACGGCTTTCTTTATGTAATTCCCATTCTTTCTGCAACCTGCAGAACGCTTTAACAGAACAATATTTCATCTTCCAATGATTTCAGCAGCGGGTCAACGCCACTGACAACATTGACACTATAGACCTTGTCCCTGCGATTAGGCGTTTTAAGGACAAGCCGGCATTGATTTTCTTCTATAGTGCCGTCAGGAAAATTTAATTCTTTCTCCCCGAAACTTCCGCATTTCAGCAGCGAGTCTATATCCGATTTAAGCCTTACATCAATATGAAAATCATCAAAAACATCAATACGCTCTACAATCAGATTGATGTCATATTTGTCAAGCTTTTCCTTGTTGATGATATCATCGAAAATCTCAATAACAGTTTTTGCACGACGGTTCACCTGCACCATTGTGTTACGTTTATCAGCAGCCATTGTAAGCTGATTTTCCAATCCCGCAATTTTCAGCACAAGGTCATCAACCATTTCCGTGTAGGTTTCCGAAATAATATCCTCACGGTCAGGGTTACGCATAATTTCTCTGATACGCTGCTGCTCAGTAAATTTCAGTTCAGCCTTTGCATTGTCAATCTGATTTTTTAGCGTTTCAATAATGTCATCACTGCTCTTCAAACAATCTTTTTCACTTTTCAGCGATTGTTCAAGCTTGTCAAGCATATTGGAACAGTTGTCACGAACCTTGCATATATAGGATTTCAATATATCATCAAGCATATCACAACGTATGTGATGAGAAGTACAGCCTTTAGTACCACGCTTGTGATAAGTTCCACAGGTGTACGCAGGCACAAGGTCAAGTCTGCTCATAGAAAACATAGGCGAACTACAGTCACCGCAAAAAAGTATACCCGAATAAAAATTATCGTACTTCTTTACACCACGGTAATGACTTGTGGAGCGTTGCTTTTTAAGCTCCTGCGCCTTTGCGAAAATCTTATCATCAATAATACCAGCGTGATTTTTCTCAAAAACAATGTGCTCCGCCTCGTCATTTTTGATGTCCTTGCCGTTAATGTTTTTACGCTTGTACTTTCCCTGACGAAGCGTACCAATATAAAAATCATTTTCAAGTATGGTCTGTATTGTAATTATGCTCCATTCATTTTTTACAGCATGCTTGTACTCCTCACCCTTAGCTTCTTTGCGTTCCTTTTCAATAGATCTCGGAGTAGGAATATTAAGCTCGGTAAGATAATTCGCAATCTTCTTGTAACCCCAACCGTCAATGTAAAGCTCATAAATCTTCTGTACAATTTCAGCCGCAGGTTCATCAACAGTAAAATTCATAGTCTTGCTGTTTGTTATAACATAACCATACGGAACAGAACAAATCCACTTGCCCTCATTCTGACGACGCTTTATAACCGACTTAACCTTTTTGGAAGTATCGGTTACAGGCATTTCGTTTATGAGGAAACGGAACTGAATAGCCGTCCAGTCATCATCAGTAGGAAAGTCAATTCCGTCACCTATTGAAATAATACGAACTCCCGCATCACGCAAATCTTCAAGCTCCACAAGTCCCTTGCTGTTACGCCTTGAAAAACGAGAAAAGTCCTTGATTATAAGAATGTCGATATCGTGATTGATAAGTAACGGACGTAATTTCTGATATGACTCACGCTGTTCAAAAGTGTACCCCGAACGATCTCTGTCCTCATAAAAAGTCAGTGTTGAACCTGAAAAGTGACGTTCTACAAAATCCTTGATAATCATTTTCTGATTTTCAATGGAAATGTTGTCCCTGTCAAGCTCTTCATCAACAGAAATTCGGCAATATCCTGCTATATTATAAATCTTTTCCATTGTTGTTACCTCTTTGTATATTATCTATATAACATTGTAACACAAGTCATCTTTAATTGCAATATCAAAAAATAAATAACCGACAGCTTCATTTATCTGAATCTGTCGGTTATCCTGTTTTATTGTGTGACAGCAGTAATTCGGTGTTTGCAAGCAAGTCACCTGCTCCCGAATGAAACACAACTGTGAAAAATCTTCGTGCACGGTATTCTTTCTTTATCTCTTCAACTGCTTCAAGAACCTCATCACTTTTACTGTCATCATTTGTAAGCCAAATTTCAACTCTCCTTTTCTGTTCCAGAACATTGACTTCCATGGCATCACCTCTGATATCATATTTGACATCACGCAGCAGCTTTATTCGTACAACTGCTGCTGATGTCATAAATATAATATATAATTGAAGTAGGGAACTTAACCAACAGCAGTTATCATGCTTGCACCAACTGTATGCAGGTGCGAACATTTGTCGGTTTGCCATTAATTCTTGCTTTAGAAGGTTTGGAATTTGGAACCAGGGAAGTAAGAATTTTTGAAAAGTTAATGTTTGTTAATCTGCATGCCAGATTGTTTTGAGTGCAATAAGCCATAAATGCGTTATAAAGCACGCCGATAGGTGTAAACACATCCTGTGAATTGATTATCGTGCATCTATCATTTAAAAATGAAAGCACCAATAACATATCACCGTCAGAACCCGAAGTGCAGTTATTCTCAGCATTTGCCACCCAGCACTCATCACCCTCAAAATAATAATTATTATGTCTTACTTCTGAAAAAGCAAGAATTGCCTTTGTAGCAATAGCTGATAATTCACGTCTGAGTTTATCAATAAGATAAATATCACGCATATTGTCAGGAATTCTGTTTTCACAAGGGAGAATTAACATTCTTCTGTAAAATGCTTCATCATCATATGTAATTTTTATCGGATAATTACTTCCGAAAAGCAGGTGACCATTGAAAACATAGTTGAACGTTGACATATACTTCATCTCACCAGTAACAATATCTCCGCCTGATAATCCCTTTATTCTTCCTACAACATCCTCATCAAATGGAATATTAGGCAGATCCATGCAGATGTTCACTGCTGAATTTGCAAGTCTTTCTCCATTGAAACGACCAAGCAGTTCCTTAGGAGTAAATGCGGTTACGTTTTCATCCTTTATAAGAAACTTAACCACATCTCCGAATGTACTCTTTCCTGATCCGCCTACTCCGATTAGGGCAACAATCCTCTTAGCTTTTACATCAGAGCTGAGTAATAAACCTAAAGCTTGCCAGAAACGTTTAATAAGTCTGGGATTGCCACTTGATAAATCATATAAATATTTATCAAAAACAGGACAACTTAAATCAGAAACAAAATTCGCTTCAATAGCATGCTTAATAAAATAATGGGGTATCACATTAAGTCTGGTTTGATCATTTTCGAATGTCCGCGTATGAAGAAAGTATACACCATTGTTGAATACCACCAAGTCATTTGCAGGCCACAGGTGCTGCTTTCCATCCATTGACATTGGAGGTATAAGATTAAGCATGGAATTAAGTATATGAGCGTCTCCTATTTCATGAAAAACAGACTCAAACTCACTCATACAAAGCCTCTTTAAAGCTGAAGCATTAAGAAGCTGATAATAATAGCCCGTCCATCTGTATACAGCGCTATCGTAAGCTATAATATTGTGCTTTCTAATAAGTTGCTTTCCAAGAATAGAAGGATTTGCTTTCTTTCTTCTGCTGGGTTGCCCAAGTTCTGCTGCAAAGCCTTGCATTTGAGGTGTTGTATTAGTCACATTTGCAATATTACTGTAACCATTATTATTGCAGCAAAGCTGAGATATCTTGTTTAAGACCTCTAACGCGTTGCCTGTTACTGAATGAGGGACAGAATTCTGTGCAAATGCAGGAAGAATATCTAAAACTTTCTGTGCCGTTGCAGTTTCTTCCTTCTCACGCACTATATCAATAGCCTCAGATGTATCAACTTTGACAGAAATAGGATTGATATAATTGCTGTCCTGTGGTTCTTCATGCTTGAAGATTTCACCGCCTTTTTTCACTTCAGCAGCTACATCAGCAAAAGTATTCACTTTTTCGCCCGCACTATTATATAGTGTGAACTTTGCTTCGGCAGACGCAAATCCGGCGTTGTTATTTTCGGGCATGATGATGCCATTTGTAATTTCATTCATGAGAAATTACCTCCTGTAAAATAAATTTTTCGCTTTTTGGATTTGGCCAAACCAGGAGCGTGATATTATTATAGCAGATACGAATCGGCTTGTAAATTAGGTATATAACCAAATTTTCGATATCAAAAATTCAATCGAATAAATTTAGTGTAAAAAATATCTATTTTTTACCTTTTAGTATTTCTTTATTCATTTTATCTTGATATACTTCAATTATAAACACTAAATTTATACGGAGGAATATAACGTGAAAGATGTATTATTAGAAAAAGCATTTTCCACTATAAAAACTGATGAAGACGATTATATAAAAAGAATGGAGCAAGAAGAGAAAATTAAGAAAGCAAAATCAAAAGCGGCTTACGAAACCTCATTAATAGAGTATAAAACTTTACGAAATACTATAATTGAAATCATTGAAAAATATATTGTTGCTACCAAAGAAATAAAATTATCCACTCCTACTTCCGAAAAAAGTCAACAGACACTTTATAAATGCATTGACCGAAAAATATATTGTAAAGAACAGCTCTACGCTGAGAAATTATTAATAAAATTGTTAAAAAGCCCCGAGGAAACAATTGAAATTTCTTATAAAGATTTTGTAGATTACATATATATTTCTCATGGCGTCCACTTTGATATGTATTTAAATAAATTGCTTGAAGATAAAAATATATCAAAAATAATTGATAATGCAATTGAAGAAAGTATACAGAACCCTTCTGCTAACATCAATGAATTAGCCAAACAAGCTCTTGTAAAAATAATAGGCATCAAAATCCGGCAAATAAGAAAAAGTCATTGTCATACATATGACTACTTATCTACACGTATTGGTATTAGTGTAGCTTACTTAAATAAAATCGAAAAGGGTGCACTTAAAGAACCTTTAACAGGTGAAAAACTATATTTAATAAAGTTTTTTTATGATTGTTCTTGGCATTATTTGTTAGGGTTAGTGCCATTGAAAAAGGAACTCGCAGAAGGTGGTATAGATTTTAGTGACATGATGTCTCCTCTCATACATTTACCAGTTAATTTAAGTCATTATGATTTAACAGAATTGTTTTTTAGAGTGTTACAAAAAAAGAATTTTAATGAAAAGAAACTATCTAGATATTTATTAAGGTTATTAATATCCAGTGACAAAGAATAACAGCTTAGGCACATAACCTAAGCTGTTATTTTCTCATATTCCTAGTATACCTGCACGCAGGATAATTACTGCATCCTATAAATTCACCATACTGCCCACTCCTTTTGCGTAACCTCCCCCCGCACAAAGGACAAATCCATTCCGTATTCCTCTGCTGATACCGCTGTTCATCAACCTGCGGCGGCTTCAGATATTGAGCGTACTCCGTGCAAAGTTCCTCAGCAAAACAAGACTTGTCCCTGCTTTTCAGCAGCAGCCATACCTTTTTCTTTGCTCTTGTCATTGCAACATAGAAAAGTCTGCGTTCTTCCGCAAAAGGATAAATATCACTGCCATCAAGCAGAAGCTGAATAAGCGGGTCATCCTGAATTCTGCTTGGGAAGCCAAGTCCCTTTTTCTTGTTGTTGATAATGAAAACATAGTCAGCCTGCAAGCCTTTGGATTTGTGTGCAGTGAGTAACTCCATCTTCAAATCTGGACGGCTGTCCAATGTAACTCTACAAGTTTCCGTTTCCTTTACATACTCAAGATTGAAGTTTGAATACTTGAACATATCCTTGTCAAAGCTGTATCTGCCGATGAAGAAAACCGTGCTGTTACGCTCCAACTCACAAACCTTTTCTTCCGCAAAACGAAGCATATTTTCCTCGTTGTAGGCTTCAATCACACCCAACGGAAAACTCATATCCTGAGAAGAAGTTTTAAGCAGCTTTCTTGTCTGATTAGGATTTTTCATAATAAATCTGCTGCTTATTGCAATAAGATTTCTTGAAAAACGATAGGTGCTTTCGATTTTTGTAACAACCGTCCTGCCCCAGTATTTTTCAAAGTTAAGAATAAATCCGATGTCGCTTCCTGCAAAACGATAAATACTCTGCCAGTCATCGCCAACGCAGAAAAGCTTGTACGGCGAACACTTACGCAATTCTTTCAGCAATTCATATCTTGACACGGCCATATCCTGATATTCATCAACAATCACATACTTGTACTTGCTGACATACTTTCTCTCACGGACATATTTTGCAGCAATCTGTATCATATCGTTGAAATCAATCTGATGGGTTTCCGTAAGCATTTTATCGTAATCTTCAAAAATAGGTGCAACAAGATTAAGCAGCGGAATATTTCTCGGAGAACGATTTGCCGCCCTTAAATCATCATAGGAATAGCCTCTCGACTTTGCAAGAGAAATAACCGTGCCGATTACATCATAAATAACAGAAAGCATATTGCTGTTGTCCCTCTGCACCTCATTCCACAGCTCATCATCTGTTTTCGGAGTAAATTTCACACCCGACGCTTCAAGCTTTGACTGCAATCTTTCGGTAAGCGCATTATCCTGCTTGTCGGCATAAGAAACCTCAACAAGCGTTGTACCTTTTTCGTTATGGATTTTACGTTTCCACGCCATACCCGCTCTATATTCGGACGTCGCACTTCCGCCGTGCTTTGCAGTAAAATATGACGGCACCTTACCATTCTTGTCAACCGCATAAAACTCAATGTAAATGCCATAATCATCAAGATAAAAATCAGGGTGATAACCAGCGTACTCCTTATCTGCAACATCGTACTCATAAGGCTTTTCATAGGTGTAATTTATCCCGTTTCGATAAAGAAAATTGGCAATCTCCATTTCACAGTAACCCTTTACCGTTTCACGCTTGATTGTTATCGGCGGATTCACTTCAAGGTATTCGTCGTACTCCTTCTGTGACTTCACATCAAAATGAGTAATGGATTTTGGCGGCGCAAAGAAACAATACGCAAGAAAACTGTTTTTGAAAACAGGATTATTTATATGCTTGCTGATACTTTGTTTTATATATTCACGAACAGATTTGGAGTAAATCGAAGAACATCTTCCGTTTACCTCAGTAATAATATCCGTGCCAAGTTTGTGAAAGGTTTTCACATCAAGCTTACAGCCTGTTTCGCTTTCAACACGCTCACGCATTTCATCAGCGGCTTTTCTTGTAAATGAAAGCAACAGCAATTCCTCAGGCTTGCATTTTCCCGTGCGGAGAAGATATTTTACCTTTCCGACAATCGTGGTGGTCTTGCCTGTTCCCGCACCTGCAAGAATAAGCTGATTGTCCGCATCGCAGATAATGCCGTCAAGCTGCTGGCTGTCAAGATACTTTCCCTCGACAGGCTGAACAACCTTGATAAGCTGTTTACGCATAATACGTTTTTCTTCAATCCGCACCTTGATTGCTTCATCCTTTTTATCAGCAACGTAATGAAACCTTTCAGCCGCATCACGTGCCGTACTTATAATTGTTCCTTGTTCCGTTCCGCTGTAACTCATAAGGAACTCAGCGGCAATGCCTATTTTCTGATTACGTTTGAACCACGCTTCAAAGCCTTGCACATCATCATCGGATATATCATCAAGCTCGGCAAGCGCTTTTTCAGCGTAAGCAGAAAAATGCACGGAGAGGACCTCGGCTTTGACGTGATTGTAATTTATATATGTGTCCATTATAGGCTTCATACTTCCAGAAAAACGAATATTCTCTATACTTACATTTGCACTTCTGCATTTTTCCTTGTATTTATTGTAAAGAGGCAGATTTGACTTGTACCATTTTTCAAGCGGTTCAAGGTCAAGACTATGAGCAAGCTGCAAGCTATTCTTCAAAGATACTGCAATAAACCCAGCCTTTATTGCATCGGTTAAGTCAACTGATATTACTGCTTGTGCCATAGACGTGCCTCCTTTTTGGTATGATTTTAGTATAGCATTATTTTCATAAAGTGTCTACAATAATTTTGTTCCGCGTACCGCGTTCCGATAAAAAATAAACCTATTTATATGCTTTTTATATACTTTTATCGCGATAGATAATAATATAAATGGTTTAAAAACAATCGGAACAAGGAACAGCAGAACAATAATATCTGAAATAACATATAAATAACCCGCTTCAAAAATCATATCATTACACAATGTCCCCCGAGCCATACGGTTCGGGGGACTCCCCTTTCATTTTACCCTCTTCCCAATCAACCGATTAAGCGTAGGCCGTGAAACACCCAACAGCCTCGCAAATTCAGTCTTGCAGATTTTCCGTGACAGGTACTCCTGATACAACTCATCAAACTTGTCCGACGTAAACGGTTTGCGACCTTTGTACACACCATTCCTCTTTGCAATAGCAATCCCCTCACGCTGACGTTCCAAGAGATTTTCACGTTCAAACTCAGCAATTCCCGCAAGAAATGTCAGCATTAACTTTCCTGTTGGAGTAGAAGTATCAATATTCTCCTTGTTACTCACAAGATGAATACCCTTTGATTTCAGATGCTCAACAATATCGAGCAGGTCTTTTGTGCTCCTTGCAAGACGTGTAAAGTCGTGCACAAAAATCGTGTCACCCTCACGGGCAAAATCCAGCATTTGTTGCAGCTTAGGACGGTTGGTATCCTTGGCAGAAATCTTCTCCACGTACCACTTGTCAATCATATATTTCTCAAGTGCTTCAACCTGACGCGCCTCGTTCTGCTCAACGGTTGAAACTCTGACGTATGCAATGTTCATTTCTACATCTCCTTTGTAAAAATAAAGTACACCCTAATTTGCACTTGTGCCGTGACACAAAAATTGTAAAAATAAAATCGATTTTCGAATTGTTTTACGCTTTGTAACGCAGGTCTGAGTCTAACTTTACAATTGTCCCGACAAAGCCTTACTCTGTCGGGACATCATTCAACACATCTCCATCATCCGCAGTTCTTCAATACACCTTTGCATTTCTGCCGGCTCATAAAGCATACACTCAATGTCAAACTCGTCATAGCCGTAATCGTAAAGCATTATTATATCTTCTGCATCAATACCGAAATATCCTGCATACTCGGTAAGCATATCCATAACAGTGTCGTCATCGTATGCAGGTGGAGTAAAATAACTGTAGTGGCTGAAATAGTCATGGAAATCAAACCTCTGTATTTCAATCGCTCCGTCAGATGCAATCCTAAGGATATCACCACAGCTGACATTTACCTTGCTGAACTTCAACAGGCTGAGCTTCTGTAATGCTCTTTGCAGAATTTCATCCGTACTTGCATAAATGTAGAAACCGTTGAACTTGTAGATTGCCAAAGGATTGTCACCCTTTACAAAGTACAGGTTGTTTCTTTCATCAAGTATCGTATAACAGAAAGAACCCTCAGTCTTTTCAGCCATCTTTCTGATGCTGTCAAAACTGAGGGTGTTTTGTTTTTCTATCAGCTGTACTGCAACATAGCTGTCAGTCTGAATATTGGTAATGGGAAGCTGTTCTTCTCTCTGTAGCCTGATGTCGTTATGTAGAACTCCATTATGAGCAAGAGCAAAATTCGTTACTCCGACTCGTCCAGGAAAAGGATGATTGTTGAAATTGAACTTCTCGCTGCCCTGAGTAGTCATTCGAGTATGTCCCATAATGACTTTTGCATTGTCGGGAATTCTGTACCAAAGTTTATGTGCGGCAATTGGTCGCTTGAAAATGTGCAGACCGCTATTGGTGTTAAATGCAATGCCTGTCGCATCAGTTCCACGTGCTTCACATTCTGTCGAAAGTATCTTGATAATCTTATTCTTCTCCCTTGCCGAAAATACGTTACCATAATCAATAAGTCCAAATAAGCAACACATATTAAAATTCTCCTTCCTAATTTTGATGTTTTATGGTTTCAATCTGAACTTGTTCAGATTGAAATTCAGAGTGGCAACTCTGAAAATAAAACTCGGATATGAAAACGAAGTTTTCATATTTCCTCCTCACATTCGATAGGTTCGTTTACATACAGACGTCTTTCCTTCAAGTAATTGATAAGCTCAGGTTCTTCAACACCTGACACAAAGTCGCACCAATTTAACGAGGTCAATTCTTCATCTTTCATACGGATTGCAATATCGCAGATTTTATTGACAAGCTGAAGTGTTGCAACCAGGGTGCTGTACTTCAGAGTACCACGGAATATGCGGAACTCAATAGTATGATAATTCGTCAGATTTACGCAGGTATATCTTCCCGAGTAATTCTTCTTCGCATTGTCAAGAGTAGCTTTAGGGCTTTCCTTGATTCCGTAACGGTCTGCCCATCGTGCCATTTGTGCTTCTGTTCGTCTTGAGAATTTAAGCAACTCCTGCCAGAAGCGTTCAACGAAAAACAGTACCCTTGAAATACGTTCTTCCTGTTCCTCGTGGTTGTTACCAAAAGTGCTTCTATTAACGTGAACATGGAGTCCGCAAGTATATGTTTTGTGTGACAGATAACCCATTCGTATTGCCTTCGACATTACGTCAGACCAAGGCATTTCATTGAGATGGTAATCCAAACTCATCGGATGTGTGACAATCTCCATACCATCATTAAGGCTTCCATCGTGCTTGATGTAGATTCGTTTCTCGTCAATGGTGTTTGCAATATCGGTAAGCTTCTCTGCGTTACCATCATCGTGTCCGCCTTCGTCAATTTCAAGTTCAACTCCGAAGTAGCGATTTCCGTCACCATAGAAAATGGGTTCGGGTTTAAAGCTGTAATCGTGGATATACTCTCCGCTGCAACGCTGTTCGTAACAGTTGTGACAGTACGGATAATCGTTGCCGTCATCGAAATAGTAAGCGTCATCGTTATGGAGTGTCCTGCCACAGCCTTCGCAATTTACGTAGTAATCCTCATAGCATCCTTCACACAGAACTCTGTCACTGTCGACAGCATTATCTGCCCAAATTCTGCGACCACAGTGCTCGCAAACTACGGTTTCCTCGTGAAAACAATCGGGGCAGAGTTCTGCTCCGTCGAAATTGTGTCTGTCCTCAATATCCCATTGCTCTCCGCAATGGGTGCATACAAATGTATCGCTCATTCTAATTCCTCCTACAATAGAAAAAGGGACAAGCCGAGTGGCTTGTCCCAATGGTTTAATATTCTTCCGCTAAAAGCATAATGCAATGTGTGCCGTCGTCGATGACGTAGATTTTTGCTATAACTGGATTTGCTGTTCCAATGTCATACTCCTTGTGATATTCGGGTTGCTCCGATTCGTGGGAGATGTGCTGTTTACCGTCTTGAACCGTGAGTTTGAATACTTGGAAGTAGTCCTTTGGTTCGGGGAGTTGGTCTATACACTCCCACATAAAGAATTGGAGCTCAAACGGGATTAACCTCTGAACTCCACGGGTCAGGTAACGATTTGAGTTGAACATTTTGCCTCCTTAAATGAAAAATCGGGACATAGCCGACGTGGCTATGTCCCTTTTTCTTCAAGTATTGAATCGATTATTGCACACAGGATTGTGGCAACTGAAACCACGGCTGCCTCGATGATTTTCTCGGCAACCGATTGTGGGATTGGCTCACCCGTAAGCTCGCTTGCTGAACGTACGGACAATTGTTTCAAGAAGCATTCTCACCGCTTCAAGCATTTTTCTCAGCATAGTTATACCTCCTTTGGTTTTGGAACTTTTTGTTCCTTCAGAGGTATAATATGTAAGTGAAAGTATTGATATTTTCGTTTTATCCTAAAAAATACAGACCGACAGCTCCAGCAATCGGTCTAATAATCATATCGTTTAATCTCTTCTAAAAATATCTCGCGTATAAACCTTATCAGCAATATCATCAAGACAAGCATCATATCTGTTGGCAATAATAGCATTGCACATTTTTTTGAATTTTACAAGATCATTTACAATCTTGCTTCCGAAGAATGTCTCGCCATCATTAAGAGTAGGCTCGTAAATTACAACCTTTGCACCTTTTGCCTTTATACGCTTCATTACACCTTGAATTGAGGACTGACGGAAGTTATCCGAGCCAGCTTTCATTGTAAGTCTGTATACGCCGATTACAGGCGGAGTTTCCATTGCCTTGTTGTAAGTATTATCTTCCTCATATCCGTAATATCCTGCCATACGGAGCACTCTGTCAGCAATAAAATCCTTACGTGTCCTGTTTGATTCAACAATTGCAGACATCATATTCTGAGGCACATCCTCATAGTTTGCAAGAAGCTGCTTTGTGTCCTTAGGCAAGCAGTAACCACCGTATCCAAAGGATGGATTGTTATAATGTGTACCAATTCTCGGGTCAAGACAAACGCCGTTGATAATCTGCTGTGTGTCAAGTCCCTTCATCTCTGCATAGGTATCAAGCTCGTTGAAATATGAAACACGAAGTGCAAGATATGTATTAGCAAACAGCTTTACTGCCTCTGCTTCTGAAAAACCCATAATGAGAGTGTCAATATCTTCCTTGATTGCACCTTCCTGCAATAATTTTGCAAAGGTGTTTGCCGCTTCAACAAGACGCTCATTCTCCATATCTGTACCAACAATTATTCTGCTTGGGTACAGATTATCATAAAGTGCCTTTGATTCTCTCAAGAATTCAGGGCTGAAAATGATATTATCACAATTATATTTTTCTCTTACCATTGCAGTAAATCCAACTGGAATGGTTGACTTTATAATCATGACTGCATTTGGATTACACTTAATAACAAGCTGAATTACAGATTCTACAGCAGATGTATCGAAGAAATTCTTCTGGCTGTCATAGTTTGTAGGTGCAGCGATTACCACAAAATCCGCATCCTTGTATGCTGCTTCTGCATCAAGTGTTGCCGTTAAATCAAGTTCCTTTTCAGCAAGATACTTTTCTATGTAATCATCCTGAATGGGTGATTTTCTGTTGTTTATCATCTCCACTTTTTCAGGAATTATGTCAACAGCTGTTACCTTGTTTTGCTGTGCCAAAAGTACTGATATTGATAAACCAACGTAACCGGTTCCTGCAACTGCTATGTTCATTTTATTTATTCTCCTTTTTGGTAAAAATCATGATACCACTCAGCAAATTTTCTGAGTCCTTCACGCAAAGAAGTTGACGGTTTAAAGCCGAAATCTTTTTCAAGAGCTGACGTATCCGCATATGTAATCGGAACATCTCCAGCCTGCATCGGCACGAGTTTCTTGTGTGCCTCAAAGTCGTAATCATCAGGCAATACTTTCGCACGAATCAGTTCATCCTGCAGGATTGTTACAAAATCCAACAAATTTTCAGGATTGTTGTTTCCGATATTGTAAACACGATACGGCGGTATAGGCAATCCATCCTCACCTGTTACTTTTTCAGGAGCACACTGCATTACACGCTTTACCCCCTCAACTATATCATCAACATAAGTGAAGTCACGTTTACAGTTACCGTAATTGAAAATTTCAATAGTTTCACCCTTCAGCAACTTATTTGTAAAGCCGAAATATGCCATATCAGGACGTCCTGCCGGACCATACACCGTGAAGAAACGCAGACCAGTAGATGGGATATTATACAGCTTTGAATAAGCGTGCGCCATAAGCTCATTCGACTTCTTTGTTGCTGCGTAAAGTGAAACAGGATTATCCACTTTGTCGTCTGTAGAATATGGTACTTTCTTATTTGTACCATATACAGAAGATGATGATGCATATACCAGATGCTCTACAGGATTTGCACGGCAAGCTTCCAAAATGTTGTAGAAACCAACAATATTGCTTTCGATATACACATCAGGATTGGTAATGGAATAACGCACACCAGCCTGTGCCGCAAGATTTACTACTATAGAAAAATGATACTTTTCAAAAAGCTCATCAATCAGTGCACGATTAGCAATATTTCCTTTTACAAATGTCCATTTGCAATTGGAATGTTCAGCCGCAAGTTTTTCTATCTCAGCAAGGCGATATTCCTTAATTGATACGTCGTAGTAATCATTAAGGCTGTCCAGACCAACAACATTAATATTTGGTACTGTACGAATAAGTTCCATTACAAGATTAGAACCTATGAAGCCGGCAGCACCGGTGATAAGAATAGGGGAGTTTGATAATAAGATATTTTTATCAATCATAAATTACACTTCCTGATACTATTTTTAATATCATTACAATTAGCGGATATTATTTCTGCATTAATATTTTTTTATAGTCCACTCTGAAAGCCAAAGCAAATATAAATAAAGACAAAAAGTATATAATTGCACCGATTGCAATTTTTATAAATATTGAGCCTAAAGCGGAAAAATCTGATAAAGTAATATTATATAGGCATACAAACATTACAATTCCTGACAATATCAATGGTATGGAATTATAAATAAATGAACCGATATATATTTTTTTAGCTACTACAGAAGATTGATAAATGCAAACAACACCTTCCGCTGCTAATGTTCCTATTGCAACACCAATTGCACCGAAACGAGAAACTAAAATGCAATTTATAAGCAAATTTACAATTGCTCCAAGAATAGCTGATATAATATATTCCTTGTCCATTTGCTTTGGTAATAGATATTGTGTTCGTATTACATTGGCAAATGCCAAAAAAATACAACTAGGAAGCAGTATTAAATATAAATATTTACATATTTCATATCCTTCACCATAAAATAAAGGTACAAATTCTCTTGATATTCCCATAATACCAAAAGAAATGACAGATGATAAAAATATTGCAAATATAACGCTTTTATGTAATGTTTCCATATAGCCTTCATTGTTATGCGCAAGCATATTGGTTACTCTCGGAAGCATAACTGTACCAAGTGAAGTTATTGCTGCAAGCGGTACAGATATTATTTTTTCAGAAGCTTCATAATAACCTACCTGAGTCATATCAGAAAGCAGTCCTAACATTACCTTGTCCATATATTTGAATATTGTAACTGAAATAACAGTTATGAACAAAACCAGATTAGGCTTTATGTGAACAGTTATATCCTTTATTTCAGGTAAAATAAATTTTACTGTCCTCAGCACATGAGGCCATAGAATTAAATTGTTTATCAGCAAGCCGCCTGACATAATTATGCAGTATAAATATACATCGTCGGGACTTTTAATAAACATAAAAATAGCTGCTGTTTTAATAACCTTTATTACTAAATTCCTGATTGTGGTATATTTAAAATTTTCCGTTCCAAAAAAGAACCAGTTAATATCAAAACACGCAGAAAGAGTATACCCGCTTAAAATCAATGTTGTTATTTTATCTTCAGAAATAAAACAACCGTATACAAAATATATTCCGTTGATTACTATTCCAAGGAAAAGCTGCATAGAATAAATGCTCCAGAAGGTCTTTTCTTTTTTTTTGCAATCATCCTTACATTTTGCTATTTCCCTGCATCCGTAATTATTTAAACCAAGCAATATAAATATTACAAAAAAATGAGCAACAGAAAAAGAATATGAATAAACCCCCATACCGTTTGCTCCAAGGGTACGAGTTAAGTAAGGAGTTGTAATCAGTGGAATACATATATTCAATAGATTAAATGAAACATTATATAAATAATTCTTTTTAATAGAACTCATCTTGTTCCTTTCTGTGCCTGATAATTGATGCTGGATTTCCTGCAACAATTGCATTATCAGGGACATCATCAACAACTACAGCATTTGCACCGATTACCGCGTTATTTCCTACAGTAACATTTCCTATTACCTTTGCACCTGTATAAATGATTACATTGTCACCTATCTGTGGAAATTTGCCCAAGTTCTGACCGAGAGTTACATCGTGATATAATGTGCAATTTTCACCAATTTGTACACAGTCACCAATAACCACATTATGGGGATGCGGCAATTTCAGACTGCCTATTTTTGAATTTTTGCCTATTATAATATGATTTTTTTTTCTTAGGCTTTCTCTGATAATATATTGTAATAGCTTGTAATTATTTGCTTTTTTAATCTTTATGAGGAAATTTGCTTTGTGTCGAATTCGGTTATCATTATATAATAAATATAAAAATATTTTTGGGATTTTGTTTTTTAATACCATTTATTTTCACCTTGCCATATGCCATATAAAGTAGTAATTAAATGACGTTTACATTTACGTTATTTTTCTTGTCTCATTTCATGTAACACCAAACAACAAATCCAAAAGTATAAATTGAATGGCGATTGAAAGTATAAATCTTCTGCAAACATACCACAACAGAACGCTGCAATAAAAGATAAATAAGTTGAGTTTATATATCTGTCAGCGAGTTCATACTTCATTACATACAGGCTGCTGCTGATACTTGAAATAATAATACATAAAAATATAATGAATCCTATTATTCCTGTTTCATATAAAAGGGAAGCATATCCGAATTCAAAAACATACTGTCCCGATGAACCTAAACGGTTGCCAACACCTGCGCCAAACAAATAAACCCATAAATTTTTCCAATCAGCAGTAAATGCTGTAGTTGCCCGTGCAACGCGTGTGTTTTCAAGAAAGGTTTTAATTGATATACTGTTTAATCGATAAGCAAAACTATCATAGTTATTTACAAGAATTAACAAAATCGTTGCGCATAGTGCTATAAGCAAAACCAAGCTGACTTTTTTCTTCAGATTTATTTTTGAAAATAAAATTTGTGAAGCATAAAATGCCAATATTACTGCTCCGACCATAATATATGCTGTTCTGCTGTATGTATAAATAGTAATAATTATAAATAAAACAAGCGTCAGAGGATATATTATATTTAAATGCCAGTTGTTTTTGCCGGATTCATGCCACAAGCATAAGCAGGCACCTATTGCCAGAACCATTTGCAATCCAAGGTTTATCGGATTACCTAATGTCGAAATTAAACGTGACGAAGCAGAAAGTGAGTCACCTGTCCATACAGATAAATGTGTCGTCAATGAATTTCCGTAAATAGAATAAACAAGCCTTGGATTGACTAATTCAACGCAGCCTATAATAGCAACTATAATACCGATTACATAGAGTATTTTTAATATCTGCAATGCAATATCTTTTATCTCTTCCTTTGAATATTGAAAAGAATTGATTAACAGCACAAGTGTAATTGCATATTCGCAACGATATCGGAAAGCATTAAGTTTAAATTCAGCGCTTAATGTGTCATTAAATAAAATACTGAATATAACTATTATCGTATACAGAATGACGCAAATCAGGTTTGAATTAATTTTTATTTTACCGTTCAATAAAGCACAGCCGCAAATAAATATGCATAGAATATCCTTTATCCAACCTGCATTGGGTATGATATTTTGCAGCACGGATATAAACGGAAGCAGTGCGATAAGTATATACAATAATTGTAGTGCTGTTTTTTTTAGTGATAAAGTCTTTGATATGCTCACAATCAGCTTTCCTCCAAAACGGAATTGAAAATATCAATCCACATTTTTTCAATTTTGTGTGGTTCATATTTTTTTATGCTTTTCAAGCTTTTAATTATATGCTGTTCACGCAATGACGGACATTCAATATAATTATTAATTGCTTCGGCAAGCTTAAGTTTGTCATTTTTAGGTACAATAATACCGCATTCGCCGTTTTCAAGAAGGTAACTGGCTCCGCCGGGACTGCAATCTGTAGCTATAACAGGAATACCTGCATACATGGCTTCAAGAATGACATTTGGAATACCTTCAAAATCAGATGACAGAACAAAAAAATCCGAATTTGATGCAACAGCGAAAACATCCTCCACATCACCAGCCAGCCTGATTGAGCTGCTGGCAGATGTTGACTGGATTTGATTGTACAGCTTTGCTTCTAACGGACCGCTACCATAAATATGCAATTGATATTCAGGATGCTTTTGATAAACAAGGTCGAAAGCGTCAATAAGTAAATCAAATCTTTTTTGTTCTGCTAATCTTCCGGCACTTAAAATAATATGTTCAGAAGGTTCAGAAGCTTTATCAGACTTGCTGTTTGTACGCGGAATGCATGGATTGGGAATTACCTTTTGTTTAACGAAATCAGGTAAATTATACATCTGCATTACATTATCCAGCTGAAAAACAGCATATTTACAATGTATATAGGCTTTACGGTACGCATTGAATTGTTTTGAAGAGAAAACATTTGGATCACCGCGTTCCGAGCCTATAATTGGTATGGCTGTTCCTTTTAAAGCGAGAACGGTAATTCTGACAACATCACTTAAAAAAGCACATACAATATCTGGCTTTTGGGCTAAAATTGCTTTGCGCAATTTATAAAGATAAATCAATTTGTTATATAGCTTTTTGATTTTATTCTGACATACTTCCGCGAAATCATATATAACGTTAACAATCTTTATTCTGTTGTCTAAATTCACCGTACATTTTGAAGAAGCCATATTAATTGCAATAACATCATAACCTGAGTTGCACAATGCATTTGCAACGAATGCTTCTATTTTTTGTGCACCTCCGGTTCCGAGATTTCTAAAAACAAAAACAGCACGTTTGCCCATTTGACTATTTCCTCCGGATACCACCTGTTATCATTATTTTATATGCTTTTAACCAGCTCATTTTATAACTCTTACATCTTCTTATTGCGTCCTGTAAACAAAGTAATCTCCACCATTTGCTTGATAATGTACGATAGAGCACACCTTGATCATGTAAATAGCGGTTATCATATCCGTTATTCCAGGTTGACGCTCTTTCATCTGTTAGTTCAGCTACATAATCCGGAAGTGCTATTAGTTTTAATCCTTTTTTTAAACAAGCATTTAAAAATAAATTATCCTCACCGTGACAATGTTCGGTACCGCCGCCAAAGCATTGATTAAAATATATACCATGTTTTTTTACACTTGACAATCTGACCGCAATTCTTGCTGTACCATATCTAAGATAATTCAAGTAACCTACATTTGTTTTTTGGGTTATAATTCTTCTTTTGGGAATTTTTTCTTTGAGATTAAAAGCAATAACATTAGCTGTTGGATTATCGTCAAATCTTTTTCTTATAATTTCAGCGTAATTATCTTCATATACCATATCATCATCAGCAAACAAACATATATCAGCAGTAGCTCTCATCAAAGCGTTATTACGATTTAATCCGACGCCGCGTTCTGCAAATGAAAGCCATTTAATATTGTGTCCGTTCCATGTAAATTCTTCAAATTCATTCCTATCACATTGATTGCACACAATGGCATCAGATTGTATATTCATTTTTTCCAGTAAGGAATAGTCCCCTTTGGGTTGATGCATTGTAGCAACCAATACCTGAATTGTCATATTAATTTACCCCCTGACATACCATATTTTCTTAATTATACCGAAAAACAAATTTCTTAATGTCAGTGCAAACGAAGAGATGAAGTTTTTGTTCTCGGCTTCATGAAATAATTTATAATGCCACTTAATCAATTCTATATAGCCGTGACTGCTGATTGAACCATTTCTTCTTCTGTATTTAGCAAGTGTTTCATCCAACAGATAACAATCTGCCTTTTTGCAAACTTTTAACCACATAGCATAATCATTATTCTTCTTTATATCTTCAATCTGAATAAGCCCTACTTTTTCGGCATCATACATAACTGTCAGACATCCAACCCAACAATAGTTATACATCCCGTTCTTTGTAATGCGCTTTGGTCCACTGACATTTTTGCCGCTGGGCTTAGAATTTTCATCAATCTCAATATAATTTGTGTACGAAAAATGATAACCATTATCTTTCATAAAATCAATTTGCTTTTGGAGTTTGTCTGGCTCCCATATGTCGTCACTATCCAGAAAAGCTATCCATTTCCCTTTTGCTTTTCTCAAAGCACGGTTTCTTGATACCGCAGCACCACTGTTCTTATCGTTTTTTATGTAACGAATCCTTTCATCTGTAAGATACTTGCTTACAACCTCATCAGTATTATCAGTTGAACAATCATCAACAATAAGCAACTCCCAATCTGAGTATGTCTGTGCCAATACTGAGTCTATTGTTTCTGCAATGTACTTTCCTGTGTTATATGACGGCATTATTATTGATACTAACTCGTTCATAACAATTCCTCTTTAATTATAATTAAAGCGTTTTTTCTAAATAATATCGTTTTGTAATCTTACTGACATTGACAATACCATATTTAATAAACCCTGCTTTTTCTATCCCTTTAATTGAAGAAATATTTGATTCATTAACACTCATATAAAATGTTGTATCATCACATCCAACACTATTGCATATTTTTTTTAGTACAAATGGATATACGCCTTTTCCTCGATATTCCGGATATGTAAAGCATGGTCCTATTTCATAATCATTTGTATTTAAAAAAGAAAATTTATAACATTTTGGAACAACGTAAGATGTATGAACCAAATTTTCTCCTTGTCTTATGTAATAAATTTTTGCTTTACCATGAGTAATAATTTGAAACCAAAAACGAACTGCTAATAATTTGAAGCTTTTTTTCTCGCCTTTTAATGTTAATTTGCCTAAAATTTTGGGTGTAAAAACCTCTACAATTAGTTCACCTGAAAATTCACTTTCATCGTTTTTTTTAGTTTTTTTGTATAAATATCTCATTTATTTCTCCCTGATGATTTCTTCCATTTTCAATACTGCATTAATTTGATGAATCAGCGTTATTTTATCCATCTTCATCAACAATTTTCTAAATTTATACAATATTTTAATAATCACTTTAATTTTTGGATTATATTCTATATGCAAATGACAATATGCTTTTTTATACCCAAAACGTCTTATTTTGTACTCCTGTGTACCTGTTTTATGATTAATGTTTCTTGATCCGGAACATATATATTTTTTCCCACACTCATTTAAATAGTGATTTAGGACATTATAATATAAAGCATCTGAAGCTTGTCGATTAAAATAATCCGGATCAAATTTTGCAGTATGAATTTCAGCATACATATCATATGCTGATACTGTTATATATCCAATGAGTTTATTGGTTTCATTATCAAAGCCAGCCCAGTATTCAATAACATTATCTTTCAAATTAAGAAAATTTTCTTTTTCATTCATATTACCAGCATTTTCATATTTTGAAAACGCTGATGAATAACATAAATAAAGTTCATCAATATACTCACTTGGATTAATTTTTTTTATATAACATTTTTTCAGTGCGCTACGAATGCTTTTTCTTTCTTTAGATGGTATTTCTTCAATATCAAAAGGCGCTTCCCGAATAAGATACCACCAATTTGTTTCATAACCACAATCAAATTCTGTAGTCCACCTTACAAGCAACGGAGTCTTATCATCTATTTTCCATATACTTTTATCTTCTATGGGTGACAAATCAGGTTCCTTATGTGGAGGAGTTGATGGTATAGCTGCATGGTTATAGTATTTCCATCCTTGAATTTCCATTCTTTACACTCCTAACAAATCTCTTGCTTCATCCTGTTTCTTATCATATGTTTCCTGATTGATCTTGCCTTCCATCATCAGCCAATCACCAAAATCCATATCGGATACTGTTCCCTCACGAACAGTATCACTTCTTTTGAGAACCTTTCCAACTGTTTGAAGAATAATTTTCACATCGCCAGCAAATGTGATACCATTGTCAATATACTGAAGGTCATATTCAAATTTTTGTTCCCACGTGATATTATTTCTTCCATTGACTTGTGCAAGCCCTGTAAGTCCAGGACGGACATCATGACGTCTGCGCTGTTCCTCTGTCATAAATGTCATATCACGCACAAGCTGAGGTCTTGGACCTACTACTGCCATATCTCCTTTAATTATATTTAAAAGCTCAGGCAGTTCGTCAAGAGAAGTAGAACGCAGAAATTTGCCATACTTGTTCAGACGAATATCATCAGGCAACAAATTGCCATCATTGTCTTTAACGTTTGACATCGTACGGAATTTAATAAGCTTAAATATTTTTTCTTTACCATCTTTTTCTTTCTTGCCTGGTCTTGGCTGAAAGAAAAAAGGATTACCTTTCATTGCAACAGCACCTGCGATAATCAAAATCAAAAGTATAGGAGAAAGAACAATTAAAGCAATCAGTGAAAGAAAAAAATCAATTACTCTCTTAAAATAATTTGCGTACATATATAACCCCTGATAATTTTACTCAAAACAACTCTTCACAATTTCAATAATTATGTCCTGTTCTTCGACTGTCATCTTGTTGTCACTCGGCAGACAAAGTCCGCGTTCAAAAATATCTGCACCAATATCCTCTGCGCCGCTCGCAATATATGCGTTTGTTCTGCAACGCCCGCTTCCTTCACGGGTAACGAATTCGTGCATACGGTACATCGGCTGCATATGCATCGGTTTCCAGATTGGTCTGCCCTCTGCATTGTACCCCGCAAGCTTTTCAAGAATTTCTGTAGGACAGGTTTTTCCTGCTTCCTTGATATACAAGGCTGTTGAGTCATCCCTGACCTGCTTGCACATATATTCCTTGTCGATAATCATTGCAGAAAGCCAGTAATTCGGCTCTGTATCCTTTACGATAGGATTCATCTGCACCGGCAAGTCTTTGAACCCATCACGATATCTTTCGTACACAGATTTTTTCTGTGCGATATGTTCTTCAAGATATGGATACTGTCCGCGAACAACTCCTGCTACAACATTACTCATTCGGTAATTGTAGCCAACTTCTTCGTGCTGATACCATGGAGCATTTTCTCTCGCCTGTGTTGACCACTTACGTGCCTTGTTTGCAACTTCAATATCATTTGTCAGGAGGCATCCGCCTGCTGAACCTGTAATAATCTTGTTTCCGTTGTAGCTGATTGCGGAATAATCTCCGAATGAGCCGCACTGTTTTCCGTTGAGTGTTGCACCCATTGCTTCAGCTGCATCCTCGATAAGTAGTGCACCGTGCTTTTCACAGATTTGCTTTATCAAATCCATTCTTCCAGGAAAACCATACAATTCTGCACTTACCACAAGCTTAACGTCGGGATAAAGTTCAAATGCTTTTTCAAGTGCAATAGGGTCCATATTCCAAGAATCTGCTTCTGTGTCTATGAATACGGGAATACCACCTTCATACACAACAGGATTCAAGGTTGCGTCAAAGGTCATATCAGAACAGAAAACACGTTTTCCTTCCAACGCACCGTGGCTGATTGCAGGCTTACCATACAATCTTTCTCCTGCTGACTTTACGCAAAGATGAAGTGCAGCAGTACAGCTTGAAAGGGCAACAGCATATTTCATTTCTGCTTTTTCAGCAGCAATACGTTCTACCTCGTTGATATTTTTACCAACTGTACTCATCCAGTTTGTTTCGTATGCTTCGGTTATGTATTTCATTTCATCGCCATGCATTGTTGGTGTGGCAAGCCATACTTTGTTTTTGAATGGTTCTGTTTTCATATTTTTCCTCAATTCATCTCATCTACTGAATGCAATCAGATTTATTGCAACTGATTGAGAATATCTTCCTCAAATGCATTTTCATCCCAATCTTCTTCGTCCCAATCTTCGTCATCCCAGTCTTCGTCATCCCAGTCTTCTTCGTCCCAATCTTCGTCATCCCAGTCTTCTTCGTCCCAATCTTCTTCATCAGCAACCTGTTCGACGAAAATATCTGTAGGTCGATTCATTTGAGAAGTATATGGAACAACGCCGTTGTAGTTGTTCAGCATAAGCATCACATAGCTTCCAACTGCTATAACAGAAGCTGCACAGGCAGAAACAACATTTAAAATTCGTCTTCGTTTTTCCTGTGACGCAAATCTTTCAGAAATATATTCTTTGATAACAACAATCATGTCAGGGACAAGATAAAGAAGGGCAGGGAGGTATACAAGTATTGCAAAACGTGAAAGAATAGCATGACGAGTACCCATTGCTTCAAAAACAACTGTATACATAAGGCAATTTATATATATTGAGTTGTTTTTATTTCTTTCCATCAGACGTTTTCTGAAAACAAAGCTGATTATAAACAGAATACCGAACATTATTGTGTAAGGTATCGGAAGTCCATTTGCCGCTTCGGCACTTGTTTCTGGGTTATAACCTTTATACATATAAAAATTATCTATTACCCAATGCATCAGATGACGTGAAACAAAGCAGAAAATTATTGTTCCTGCTGTAACAATCGATAGATATAGTTTGCCAGGTTTAATCATAAACAGCAGCCACATTCCTAACATAAGCAACGCTGACCAGTGAAAACTTGCCGCTGCAATGGAAAGCACAAGAAATCTCCACAGCTGTTTCTTATTAAGATACTGTACGGCATATGTAATAATAAGTGCGGCAATAAATTGTCTTAGAAAACACAATGAGTTAAAGAATGCACCAAAACATAGAAATGCTGTTGTACTAATCCAAGGATTGGAAGAGTTTTTATAAATCAGGTAGAAAACAGATGGATATATGATAAGTGATGTATAGACAAATACCACATAATATTCCTCAAATGCAAGGTTAAGCACATATAAAGGAAGCATAAAACCTTTTTCAAATTTTCCTACTATAACATCCTCCAGTATCATATACTTCAAATTGAAATATATTCCACCATAAGAATTATAGTCATAGCCAACCTGAAATCTTAATGCAGATATTAACGTAAACACCACAGCGGCTGCAATACAGAAAATCAGTCTGCCCTTTTTTCCGCATTTTTCACTGCAAAGCGGTATTCCTGCTGCTATAACACCAGCCAGTAAAAATAAATATATTGCCATAAGTCACACTCTTTCAACTTTTTTAGTGCAAAGCAGGAGGTGCGTTGATTAATTTAACGCTGCTACTTTTTCACCATAATTTTGCATTACTATGTTCATCTGCTGGACGTACGCCTCGCCCTTTTCTTCAGAGCCTTGTTCACCTGCGGGTCGATATGTGGTAACAACCCGTGCAACCAAATCACGGATTTCATCTTCATTTCCATCATAAGCCGCAGTCATAAGCAATTGAAGCTGAATAAGAAATTCATCTGTATCAAAAGGTATCGGACTTCCTATGTGAATAAGCTGATTAGGGGTAGTTTTAAGTCCTTCTTCGGACATAAGCTTTTCTTCATACAGTTTTTCACCTGCACGAAGACCCGTATAGGAAATTTTAATATCCACATCAGGCTGCAATCCGGACAGCTTAATCATATTTCTTGCAAGGGTATCGATTTTTACAGGTGAACCCATATCAAGAACAAATATCTCTCCTCCGGCAGCGTATGTTCCTGCCTGAAGAACAAGTGAAGCTGCCTCAGGGATAGTCATAAAATATCTTATGATATCAGGATGAGTTACAGTAACCGGACCACCTCTGGCAATCTGGTCCTTAAATCTTGGAATTACTGAACCGTTGCTTCCGAGAACATTTCCAAAACGAACAGCTACAAATTCTGTTTCGGCATTGCAAATATTGTTTGCCACATCAAGCATACTTCCGTCAGTGTCTTCATTATGAACGTGTAGCGGCAATATTTCATTTGCCTTGCCGTCTCTGATTTTTCTGTCAAAAGACTGGATAATCATTTCACAAAGTCGCTTTGATGCACCCATAATATTGGTAGGATTAACTGCCTTATCAGTAGAAATCAGAACAAATCTCTTGCATCCATTCATCATAGCTGCATAAGCTGTTTTGTATGTTCCAACTGCATTATTCTTTATAGACTCACAGGGACTGTCCTCCATAAGAGGAACGTGCTTATGTGCAGCAGCGTGATAAACAACATCAGGCTTGTATTTTGCAAAGACCTGATTAATGCGTCTGCTGTCACGGACAGAACCTATCAGAACCTCCAAATTCAATTCAGGGTATTTATCCTTTAGTTCAAGTCCTATTTCGTGAGCATTGTTTTCGTAAATATCAAAAACAATCAGCTGCTTTGGATTATGCTGTGCAACCTGTCTGCAAAGCTCACTGCCTATAGAGCCTCCGCCTCCTGTGACAAGAATTACCTTATCAGTAATGAAGCTGTATATCTCGTCCATGTTTACCTTTACGGGTTCTCGTCCGAGCAAATCTTCAACTGCAACATCTTTAAGATGCTCTGCTCTTACAGCATTCTCAACAAGGCTGTATATGCTTGGAAGATTTTTTAATTCACATTTTGTTTCCTTACAGATATCAAGTATATCTCTGCGCTGTTCAGCAGTAGCGCTTGGTAAGGCAAGAACTATTTTTTCAATTTTGTATTTTTCAACATTAAGGAGGATATCATCTCTTCCTCCTACAATCGGCACTTCATCAATAAAGCGTCCCCACTTGTTTTTATCATCATCTATTATGCAGCAGACACATTCATTTGCTTCCTTTGCGTTGTTCAGGTCACGCAGTATCATTTGACCCGCTGAGCCTGCGCCGATAATCATAACACGGCTTGCGATACTTTTTTGATGAAGCTTTTTTACTTTGTTTCTTTCCAAAAGAATAAAACGATATGCAAAACGAACAGCAACTACCAGCATAAACTGGATTGCGGCACCAACAACATAATATGAAATAGGCATACGTTTGAATAACAGAGTTATTAAGATTGCATGAAACAATCCAAGAAAACCTGTTACTGAAATAATGCGTTTAAGCTCCGCAAAGCTTGCAAATTTCCATATGCTCTGATACAGTTTCAGAATGTTGTGCATAACAAGACTTACCAGTGAATATATAGGCACAAATTTAAGCCATGCAGTTAAATAAACGTCAGGTATTTCGCTGAAATGGCAGTCAAATCTGAGCCAAAGTGCGAAAAAATATGACATATTTACTGCGAATAAATCATACAGCATTAACAGCACTGTAACCAGATGCCACTCGTCTAATGAGCTTTTCTTTTTGTGCTTTATATCTTGGTTGTCAGAAATATCTTTCTTTTCTACTTCCATTATTTTCTCCCCTATAAAATATAATGGGTATTTTTATTCCACTGTAACACTCTTGGCAAGATTTCTCGGTTTATCGACATCAAGTCCCTTAGCAACGCTTACATAGTAGCCGAGAAGCTGAAGTGGAACAACTGCAAGTGAAGCGGCGAAATGTTCGTCAATCTTCGGTACATATGTCACGAAATCGCAGGTTGTTTCAGTTTCGTACTTACCATAAGGTGCAAGTCCCATAAGGTATGCTCCTCGGCTCTTGCATTCAAGCATATTTGACACGGTTTTCTCGTACAGCTCGTCCTGTGTAAGAACACCGATAACAAGCATATTTTCCTCAACAAGTGAAATTGTGCCGTGCTTCAATTCGCCTGCCGCATAAGCTTCACTGTGAATATAGGAAATTTCCTTGAGTTTAAGGCTTCCCTCAAGGCAGATTGCGTAGTCGATACCACGTCCAATGAAGAATATGTCCTGTGCACTTGCGTACTTAGCTGCAAACCACTGGATACGCTCTTTATCTTCAAGAATTTTCTTAATCTTTTCGGGAATAGTCTGAAGTTCGGAAATGTAATTGTTGTATTGCTCATCAGAAATACATCCGCGCACCTTTGCAAACTGTACAGCAAGGCAATAGCCCGCAATAAGCTGTGCGGAGTATGCCTTTGTTGTTGCAACGGAAATTTCAGGGCCCGCAAGTGTGTAGAAAATGTTGTCAGCCTCTCTTGCGATGCTGCTGCCCACAACATTTACGATTGCAAGGGTTTTCATACCCTTTTCCTTTGCAAGACGAAGTGCGGCAAGTGTATCCGCTGTTTCGCCAGACTGGCTTATCACGATTGCAAGTGCATTCTTGTTAAGAGGCATTTTTCTGTATCTGAATTCAGATGCAAGTTCAACTCTCACGGGAATGTCAGCAATGTCCTCAAACACGTACTGCATAGCCATTCCCACGTGCCACGCTGAGCCACAGGCAATCATATATATGCTATCAAAAGACTTGATTTCATTGTCACTGAGACCCACTTCGTCAAGGCTTATCTTACCATCCTTGAACACGGAATTGAGAGTATCCGCAACAGCCTTTGGCTGCTCGTGGATTTCCTTCATCATGAAATGCTCAAATCCGCCCTTTTCGGCTGCTTCGGCATCCCATTTGATTTCAGTTGTTTCCTTGCTGATTTCTTCACCGTTAAGGTCATAGAAATTAACTTCGCCTGCTCTTATTCTTGCCATTTCAAGATTGCCGATGTAGTAGACATTTCTTGTGTATTTAAGGATTGCGGGTACATCTGAAGCAACGTAGGTTTCGCCATCTGCAAGTCCGATAATCATAGGACTGTCCTTACGTGCAACCCAGATTTCATTAGGGTAGTCCTTGAACATAAGCTCAAGAGCATAAGAGCCTCTTACTCGCACCATTGCCTTTGCAATTGCATCAATTGGACCGAGGTTATGTTTCTTGTAGTAATAATCAACAAGTTTGATAACGACTTCCGTATCAGTCTGACTATAGAATACATAGCCGTGTTTTTCAAGATTTTCCCTGAGCTCAGCATAGTTTTCAATGATACCGTTATGTACACCAACAACGTTTGACTCAACTGTACCTGAACCTGAGCCTGTGCAGTTGCCCGAAACGTGTGGATGTGCATTTACACGGCTTGGTTCTCCGTGGGTTGCCCAGCGTGTATGAGCAATACCGCAGTTCCCTTTAAGAGCCTTGCCGCCGTCTGTCATTTCAACAAGGTTGGACAGACGTCCTTTTGCCTTTACAACTTCAGCAGCATTCTCGCCATCACGGACAGCAACGCCTGCTGAGTCATAGCCTCTGTATTCAAGTCTGGACAGACCATCCAGCAAAATCGGTGCTGCTTGTTGTGTACCGACAAAACCTACTATCCCGCACATTTATTTATTCCGCCCTTTGTAATTTATTTTTTCTGTCAAAAATTGTTTGTAAGTAAATCGCTATATAAATCTGAATTGTATTCGCCATTTTCAATAAGTCTTTTAAATCCCTCAACAACGACCGGAATATCCTCTTTATATGTCATTCCAAGCCAGATATCATTTGTTGGAAGCATTTTTACCGAAATGCTGTTTTTGTTCAAAAGCTTATCAACATAAATCGGAACGAGAAATTCCGAGGTTAGAGGTTCTTTTGCAACCTCATTTTCAAGAAAATCATTAAATCCAATTTTAAGCTTGTCCATAAACTCAGGAGCAAATCCCCACATATTCATAGAAACATATGAATTAATATCAATTGCTGTTCCATCTGCTTCAGCACCGAAATTAGTCTTGATAATATTTCTTGTTTCAACGATTTTAATCAGATTTTGGTTGTTATCAGTAACGCAAAGTCCTCTTGTAACACTTCCGTTTTCGGACATAGTATTTTTTAGAGTATATCCCATCATGCAATATGAGTCAGATTTTATATTGTTGCAAAGGTAATCGTGCATTTTTTTGAAAGCAGTTTTACCATAATAATCATCAGCATTGATAATTGCAAATGGTTCATTAATAAACTCTTTTGCGGTAAGAACAGCATGTCCCGTTCCCCAAGGTTTTGTTCTTCCTTCAGGCACTGAAAAGGGGATATCGTCAAGTTCTTGAAACGCATATTTTACTTCAACGTTGCAATCAGAGCAAACCTTCTCTATTCTTTCGCCGATTTTTTCACGGAAATCATTTTCAATATCTTTTCGTATAACAAAAATGATTTTATTAAAACCGCTTTTTATTGCATCGTGAACAGAATAATCCATAATGATTTCGCCGTTTGCGCCGACAGCTTCAAGCTGTTTTATGCCTGTTCCGAAGCGTCTGCCTATTCCTGCGGCCATAATGAGCAATGCGGTTTTAATATTAATCACGTCCTTTGCTGTGACTTGAACTGTTTTTGTCATAGACAAGATATCCTGCGAAAAAGCTGAACACACATAGGAGAACCATTATAGCTGTGAAAGCAATCGTACCTACTCCGATTACGTCACATACTTTAGTTGCAGTGGAATTAATGATGATATCAGAAAATTCTGAAAGAAGATACATAGTTATACTTTTTCTGCAAAATTCAGGCCCATCATTTGCCATGTAGATTATGACCTGCGGAACAATCCAGAAAATCGCTGAAAAAACAGCAAATCCCCATTTTTTCTTTACACCGCTCACAAAAGAGAGCACAAGCCATACGCATAGGCATATAATAATTACAGCAGTACTGTATATTGATGAAAAAGCTTCGGGCATATATTTTTCGAAGCACATACAGCCTGCTGTAAAAGTTATAATAGAGGCGAGAAACATATTAGATACAATACTGTAGCTGTCTTTCTTTGTGATTGTGTTTTTTTTTACTGTTTCGTTCATATATTTCCTCCATTTGGTTTATTCAGAACCATTAAGAATTTTTTATTCTTGACATTTTATATTTTCAAATATATAATTGATGTATTCACATATATCAAGGAGCTGCTATTTATGAGGATAGACTTTCATTCACACATTCTTCCACAAATGGATGATGGTTCAAAAAGCACAGACGAATCAATTGCACTGTTACAAATGCTTGTTAAGGCAAAAGTTGATACTGTAGTTCTTACACCGCATTTTTACAGAAATGATGAAAATATAGCTTCATTTCTCAAGAGAAGAAGTGCTTCTTATGATAAACTTGTTCAGGCAATTGAGGATACAGGTGAAAGACACTTTTTCCCTCGGCTTATTCTTGGCGCAGAGGTGCTTTTTACACCCTCACTTTCTTCAGACCCTGATTTCGAGCAGCTTTGCATTGAAGGAACAGATTACATATTACTTGAACTGCCGTTTCAGAAATTCCACGATAATTTCTACAGCGATTTCGTAAAGTTTCTGAACAAATGCAATAAGAAAATCATTCTTGCTCATATTGAAAGATATCTCCATTTCGGTAACACTGTGAATGATTTGTATCGCATTATTGAAGCAGGGGATATTACTTGTCAGATGAACTGCTCTTCTATAGCTAAAGCAGGATTTTTTGAAAGAAACAAGCTGTTTACTATGATTAATGACGGAATTATTTCTGCCTTAGGTACTGATACGCACAATACAACCTCACGTCCTCCGATGTACGCACAAGCTGAAGAAAAAATCCGCAAAAAATGCGGTGATAATGCATTTAATAGAATATGTCTTGACAGTGAGCAACTGTTATTTTAACAAGCAACTATACAGACATAAATGATTAATATCCCATATCAATCAAATGATATGGGACATTTTTATTTTATTGTGTATGTACCACTTGAACTGATACTTATAATCGGTTCTTCGTCTATACTGAGTTTGACTGCTTTAGGTTTTCCCTCTGATGGATAAAGTTTCATATCTTCATAATCGCTGCCATTTATTTCACATGCTTTCAAAACAACAGTAACCTGGCAGTTATCTGCACCGTCATCAATAGTAAACGAAGCTCTTGCATAATTGCCGTTATAACTTGAAGATAAATCAAGTTTATTGTCGGAGGTCACGGAAGAAGATTTTATTGACATTGTGAAATCAGAACAAACAATTTTCAGAGTTGCATCATCACACTTTCTGAATGCTGATACAACATTCTGGTCAAGAATAAATCTTTTGGTTGATACAGCATTAACTACAACTGTATCGCTTTCTTTATCAAGATAAACACTGCTTACTTTATCGGTATTGTTCTTTGACCATTTTTCAATGGAGGAATAGAAGTTGTTCAAAACCTTATCAGATTCGGAAACATATTCTGTGTCATTGACACAAACATATGCATAAACAAGAGTGCTTGGAGCGACCAAAGTTCCTTCGCGGCTGCTCTGATAGAAAACAACACCATTGGCATATGTATCATTTTCCTCATATTCAAAAATGAGGTTGATGTTATTTTTCTCTGCAAGTTTAAATGCCTCTTCCTTGGTGATTCCAATAAACTTAGGAACAGTTATAGTTGCTTTTTCGGTAGCAACAGTTGTTGCACGTGTAGTTGCAGCAGTAGTAGTGGTGGTTGTGGTAACTGTTGTTGTTTCAGGAACAGTTGTTGTTTCTTCTGTAGTAGTGACGGTTGTAGTTTCGGGAACAGTTGTTGTTTCTTCTGTTGTAACAACTGTTGTGCTTTCAGGAATTGTTGTTTCCTCTGTTACGAGAACAGTTGTTACTGCAGTTGTTTCATCAAGTTCAGTTACAGCCTCCATGCCGTCTTCTGTATTGGACATGATTGTGATTGACAGTTCATGGATTTTGTCAGTAATTGTTTTATCCTGACCGGTTGCTTCAATGCCTCGTTCAAGAATTTCGGCAGCTTTGGGCATATTGCCTTTGGCAGCGTATGCTTCTGCAAGACCTATATATGCTTCCGCACAGGTTGAATCCGCAGAAATTATTTCGTTATATATTGCAATTGTTTTATCGTAATCCATCATTTCAAAGTATTTTGATGCCTGAGCAATCCTATCAGTTGTAGTTACTGAATTACGACCTGACACACCTATAATTAACCCGACTGTAATTAGTATCAATATCATTACAGCAATAATTATTTTCTTACTCATGAATTCATTTCGGCCTTTCTTTTAAATTTACGGTTACGAAATACACCTCAGAGAGAAGTGTATTTCGTAACCGTCCGTACACTGGGTACGGACGGTTAAAAGGGGGTTCAGAAATTACTTAATTTCGTACTTACCGCCCTTTGTAACTGTGATTACAGGAAGTCCGTCCTCGTTTAATTCAACAGGGCCGAGGTCCTCACCATCACAGTATACATGAGCCTTTGCAAGTTTTTCTGCACTCATTTTGCAATTTGTGAGAGTAATCTTTACTTCACAACCGAAGTCCTTCTTACTTCTCATGTCAACCACTGCACGCTTAGCAGAGCTGTAAATCTTCATAGAAAGGTCAACTTTTCTTACCTTTGTAATTGTTGAAGCATCAATTTCAATTTCTGCTTTTGGTGCTTCAATCTTAAGTACAGAATCTGCCTTGTCAAGTGCCTTAATTACAGATGAAGTGATTGAAAGTGTCTTTACACTGCTTACTGTAACAGTTACTGTTTCGCCCTTAGCGGTAGTAGCAACTGTTTCTTTAAGTTCACTTGTTGTTACAGATGATGTCTGATGAGAATTAGCAGGAGCTATTGGAGCTGTAAAATAGTCAGCTGCAAATGCTGTGAGTGCAAGTGTTGCTGCAGATACTGTTGCAACGAATGCACTGACAATTCTCTTGATACTTTTTCTCATGATAATCTTCCTCCTTTCCATTGCAATTATAATTAACACTTTCGTGTAATTACCTTAAATCAGGAATCCTTCTCGGAATAGCTGTACTTATATGTACCATAAGAATATTTCTTTCCGTATTTACCGTGCTTTCCTATCTGGCTGAAAGTCTTTACAAAACCGAGAACCTTGCCGTTTGCAAGCTTGATTTTTTCAAGAGCAGCCTGTATATCAGGGTGAGTTGTAGAGCCTTCTCTTACAACAAATACAATACCTGCAATGGTGTCATTCATAAGCTGAGAGTCAGTTACAACATTTACAGGAGGTGTATCAAGGAAAACATAATCGTAGCTTTCCACAGATGCCTCAAGAAATTTTTTCATCGCCTCAGAAGTAAGCAGTTCCGACGGATTTGGAGGAATATCACCTGTTACAATTACGTCGAGATTAGGCATTACGTTCTCTGTTATTGCCTCATTCACTTTGCAGAAACCACCGAGGACAGAGGAAAGTCCGTACTTTGGTTTGATATTGAAATTTTTAGCTACGGTAGGTTTTCGCAGGTCACATTCAACAAGAAGAACTTTCATACCTGCATTGGCAAAGCAAATCGCAAAGTTTGCACAGGTTGTACTTTTACCTTCAGAAGGGTTTGAGCTTGTTACAGCAATTATTTTTCTTTCGCCTGTTGAAACAGCAAACATTGTATTTGTTCTTGCAGTATTATATGCTTCTGTAATGGCAAATGGGGTATCCTCAGAAATGAAGCGTTCGGATATACCGTTTGAATTAGTTGGAGCAGGCGCTTTGACTTTTTTTCCATAGCCGTATCCGTACTTGCTGTCGGAAGCACTCATAAAATCACTGATTTCTGCAAACATAGGTACATCATAAAGTTGTGCGAGGTTATCTTCCTGCTTTACAGCAACATCAAACATATCTCTTACAAGAACAATTATGTATATAAATGCTACGCCTATTATAAAAGCTGCTGCTGTAATTAATAAAACATTTGGTGATGACGGGTCAGTATTTACATCGCCGTAATCAACAACCTCGATGGAACCTGACTTGATTACTCTTGAAAATTCTTCGCTGGCAAGTTCAACAAGAGCGTTTACGATTTTTTGGGCTTCCTGAGGGTCTGAGCATTCGACAGAAAGCTTCATTACTTCAGTACCATTTACAGACTGAGCGGTTATCATTCCATTAAGCTTTTCGTTGGTATATGGCAGGTCAAGCTCCGCAATAAGCTTGTCCATCATCGTTCCGCTTTTGAAGATAATCTGACAGGTATTTACAAGCTTTTGTGCCGCATTAATATCATTGATGTTAACGGAATCCGATGACTGCTGGCTGTTTTCCACATATAAAAGAGCATGGGACTCATATTTTTTAGGGAGTACATAGTTTGAAACAGCAAAGCCGCCTGCACCGCATAGTACACCTACAATTATAATTAAAATAAGATATCTCTTTAAAATTCCCCAAAGATAGCCAATATCAATAACTTCTGACATTTTATTCTCCTCCGAATTAATGGATTGCAAAGTACACTTTATAGTCCATTAAACAAAATTACATTATATTTACATAATACACCATTTAATTGAAAGATATGTGTATCATATGTTGTAATAAATGTGTTTTTTTATCATAAAATAGCATTTATACCTTATAAAGTATATACCCATTATTTTTTTTTGTCAATGGTTTTTTGGACTATAAAGTGTACTTTATTTGTTGAAATAGTGTACTTTTTCAACAAATATATAATTATTTTGATCGAGTCCATCGTAAAAATGTTGAATGTGTTACATTCAACTGCCGTGCAGCTTCTCTTGCTGAAAGTTCACCTTTTTCCCATTTGCTTTTCACTGCTTCATAAATATCAGGACGTTGTTTAGGTTTTCGTCCGAATTTTACTCCTCTTATCTTTGCAGCAGCAATTCCTTCCGCTTGGCGCTGATGAATAAAATTACGTTCTGTTTCAGCTACATAAGATAATAATTGAAGAACAATATCGGAAATCAGTGTACCCATAAGGTCACGTCCTTCACTTGTATCAAGAATAGGCATATCAAGTACAACGATTCGTATTTGTTTTTCCTTGGTTAAAATACGCCATTGCTTAAGTATTTCATTATAATTTCTGCCCAGTCGGTCGATGCTTTTTATTACAAGTGTATCTTCCGGCTGTAATTTTTTTTGTCAGATAAATATATCCCGGACGTGAAAAATCCTTTCCTGATTGTTTGTCCATAAAAATATTTTCTTCGCTCACACCGTATTCCAGCATTGCAATACGCTGTCGGTCTTCATTTTGCTCCCTTGAGGATACTCTGATATACGCATAGGTTTGTTTTTCCATAATTAGTTTCCGCCTTTCTAAAAGTATGTAGAAATGATAGTACCATCTTAATTAATTATAACAAATAAAGAACAGTGGGTATCAAATTTGATACCCACTGTTCTTTACTCATTGATTTTGGAAATTAAATTTTTTATTAAAGGATAAACGCAGTCTGAAAGATCTTTGTTTGTACAGATTTTGACTGCCATTTCTGCGCCATTGTCATTATAAATGTTTGTTATACCGTCAAACGTCTGCAACTTCTGCAGTTCTGCCATTTCTGTTGCTGACAGTTCAACTACCTGTGGTGTCGCAAGTACATAAACAATTGTGGCACCTAGATCAAGTCCGCCAGTTGATGAGATAAAATCAGTTATAATTTCTTCACCATTGTAACTTTCAAGTTTTGCAGTACGTTTGATAATCTTTCCAGTGCCATCAGCGTTATAAATCAGCTCATCACGTACGTTACCTACAGAATATAATGGTAAACCACTTGTGATTATAGCTGTGTTGTCTTTGTATGCTTCAAAAGATGTCGCTGTAGTGCCAAGCTCTAACTGAGGGTTTGCAACCTCAAAATACACATTATTGCCCATATATGCTGCGTCAATATAAAATACGATTCTATTCCAGCTTTGTCTTGCAGTAAATGTAGTATTGAGAATTGCATATTGATGAACTTTACCATTTTCATCTGTAGCATATGCTTTCACTTCACATTCTGTTCCTTCAATATTACATTGACAAGATAAATGATATGTTTTTCCTTCGATAAGCTTACAATTAACTGTTACAACTCTTGTACTTCCATCTTTAGCATTTATGCGAAAACCATTTTCATTAATAGTTAATGATGAAGAATCTCCTGTATTTGCCGAACTCACATCAAGCAAATTCTTTCCACAAGCTATAATTTCAACTGTTCCGTTATCACCGGTTGAAACAATGTCAATTGGATTTTCAGGTGTTGGTGTACCGTCTTGTATGGATTTACCGTACAAATTAAGAGAAATGAGAGGATACTGTACTGTGTCAGTTATTGTATATAAATTGTTGTCACTAAGCAATTTTACACTTTCAACGTTTATTCCGCCTACTGCACTGATAATACCATCAGCGTCAATTTCAATAGTCTTATTATCAATTTTTACACCACCAAGTACCTTGTCCGACGCGGTAGGAAGCGTATATATCGTGTCAGTAAAAACAGCATTTTCGGGTACAGAAGTACCTACTGTTTTACCACTAACTGAATTTACAGTTACATTACCGTTTACATTAACATCAATGTCACCGCCTGACAAGACACCACCAATTTCTGTTTCAGTTGCAGTACAAACAACAGCCGGCTTTAACGATGCTTCTTCAGCACGTTCAGCCGCATCAATGGCTTTCTGAACTTCAAGCTGAACCTGATTATAAGCCTGTTCAAGAATAGTGGGCGACTCAATAAATTCAAACCGGTAGTCATCATTGATTGTAACAGGTTGAGAAATGAATTTAATCTGTACGGTGTTGTCATTATTTACACCTGCAAGAATAAGTGTGACTTCACCACTTACTGCTGTAAAATCAGAAGTAACTTTCCAAAGCAGATGAATATTTTTCTCGTCAACACTGTCCATTGTCAACACCTGTTCAGCAATGCTTTCATTATGCTTTGAGATAGCTGATAAACGAAAACTGAATGCTGAAAGGTCGTGATTGCCATATGTTCTTGGTACGCTTATCCCAATAACATCAGCACCATATTCGCCTTCGGTAATGTTTCCATCAAGATTTTGTGTTATAAGTCTTTTGCAAATTACTTTTAATTCCATAAAAACCTCCTGAAAAATTTTTGTTCCCATAATTTCAGTATAGTTAATTTTGAGGATTTAGCAACACTTTGCAATTAAGTTTGGATATAGAAATAAAAGTTGCACACAGGTGACGTGCAACTTTTATGCCAATGTACACCTCGTTTTATCAAATTATTCCAAAGTATTGAACTTTCCCAAAAACCGTAATGTAATAAGCATAGTTACAGAATCTTTATTCGGGAGGTGTAAAAATGGGAATATACTTAAACCCTGGAAATGACCTTTTCAGACAAGCTGTTAATTCCGAAATATATGTTGATAAATCATGCTTTATTGAATTTACAAACAACGTTTTTGATACTTCCGACAGACACTTGTGTGTAAGCTGTACCCAGCGTTTTGGAAAATCAATGGCGGCAAATATGCTTTCTGCGTATTACATCCGTGGCTGTGACTCAAGAGAAGTATTCAGCGGACTACAAATTGCAAAGACAGATAATTTTGAAAAGCATTTGAATAAATATAATGTCATTAAGGTTGGTATAAGCTATGATGACAGCAAAGGACATTCCTGTGTAATTGAAAAAATTATAAAATAAAATGAAAAGGCAACATCATACCGAGAGACTGGTATGATGTTGCCTTAATAATTATATGTATATGCTGCGTTCTATGCCTCTTCCTCCACTTTTTCTTTTGGAAGAAACAAATTAAGAAAGATTGAAAGTATAAAAACGACAGCCACACAATTTTCTGCAAATATCGTTTGAACTAAATTCGGGAAAATATCAAACATTTCGGGTACCTGTGTAAAACCGAGTCCCACACCGAGCGAAAGAGCTATAATAGTAATATTACGCTGACTGAAACCGCATTTTTCTATCATCTGCAGACCGCTTACCACGATATTGCCGAACATCATAATTGTACAGCCGCCAAGCACGGATTCAGGCAATGTTGCAAACAAGGCACCTACTGCCGGAATAAAGCCCGCAACAATCATAAGTACGGCACCTGTTCCAATGGTGAATCGGTTGACTACCTTTGTCATTGTGATGAGTCCTACATTCTGACTGAATGATGTGATAGGAAGACAGCCGAAAATTGAAGAAAGCGAACTTATAAGTCCATCACAGCAAAGCGAACCTGATATTTCTTTATCAGTAGGCTCTCTTTTCAGAGCAACAGCAGTGAACGCAGAGGTATCACCTATAGTTTCGGTTGCTGAAACAAGGAATATCATTATTACTGAAAAAATCGCACTGATATTAAACTCGGGTGTATAGGGCATAATGTGTGGAAAGGACACAACCGATATACCTTCAAAAGCAGAAAAATCCACTTTCCCCATAAAAAGCGCAAGCACATAGCCTACTACAAGTCCGAAAAGAACAGATAACTGCTTGAGGTGACCCTTTACCAGCACATGAAATACAAGACAAGCAATCAAAGTAACTCCGCCGAGCAGCCAGTTTTGCCAAGCACCGAAATCGGAACTTCCTGTACCTCCGGCAAAAGAATTAGCTCCAATGCTGAGCAAGGAAAATCCTATTGCCGTTACTACACAAGCAGAAACTATAGGAGCTATTATATGTCGCCAATACTTTGCCAAAAGTCCAAGTAAGCCTTCTACAATTCCTCCGACCAATACCGCACCAATTACTGCACTGTAACCGTAAAGCGGTCCGACATAGCAAAAAACAGAAACAAAAGTAAAGCTTATGCCCATTACAATCGGAAGTCTTGAGCCGATAAACTTGAGCGGACAAATCTGTATAAGTGTACCAATTCCTGCAATAATCATTGCTGTCTGAATCAGACGGGTTGTGTCGCTTGCAGAAAGTCCGCATACACCTGCCACAATCATTACAGGCGCTATATTTGCCACAAACATGGCGAGAATATGCTGCAATCCGAACGGAATTGCCTGTAACACAGGCACTCTGCCATCCAGCCTATAAATATTTTCGATAGACGCAGGTTGGCTGCGTAATTTTTCAAATAACCTCTTTATCATATAACTTACCCTTGCTCACGAAAGCGTACGCTTCCTTTTTCGGCGTCCATCTCATCTACAATGGCAAGGGATTCCAGACGATAACCAAGATTTCGGATAATTGTACCGCCAATCTGAAAGCCCTTTTCAATAGCAATACCAATTCCCTCTACCGAAGCACCGGCTGATTCGGTAATTGATATTAGTCCCTGCAATGCACAGCCATTGGCAAGAAAGTCATCAATAATCAGCACACGGTCATCTTTATTCAGGAAGCTTTTTGAAATTACAACCTGATTTTTGCACTTATGAGTGAAGGATTCCACTTCGGCAACATACACGTCGCCATCAATATTGATGCTTTTAGATTTTTTAGCAAAAACAACAGGTACATTGAAGCATCGTGCTACAGAACAAGCGATGGCAATGCCTGACGCTTCAATTGTAAGAATTTTTGTAATATTGCAATCAGCAAAACGCTTATGAAACTCTGCACCGATTTCATCCAGCAACTGCACATCCATCTGATGATTCAAAAAGCTGTCTACTTTTAAAACATTATTCGGCTTTACAACGCCGTCACGCAAAATTCGCTTTTCCAAACAGTTCATATTTCTACCTCGTTACTTAAATTGGCCTTATTCAAGGTGCAGCTTTATTTTATCATATTTGCCGTCTTATGTCAATTTAATTGGAATAATTTCATATAAAGACAAATTCTGTTTTTATACAGCAAAAGCCGTACCCGATTTATTTTCGGATACGGCTTGAATTATGTAACTCCAATTCTTTTCTGCAAACTATTTTTGAAAGAAGCCGTCAGACAGTCTCTTTCAGAACAATCTTGAAAATTTTCAGTGCATTTTTCGTCAGCGTTACTCGGTAGCTTCCATCGGGAAGGATTTCCCTTACCGCAAAGCTGAGTCGGAAGTTCTTGCGCATCCTGTTGCGGAACTCGTCCCAGCGGCAATAGAGATAGGTAAGATACTCGGACGTGCCCTCCTTGCCGAAGGCTTCCGTGATAGCTTTCGGACAGCTGTCCTCCAGCTCGCAAAGCACTGGGAAGAAGCTCTTGCGCACCCGGAATTCACCCGACACCGCTTCAAGCACGGCATTTGCGCAAAGGCTGTTGAACTTCTCAGGCTCAATGTTTTCGAAAAGGATTTCGTCGATTACCTCTCGGGCAACCTCTACTCCCATTTCGGTGAAAATAGTCTTGCCGTTTTCAAATCTGAAGAATTGCTTCATTGGACGGTACTCCACATAGCAGATGATATCTGCCCAGATTCTCGCAGCAGTTTCCGTGCCAACCTGCTCCAGCCACTCGGAAGGGACAGTGTCGAGGTCGACAAAGCTGAATGGGTTGCGGATGTTCTTTTGGAATACAATAATTTCATTTCTCATAGCATTTTCTCCTTTTGAAATAAGGTTTGTGTTCGTATGACCTTGCCCGCCGCGCGCCCACAGGCTGCAAGGCTATTCGATTTTCAAGATACAAAGAATAAAAGGATACAGCTCGGCCGTAGCCAATCATTCCGTATCCTTTAATTTACTTTATATCTGAATGCTATGTTACATCCACGTTTTTATTATAGCATATTGTTCGGGAAAAATCATATAAAAAAGTCTGCGAACTTTATAACATCACATCATTATGACGGTTTTTGTGTTATTACATTCCTTTTTGTATTGTAACCCACGAGCTCTTCGTCCCGAACGAAACGTCCCTCGACATTGTTTTTATCATATCCCATCAATAAAGCCCTGTATGATTTCAAAAATCTCATCAGACCAGAATTCACGTCCTCCGTGATTGCTTCCGTTCAGAGCATAGAAATACGCTTCCTTACCACATTCCTTTAATTTGTTATAAAGCATACAGCTTTGCCCGAATGGAACAAGCTCATCGTTTGTTCCGTGGAATATAAGTACAGGCGGAATTTTTCTTTCTTTTGAAATATAATTCATCACTATTGTCGGTTTTACAAGGTCGGGATTTTCAAGTACATTTTTTCTGCCAATCAAAAAGCCTTCGGGACTGTCAGGCGCAATGTGATTCTGCGAAGATGGCTCATCGTTCATTTTTGAAATATCAGTTGGACCGTAAAGGTCGATAATACCGCTTACCTCGGAGCTTACTTCAGAATAGATTTCTTCCTCAAATTCAGGAATACCTGCCGTGAGTCCAGCCATAAGTGCGGTATGACCGCCCGATGAGTCCCCCATAAGAATAATTTTATCGGCATTATATCCGTATTTTTCAGCATTGGATTTTATATACCTGACAGCCGCCTTTACATCAAGCATCTGTGCAGGGAACGGTGCAGCGTCTGAACCTCTGTACTGAATAGAAGCAACATTGAACCCCTTATTCGCAAGCAAAGCAATTTTCGGGATTGTCGGCGGTATGTTCTGCCAATGAAATGCCGAACCTGTTACATAAAGGATAAGAGGGTTTTTACGTTTTGTAAGCATAAGCTGTAACGTAAGCTTAGCTTCGGGACGTTCAACGTATACAACATCCTGATGATACCATATTTCATAATTATCATATTTTTTCTCCAGTATTTTCATACCCTCCGAGCATTTTTCGCTTTTAGGGAACTCTTCACGAGTCACGTTTAAGGGCTCAATCATAACAATCTCCTTTTAATTCTTCACTTGGAATATAAGTCGTATATTTTGAAACATTTCCTTATATATTGTAACACCTCGACAAGTTGTTTTCAACGCTTTCGATAAAATTTCGTCGAAGGTGTTGATTATAGTAATTCGACAGGTATGCTTTTTTCAGTTTCTTCCGAATATATTCAATATATCAGAGCAATTTCACTTGTGTATTTATTACAAAATATTGTGAAAATAGTTGTATTTACATCAGCAATATGCTACAATGTTTGTATTATAATTTGAATTTGTTCCACCGCGACTTGAAAAGTCAAATCTTTATCAGGGGGAATTATTATGAAAGTACGTAAGGTCGGAATTTTCACTCAGCTGTTTATATGGCTTGCAGTTCTTCTGCTTGCTGGCAACGCTGTGCTCGGATTTATGGCGTACAGCCGTTCTGAACAAGCTCTGTTCGGACAAATCCAGAGCAACGCAAAAAACGTTGCACAGTGTGCGGCAATGAGCGTAACAGGCGAGGTTTTGCAGACGATTGATGTTGGCGAGGAAGGCTCTGCGGAATATCAGCAGATTATCGATGAGCTTGCTGTGTTCAGGGACAACGCTGACATTGAGTATATCTACACCTTACAGCAAACGGGTGATGAAAGCTTCATCTTTGTTGTTGACTCTGACCCCGAGGAGCCAGGTGCAATCGGCGACGAGTGTGAAATGACTCAGGCTATGGCTGACGCATTCACAGAAAAGGTTACAACCGTTGATGACGAGCCGTTCACAGATGAATGGGGCAGCCACGTTTCCGCTTACAGTCCGATTTTTGTGGGCGATGCAGTAGTAGGCGCAATCGGCGTTGACATCAGCGCAAACTGGATTGACGAGCAGATGGAAAATCTCCGTAATCTTGTTATACTTACCTGCATTGTTACATACGCAATCAGCCTTACTGTTCTTCTGCTTCTGATGATGAAGTTCAGACGCGGAATGAACAAACTCAACAACAAGGTCAAGGAGCTTGCAAACGGCTCAGGCGACCTTACAAAAGAAATCGACATCAGAACAGGCGATGAACTTGAAGTTATCGCAGGCAATATGAATATGTTCATCAGACAAATCCGCACTCTTGTTGAAGAGATTGTTCAGTCAGCAGATGAAATTGTTTCCTCGGGCGAAAAGATGAACACCACTGTCAGCAGTAACACACGAATTATGTCGGGTATGAACAGCGAGCTTGAAAGCATAAGCATCAATATGCAGGACAGCGCACGCTCCAGCAAGGTGCTTTCCCAGCAGCTTTCGGAAAGTGCAGAGGAAATTGTTGCCTTTGCTGAAAATGTAAATCAGATTTGCACGATGATTGAAAAGGCAAACGAAAGCGCACAGACAAGCTCCGCAACAGCTGTTGAAAATCAGAAGAACACCCTCAACAGCATCCACAGTATGCAGACCCGTATGCAGAAGGCAGAGCATGACGTTGAAAAAATCACTCAGGTCAAGCAGATTGCTGAGGAAATCAGTAACATTGCAAGTCAGACCAGAATTCTCAGTATCAACGCTCAGATTGAGGCTGCCCGTGCAGGTCAGGCAGGTGCAGGCTTTGCTATTGTTGCAACGGAAGTCGGTACACTCAGTAACGAGATTGACCGTGCCGCAGCTGAAATCAACACCATCAACAACGAGATTATTTCTGCTGTTGAAACCCTTACAACCGTGCTCAACGAAATGATAACCTTTGTTTCCACAGATGTTGCCAAGGATTACGACTCCTTTGCGGCGCTCGGTGAGGAATACGGCAGTACAACTTCCACTATCCGCACACAGATGTCTGCAATCGGAAAGCAGAGCGCAAGCATTTCAAGGACAATTTCCGACATCAACGCAAGCGTAAAGGAAATCACGCATAATGTTGCCGTTGTTTCCGACAGCGCAGGCAAGCTTACCAAATCCACAAGACAGATTACGGAAAGTATGGACGGTATGAAATCTGCCACACAGCACAATTCCGAACATTCCCGACAGCTCAGCAGTCAGGTCAGCAAGTATTCTATTTAAGCTGAATAAAAATTACAGCATACCGATTTTTTAGTCGGTATGCTGTTTGTTTTGTATAAACTTACCCCGCAATCAGCCTTACAACGTAAGCCAGCAGAAGATGTGCAGGATAGAATATGTAGAAGAAGTATTTGGAGAACTTTGAATTCTTCCCCTTTTCGCCGTTGTAGAAAAACGTGATAATTATCATCGGGACGGTGTACATAATTATGGATATAAAATTCATAGGTCTTAAAATTCCAGTGATGCCGCCTGTTCCTATTATCATATACACAATAATTATTATTTCATATATAACAAACCTCAGCAACGGACGCTCACGCAGAATGTGAAGTGCAAGAATAATCAGCACGCCAGTTATTGACCATTCCGTAAAAAAGCCTGCACCGCAGCAGAGCGCAATCAACAGCAATCTCACAGCCAGCGGAAGCTTGCTCTCCCACACAATGAGAGCCATAAGTCCCAGAAACAGCGTCATTATTACGTTCCACTCCGTGAAAAACACACGCACATCAAAGCACATTTCGTGACAAAGTACATAGGCAAACTGCGTTGCTACCGCAAATCCAAGAAGCCGCAGTGCGTATTTCTTTTTTGATTTTGTGTAACGGAAGCCCTCTGCTATAAAGAAAAAGAATATGGGCGGTGCCATATGTGCAAACAGAACGAGCCACGTGCCAACAGGTCGAAGCCTTACAGTAAGATGAAGCTCGGGTGTTGTGTACAGAATGAAATGCCCGATAAACATTACCGCAACGGCAAAATATTTCAGCATATCACGATTGATGAATTTAAGCTTTGTTTTGTCCATTGTTATGTCTCCTTTAATGTTTTACTGTTCTTCGTCAAGATTTTCCGCAAACCCGCGGATTTTCTCTGCTATAAAATCAGGTTCTTCAACGTGAACGGAATGTCCGCATTCAAGAAGGATATTTTCGACTTTTCTGCCTGTATAACGTTCTGCAAGTGTCAGATATTTTTCAGGGTCACTCGGAAACATTACTGCCGCCATCTGCTTTGACGTAAAGAACAGCATAGGTACGTCAGGCACGGCGTTGCCCGAAATTGTTTCCATATTTTCCTTGCACCATTCCGCTTCGTGTATCATCGTTTCAGAGCCTCTGCGTGCAAACAGCAGTGCTTTGAACTGTGCCTTTTCCTCATCAGTAAGGTCATCAGTGTTGTATGCGTACGGTTGAGCTTCAACAGGTATCAAACGTCCCAACCCTGAATTCATAATGAACTGCATAAGCTCATCCTCAAATATAGAGTAGCCCGCTTCTTCGTGATACCCAGGCATTGCCACATCAAGAAACGCAATCCCCTCAATTTCATCGGGATATTTCTGTGCCCAGTAAATTGCTTCTATTCCCGAAGCAGAGTGCGGACAGAGAATGAACTCCCCTTCGATATCTGCTCCTGCAATCGCCTTACGGGTCTGCTCAAGCATTGTATCTATGTCACGGGACATATCCGTTTCGTCGCTGAAGCCATAGCCGAATTTTTCAACCACAACAATGCGGAAATCGTCGCTTAATCTGCTGTAAAGCGGCTTGAAATCGAGAATAGGAGAAGGCGTGCCGTAGCCCGACATAAACACAATCGTATGTTCACCCTCGCCCTCGGTATAGACACACATTTCCCCGCCGTCCACCTCGACCATCGTTCCAAGCGGCTCAGCAATCAGCGGCTTTTCTTTGCTCAGCATCACCCTGTGGAAAATGAATACCCCAAGGAAGAAAACCGCAAGTATAATCAATATAACCAGCAGGACCTTGCCGATTTTTTTAAGCGCATTTTTCATTTCAGTTACTCCATTGATACTATTTTTTTGAACGCACAAGGTCAATCACGGACAAAATAACTGCACCCCAGAAAGCCAGACCCGCTATCGGCATAATAATAGAAAAAACACGCCACCGTGTTGCGTCACTGTCTGCAAAAATAACAAACAAAATAAAAACCAGAATTCCGATTGCAAAAATGCCCCACAGAATTTTAATTGCCTTTTTCATTTCAGTCACTCCATCAGTTGAATGTTTTCTTTATTATAATGAAAACCCGCTCAAAAGTCAACATTTCGGGTAATGAAAACAACCTGCAAAGATTGGTCTTTGCAGGTTAGGTTATTTGGTTGATAAACTTTAATTACTAAATTATCATAAAAGAAATACATTCGCATTATCTAATTAAAAGAAATAGCAATTATCTTCACCAATTACTTCCGAAAGAATTTTCTTGATTTCTGCTCCATGTGGCGGTTCAGCTGTACCGCAAACAGTTTTAAGACAGCTTCTTTGAGTGCATATCTTGAACTGCCAACGATTGCTGTCAAATTCATCAACTGAATAGTCATCACCATCCCAGTCATCTATACACTTATATAAAACACTATACAATTCTTGTTTCTGCTGTTCAGACATTGGCCATATTCTACCACTCATTAATGCACCACTGTCATAGAATCTTACATGAACTTCTGTTTGAAGCACTTTTGTTACAACGCTTAATACATCTTCTGTATTTTCCCAAGAAATAGTGCAACTGGTAATATGATTACCCTTGCTTTTCTCCATACTGTCACCTCAAAAATCATTGAATTCTACAAATTTACCTTTTAAATTTATTATAATGAAAACCCGCTCAAAAGTCAACATTTCGGATAACAAAAACAACCTGCAAAGAAGATTTCCAACAGGGTCGGCAAAATCAAGCCTGACATAAAGACAAAAGGATTTTGGGCAATTATGCTATGATGCAGAAAAACGGCTTCAACCCTGCTGACGTTTATTACTGGAAAACCAAAGGCTGGACGAGCGGAAAACGGCCTTGGAATAATTGATACACACGACCTGCTCATTACGAATGAGCTGTACAGGATGATATTAGATAAACAAATAGCTCTTGAAAAATCCGACAGCAACTGCCTCCGTGCTAAACAGTAGGAAGATTTAATCGGCCTGCTGCGGATAAGCTGATGTGAATAAGAAACAAAACGCAGGCTTTATTTTCCCAACAAAGCCTGCGTTTTTCACTATTAATTTCTCACCGCAACCTTGATTACCCCGTCAAGTCTTTCCTCAAAAACCTCATACGCTTTTTCAATCTCCGCAAGCGGATATGTATGGGTAATCAGCGGTGTCGTGTCAATCTTACCCTGCTCGATAAGCTTCAGAATTTCGCCGCAGTCACAGCCGTCAACTCCGCCTGTTTTGAAGATGAGATTCTTGCCGTACATATCGGGCAACGGCAGAATCTGCGGTTTGCCATAAAGTGCAACAACCGTCACGATTGCGTCTGTCGGCTCGATTATAGTTGGTTTCGACTTCTCGGTAAGTGCGAATTTGCCTTTTTCTATGTAGGTGTAGGTCAGCATAAGTTTCACCTTTCTTTGTTAATCTTCAATCTCGGAAAAATTCATTCACCGTCAGTTTCTTTACACCGTGAACAAGTTACATACTGTTCTACACGTTTTTGTTAAACGCGTTTAACCTTTATCATTTTTTCTGATTTTTGTCTAAAACAACCCATTCTACCCATTATGTACCCTCTCCCCGAACCCGAACATTCCGAAGCAGAATTGCTCCCAGGATGTCAATGTTGTCTGTGACGGGTCGCCCTCACGAATACGCATAGTGCGTCTGATTTCCTTTGGGATTACCACACGACCCAGGTCGTCAATCCTTCTGACAATACCCGTAGCTTTCATTGTATATTCCTCCGTTTATTTACTTTAATTTTGTTGCCCTAATAGTTTTTCACGGAGATTTTGGATTATACATTTCAATTTTTATTTGTATTTTGATAATTTTGGTAACTGATTTTATACTATTTCAAAATGAACCATTATGTCAGAAACGGCAGGTATCACTCCGATATCTGCACCGCCCAATATTGCATGGACAGCACAAAACAGCTATCTGTGGTATAGTATAAAATTTAAGCATTAAACTGACTTTATAATTTAGATGGGGTCAACGTTTTGTTTTAAGTTGACCTATACCTTCAATGGTAATCTTATGTGACAAAACATTCATCTGAAAACCTGCACAATAATTACCACTAATTAAAACATTTGTTGAGTCGTCGTAAGAGTTATTGTTACATTTCTTGTGCTGCCAACACATTTTTGAATGCACAAGCATTATTAGTAGCATATATTTGTAAATGTGTTTTTAGAAAGCTTACACAGAATCGCTGTTGATATCTGTTTAAACAACAATTCGCAATTTAATCTAACGTACACCAAAAGCCGGTTGGTGAAATTCTCATATAATATACTTCTTTATTATGATGTGTCTTTATATTTCAGGATTTAAATTGTTGCAACTATTCGCAATGACTTGTTAATCAGTTTGGATAAAACCGTGAAAAGACCAAACATGGAAAAATACAATATAGTATTGTATTTTTTACGATGTTCTTTTGAATTATTTTATCCCCAAAAACACATATAAATCTATCAAATGAAATTAGGCAATTTACACAACAAAATTCTTGATACACTAATTATGCATATCCGTCGTACTACAAAAGTAACATTTATCATTATTATATGCACAATGCACAGATCAAATATGAATCATATGTATGTACTGCACTCTTTTAGCAACCTGAAAAGCACTTTTTTCAGAATGATAGTTCATCTTTCTTATGATTCTGATACTGAAAATATGTCATAAAACAAGTTAAATAGCAATTTTAATTAAATGCTTTGTTTTATAGTATATATAAATTTGTGAAAAAGGCACATTGTTTTGCTATATAAAGTGTACTTTATTTGGCACAATAGTGTAGATTTTGACCCGAAAGGCAGGCTTGGCTAGAAGTCAGATAAAATTATTGACCCTGATGGTGATGAGGGGTATGACGGCGCACAGGTTATTGAGGTGCTTACCGAGCAGGTTGATGAGCGTTATCTTGGCTATCTTGAAGCTATGGGAATCCCGTATATTTTTGCGGGCAAAACCGAAATTGATGTGGAGCTTGCGCTTGAAAAGCTGAAAAATATTGTTGGATGTGAAAGGTTGCTTCTTGAGGGTGGAAGCATTATTAACGGAGCATTTCAGCGTGCGGATGCTATTGACGAACTGAGTCTTGTTGTTGCTCCTGTTGTTGCGGATAAGGGGGACAAACCGCTTTTCATGGACAGCATGTTTTCGGATTTTGAGCTTGTCAGTGCTGAAAATATCAATGGGAATATGGTGCTTGATTACAAAAGGAAACGTTGTGACGAATTATCATAAGGAGAAATACATAGTGCAAACGTAAGATTGCAAGACAGGCGAACAGAATATAAAATCAACCCGTCATCATAATAAAGATGACGGGTTTCGTTTGTTATATAGGATTGGAAATTGATAAGCCGAAAACATAGTGATATTATGAAGTCAGTTCTCATATGCCTCAACGCCTGCACGATAAAGCAAGGTTGAAATGTAGTAGGAAATTGCGTAGAGTATGATTGCCACGACCCACATCACTATGCAGATTTTGGTCAGGTCGATTGATGAGGTAACAAGCTCCAGCGAAAAATCTATGCCGTTGTGTTTACGCAAGAAGCTCAGGTCACCGAAAAGGAAGTAGATTGTAACTGCACAGAACAGCACAGCGAAGATATTGCCCTTTATCTGCATACCTCTTGACGTGCCGAAGCGTATCATAAAGGGAAGTTCAACTGCGTTGAGGATAGTGTTCAACGCAACGAAAATCAGCATAATCTTCCACACGGAGGTTTCAATTCCGCCGTATACCGCACAGCAGATAAAATCGCCCGCTAAGCATAAAACGAAAATTAACAGATTTTCAAGCAGCAGCAATATGTACTTGCAGAGAACCTGTCCCCCTACAGCCTGAGGCGAGGAGATTACAAAATTGCACCATACATGCTTTTCGTCCATTTTCAGATTTTCAGCATTGCACAACGAAGCGAGAAAGAACGGAACGTAGAAGAAAATACATTTGGCAAGGTAAAAGGCTTCAGGATTATTTCCCATTTCAGGTGCAAAGAAAAAGAAGCCTATCATTACGCCCAATATCGTAAATGCAAAAACAATCATCAGACCTATTGAAAGCATTATATCCTTGTAAAGCAAGCCTCTCATCAGCGTTCCCTCCTTTTCAGCATAAGTGCGGTAACCACGTACCCAAGACCCAGCAGGCCTATCATAATAAGCGGCATAAATGGTGCAAGTTTGGCAGCTTTATCAAACAATTCGTTTATTGCATTCAAGTTTGGTGCTTCATTTCTGTCCTCACGGAACATTATGGGGGCAACCGCAAACAGCGAGATTATGACAGCCGCTACACCCGCTTTTTCCATTGAGCCAAGAACAAACACAAGAATTTTCATCAACATCGCAAAAGCTAACATCATAGTTAAAATCACCAGAATCATGCCAATTATTCTTCCGTCAAAGGCTGTTCCGCTTATAGAGCAGGAAATTGCCATATAGACTATTCCCAGAACTATTGCGGCAACAAGGATTATAGCGACGAAAGTGAATTTGGCGAGGGCGTATTTCCACGGTGAAACGGGAAGCGTCATTCTGAATCGGCGCCACACAGCTGCTGTTTCGTGTTCGTCCGATTCGGCAAGGCTCATAAGCATTGCCCCGAGCATTACAACAGGCGTAAGGTCAAGTCCCATAAGCATTGGATTAACCACTGCTCCTACTTTTTCATCAAAATCGAAAGACGACGCAAGGTTCCCGCACACCATACTCAGACGGAAAAGCAGAAACATTACAGAAATGCTCATAAAGCCTATTATAGAGCTTTTCAAATATTTCAGTGCCATAACAGCTTCACGGTACACAAGATATCTGAAAGGTGCCTTCATTATGACCACTCCTTCTTTTCACGGTTAACATAGAAAAGCATAATTTCTTCAAGGGTAGTCTTTTCGATTTGCAGACCCGAATACTTCTTCTTTGCAGCTGCACGGTCGGAAACCATTGCCTCGACACCGAAATCGTTAAGACGTGCGCTGATGAAATCAGCCTTGTCGATTTCCTGATAGTCAGCCTTTGTGCACTTGATTACGCCGTGGCTGTCGAGAATATCGTCCTTGTAACCGCTGAGAAGGATTTTTCCCTTGTCGATGAAGGTTACGCAGTCCGCAATCTTTTCGAGGTCGCTGGTGATGTGTGAGGACATCAGGATACTGTTGGTTTCGTCCTGCAAGTATTCACGGAAAATATCAAGGATTTCGTTACGAACAACAGGGTCAAGTCCCGTTGTTGCCTCGTCCATAATCAGCAGCTTTGCGCCGTGGGAAAGAGCTGTGGCAATCTGAAGCTTCATCTTCATACCCTTTGAAAGCGCCTTGATTTTCTTCTTTCTCGGCAGGGAGAAACGGTCAACGTATGTAAAGAACTGCTCCTCGCTCCAGTTTTTGTACATTCCCTTGAACATCTTGTTCAGGCGGATTGCGTTGAAGCTTTCGTGGAACGGAATTTCGTCGAACACGGCGGCGATATGCTCCTTGATTTCGTACTCGTTTTCAATGTGGTCACGTCCAAGCATTGTGATTGTTCCGTCATTGATTTTGATAATGTTCAACAGCGCCTTGATTGTGGTGGTCTTACCAGCGCCGTTCTGACCGATGAAGCCCATAATGCTTCCTCTCGGCACGCTGAAGCTAACATTGTCAAGTGTAAAGCCGTCGTATTTCTTGGTCAAGCCCTTTATTTCTATTGCATTCTCGTAATTATCCATTCTCGTCGCCTCCATAGACAAGTTCAAGGATTTCCTTCATTTCCTCCAGTGTAAGACCGCAGACTTTTGCCTTTTCGCAGGCCTTTGCCAGCAGCTCCTCTGTCTGCCTTACGCTTTCCTCGCGGAGGAAATCCGTGTTCTGCGATTTTACGAAGCAGCCCCTGCCCGTGAAGTTCTCAATAAACCCGTCACGCTCAAGCTCCTCGTAAGCACGCTTTGTTGTTATAACGCTTATTCTCAGTTGTTGAGCAAGTGCACGCATTGACGGAAGGGCGTCCCCTGCCGCAAGCTCGCCGCTCATAATGTGCGATTTAATCTGCGAAATAATCTGCTGATAAATCGGCTCGTCGGAAGAATTGCTTAAAATGATATCCATAATTATACTCCTTGGAGAAATATTGTATATATACGATATACACAATATAACACACATATACACACTTGTCAAGAGGGAAAAGGAAATTTTTTTGAGAAAAGTATTATTATTTCGGAGCAGATACTTGTAAGACTATATTTCAAAGCAAAAAAATCCCCGATACAATTAGATGTCAGTGGATAAAGAAGTATTTAAACTTAAAGTCAAAGGTTGCGTAGTAATCCTACGCAGCCTTTTTCTTTTTGTCGTACTCCCAGCTGTCAGCAACAACCGTAGCTGTGACAACATTAAATCTGAAATAAATCTCAATTTTCTGTTTCCTGTGTCCGCTGGACTTGTCGGGAGCGTGAACTACAATCTTTTCAATGAATTCGTGCATAATTTCTGGCGTAAGCTCTGTAATTTCAGTGCGATTACGGACAATTTTCAGAAACTGCTCAACATCAGTATGTTGCTGCTCGTTGGTGTCAATGAATTTAGTAAATTCATTGACAGCTTGTTTCAGCTTATCTTGTTCGTCCTCATAGCCCTTGGACATCATTGTAAATCGCTCATCCGAAATCTTTCCGCTTACATTGTCCTCATAAAGCCTTGTAAACAGCTTGTCCAGTTCCGAAATTCTCTTTTCAGCTTGGGCAAGCATTTTTCTTGCACGTTTTAATTCTGAAAAGTGCTTTTGTGTAGAAGTGTTCATTGCTTCACGGATAAACATATCCTTGTTTTCCTTAACCGTAATAAGTAACTTGTTCAGTTCTTTCAAAACAATTTCTTTTAATACAATTGTTCTGATAAAATGAGCTGTACAAGCATCTTTATCCCCTGCATAAACTGAACACTTTAAATGCTCTTGGTCGTCATTAAGGTATTTCGACCTGCAAAGGTACATCTTACTGCCGCAATCTGCACAGTAAACCATTCCCGAAAACGGATTAGTTTCACCACATTTCTGAATTCTGCGCTTGTTTTTACGCAATTCCTGTACCAAATCAAAATCGTGCTGAGAAACAATCGGTTCGTGCGTGTTCTCAAAAATCACCCATTCA
>JAGBCL010000116.1 GCA_018110825.1 Oscillospiraceae bacterium
AAATTCATGCTTGAGATTTTTGAGAACGTCAATTTCAAGACGGATATCTGTTTTGTCACGAAGCTCATTTTTGATGAGTTTGATCGCAACATATTTCTTCATTCGCTTGTGATAAGCCTTGAAGATAATGCCGCCTGTTCCCGAGCCAAGGCTTTCGAGGACTTCATATGTATCGTTGAGTATTTGTCCGGTTTGTATCATAGGGGAGTGCTCCTTAACTAGTTATTTTATAAAGGCAGGTTTGAAATTTTAATCCTGAGTGCTCTCAACAGCATACAAATCAGCAGATTTTATATGCACAGTTCCGACTTGAAATGATAAGCCGGTGGCAGCCGTATTTTCAGTAACTACAGCAAATGATTTCCATACTTCCTCGGGAACAATGAATTCAACACTTGTCTGACCATAATAAAGCATGAAAAAACCGCTTCCGTCAATGTAAGCTGAATCAATTATAAGGGAATCTGCAATAGAATCCCATGAAACACTCATATCCATAGGCTTGAAGCAAAAACTGTGTGCTTCAATGTCGTGTTCTATCGGTTCAAAATGCAGAACGACCTTGACGTCGCCGCCTATTTCTTCAAAAGCAGATTTTGGAATTGCACTGCTTGCAGACCATATACCCGGGTATACGCTGTCCAGCTGCACTTTTTTGGAAGCTACCACTTCTGTGCTCTTGGATGTTGCAGTAGTTGTTTTTTTAGGTTTAGTTGTTGTTTCAGGGACAGTAGTTGTGGCGGGTGTGGTTGTTGTGGTTGTCTTTGTTGCAGAGGTTGTAGCAACAGTTGTCGTTACAGTTGTTGTTTCTGTAACCGGAGGCGGGGTTGTAACGGTAATGCCTTCTCTTACCGGAGTGGCAGACATTTCAGGCTTTTTTTCAGATACCTGGGTTTCGGGTGCTGTGGTTTCAGTTGTTTCCGGAGAAAATGTTGCTGTTGCAATAGTTGCAATAGTATCAGTGGTTTCTGATACAGACTCAATGTGCGCTGTGGCTTCAGAAGAAATATCGTCCTTGTTGTTTGAGCCCAGCAAAATCCCTATTGTTAATACAAAAATGATTACAGCTGCACCTGCAACGAATTTAATCCAAAAGCTTTTATCATTCTTTTTAGAAAGAGCAGATTTACATTCGGAAATATTTCTATATCTTTTTTGGGGTATCGGATTTGTTGCATTGAGGAGTACACTTTTCAATTCAGAAGTGCAGTCAATCCCTCTGAAATCCATCTTGCCGTCAACAGGACTTCTCTGAGTAAGAATATAGTAAAGTGACGCACCTACGCCGTAAATATCGGTACGCAAATCAATAAATGCAATGTTTGAGGCAGGATTTGAAGTGGATATATCTGTTTCCACACCTATGAAACGGGTTTCCTCATGGAAATCGTCCTGGACAACAGGAACATCAATAATGCGTCTGAACTGTTCAGGTGCGGCAAAACCTGAAGAGCCACCCTTGGAAACGGCAGTACCGTCATTTGAAACGGTACTGATATTGAAGTCAATCAGGCAGATGTTGTCC
>JAGBCL010000117.1 GCA_018110825.1 Oscillospiraceae bacterium
GTATGGTTTACTACTGTACTTTCCTTCCAAACGTTCCAGTGGAACGTTTGGGACGTACTTTATTTTTATCGCTATACGAAAGCAGCAACTTCGTTGCTGTTAGGAAATTTCTCTCTTGCAGAAATTTCCTCTTTTGAAGCTATCGCTTCAAAATTCACCTTTTAGATGCGCTTGAAGCACGCCTGCGGGCGAAGTTGGCGTTTCGCCCTCTGCGGAGGGCGACTTAGGGACTCCGTCCCTAAGAACCCTGCCACCTTTGAAAAGGTGGACGAAACTTTTAATGCCGCGTTGCTAACACTGCAAAAAATCGTACGCTAAATTACAATTTACACGAAAAGGAGTTTTTATGGCAGACCTTAATCTTAACCCAAAACAGATGGAACAGCTTCTCGGTGTTGTCAGTGCAAAGCTTGGTGTTGCCCCTGAAAGTCTGAAAAAAGACCTTGAACAAGGCAAGTTCGACACTGCACTGAAAAACATGAAGCCTGCTGAGGCGGCAACCTTCAACAAAATGGTCAGCAATCCCAAAATGCTTGAGCAATTCATGTCTACCCCTCAGGCACAGGCTCTGTACCAGAAATTAACGGGCGGAAAATAAAATTTCGATGAAACGGCGGTGAACTCCTTGGACGATATTACTCAGAAAATTCAATCCCTCCTTAATGATGAGGAAAGTATGCGTCAGATTCAGGAGCTTGCCGCCATGTTCTCTTCGGGAGATACTTCCGCATCTGCTCAGGAACAGACATCGGAAAGCATCGGGATTAATCCTGCATCAATAATGCAGTTGATAGGTGCAATGTCCGTGCAGGACAAGAACTGCGATTTGCTGCTTGCTCTGCGTAGTCATCTTTCTCCCGAGAAGCAGCAGAAAATTGACAAGGCGATAAAACTGATGAAGCTGTACAATATTTTCATTGCAATGCGTGAAAACGGAATGCTTGACGATATGGAGAAGCTGTTATGAATGACAACGGAATTTATCGTGCCGAGCAACGTGTTAAGGAGATGAACAGAATGGCTCAGCAGTATGTGCGGCAGGGCAACAGCTATATGAACAACGCTAACCGTCAGCAAATTCAGCCGCGGTTTGAACCTGTAGGACCAAACAAAAAACAGCCTGAACCTCCGAACAATCCTGCACCTTCACTTCCGCAAAGGCAGGAATTTCCCCGACCGCAGTTTCAGCTTGACAACGAAAAACTGCTGATAATTCTGATTATGTATCTGCTTATCAAGGAAAAGGCGGACATAAAGCTTATTGCCGCACTTGCATATCTGCTGTTGTAAGGAGGAAAGACCAGAAATGAATTTGCCGATGACAAAATTTCCGCATAAGACCAACGTACCCGAAAACAATTTCCGCAAATCTCTTTTTGAAGATATTGCCTATGTGGAACAGCGGCTTGAACGTATCCGTGAAAACTTTGATATGACCGATGAGCCTGAACTTATAGAGTCACTCATTTACGAGGAGCTTGCACTGAAATCAAGATATGCTTACCTGCTCCGCATTGCAAAGGAAAATAACATACGCTGTAAGATTTCGCTCAGCGAATAACCGTAAGAAGCCTGCGTCGTGCGGGCTTTTTGTTAAAAAGTCGGAAAAATTTTCTTTATACTCTTGTAAAATTATGCTGTGCGTGGTAAAATATATGTGTACAAATTTATGGAAGTTAACATCAATCCGGAGTTGATTTGAAATGAAAAATAAATCTGTTAAATACGGCGCTATTGTTATTTCGTCGGTAATTGCCTTTCTCTGCGGATACTTCGGTATATTCGGAGTTGCAGACAAGTCCTTCGAGGATATTTTCTACCACAATCCTGACAATATCGACAACAAAATCAAGATTATAAAAATCGACGATAAGACAATGAACACCCTCGGCGACTTTTCTGACTGGGACAGGTCGGTTTACGCTGACCTTATGGAAATTCTCTGCGTTTCCGAGGACGTTCGTCCTGCGGTAATCGGCTTCGATATTCTGTTTGCGGCGGACAACGGCGACGAGTCGGACAAGCGTTTTGCTGAGCTTTGTACAGAAAACGGAAATGTAGTAACCGGCTTTAACTACGTTTTTAAAAAGGAACTTTATTCCGGCACTGACGGTAATCTTATCGAAAATGCTATGGCAATCGATGAAAAGGTTATGCCTTACCCTGCCCTTGCAGAAGCAACGGAGCAAGGCTTTGTAAATGCACTTATGGACGAACGTAACGGTGTAATCCGAAGTACCTTCGTTTACATTGACGAAAACGGTACTCGAAACAACAGCTTTGTTTCTGCAATCTACGAAAAATATATGGCTTTCCTCGGAAAGGAAGCGGTCTACCCTACAGACAAGGGTGCTTTCCCTTTCCGTTACAGCAGCAGCGTTTCCGAGTATGAAAATATTTCCCTCATTGACGTTTTAAACGGAACAATTCCGCCGCAGGCTTTTGATAACTGTGTTGTGCTTGTGGGTGCTTATGCGGCGGGTATGATGGACGCTTATTATGTTCCGATTGACAAGGGTCAGCAGATGTACGGCGTTGAAATCCACGCAAACGCTTTGCAGGCAATTATGGAAGGCAAGACCCTTACTGCTGTTCCCGACTGGGTAAACGGTCTGATTGCGGCGATAGTTGCCGTAGTCCTTATGATTGTCTGCGAAAAGCTCAGCGTTGTAAAGGTTGTAATCGTATGTATCGTTGCAATTGCCGCAAAGATTGTTGCAGGATATATTCTGTTCGGTGCAGGCTACTCCTGGGACAACCTTTCCGCCGTGCTTATGGCGGTTATTATCGGCATGTATTTCGTGGCACTTCACTATTACCGTGCAAGAGCCGCAAAGCAAAGCATTGAAAAGGCATTCAGCAAATACGTTGCCCCGCAGGTTGTAAAGGAAATTGCAAAGAACGGTACCTACGAACTGAAGCTGGGCGGTGAAAACAGGGATATCGCCTGCCTTTTTGTTGACATCAGAGGCTTTACACCCCTTTCGGAAAGCCTTGAACCTGAACAGGTTGTTGACATCCTCAACAGCTATCTTGAACTTACTACGAACTGTATTTTCCGTCACGGAGGTACGCTGGACAAGTTTATCGGGGACGCAACAATGGCGGTTTTCAATGCTCCGTTCGATACTGATGATTATGTATACAAGGCTGTACTTGCGGCATGGGACATCGTTCAGGGCGGCAACAAAATCGAGGAGCAGTTCGTTGAACGCTACGGCAAGCACGTTGGCTTCGGTGTTGGTGTGAACTGCGGACCTGCCGTTGTTGGTAATATCGGCTGTGACTTCCGTATGGATTACACCGCAATCGGAGATACTGTCAATACTGCGGCACGTCTTGAAGCAAACGCACCGAGAAGCACGGTTTACATAAGCGGTGCTGTTTACGAACAGGTCAAGGACCGCATCACTGTGGAGGAAGTAGGCGAAATTCCTCTCAAAGGTAAATCAAAGGGTGTTTTCGTTTACTCAATTACGGGTATAAACGACTATAACCCCGATTCGGAGGTGTGATATGAAACAACTGCTTATTATTCCTGACAGAAACAATCTTGAGAGCAGTCTTGAAATTGCTGAAAAATACAGTACAGGATTTGAATATAACGATTTTTTTATTCCGAAAGTGCTTGACAGCAAAAAGAAGATTGACAAAATTGTCGAGGAATACAAAAGTGTACAGCTTCCCGAATACTGCACATCTCACGGAGCTTTCTTTGATGTAATCCCATTCAGCCTTGATGAGAGGATAAAGGAAATTTCCGACCTGCGTATTCAGCAGAGTATTGATGCAGCTGAAAAAATCGGTGCAAAGGCTGTTGTTTTTCACACAAATTACAACCCGTTTCTCAACTCCGAAGCATACGTCAATTCATTTGTTGAAACAAATGCGGATTACTGGGGTCATGTGCTGAAGCAACACAGGAACATCTCAATTTACCTTGAGAATATGTTCGACACAACTCCCGACATTATGGTAAAAATTGCGGAAAGACTTTGTGCAAATGAAAATTTCGGTATCTGTCTTGACTATGCACACGCTTCTTTATCCGCTGTGCATCCTAAGCTTTGGGCAAAGGCTCTGGGCAAATATGTGAAGCACGTTCACATCAACGACAACGATTGTGTCAGCGACCTGCATCTTGCATGGGGTGCGGGAAAGATTGACACAATGGAGTTTTACCGCTGCTATGAAAAATACATGAGCGGTGCAACTATTCTTGTGGAAACAAATGCCAAGGAAAATATCATCGCTTCCCTTGAAAAGCTTAAAGCGGACGGTTTCCTTTCAGTTTGATAAAATTACTTGCTTTTTTATTGATACGAGTGTATAATTATAGCAATAATAAACTTAACGAGGTGCAACCATGATTGAATTCAGATATGACACACAGCTTCTCATCGAGGGCGAAAATCTTGATGAGGATGCAATCAACGATTATTTTCTTGCAAATTTCAATGGTGACAGTCTGCTTGCTGTAGGCGATGAGGAACTCATCAAAATCCATTACCACACAAACGAACCATGGAAGGTGCTGGAATATTGTGCTTCTCTTGGCGAAATCTTCGACATTGTAGTTGAGGATATGGACAGACAGTCAAGGGGCTTAAAGGGTTAATTCCGACAAACATATACGGGTATCAGACTTTTACCTGATACCCGTATTTTTTATTGTATAAATGGTGTAAACTCTACATCAACCGTGTCATAACCTTCGATAATCTCCAGTGCCTGTTCCTCGCTTATCGGAACAGCTTCTTCCTCACTCTGTCCGCCTGTCATATAGAAAAACGGCTCGTCGAATGACCTTTCCCCATCGTAGATAACCTTTTCAATAAGTTCAAGCTCGCCGTCCGAATACTTGCTGAACCTGTGGTAGGAATACCATGCCGCAGCTGACCCCTGATTTTCTATAATACCGTTTCCACAGTACAGAAAAAAATTCCTTTCGCCGCCGTAATCAACACAGTGCACCTTTCCGTCACGGACGGTATAAATTCCGTAAATAATACCGTTCCACTCACCTTCACCGTCTTCACCGAAAAGCAGCTCCTCCATGCCGTCGCCGTCCATATCAAGATAGCAATATCCGAGAACATCGCTGTTTGCCTTGCCGTAGAAGAACACGGGAGAAATCATCTCAATTTCTTCAAACTGGTCAATGGATTCACTTTCGACACATTCCTTATACGCAACCCTTACCGTTTCAACAAACTCATCAAGGATTGCTTTGTTGTCAGCAAATTCTGTCCACTTCAAATCTACAAGGATTGTCGCATCTTCTTGATTATAGCTGACGGCAAATGTACCTTCGTCAATGAGATATCCCTGATTATAGCACTCATACTTATCAGGAATTTCAATTACCGCTTCAACTTCTGCCGTATCAGGATTTATTCTGTAAAGGGCTGCGGAATAAACACCAATATCGTCTGAATAATACGCCTTATTCGCAACTATAAACTCGCCGCTTTCGGACATACTGTAATCAAGCATCTGATTTATGCATAGTTCATACGGGAAATCCATAAAGAATTCCGATTCAAGGGTTTCAAGGTTGGTTACATAAAGCTCAGTACCCCAGCCGTCCCACGCACCCTTGACAGAGTAGATTTTTCCGTCATGACAGCCGATGGGAAGCAAATCCCTTGATTCAGGAACAGTTGTTGCCATGCCTGTACTGAAATCGTAAATGCCAAATCCCGGTATGCTTTCGTAGCCGCCTATGCGGTACACAAAACGGTTTTCGTCAATATCAAAATCGTACGCATTCCACTGTGTATAAAAACCGTATTCGTCACCATCTTGTGTATACCCTGGAACAATTACCTCGCCACTGTCCGTGTCAACAATATCAAGTCCCCACTCGGCAATATTATGTCCGCAGGCTTTAAAGGAAGCATCAGCAGGCTTACCGTCATAGATTGTTTCGTAAGTGTAATCGTCATTTACTATTAATACATCAGCGTGGTAGGCAGGCGGAGTTGTTGAATAATCGTACTCACTGCAAATTGCCTTTGCAAGCACGTCACCGTCACCTTTTACAACCTTGCCAATCGGATGGATGAAATCATCGGGAGTTGAAATTGAACTTTCAATCTCACCCGTATCGGCATTGATAAAATTAAGGTGCTCAGCAGGTACACAGAAAATTTCGTCATCAAGTGCAAACATCCGCCAGCTGTTACCTGTATCAACCACACGGAACTGCTCTTTTTCCTGCTCCGATTCGGTTACGACGGTCGTTTCCTTTTCAGTAACAGGCCCTGTTACAATAGTTGTTTCCGCTGCTTTTTCTTCAGCAGTTTCCGCTGTAGTAACAATACTGCTTTCAGTAACCGAATCTATAAGTGTTTCTTCTGCTTGCCTTTCCTCTGTGCATGCTGTCAGCATAACTGCACAAAGCGCAAGCAATGCAATGATTTTCCTCATAAAACCGTCCCCTTTTCTTCTTGATAATTCAATTATAAGCAGACAGAATTCCAAAGTCAACACGGTTACAGAAGATGAAATCGGATTGTAATTTTGCTGTAATAAATTTACTATGAATAAACCCGACGTCACCTGCATAGCCTATACTAATAAAACTATGGGGGTGCTTTATGAAAAAGCGCAGTATCAGTGACATGCTGATTTTCATTATCTCCGCAGAAATCGTAGGTGCGGTTTCGGCATTGCTTTCGGGCAGATTTTCCGACTTCTTCGAAAAATACAAGGAACCGCCTCTGCTTCCGCCTGAGTGGCTTTTCCCCGTGGTATGGGGAATCCTTTATGCGGCAATGGGTTACTCAGCATATCTGATTTACACCTCAGATGCAGAATCTTCACAGAAGAAAACCGCCCTTTCAATTTACTGGGCACAGCTTGCAATCAACTTCTTGTGGAGCATTGTTTTCTTCCGTTTTGAAGGACTGTGGGCAGCTTTTGCTGTAATTATGGCACTGTGGGTAATGATTATCGCAATGATTCTGAAATTCCGAAAAATCAGTCCCCTCGCAGCCTATATCAACATTCCATACCTGCTGTGGGTAACCTTTGCGGCATATCTCAATCTTGCCACAGCAATCATAAACTGAAAAAACTGCACTTTCGCAAGAGAGTGCAGTTTTTATTCCTTTAACAGCTGTTCAAGACATTTTTCAAAAGCTTCGTCCTGTTCACGTGTACGCTTCGGCATACCCTTCATACGTCCGCCGCTTCTGCGGATTTTCTTGTTTATCGCACGGAATTCCAGAAGCCCGGAAATGTTGTCCGCAGTGTATTGCTTACCGTCCTGATTTATGACAATTGCAGACTTGCCCAGACACATCGCCGCTAAACCATAGTCCTGCGTAACCGCAATATCGCCCCGCTGAACAAGGTTTACCAGCCTGAAATCCACACTGTCAGCACCCTTTTCCACCACAATCGTCTGCACGCACTCACGTTCAATTCTGTGTGACGTGTCGCAAAGTATCACGCATTCAACCCCGTATTTCGCCGCCAGCCTTACCGTAATATCCACCACGGGACATCCGTCAGCGTCTATATAAATTTTCATTTTGTTACCTCGTTTAAACCGATTATTTTTTCAGCGCAAGGTCAAACCTTTTTCCGTTTGCGCAAAGCAGATAAACGTGCGGATAAGCATAGTCATCTATTGTTGCGCCGTATTTTATTCCGCAGAATGGGCAGGCAAACTCACCTATATGTCCGTCCTTCATTTCACTTAATGAAGTTCTGAGCAATATTTCCTTACTGCATTTTGTGCAGTTAAAACGATATCTGTAAAAGTCTTTTCCAAGAATAACAATATTCTTATCCATATTACTTTACTTCCTTTCGGCAAATTTTACCCTAGCGTAAATCTCCACTTGCAGCAACATTCATTATCCGTAATATCAGGATAACAACTTACACATTTGCAGGTGAATCTGCTGTCGATAACTTTTGCATCATTATACCATACCCTCTGCCGAAAAACAATATCCCGACTGTGACTCACGCTGTCACAGCATCATGCAGAACAAACCTGTTCTTCTCAAACTCAAGCATACCCTCATCACGCATTTTACAAAGCTCGTTTGACATTGCACTTCTGTCTACAGACAGATAGTCCGCAAGCTGCTGGCGATTAAAGGGAATGGAAAATTCACTGCTGTTGTTTCTCTTTGCCTCCTCGGAAAGATACGCAATAAGCTTTTCACGGGTAGTTCGCTTTGACATGAATGTAATCTTCTGCACAAGTCTCCTGTTCTTTTCGGAAATCGCAAAAAACAGGTTCTGCACCACCGCAGAGTGAAATCTGCACGCTGTGGGACAAACTGTAATTATCCGCTTTACGTCAAAGAAAATAACCACGCTGTCCTCTACCGCAAGCACGTCATTCATCAGCGCACCGCTTTCAGGAGCAACGTAAGCCTCCCCGAACATTTCGCCTGCGCTGACCATATTGATTATGCTGCGGTTGCCCCAGTAATCGTCACGCTGAATATGAAGCTTGCCTTCAGCAATCACCATAAGCGTATCCGTATGCTCACCCTGACGGAGGACATACTCACCCTTTTTATATGTGCAAATCCGTGCCTGCAAGCAATTGAGCATTGCTCCGATTTCTTCCTCGCCAACTCCTGAAAAAAGCTGTGTTCTTTTTAATATCGGAATATATTTCTTCATAAAAGCCTCATTTCCGTTGTAAAAACAACAGACTTGTTTTGATTATTATAGTATAATCATATCAGAAAGTCAAGAACTTTCAAGCAATGGAAGGAGAATTACAATGTTAAGAAAAATCATAAAAATAGATGAAGAAAAATGCATCGGCTGCGGACTCTGCGCAAAGGCCTGCCACGAGGGTGCAATCGAAATGATTGACGGAAAAGCAAAGCTTACCCGTGAGGATTACTGCGACGGATTAGGCGATTGTCTGCCTGCTTGCCCCACAAATGCAATCACCTTTGAAGAACGTGAAGCACCTGCATATAACGAGGCGGCTGTTCTTGCGGCAAAGCAAGCAAAATCAGGCGGTACTCTCCCCTGCGGCTGTCCCGGAACAAACGCAAAGGCTATCAAGCGTGAAGCGGCACCTACATATTCCGCACCTGTAACAAGCCAGCTTCAGCAATGGCCTGTACAGATTAAACTCGTGCCTGTCAACGCACCATATTTCGACAACGCAAACCTGCTTGTTGCCGCTGATTGTACCGCCTTTGCCTACGGTAATTTCCACAACGAATTTATCCGCAACCACGTTACCCTTATCGGCTGTCCCAAGCTTGACGAGGGAGATTATGCTGAAAAACTGACACAGATTATTGCAAATAACAACATAAAAAGCGTGACCATCGCAAGAATGGAAGTGCCCTGCTGCGGCGGAATTGAAAACGCTGTGAAGCGTGCATTGCAGGCAAGCGGAAAGTTTATTCCTTGGCGCGTTGTAACGATTTCCACGGACGGAAGAATTATTGAATAAAAAAGCAATGCCTCCTCATCTGAATGGGGAGGCATTTGCTGGCTGCTTACAACTCACAGACCATTATATATTCTTCATCATTCTCATCAACAATGCTGAAACCAACCTTCTTATACATTCTTACTGCATAGTTTGCCTTCTGAACAGCAAGCGAAGTTTTCTTGTAACCTCTGCTTTTAAGCTCCGAAAGCATTGTCGTCATCAGCTTCGTGCCGATTCCGAAATTGCGGTATTCCTTGTAGAGCGATATTGCAAAGGACGGAACTCCGTCAGCGATATGCCCGTAATCCTGCATATCACGCACCCATACTGCACCCACAACATTTCCATCTGTTTCTGCAACAAAGCAGATATCGTCTTTTTCCGTACCGAAATTCCTGATATACACCTGCAAATCGGTCTGATATATAATCGACTTAGGCGGTGGCTCAACATCATCGGGAATAAAAATTGCTTCATATATGAAATCATCTAAAAGCTTGTATTCGTCCTCACGGATTTTTCTTATACTATAATTCATCATTTACCTCCAATTAATTATTTTTAATTGGATAACAGTCCACACATAACGATGCCTCCTTTGAAAATTTCAATCATAATTATAGCATACAACAACTGAAAAAACAACCTTTATTGCTCTTGCAGAAAAAATATGATATAATTTTCAAAAACCTATTGACTTTAACGTTACGTCATAGTATATAATCTGAAATACGGGAGGCGATAATGTGAAAATGCACATAAAAGAATTTGCAGAACTTACAGGTGTAAGCGTGCGCACGCTTCACTATTATGATGAAATCGGACTGTTGAAATCATCCTCTGTTGACGAACAGAACGGTTACCGCTTCTATGATGAACGCTGTCTTGAGCGTATGCAGGAGATTTTGTTCTATCGGGAGCTGGATTTTCCTCTGAAGGATATTCAGGCAATTCTGTCCTCTCCCGATTACGACAAGCAGAACGCACTCAAAGAGCAGAAACATTTGCTGACGCTGAAAAAAGAGCGTCTTGAACGGCTCATCACGGCTCTTGAAGGTGCAATGAAAGGAGAAAATTTTACTATGAACATATTTGATAACAGCGAATTTGAGACTCAGCGTGAACAATATGCTGAGGAAGCGAAGAAAAAGTGGGGTAACACTGACGCTTACAAGGAAAGTGCCGAGAAAACCAAGGGTTACTCCAAGGAAAAATGGGACGCTGTAAACGCAGGAATGTCCGCACTTATGGCTGAATTTGCAGATTGCAGAAACAACGGCTTTTCACCTGACAGCAAAGAAGCACAGATGCTTGTGAAGAAGTGGCAGGATTACATTTCCGCCAATTTCTACACCTGCACAAAGGAAATCCTTGCGGGACTTGGCAAGATGTACACCGCTGATGAACGCTTCATGACCAACATTGACAACCACGGTGAAGGCACCGCTGAATTTATGTGTGAGGCAATTGAACTGTACTGCAGATAATTAATTATGCCTTTGCAAAAACCGCCGTAACATACATGAATCCATCCTTGATTTCCGCAAAGATATCACCGCTCATTTTATGCATAAGCTGACGACAGATGTAGAGTCCAAGACCGCTGCCCTTTTGATTTTCAGCATTTGCACCTCTCCAGAAGCTGTCGAAAATGTGGAGCAAATCCGTATCGGCAAGCGTACAGCCACTGTTTCTGACAGTAATAAGCGTGCAGCCGTCCTCTTCGGAAAAGCTTATATCAATATTTTTTCCGTCGCCGTATTTTATAGCGTTTTCCATTATATTCTGCACAACCTCAACGCTTCGGTCAATGTCACCGCTTATCAGGCAATCGGTATAGCTGTCAACCGTGAAATCCGTCTTTACAAGGGATAGCTTTTCGGTGTAATAAATACTGATTTTGCTCACAAGTTCCGACAGATAAAATTCTCCGTTGTTTACTTCAAGGCTTAGGAAATCCTCTCTTGAAGCAGTAATAATCTGCGTTACATAGCTTTCGATTTCATCTGCCTTTGAATTGATGCTTTCCGCAATTTCAAGCTGCTTTTCTTTGCTGTCATAAAGTCCCTTTGACAGCGCCTTTGAATAAAGCTTTATAGCGGAAAGCGGAGTTTTTATGTCATGGGACAAAGAAAGCAGCAGCATTTTCTTATCCCTCTGCAAACTCAGTTCACGCTCTTTCTGCTGCTCCATATTTTCACGGAGCATATCCACTCCCCATATAAAGCGACCGAAGAAACGGTTTTTCGTTTCCTTGACAGGTGCGGTAAGGTTGCCCTTTGACAGTTCATACGGAACATCTGTAAGCTGTTCAAATGGTTTGAGAATTTTCACCCGTATGTAAAGCATAACCGCTATAATTACAGCTGACATAATTCCTAAAACCACGTTCACGGTCAGGATTACTCCCGTATTTTCCTCACTTTTTGCCCTGTAATCAAACCTATACAGTTCCCCGTTTATTTCACGGACAACATAATCGCTTTCGGCATTGTAAAAATTATCAGTATCCTCAAAACGCAGCACACCTGTCACATACTTACAGTTGGCAAGGTCGGTAATTTCTAAACTGTCCTTTTCAATTTCGCTGACAAGCCTTGATATTTCCACGCGGTAAGGTCTGCCGCTTTCACCGTTATCTGTCAGGAATATTACATTTGCAATTGCAAATACAGCAATTATCATCACAAGCACCGTGACAAAAATCTTATTAAATGCTTTCATATTTGTATCCCACACCCCATACCGTCAGAATATGCTTTGGATTTTTTGCATCGCCCTCGATTTTCTGACGTAACCACTTTATATGCACGGTAAGGGTCTGCTGCTCGGAAAAGCTGTCGCTGCCCCATATCTGATTAAACAGGTATTCCTTTGTAAGAGCCTTGCCCTTATTTTCAATTAACAGCACAAGCAGGTCAAATTCTTTCGCGGTCATTTCAAGCTGCACACCATTTTTGTAAACCGTGCGGCTAACCTTATTGATACGTAAATCGCCGTCAACAATCTCGTCGAGTGCGTATCTCCGCTTGAAAATGCCGCCGATTTTCGCAAGCATTATGTCAATGTCATATGGCTTTTCAATGTAATCATCAGCACCCAGCATAAGCCCGTTAAGCTTGTCCTCCTTGTCGGTTTTAGCACTGACGATGAGGATAGGTGTGTTGCTGTCCTCACGGATTTTCTTACACACCGCAAAGCCGTCAATCCCAGGCAGCATTATATCAAGCACAACAAGCCTTGCGCCGTATTTTTCATACAGCGACAAGGCTTTTTCACCTGTTTCAGCAACCGATACCGTGTAATTTTCCGCACGCAGAAAATCACACAGCAGGCCTGCAAGCTCTTTGTTATCTTCAACAATTAAAATATCAGTCATAAGTATTACCTGCTTTTTTCAGTTTGTGGTATTGCCTGAAGGTAGATTTCGATAATGATTAACAGGAATGCATACAGCATCGGCTCACAGCCTGAGCGTATTCCTATGGTGTAGGTTACATCGCCGTAAATTCCCGTAAAGCTTTCATTCAGCATATTCACTTCAACAAGTCCGAGAAGATTGAATATCACAGAGGATACTGCCAGTGCAAGTGCCGCAAATTTAAGTTGGCGGCGGTTTCCGGTTGTGTTTATCTGCCCGTCAGCGGCAGAGTGCATAAGCTTTATCAAGGCAAGTACTGCAATTGCTGAAGCCGCAAACACAGGCAAATCCTTGACAAATCTTAACAAAAGTACCTTTGTGTAAGCACTGTCGGAAACACATTCCGATTTCGGCAGGTCAAGCAATACGGAGTAAAACGGCAGACGTGCGTTACTCTCGCTGAAAAGCTCGTAACAGCGTATAATAAATCTCCAAAGCATAAAACCGAAAATGGAAATTGCAGTTAACCACGTGCATATTTTAAGTGCACGCCGTACGGGAATAACACTTTTGCCACGGGAAATCTGCTCATAATAAAGCAGAATAAGTCCGTAGGCAATAAGCAGAAGCGGTATTCCGTAAACAGCATAAAGCTGCGGGTAATAGCTTTGTGTAGCCATAATGCCCTTTAAACCGTCTGTCTGAGACGTAAGCAGCTGTATTTCAACAACTGTATTTCCTGCCGCATACAATCCGCCCGAAAGAAACAGCAGCCAGGCAGTACGTTTGCTGTGCATTGTCTGCTTATCGGCACGATGAAGAAAAATCAAAAGCGAAAGCACCATCACCACAGACGCAGTATTAAGCAGGATATCCTGTATAACGGGGTTGCTGTCTGGTTGAATTGCCTTAGTGTAACTTTCCTCGTCAATAAAGGAATTGTCACATGTTATATCAATAAAGAATGTTCCACAGTAGTTATGCCCGTAAAAGCCTGAACTGTCAGGCTGTACGGTATCATCATTGACTATATGGAGCGCAAACATCTGCACCGCACAGAATACCAGAAATCCGATTATCAGCATTCTGACGGTAAAATTTATGAGATGAAATTTTTTCAGCAGATTGTCTGTGGCCATAACAATGCTCCTCAGAAAGTATTACCAGCCCATTTCCATAAGCCAATTATTCAGTGCACGTTCACGCTCTCTCATCTGTGAAGCACTTTCGCACTTACCTAAATTATACTCTCCTTTTATGTTTCCGTCAACTATATAGAGCACTCTTGTACATTTTGCCGCAACCTTTACGTCGTGAGTAACAAGCATAATCGTTGTACCGTCATTGTTCAGCTTTGCAAGCTCCTCCATAACCTCGTCGGAGGAAGTGCGGTTGAGTGCACCTGTAGGCTCGTCGGCAAAAATCATTTTCGGGTTGTTTATCATACTGCGGCAGATGCAGGCACGCTGCAACTGACCGCCTGAAACCTCATTGATGTCATTGTCAGCAATGTCGATAATACCAAGCTTGCGCATAAGCTCCTGACCGCGCTGTACGGTTTCCTTGCGGCTTTCGGTGTTCTTGCTTGACTGGCAGGCGGGAAGAATAATGTTGTCAAGTACAGTAAGATTTTTCAGCATATACATCTGCTGGAAGATAAAGCCCATCTCGTCAAGTCTGAGGTCGGCAAGCTCCTTTGCACCCATCTTTGCAATGTTCTTTCCGCAGAATGAAACCTCGCCTGCGGTGATGCTGTCCATACCTGAAACAGCATAAAGCAGAGTGGATTTACCCGAACCTGACGGCCCCATAACTGCCACCATTTCACCCTCGCTTACGGTGAAATTTACATTCTTGAGCACGTTGTTCTGACGCTTGTTTACGATATATGTTTTGCAGAGGTCATTTACTTCTAAAATATTCATAATAATACCCTTTCTTACTCAATGTTAGCGGTGTCGGAGGATTTGATTTTTCTTGTGTAAAGAGATGTGAGGAATGCGCTTGCTGTTGTTGTAACAAGAATTACAATCGGGAAGATGAGATACAGTTCAACAGGGTTTGTAACGTAATCAACCGCAAGCTCCATACCCATCATTTTGAAAATAGGGTCAATGCAAAGATGTGTCAGCGGCATTGCGAAAATCTCACCGATTACTACCGCAATAATTCCCACAAATGCAAATCTAAGTGCGTGATAAGCGTAGATTTTGCTGTTGCGTGTGCCGATAGCCTTCATAAGTGCAATTTCGCCTGTTTCTTTTGCAATGAAGGAACGCTCCATAAGTACGGTGATAAGTGCCGCAAGAACGATTGTAAGGATTGCAACCATTGTCTTTACTGTATCAAGCACATCAGTAACGCCAAGCATATCTGCTATAAAATTCTCTGATATTTCTACATCTTCCGCTTCGGGATAAAGCTCCTTTATTTTTTCAATTCTGTTCAGAATTTCTTCCTTATCAGGGTTATCGGTAAAGATGATCTGTGCAGCTCCTGAACCGATCGACTGGACGTAGTTGATTTCTTCGTCGCAGTGAAATAATATTCCTTCGCCTAAATTACTCATATTTTGGAAATACGCTGAAATGATATATTCCTTATCTCCGTCAATGGTGCTGACAATAACCGTATCGCCTATATTCGCACCAAGCATTTCAGCTGACATACGGGTTATAGCTATTTCATCTGTATTCTGAGGTGCAGTACCCGCAGTATATTGATACATATCCATTGTTATTCCCGTGCATTGCTTAATGGGGATGTTGCTTTTGTTTTCACCATAAATAACAGACGTGTTGAAAGCGACTTCCTGAACACATTTTGCAGGCATACCGTTTTCCGCAAGCTTTTCTTCCATAGCTTTAAGACTGTCTTTAAGTTTATCCTGTCCGTCCTCTGTTAAAAATTCCGTATCAAAGTTAGATATGAAAACGTCGCAGTCTACCATACCGAAAGCGTGGATCAGAGTACCGCTGTTCATTGTGTAAACTGTATTTGAAAGAATAAGCAGGAGTGAAAGACAAAGTACAAAGGTGAGGGTGATTATACTGTATCTTTTAGGTGCGCTCACGATGTCATTAAGCGCAAGGAAAGCTGTTGCACCAAGCTTTGATTTTCCAAGACTCATAATGCTCTTTTTGCGGAAGCGTTCACCTGTCTGACCGTTTCTGATTGCATCAATAGGGGTAAGCTTCTTTACCTTGCCTGTACATCCGTAGCAGAACAGCAGGATTACCGCTACCACAGCCGCAGCACAAAGAATGTTGATGAAAATAGGGTTCTGATTATTGATAATGATTGTTTTTGATGTAAAACTCATAAGCATATTGCCGAATGGGAAGCTAAGTACAAGACCAATAATTGAGCCGATTACGGAAAGGCCCATATACTTTACAAGGTACAGACCTCTGATTTTGAAATTGCCGATACCGATTGCCTTCATAACTCCGATTTCACGGAATTCTTCGGAAAGTGTGAATGTAATAGTGAAGCGGAGAACAACGAAAGCAATTGCGATAAGAATAATACTTACTACAAGAATAATACCCGTTACCATCATATCAAAAACGTAGGTGAATTTCAGCAAAGCTCTGTCGCCTGTAAAAGCAAAACTTTCAGAAGCGTCGGAAAGCTCCGATATTGTTTTATCAAGGTCATTGGTGTGGAGATAATAAAGATTGCCTGTATAATTACTAATTATTTCATTGGAAGTAAAGTATTCAAAATCCTCACCGTTTATGATATATCTGACCATGGCGTTCATGCTTGAGCCTAAAGCGGCGTCCTTGATGGTACCTGCAAAGGTGAATTCACGGCTTATACCTTCGATTTCAATTTTGATTTTATCTCCTGTTTCAAGTCCGATCGGCCCCTTGCCATCAGTTATGTACATCTCACCCTTATTTACGGTTTCGAGAATGCTGCCATCTGACAGAAAATAATTCATTGAAAGATCCTTGTCACTATGAAGCATATTTGTGCCATTTACAGCAGTTATGCTTTCATCTTCAAAAGACATATGATCTGCTGTCAAAAATATAATTTTTTCAGAACCAAAGCGTTCAACTGACGGGGCTGAGCTTATTGCTTTATCAACATCCGCAGTTAATGATTTATCCATTGTCATAATCAAATAATCAGGTGCGTCTGCCATTTTAATGTAATCGTCCAGCGCAGATGTAACGCTGATGATATTGTTCACGCTTGATGATACGAACATTGTTGCAAGTATAATGAACACCAGCAGAATTACGTTCATCGCTTTTTTTCTTTTCAGGTCTTTTTTCAGTATATTGAGATACATTTCAGTTCCCCTTTCCTCGTTGTGATTTCATTATAGCAGGTCAATTATTAAATAATCCTTAAATCTGATTTTAAACCTGAATTTATTTATAATAAAACTTCCCAAACATATAATAAAAAGCAAGTACAAAAATCCATTTGTTCTCTGAAATTCAAAAACTTACAGCTTATGAATAACAAAATATTATTTGTCCGAAATGTAATATACACTATATCATTGTACTGAAAAATAACCTGTGGAAACCAATCCACAGGTTATCTTTATACTGACAAATCAATCTTTCAGAAAATCATATACTCTCTGATAAAAGTCACTTGCTTCCTCGTAAGCCGCATGACCAAGACCATTGTAAATATGCAGTTTGCTGTTCGCTATGCGCTCATTCATTTCGTAGGAAGCCTGCACACCAACTGTCTTGTCATCATCTCCGCCGATGATGTATGTGGGACAAATAATTTTATCCAGTTCATCATAGGCATTAAACTTCAGAATTGCCCTTGCATTTATAAGAAATCTGTCGTAGCTGTGCGGCTTTCCTACCATACCGATAACAGGATAAATCTTTCTGTACGCCTTCAGATATTTTTCCGAATAACCTCTTTCCGCCGTGTCAATCATAAGGCTTTTGTGATCACCCTTCACAGCCATTTCAATCCACGAACTTACCCCATCGTGTATAATCTCATTCACTCTTGGTGCCGATACAGTTATAACCAGCTTTTCCACCAATTCTGGATAATCAATTGCAATGTACTGTGCAATCATTCCTCCCTGAGAAACACCCATAACGCTTGCTTTTGTTATACCCAGTTCTTTCAATGCCCTTGCCTGGTCAGCCGCCATATCCCTTATGGAATAACCCTCAGGCATTTCGTTCTTTCTGCTGAACATATACACGGTATAATCCTTGAAAAAATCTGCAAAAGGCTTTGCCAGCAACAACGCTTTTCCTTTCACTGTAAGCAGCCCGTCAGACAAGCCTGGCAATACAATAAATGTCTTGCTGCCGTAGCCGAAAGAAGCGTAGATCATATCCGTGTCACCAATGTGTACGCACCCGTTTTTTGCATTCCAAAGCATATTGTCACTCCTTTCTGAGATAAATCTTCTTCCAGAAATCTATCATCTTCTTAAAATCATTTTCCGCTTCCTCAACATTCAGTATACCACGCTGGGTTTTCTCCCACAGATACCCCTCAGTAGCAAGGTAAATATCCGTATACATCATCTGCAAATCCAGTCCCTCCACAAACTTGTCAGGGTCAATCCTGAAAAATTCCGCATTTGCTTCAAACGAAGCCGTGCGCCCGATTATTTTCCGAATTTCATCACAGACCTCAGGGTCGGTTTCATAGTAACATTTAAGCGTAAAAACTGTTATGTCGGGGTGCTTTTTCATCATCGCAACCTTTGCCTTTATACCTTTATAAATAATATCAAAAAAGCCGTCATCATCACTACTGCCGTACTCCTGCATATATCTGTATGTAGTTTCAACAGCGGTATCAAGCAGATAAAGATACAACTCACTCTTGTTTCTGAAATAGTAGAAAAGCAGGGACTTGCTTATGTCTGCCTCCGCAGCAATTTCACTCATAGGACTTTTCCTGTAGCTGTTCTGTGAAAACACCCGATAGCCCGCATTGATGATTGCAAGCTGTTTTTCCTCGGACAGCGAAAAGAATTTCTCGTTCATTTTACTCCTCCTGACTGTATCGGTCAATGATATTATAATACTATTGACCGATTTTGAGAAGACCATTTGTGAATTTTCTTAAAGAAAATTCACACCCAATATCTGAGCGCATTCAAGTCTATGCAAATACCCTGCAAAGATTGCTCTTCACAAGTTAGCTGCATACTTATTAATTGAAATTTGTCATTGAATCTATCATTATAAATACAATGTCTGCACCACCAACAAAAATCGGCACCGCTTTAAACGATGCCGATTTATAATTCTATTGATATGCTGAAAATTTACTGAACCTTGAAGTAACCGATGAGGTCCTTGAGCATCTGTGCCTGACCCGAAAGCTCTTCGGATGCCGCCGCAGATTCTTCTGCTGTTGCAGAGTTTGTCTGAACAACTTCGGAAATCTGTTCTACGCCGACAGTAAGCTGTGTAATGGATTCTGCAGACTCTCTGGAACCTGCCGAAATCTTGCTGTTGATAAGTGCAACCGCACCTGCCGCATTCGCAACACCTGTCATCTTTTCAGCAACCTCGTCAACAAGTGCGTTGCCTCTTTCAATAGCCGCAACCGTGCCCTCGATAAGAGACGTTGTATTGTTTACAGCCTCTGCAGATTTTCCTGCAAGGTTTCTTACCTCGTCAGCAACAACCGCAAAGCCCTTGCCTGCCGCACCTGCTCTTGCGGCTTCAACAGCGGCATTGAGTGCAAGAATATTTGTCTGGAATGCAATATCCTCGATAGTCTTGATAATCTTCTGAATTTCGTCAGAGGAAGTGCTGATTTCGTTCATTGCCTCTACAAGCTCGGAAATCTTTTCGGTAGCTTCCTGCATTTCAGCCCCTGCAAGGTTTGTCTTGCTGTTTGCTTCTTCAGCGTCCTCAGCGTTTTCCTTGATCTGATTAGCGATAACCTCAAATGTAGCCGCAAGCTCCTGAACAGAGGAAGCCTGTTCTGTTGCACCCTGAGAGAGGGACTGTGCACCTTCAGAAACCTGGTCAGCACCAACGGAAACCTGGTCTGAAGCAACATTGATCTGTGTAACAGTGTCATTGAGGTGGCTTGTAAATGCACGCAGCTGCTGAAGTATTCCTGTGAATGAACCGACATACATAGCTTCATTTTCAGTATCAGTGCAAAGGTCACCCTCAGCAATGCTGTCAAGCATCTTATTGATATCCCAGATAACATTGTTTGTGTTTGAAGCCATAGTTCTCATAGAATCAGCAAGAGAACCGAGCTCATCCTTGGAGTAATATGTAATATCCACATCGAAGTTGCCTCTTGCCATTTCGTCAGCGGCATTCTCAACGTTCTTAAGTGCGGATACAATGCTCTTAGTGATAATAAGTGCAATGAGTACGCCGATTACAAGTGCCGCAATACCAATCACAGAAATGATAATGGCAGTCATACTTGCACGGTTTTCAGCTTCTTTGTACATTTCCTCAGCTTTGATTTTTTCATATTCACATATATTCTGTGCAGCAGCCTGAATTGCCTGAAGCTCAGGAAGCATCTCGCTCTTGTAAACCTTGAAGGCCGCCTCTGCATCGTGATTTTCGGCAGCAGTTCTGAAATGCTGGAGAGTTGTTCTGATAGGCTCAATATTCTTTTCAATCGTATCAACATCCGCCATATCGCCCGTGTAGTGCTTTTTCAGCTCTGCAAGCGAATTTTCCATATCAGCAATATTCGCTTCCGCCATATCCAGACGCTCAGCTGTTTCAGCGTCATCCGGGGAGGAAGAAGCAAACAGCATATTCTTAGCCGCAAGATTTACGTCAAGCATAAATTCGTCAGCAATCTGAACATCTGCAAACGGTTCTTCATAAAATTCGGTCAGAAGATTTCCCACTGTCTTGAATGCACTTGCAGCGAAATAGACAATCACTATCAGCAGCAAAAGCACTGAACCAAATCCGACCAACAGTTTCTTTGACATTTTTAAATTTCTCATAACATTCCCTTTCTCCGGAAAATGTTTTTCCGGTTAAGTAATAATATGCACAAAATTTTGGCTTATATTGCCAAAATGCAGGATTTTGTCGGCAATCCTGCAAATGCTATACTTAAATTATATACTTTTTATCGTGTTTGTCAATGTTTTGGGACACATTTCGCTTAAAATTAGGCAAATATTCTATATTTTGGCAGTAAATATGGTAATTCGTAATATATCGTGCAAGTCACATATTGTCAACTCTCATAATTAAAAAAGTTGACTATTCTTTCAAGGAATATTTATCCACCTGCCCATAAGCACATCCACAGCAAACATTATTTTGAACTTGTAAAAATCACCGAACAGCCGAAAATCAGCAGTATAATTACAGCATACCGATTTTTAGTCGGTATGCTGTTTGTTTTAACCTCAATATTTATCAGTGGTCTGTATCTGATTGCCACGAACACTCCTCTTAAAATGCACATAAGCCGCAAAGCACATAATAATCTGCAAAACCGTGGAACAAGGTGTCGCAAGTCCGATAAGGAACAGCGAACCATTGCCGATATGCTGCATCACAAACGCAACGGGTATTCTTACAAGAAACGCACCCACTATGCCCTGCACCATAACAAATTTCGTTTTCTCCAGACCGTTGTAAAAACCTATGAAGCAGAAAAGGAAGCAAGTCAGCAGACAGTCAATTGCGTATGCCCTCAGGTAATCCCACGCAGCACTTACCGTATCGGGTCTGTTAGAGAATATTCCTGCCAGCAAGTCGCCATGGAAAAATGTTACCCAGAACATCACAACACCGAAGCACATTGATACCGCAATTCCGCTTTTGAGTGCCTTTACAGCACGGTCGGTATGCCCTGCACCGTAATTCTGTGCGACAAAAGCTGACATTGACTGAATAAAAGCCGCAGGCACAAGCATTATGAACGCACAAACCTTTTCCGCTACACCAACACCTGCGGAAGCTGTTACACCGAGGCTGTTCACGATTGCAAGCATAACAAGGAAGGATATTCCCACAAGAAAATCCTGCAAAGCTATCGGTGTACCGATGCGAAGGATTGTCCTTGCATACGCTCTCTCAATTTTAAGATGAGATTTTTTCAGGTTAAAAGGAAGCTCCTTTTTTCTGATTATAAAGAATGAAATCACAACACTGATAAGCTGTGCAATAACCGTTGCAATCGCCGCACCTGCCGCACCGAGATTTAACACAGCAACAAAGAACAGGTCGCCGATGATGTTGAACACGCAGGCAATACCCACCGCAATCAACGGGGTTTTTGAGTCGCCAAGTCCTCTGAAAATACTTCCCAGCAGATTGTATGCCGTGATTGCAATAAACCCTCCTCCGCATATTCTTATGTAGTCTGTTGTAAGGTCAAAGGCTTCCTCGGGGGCATGCATTATTGCCGCAAGTCCATCTGCACATACAACACTTATAACGGTAAAAACAGCTCCAGTTATTGCAAAAATTATAAGTCCCGTGCCTATTGTCTGTGCCGCTTCTTCTGGACGCTTCTGCCCGATACGCTGTGCAACCGCAACGGTAATTCCCATCGCAAAGCTGACAATGAGATTTGTTATTGTCAGTACAATCTGCGAGCCTGTTGACACGGCGGACACGTCAGCGTCCGTGCCGAATTGTCCCACTACAAGAAGGTCAACCGCACCGTACATCGCCTGCAAAAACATTGCAAATAATACAGGCAGCATAAATTTCAGAAGCTTCGGCAGTATCGCCCCTTCAGTAAAGCTGTTGTTTTTCATTTCCATCCCTCCATAAAAAAAGCCGGATAAAACAGCAGGCATCTCAGCCTGCGGTCTTATCCAGCATTACATTTCCGTTGAATGTTCTGCCCTCCGAACCAGCGTTATGTATTATAGCATACAGTGCGGAAAATGTCAACATTTTCAATATCTTCAAATCCCCTTGATGACATAACAACTGTTATGTTATAATTACCAAAAGGCAGGTGCAGAACATCAGCAGAGAATTGTTTGCAACAGAATATAATCTGACATCAAGTGAAATATATTCGGATTTTTCAAAGCTTTATTAATAATGATGTAGTTAAGGAAACTGATGAATTTCTCCACGCAACCACAAGCCGCATTTACGTTCACGCAATTCAGAGTGCTGACGCTGCTGCAGCTGACACATTACATAACATTCTTCCTCTGCCTAAAAAGAATGATGAAAAATAGCAACACCGCTATGCTGTTTAATTGCAGCATAGCGGTGATTTTTACTTTGATGCAACTGAAAATCGGTTCTTAATACAGCAATTTATATTTCCCTGAATTGCTGTTTGTAAAGCTGTGCATAAGTTCCGTCCAGCTCCAGAAGCTGTTCGTGAGTACCCTGTTCAGTAATTTCACCATTGTCCACAACAGCAATTTCATCTGCATTTTTTATGGTTGACAGACGATGTGCGACAACGATTGTTGTACGTCCCTCGCTCAATTCATCAAGGGATTTCTGTATCTGAATTTCGGTAGCATTGTCAAGTGCGCTTGTAGCCTCATCAAGAATAAGAATAGGCGGATTTTTAAGGAACACCCTCGCAATACAAAGCCTTTGCTTCTGACCGCCCGAAAGACGTACTCCACGCTCACCGATTACAGTATCATAGCCGTTTTCAAGTGACATTATGTAATCGTGAATGTTCGCTTTTTTAGCCGCTTCAATAACTTCTTCGTCTGTTGCGTCAAGCTTGCCGTAAAGAATATTTTCACGGATGCTTGCATTGAAAAGATAAATATCCTGCTGAACAATACCGATATTCTGCCTTAAAGATTCGACAGTGATATTTTTCAGCGACTTGCCGTCAATAAGAATGTCACCGTCCGTTATTTTATAAAAATGCGGAATAAGGTGACACAGCGTTGTTTTTCCTCCGCCGCTTGGCCCGACAAGTGCAAAAGTCTTGCCCTTGCCGATAGAAAGGCAGACATTTTTCAATACTTCCTTCCCCTCGGCATAACTGCTGCTAACGTTATTGAACTCGATTTCACCGTCAAGACGTGCAACGGCAACAGCTTTTTCTCCGTTTGTTTCAGGCTCTGTTTCCATAATCTCAACAAAACGCTCAAAGCCTGCGACACCGTTCTGGAACTGCTCCATAAAACGGATAAGGGTATTTACGGGGCCAAGAAAAAGGTTGATTGAAACGATAAATGCAGAGTAATCAGCAAAGTTTATTCTGCCGCTGTATAAAAACAGACCGCCTGCAATAAGCACAACAACATTGAACACATCGGTTATCATTGTTGTGGCAGAATGGAACTGTCCCATTGCCTTGTATGCGTCACGTCTTGCCTCCATAAACTGCGAGTTGCCTTCTTCAAATTTCTCCGTTTCCCTTTCCTCGTTGGTAAAGGCTTTTGTAACACGAATTCCTGCAATACTGCTCTGGAGAGAGCCGTTTATCTGTGCAATTGCAGCTTGACTTTCACGGAAAGCTGCTCTCATTTTCTTACGGAGCGTAAGGGACACAAAAACAAGCACAGGTACGCAGGCAAAAACAATAAGCGTCAGCCATACATCAATGCTTGTCAGGTACAGAAACGATACAACAATAGTTATACCTGTAATAATAAAGTTTTCAGGTCCGTGATGTGCAAGCTCGGCAATTTCGTTGAGGTCGCTTGTCATTCGGGACATAATCTTTCCCGTTTCGTTGTTGTCATAAAAGCTGAAGGGCAGCTTTTCAAGATGACGGAACATTTCACTCCTCATCTGCCCCTGCATTCTTACGCCCATCATATGCCCCTGATACTGAATAAAATAGTTCAGCAGCATACGGATAAAATACAGCACAAACAATGATACGCCTGCAATTATAATCATACGATACTCTCTATTCGGTATAAGGTCATTGAGCATTGTTCTTGTAACAATCGGATATAAAATTCCAAGCAGTGCGACGCTCAACGAAGCAAGCATATCAAGCACAAACAGTTTTTTATGCGGTTTATAGTAGCTTAAAAATCTCTTGAACAATTTTTTTCCTCCTGTCTTTTTCCTTATTGTATCATATCTTCACTTGATTTTCAATCATTTTATAACAGCTGTCAGAGCAAGTGCAGGCAGCAGGTCAAATGCTTTTTTCAGTTTTTACTCTCTTATAACTTACCAATGCTTTCTCCTCTCAATTTTTATATTAAAAATCTCTCGCAATGCTCAAACAGAAACAAAACTTTAACATTTCTGTGTTATCATAAAGAAAAAATCATTGGAGGTAAAGCGATGTTCAAGATACTGGTAGTTGAGGACGACCGTGAAATGAACAAAACGGTCTGCACATTTCTTAATAACAGCGGATATGAAGCAATAGGCTGTCTTTCGGCAAATGAAGCCTATGACGCAATGTATGAAACGGTGTTCGACCTTATTGTTTCGGATATAATGATGCCCGAAATTGACGGCTTTGAGCTTGCAAAAACTGTGCGCTCACTCAATAATGAAATTCCTATTCTGTTTATGACAGCAAGAGACGATTTTGCCTCAAAACAGCGTGGCTATCGTGTGGGAATTGACGATTATATGGTAAAGCCTATCGACCTTGACGAATTGTTCCTGCGTATAGGTGCACTTCTCCGACGTGCAAAAATTGCATCAAGCAGAAAGCTTGAAATCGGAAGCTTTATTATGGACGCTGACGAGCATACGGCATATCTTGCTGATGAAGAAATCCCCATGACAACAAGAGAATTTTCAATTCTTTACAAGCTTCTCTCCTACCCCAAAAAGACCTTTACCCGTACACAGCTTATGGACGAATTCTGGGACGCAGACACAGAAACAGCTCCCCGTGCCGTTGACGTATATATGACTAAACTCCGAAGCAAGCTTTCAGAATGTACTGACTTTGAAATTGTTACCGTTCACGGACTTGGCTACAAGGCGGTGATAAAGTGAATTACAAAAAAATTCTCCACGGTCTGAACAACTGGTTCGTGTTTTTTCTCATTGCGGCATTTGTTGTAACCTGCTGTATGACGCTTTTTATAACGGTAATCGCAAACACTCTTGACCTGACCTTTACCGAGGAAAACATATCCGCTGCTGCAAAGCTCACTTTCGGCAACGTGGTGCTTATAAGCCTGCTTTTTACCGTAATTGATGCTGTACGCCGCAGGCTTATGGTTGACCGTCCCACAAAGCGCATCGTCTCCGCAGGTGAAAAAATTACAAAGGGCGATTTTTCGGTACGCATCGAACCGCTGTACGATAATTATGCTTATGAAAGCTTCAACAGCATCATCTCCTGCTTCAACAAAATGGCGGAGGAACTTGGAAGCGTTGAAACCCTCCGCACCGACTTTATCGCAAACGTTTCCCACGAGCTGAAAACTCCCCTTTCGGTAATGCAGAATTACGGAACAATGCTTCAGACACCTGATTTGCCTGATGAAAAGCGTATCGAATACGCAAAGGGCATTACCGATAATTCACGCAGACTTGCAAGTCTTATCACAAATATTTTAAAGCTTAACAAGCTTGAAAATCAACAGATTTTCCCTGTACCAGAACACTTTGATTTAAGCGAACAGCTTTGCGAAAGTCTTTTGCAGTTTGAGGAAATATGGGAACAAAAAAGCATTGACATTGAAACGGAAATCGATGACGGCGTTTATATCAATTCTGACTCTGAACTGCTTTCTCTTGTGTGGAATAACCTGCTCTCAAACGCATTTAAATTTACCGAAAACGGCGGTACTGTTTCCGTTTCACTCTCCGCTGATGATGAATATGCAACAGTAAAAATCTCTGATACAGGCTGTGGAATTTCCGCAGAAACAGGCAAACACATCTTTGAAAAATTTTATCAGGGAGATACTTCTCACGCTATGCAGGGAAACGGTCTGGGACTTGCACTTGTGAAACGTGTGGTTGATATTATGCAGGGAGAAATTACTGTGGAAAGCGAAGTCGGTAAGGGCAGTACATTTACCGTAAAGCTTAAAAGGGGTGAAACCGTTGGAATGGAAAAAGCTGATTAAATATCTCTACCCGCCTTTGTGGGTAATAATTCTGCTTGTACTGATTTGCACAGCGGCTCTTGTTTATACCTTTATTGGCGGCTACGAAGCACACCCTGCCGCTTATTTTACTTATGTGCTGTCATTTTACGCTCTGACTGTTATTGTAATGAAGTGTATAAAAATAATACCTAAGCATTACCGTTCCGCAAAGGAAAAAGTTTATGCAAATCCTGTAGGCGAAAGACTTATGACAGATATGAAATTCCGTACACACGTTTCCCTTTACAGCTCACTTGGAGTAAATCTTTTGTATGTTGCACTGAATGCCGTATCAGGATTTTTATATCATACAGCGTGGTTTTTCGTGCTTGCCTTTTACTATACGATTTTAGCAGTAATGCGTTTTCTGCTGGTACGCTTTGTAAACCGTGTTGGTATCGGCAATAACCGTTTTAAGGAACTCCACCGTTCACGTCTTTGCGGATATATTCTGCTGACGGTAAATCTTGCTCTGTCAGGTGCGGTGCTTATGATATTGTATCAGAACAAGGGTTATGAATATCACGGCATACTTATCTACGTTATGGCGGCGTACACATTCTATATTACAACAGTCGCAATCGTAAATCTTGTGAAATACAGAAAGCTTGGCAGTCCCGTGATGTCCATGACAAAAATTATCGGCATGGCTGCGGCACTTGTTTCAATGCTTTCGCTGGAAACGGCAATGTTTTCCGAATTCGGTAAGGATATGTCAACTGAAAACAAGCAGATTTTTATTATGCTGACTGGTGCAGGCGTAAGCATAATTATTGTCGCAATGTCGGTTTACAGCATTGTTAAAAATTCAAAGGAAATAAAACAGATTATGGAGAACGATACCTATGGAGAATAAGGAAACCTTCAGCTATACCTACTCTGCCAAAGAGCAGGAGGAAATAAAGAAAATCCGTGAAAAATACGTACCGAAAGAAGCTGACAAAATGGAGCAGCTTCGCCGTCTTGATGAAAGCGTAACAAGAAAGGGCACGGTAATTTCACTTGTTGTCGGAATTATCGGTGCACTTATTCTCGGAACGGGAATGTCTATGTGTATGGTATGGACAGAGCTGTTCGTGTTGGGAATAATCGTGGGTATTGTCGGAATTGTAATGGTATCTGCCGCATATCCCCTTTACAGCTATGTAACAAAAAGGAGCGTGAAAAAATCGCTCCGGAAATCATAAGGCTCACAGATGAGCTGATAAAGTAAAATTAAGGCAGTCCCATTTTGAACAGGACTGCCTTGATTTTATTTTCCTGCGTTTTTAGCATTTTCAGCCATACGTTTCTTTGCCTCTTCAACCGTTTCTCCCTCACGGGTAAAAAGCTTTTCAACAAATTTGTCGGATACTTTTTCAAATCCTTCGACAGCGCCCTTTTCGATTTTCTTATACCCGTCAACAACGCCTTTCTCAATCTTTTTGTAGCCGCCGACAACTGCACCTTCAATTTTTTCATTCATTTCAACAAGCTTTGACATAATCATTTCTCCTTTTATTTATTATTTTCAATTTCTTGGGTAAGCTTCAAAATCAGAGGACCAACCTCTGCACGCCTTTTATTAATTTTATTTTTATATATCGGATATGCCGCACCGCACATCACAATACCAAGAATTCCGACAAAAATTCCAAGCACAAATAAATTTGTCCATACAAGGCAACAGCACATACCAAGCCCAAGGATAAGCGACCCCGGTATTCCTATTGCAAGAGCACAGGCAATACCTTTGCTCTCGACACTGCTATCCAGCTTTTTTATCTGCTCAAGCTTTGACTCGGCAGACGTCTGAGGAGCGTATTTCTTTCTGATTTTTTCAATTTCCGCATTTTGGAGTGCTGAGTAAGTGTATTCAAATTTGTTTTCCATATTTATCTTCCTTTCTGTATCTTAATGTCTGTATTATATAGCAGGTTTGTTTGAGATGTTTTTGCGAAATGTTTGAGAAATGTTAAATTCGGAAATATGTTCAAAAAGTTACTATATCGCTTAAATGATGAGTAAGAATAGCAGCACCGCTATGCTGTTTAATCGCAGCATAGCGGTGCTTTTTTACTCTCTTATAAAAACATAATAATCCGTATCCATTCCGCCCCAGCGGTAATCGCCGCTTTTCCATTCCATAATAAGATAATCTCTGCCGTCTGAATTGCGGATTTCATATGCACAAGCGGTACTGTTCCACTTTTTCAGCATATAGCCTTTAGTCCAGCAAATCATATCATTGCCGCTGATAATTTCATCGCTGTATTTTACGGTGCAGCTGCCATTCTCAAAAAATTCAGCTTCTTTAAAATAAAGTTGCTTATCATTATTGACAACAGGCGAAAATTCATCTTTGGTAAGGATATAGTCAACTGTCTTCCACTTGCCTATAACCCGTTCATCATTTCTGAATGGCAGGTCGATATTGTCCTTTCGTGCAATGCCGTCTTTGGTGTAACGCTTGTTGTCAAGCTGTTTAAGCACAACAGGGGTAAGCTTGCCTGACTTCATATAATCGTAGGATTTGAACCGCACTACCATATACAAGCCGTCGGTATGCTCTTCAATAGTGTAGTCGTTGGCAAAGGTGTTGTAGCCATCATCATACAAAAGCTTGCCCTTTGTCCAGCCGTAACACCAGTAACGCTCTCCATTCGGCAGAAAATACAGCTCACGCTTTTTATCTCCTGCCTGCACGGCTTCATCGCTGACTATCTCCCACTTGCCCACTACCCTTTCGTCATTTTCAAATGGCATATCAATGTTTTCGGTAATCGGCTCAAAACTATTCTCATCAAATTTTACTGCTGACATATTTTTCTTAACCTTTTCAAGATTATGCAGGGTCTGCTCAAGCTGTAGCTTCTTATTCCTGAAAAGCTCATCAATGTCACCGCATCCGTTCAGCATTTCTCTTATCTCGGCAAGACTAAAGCCTGCGTCTTTCAGTTCAGCAATACGGTAATACCGCTCTGTCTGCGTTTCGTCATAGTACCTGTATCCCGTAAATTTATCGGTAAATACAGGACAAAGCAAGCCTTCCCTGTCATAATGACGAAGTACGGAAATCCGTGTTCCCACAGCCTTTGCAAACTCTCCTATTTTCATAATCCTTTTCCTTTCATCTGAATTTAAGGTACCTTATGCATATATTATAAGGCTTATGCATAGGTGAGAGTCAAAAGGTATGGAAAATTTTTGGGTAACCAAACAGTAACCATCAGCACTCATATAATTATTGACTTTAAAGTAAATTACTTTTAATTCACTTTATAATTCTGTATGTAAGCTTTAAGTATATAGTTTTTTGAAAAAAATGTTCTTAGATAAATCAGTACAAAAATTAACAGTCATATTTCAGAATCTAAAAGGGATATGACATAAGTTACGGAAATGTGACAATCGGACAATATTTTTATTTATGGTTACCGTAGTAACCAAATAGTAACCAAAGTGGTATTTCGACAAATTTCACACAAAAAGAAAAAGTCCGTAGATGACATATCTACGGACTTTGAGTTGACGACTTGTCGTAAATTTTGGCAGGGGCAGTAAAATTCGAACTCACGACACGCGGTTTTGGAGGCATTAACCTCATTAAAAGTGATTTTTTGTCAACTCAAGCAAATGGCGATATTGCGTGGTTTGAGCCAATCTTACTTTTTGTGTTTTAAAGTCATTTTTAGCTGTTTTTTGTGTACTTGGTGCACAAATAGTACACAAATTCATCCATCTCACGACTCGCGATTTTCATAGCATTAAATCATTCCTATAAAATTTTTTATATGTCATAATTCATTATGAACATATTAATGTTAGAGGAATATCTGATGTATCACTTAAGTATCCTTCTGAACAACAAAGTATTCTATCCATTTCTGGAGTTATTTTTGTACTATCAACACCAGGTTGAACAATAAATATTTTAAATTTTGTAGGATAAAATCTCAGTTTGTTAATTATTCGCTTAATTATTAGTTTATCGCCAACTTCAAAACGTGATGATTTTGGATTTTTTCTATTTCTTAGAACATCACGCTTTAATAATTGATTAAGCATATTAGTAACGTTTTTAGTCCATCTAATTGACTTTTCAGCCTGACCACATACCTCATATAAATCATTCACTCTGCTTCCAGGTTTTTTTCGTGAGAATATTTACAATGGTATAATTCAAAAATAATTTCTTTGTTCTCGTCATCTTCTATGACAGCCACAACATCAGCAACTTCTCCTGAACCATCATCATCAAAAATCACATTGTACTTTTGAGTCTTTTTTAACTCTGCGATTGTTCTGTATTGTATACTATTGGGATTTTTTTCTTCACGTTGCGATTCAACAGTAATATCAATATTTTCCCAATCCCATACTATTTTCTTTGATTCTGGAAAAGCTACTGAATAATCTTTTTTGCTTTTCACCAATATATTACCCTCCATTGATGAACCATCAACAAACCAAATGGTAGGAGGATACTCTTGTAAAAACTCTTTAAGTGTTCCTAAATGTTTATTTCTATAATAAACATTTAATTCTGAACCGCTTTTATGCTCAAAATTATAATTGCCTTTAGTTACTCTAAGAACAAGCTCTTCACCGATTTCATCATCTCCAACATAAAAACTTATATCATCATTTTCATTAGGGTTTGTTAATTTAATTTCCACACATAGTGAATTTATTTCGCTATGTGATGTTTTAAATAAAAACGAATCGTTCCAATCCATTTCAATTTCTTGAGGCAAATCAATACGATAAGGCATTACATTAGGTCTTTCATCAGCTTCTTCTGGAATAAGAACTCCATTTAGAATGTCTGCCGTATTTATACTTGGATCCAATATTTTTTCAGCTTGATTATCACACCAATTTTTCCAATAATTAATGGTTTCAACCCATCTTGCCCAAATAGTTCCTTTATAAGAACAACCTATACTAACATTTTCCCCGTGTTCGTATCCAAGCCCAAATATATTTGATTTTGTGGAACTTTCTTTGTTTGCACCTGTTATACCTTCAGCTATATCAACACCTGCAAACATACGATATCTAATACGATGATTTGAAATCACAGTTTTTAATCCTACTGCAGATAACATTAATCTATTAATACCATAAAGACATTTAAATACCTTTTCACCAGAAATGCGTTTTGCATCTTCAAAAACAGCTGTTGCAAATCTATCAGCTGTTCCTTTCTCTGTAGTATTTATAAAAAACACTTTCTTTTGTTCATTCCAATAAAGAATATGTAGATTCCAATTTTTATTGTATATATCACGGCAAGAAGTCCAATCAACATTATCAGTATTCATTTCAGTAACTATTAACATCTTTTCTTGCTCATTTATATAGTAATTGGAATTCTCCTCATTAAAAACCTTATTCCATCTTTTCCAATTCCATTCCTTTTTTTCAGTAGTATACATAAACATGCTTACTTTAGGCTTAATTTGGTTTAATGGAATTATCTCTGTTCCTGTAAATCCATCACAAAGTTTTTGTAATTCAACTTCACGACCTATCTTTTCTTCCGAAGATGATTTGAGTATTTTATTCCAATCTGCATCTTGTGAATATAATTCACTTAACGATTCCTGAATATCTTCATCAACAACATTTGCAACAACAGAAGCTTCACCCAAACCATCTTGTGCTCTTGCAAAACGCCCTATAAATTGCATAGTTATTGGCAAAGATTTATACTTATCATGAATAGCACATATTTTTAATTGTGGTATATCTATTCCCTCGCTAAACATATCTACACATACTATTATTTTAGATTTACCATTTTTTACATCATCGAGTTTCTTTTTGTTTTCTGTTGCTGAATTTCCACTTATTATAAGCACAGGACAATAATCAGAAAAATACTTATTATACACATTATCAAATAAATATCTGGCTCTCTTTTGTGTTGCTGATCTAACAAGCAGTAGATGGGGACAGTTTTCTGATATATCTTTTTTTAGGAGTTCAACTGCTTTTAACGCAACTGAATAATCCTTTTTCTCCTCATCAAATTCATAAATGGGGTAAAAATTAATTGGTTTAAAATATCCTTGACTTTGAGCAAGTGATAGTGGAAAGTTATAAATAATATTTCCATCAATTTTTTTACCATCATTTCTAAATGGAGTAGCAGTAAATTGTAAACATCTTACCGATTGAAATGATTTTTTCACCTTATCCCATGACTCTGCAGGAACATGATGTGCTTCATCAATTATTAATGTATCACATGAAGATGATAATAAATTAATATACTCATTAGTAAAATTTCTTGAGATAAGCAAAGACATTGTAGTTACTATTACATTACTTTTATAAATTAAATCTTGGAGTTCCGCTGCACTTTTAGGTGATGAACTTAAACATCCTATAACAGGATTTTCATGTTTGTCACTTATTGAACCTATTTCACGCAGTTTCCCAAGGTTTGTAAATCTTTCAACAGTTTGTTTGCGCAATAGGCTACTCGGCACAATGATGCATGTTTTTTTACACTTTTCTGATACAACAGTTGCTATCATTACCTCTGTTTTACCTGTTCCGGTAGGCATAACAATTGTAACTGTAGAATTTAAAACTGTCCAGTGTGATTTAATTGCATAGATTGCACCTAATTGTGCAGAACGAAATCCTTGCGATTCATTTGTAGCTTCAGGATAATTAAAAGAATGTTTTCTCCAGGAATTAAGAATATCATCGGTACTTTTTATTGTATCTCCATTAGTGGCAAATTGTATATAATTTTTTTCTCCTATTTTTTTCTTAATTGGTTTCATAATGTAAGCTTGTATGATATAGTAAACCTAAACCATACCCTCCTTTTCTGAATTAATAAATAATACTAGCTATGCAACACGAATACAATACTAAAAATAATGATATATTTCCAAAACAAGACACTTATTATAGAACTATCTGCCAAGTGTATACTGCGTTATTCCTCCGTTACCCACTTTAACAAGCAATCCCTTTTTCACCAACTCATTAAGCGTAGTAATTGCAGTTGTCTGCGAACATCCCGTCAATTTCTGAACAACAGGTCGGGTAATACTTTCATGGCTGTCCATATACTCCATTATCTGCTTTTCTCTTGCGGAAAGCGTTATTGATTTTTTATTGTCAGCCTTATGAAAATTAAGATTTGGAAGCGTAATCTTAAACGCATTATCAGTTATTTCAATCGTAGGCTCAACACCCTTATCAGCATAACATTCCTTTATTTTAGGCATACCTGTGCCGTAAGCTTCAATCAGGTGCAGCCTGTAAAAAACATCTGCAAGATTGCGGTTTCTTAAAATAGACAGCCCAAGCATTATATCATTTTTAGTAATTTCCTTAACAAGTCCGCCTATTGTGATAATTTCAAGCCTGTCATCATATACGCTTATCAGCGTGCTTGCAGAAAAGCTGTATTCACGATGAACTATCGCATTAAGCAACGCTTCACGGATAGCTTCCATAGGGTAATCGTAACGGTCTATTCTCTCCAGTCCCACATAATCAGCCTGAACGTGATTAAACATCTGAATTGCACCATAAGCTTCGTCAAGCTGTTTGAACAAAGAGCCTTCAAATTCTTTTCTGTCCTTAAAAACTGTTCTGTTTGCACCTTCAAATGCTGCAAATTTTATGGTGTGTACGCACTGGTCTGATAAAAGCTGTCCAAGATTGGAAAAAGTTCCATCATCGGATATAATTCCTAAAGTACGCTTCTGCTCATCTGCAAACGCTACTTTTCTGTCCTTGAAATATTTTTCTGCATATTCAAATGTAAGCTGCTGATTCAATGAACGGGCAGTTTCATAGTTATCCCCCGCAGCTTCCTTTATCATTTTAAGTATTTCTGCCTCTGAAGCAGGAACAGTGCTTGCACCTCTGCGTACAAATACTCCCTCAGGACGCAAACCTTTTGAGCCGATGTAATACGGATACCCTGTTCCGTGCTGAACTTCAATTCTTACAATCTGCTTGTCATCTCTTGTTTCAACATTTACCGATGTGAACATAGAAACATCCGGTCTGATCGAATCACGGATTGAATTTACCACACGAAGCTGACAATCATCAATATCGTCAACACCGCATACTGTACCATCATCTTCTATTCCGATATACAGACTTCCACCATCACAATTAGCAAATGCAATTATCGTTTTCTTGATATCATCAATATATTCACGCTTGAATTCTGTTGTATTATTCTCAATCATATTAGTTCTCCTTACAATTATCTAACAATCTAACAGTTATCTAACAATATTATAACTGTTAGATCGTCAGATGTCAAGGCTTTTTGTTATTATTGACCGTGCTGTGAAAAATATATTGGATTTTTGAAATACAATATAATCTAATAAAGAAAAATTTATACTCATGAGATACAACTGGCGATTATATAAAATAATTTGCTGGACAAAATATGTGAAAATAAAAAAGGTGCACAAAAGGTGCACAAGAACAAAAAAATCTATTTTTCGGAAAAATTAAAAAGCTCGCAAACGACGTAGTTGCAAGCTTTTTAATGGCAGGGGCAGTAAGATTCGAACTCACGACACGCGGTTTTGGAGAAGTTTCCCCACACCACCTGCAAATGGCTTGTTTGCGTTAGTTTTTCATTTGGAAATAGTAAAAATACGACGAAAATACGACACTTTAAATAATAATCATTTGGCTTTATCTGAGCATCTTTGATAACCATAACGGTTATGCAAAAGTGTATTTTACTACACTACACTACACTTCCCTCTCAAAAATAATCTGATAGCAACAAGGTATAAATACACCTATCTTTTCATCAAACGGCGTTACAATCTGCTTCAACCGCCAGCCCTTCTCCACTTCAGCGGTTATTACCCTCCGACATTCTTCAAAGGTATCTCCTGTACTGACTTTAAGACCTTTTTTTCTTGGAATTTCCACAAATTTGTATTCGTATTTCTTCATTTCAGTTCCTCCGCAAAATAATATATCAGCCTGCGCTGTCCGATATATTATATAATGCCGTAAAGGAGAAACGGCTCGGATTGTGGAACGAAATGGCGATATTACAACTACAGCATATCGATTTTTTAGTCGGTATGCTGTTTGCTTATGCCTTGTTAAATATAGTTATAATTTCCTTATGTTCCTCATCAGTCAATATTTTAACCCATAAGCCATAACGGACTTCATCAAAGCCTGCTTTAAGCATCGTTTCCTGATCAGGGCTGTCAATATAATACAAAGCAGGCTTATCTTCTCCCATGATACGATAAGTGCCTAATCTGCATAAAACACCTTTATAATACCCTTTCATAGATGTACCGCTTCCTCCGATGATTTCAGATTTTTTGTGCTCATTATACCATATTCATACAATAAAAACAACTCCAATTCCCAGTCTTCCCTTGACATCTGCAAAATCAGCGGTATAATTAAAACAAAGAAAGGTTGTGAGCAAATGAAAACTACTAAAGACCAAGTCCAACCTAACTGCCGTTTTAATAAAATTAGAACCACAATTCTTATTGTTCTTCTTGGGTTAAGCTTGATTTGTGTTATATTATTCTGGCTGGAAGAATGGTTTAATCTGAACAACCCTGTAACGGATATGATTTGGCACATATGCTGGCAGGTTTATCCTGTTTGGATTTGTGTTATTGTGGCATTTTTAAATGTTTTATTTGCGTGTGCCGACATACAGCACACATACAAGAAAAGAAAAACAGAGAAAAAGCTGTTCGTAAACTCCGTTGTTTACGCAGGAATTTCATTATTGTCATTCGTCGGTTGTTGTATAACCTCCGACTATATTTTTGGAAGTGTCATTATGTCTGTATAGCTAAAAATCATAAACAGCATACCGATTTTTTAAGTCGGTATGCTGTTTGTTTTGTATGATGAAAAAAACCTGCAAAGATTGGTCTTTGCAGGTCAGCTTCTTATGTAATTTCGGTTTTATAAATCCTGAATCTGAGTTTTGTTAAGCTCATCAGCTTCGGTTTGTGCTTTCTTCTTACTTGACAGTATAATTGCATATTCAAGCACAAAAATTATTGTAGGAATGTTTGTATAAACAAAACAGCCCGCAGCTGCCGAAACCAGACTGCTTCCATCGGTTTCAACATCAACCGTTTCCGTGCTTATAACATTGCCGTAATCATCATACGCAACAACACCCGAAGACATCTTTACGCCTGAGTAAGCCACGACACCAACTGTACAAGCAACTGCCGCAACACAGCTTATAGCAGGCAATATCAGACCAAGCTTTTTACCATTTTCAGCATTACACAGCTTGAATTGCAGAAAAATAAACGCTCCTGCTACGATAAGAAATACTGCAATTACAGGTATATTCAACATTTTATTTTCCTCCCTTTTGTTTACGATATTCGTTGATAAGAATTTTAGCGGTATCAAAGTCAATTTTATCATTGATTGCAAGACGCTTGATGGTAGCTACATAAGGGTCCTGCTCGGAAGATTCACTGAGCTGAAGTTTCTGAATAAGTCTGTCAAGCTTCAGACGGACAGTGGGATAAGTTACCTCGTACTGTCTGGCAACCTCCTTTAATGAGCCTGAGGCAAGCAGGAAACGCTTTATAAAAGCAACGTCTTCATCTTCAAGATTAACCATCCAATCAGGGACAATTTCAATCGCCATTATTATCACTCCTTTAACATTATTTATTATACGCTTTAACTTTGTTAAAGTCAATAGTAAATTTAATTTTTATAAAATTAAATATTTTGTTCCGAATAGTATTGTAGATTATTGTTATCTATTTACAAAAAACACAATTTGCTGTTGCTGAGTATATTTCGTAATCCCGACAGATAGTGTGAAAAAAATTTAAACACGTTGGACAAATGATAAAAATTACAGCATACCGATTTTTAAGTCGGTATGCTGTTTGATTTAATATAAAAAATCTATTCACCCAGCACCCTGCTGAACGTGTTAAAATTCCCCTTGTCATCAGGCGGACAGTAAACCGCAAAGGTCACATTCTCAAAACAGCCGTCAACCTCCACAAGAATTTCCTTGTACGCCCTTGCAACAATCATCGGATTGTTTTTGAACGCACCACAGCCGAATGCACCAAGCACAAGCACGTCCACACCATTTTCAGCGGCAACGAAAAGAATTTTTCGTCCCCTGCTCTTGTGCAGCTCAAGCAGCTCCGCATCTGTAACCCTGACAGGCTTGCCCGTGCCAGGGTTCATACTGTTGTTGGGTCTTGGACGCAGATTAGGTGCCGCACAGGTTATGACATCAACGCTGTACCACTCCTTTTCGTCAAGCAATACAGGGAAATTCGTGTCGCTCTTGAACACTGTAACATCTGGCGTGTAAATGCAGGTGTCGGTGTATCTCACATCGGCACGCTTTCTGTGCATTGAGTAGAATTTCTCCCAAAGCTCATCGGTTTTTATGCAAGGGTACAAGGTTGAACAACGGCAGAGTGCTTCCTCCTGTGCAGAGCTACCCTTGGTAACGCCGCCGCCGGGATTTGTTGCAGAAGCAAAATTCAGCACGGCAATACGCTTGCCTTCATACTCACCACAAAGACGTTTTGCCGCCTGAAAAGTACGCTCATCTGTTACAGCAATTTCTGTGTTCCCATTTTCGATACGGGACACGGAAATTTTACTGTCAGCGGAATAGAACTTCGTACCCGAAATTGATTTTTTCACAGACTCCGCAAGTCGGGTATTGCCCTTGCAAAGTTTCATTGTGTCTTCAAAAATTTTTATTCTTTGTTCTTTTGGGTTAATCATATTTGCTCCTTAATCTTCTTATTTATGCTCCTCTTTCACATATGACATATCATTCAATCGTTCAATAATATGGTTTCCGTCATTATCTTTTTTCAATACGGAAACTCCGCCTGTCTTCCCTGACAGATTACATTTGTTCAACATCTCAATATCTATACCAAGCCACAATGCATAAAGTATACTCAATGTGCCATCGTGAGACACAAGTATAATATCATCAGTTTGAACCAATATCTCATTCAGAAATTTTGAGATCCTATTCCACACGTCTGCTTTAGATTCTGCACCAACAAAAGGCTTATCATATACGGATTTTGCCCAATCAATTGTGCCTTGCCATACGGAACATTGCTGGTTGTTCCTTGCCCATTCCTTTGACTTTCCGTTTGCATTTCCTAAATCAAATTCCCTTAATGCAGCAGTAAAAACAGGAGTTGTATTAAAATAACCTGAAACAATTTCAGCAGTTTGTTTTGCTCTTGGCAAATCAGAGGAGTAGATAACAAATTTCTTATTTTTAAATTCATCAGCCAGATTTTTACCTATGGAATGAGCTTGCTTTATTCCAAGCTCAGTTAAATTCCAGTTGCCTAACGAACCAATCATTTTGTTTATATGTTGTTCTGATTGCGTATGCTGTATTGTGATTATGTTTATCATTTTAATTCTCCATTGAATCTTTGGAATGTCTCAATTATACCACAGCTTTTAGGGTATATCAAGGTAAAGTTGCATAAAAGGATTTTAAATCTATTGCAATATAGCTTATGTTTCCACACAATTCACCTGCCCTTAAAAAATAGTATACAGATTTATGGTACACCTAGTTGAAGAAAAGATGTTTACAAAGCAGGCAACCAAACAGTAACAAAAAAGTAAGAAGCGTCGACAGTAAATTCTGTCTGTTTTTCATTGCCTGGTATTCCTTTCCCTGTAATTCTCAAATAAGTTTACCGCATATTCCGAAAACGGTGTGTCAAGATAAACATAGTTGAATTCACGGAAAACGTTCCAACCCTTGATGCAAAATTCAGCGAGCGCATCATTATTCTCGCCTACTGCACGATAGGCGAATGTAATACAGTTGTTGTTTTCCAACAGCTTTGTAATAAGCCCGAAATTGCTGATGGTTGTAATTCTGTCGAACTCCGCAAAAGAGTGATTATATTCTGTAAGAAGCTGACCGAGAATATCTCTTGTACCACTGCCTTCTTCACGAAGAATAAGATTTTCTCTCCATATCTTATCAATCGGAATAGTTTTGTTTGCAAAAGGATGATTTTTTCCGCAGAGTCCCACAAACGGTTCTTTTCTGTAAAGTTTTGAGGAATATCTGCTTTTGTCGAAATAACCTTCTATAAGTGCAAAATCAAGCTTTCCTGCGGATAATTCCGATAACAATGTTTCGGTGTTTTCCACATTGACGGAAATGCTGTTTTTCGGCACTGAAAGAAAAGCAGAAATATGTTTGTCGATAACATACTCGCCGATAGTTTTTGTTGCACCGATTGAAAGGCTTACATTATCACTGTGTTCAAGTTCGACTTTCAGCTTTTTCTCCTGATACAGAACATTTTCGGCATACTTTTGCAGAAGTTCAGCCTCCTTTGTCATAGTCAGTGTTCTGCGGTCGTAATTGAACAGCTTACAGCTGTACTGCTCCTCAAGAAAGTGGATATGCTGTGTAACAGCAGGCTGTGTCATATTTAAAAGCTCCGCAGTTTTACGGTAGTTCATAACCCTGCACAACGTTAAAAATGTTTCTATTCTTGTATCAATCATAGACTTCCCCTCGATAAGTTTTTCTTATTGCCTGATATTAAACAATAATTTGATTTTATCATATTTCTATGGTAAAATCAATACACAAGGAAAATTTAAGGAGAATGTTATGGAAAAGATAAAAAGCGTGGGGAAATTAGTTCCCGGATTTGCTCTTGCACTTGCAATAGCGGCGGTGGCAAAGCTGATTGAAAGCTTGCTGCCTATTCATTTAATCGGTGCGTCAGTTATAGCACTTTTCATCGGTATGATAATCAACCACTTCTGGAAACCGAACAAAATCTTTTCGGGCGGTCTGAAATTTACTTCGAAGAAGATACTGAAATTTGCAATTATTCTGCTTGGTGCAAGCCTTAACATCAGCATTGTGCTTGAAGTCGGTAAAATGTCATTGTGTGTGATGGTGTTTACGCTTTTAACCTGCTTCGGTATCGGATATTTTGTTGGCAAGGCTCTGAAAATAAACTGGAAATTATCTAACCTCATTTCGGCAGGAACAGGTATCTGCGGCGGTTCGGCTATTGCGGCGATTGCACCTGTTATTGACGCAGACGACAGCGATATTGCCTATGCAATGTCTGCAACATTTCTTTTTGATATGGCAATGATTGTGCTGTTTCCTATTATGGGACAGGCAATGGGACTTTCCGATATGGCTTACGGTTTATGGGCAGGCACAGCCGTAAACGATACATCAAGCGTTGTTGCGGCAGGATATGCCTTTTCAGAAGCGGCAGGCGATTTTGCCACAATGGTAAAGCTCACCCGTACACTTTCCATTATCCCCACAGTTATCACCTTTGCTCTTATCAGTGCACATCTTAAACGCAAGGAAGCTGGAGCAAACGGCGAAGCCGTCAAGGCAAAATTCAGCCTTACAAAAATTATCCCTTGGTTTATTCTCGGATTTTTAGCACTTACTGTTATAAACAGCTTCGGCGTAATACCTGCGGCTGTTTCTTCGGGAATGAAGGACGTAAGCAAGTTCCTTATGGTTTCAGCACTTGCGGCAATCGGACTGAACACAAGCTTCAAGGATATGAAGAAATCAGGCTTTGCACCAATGCTTCACGGATTTATCATCTCCGCACTGGTAGTTGTGGTTGCTATTACTGTTGAGTATTTTATGGGAATAGTATAATCACAAATACAATATATAAATAGCAACAGCCCCGTATCTGACGGTTTGAATGTCGGATACGGGGCTGTTGCTTGCACAGAAACTTGCGGAAGGCAAGCAGATATTATAGAGTATGCAAAACTGCCTTGGAAAAATTGAATGTATAGGACCTGATCATTACGAATGAGATGCACTACTATACTTCACAAGCAGATAGTGTAAGTATATAAGGATGCTTTGCCCCTTGCTGCCCTCAAACTGCGTATTTGCGTCGTTTTTTATAACGAATTTATGACGTTTTTATTTTACACTACTTTTTATGGTTTTTACTCAATTTTGTTCTTTTCATATTCTTCTTTTAAGTATTCTCTGGCTTCTTTTGCCGAAAATAATTCTGTATTCAACCCAAAACGTTCATCTTTATTTTGTTTTACCATTTCATCTTCGGAGCGAAAATACATTACTGAAGAATACATAGGATTTTCAGGATCGTTATCATCTAATTCAAGAACATACCTATTTCCCGTCTTTTTGCATTTTTTTAACTTGCTATTAAAAACACTCATTACAAAAGGAAGTTCCATACTAACATTCAGTATTTTAATTTCTTCTTTTCCTTCAAAGCTTAAAAAAATAGGCTTATTAATTGAATCATTTAATTTGTGTATATCATCAAATTCCCATTTTCCATCTATGGAATTGGTCTTGCGATTCCGCCTAATTGGATTTTTATTTATTAGGCATTGAAATATTTCTTCTACTTCGCACATCATTTCAAAATCTATATCGTATTCGGGTGCCAAAAACGATACATCTAAAACTTCCTCAATAGCAGCGAGTTTTTTCCAAAAAATAATGCTATTCTCTTTATATTTTTTTTCATCATCTAAAACATTGGCATTATCGCATAATACACCATTAATTGACCATTCCCCAGTAACACACGCATTATATAACAACACTGTATTTACAATTTCTTTGGCTGAGTTTGCTTTTTTTATGTTATATGTAATATTAAATGATATAATCCTTTTTTGTTTCATATCAACAGTATATTTGACCTTGAATGACTTATCATCACTTGATTCAAATACAGCAATATTAACACTCTCGTTTGGTATACGTGTTATATTTAGATGATATTGTATTCCATTGCCACCAATAACAATCTCAAATGGATCTGGCAGATTAGGTGGCATTAAAATTAATTTACCGTTTTTGGTTTTAAACGGACAATTTGGATCATAGACTATTCTTTCTAGATTACACTCTTCTCCATTAATTAAAATAATTCCTTCTTTTATTGTTCTTAGTCTCAATGCTTGTTGTGAATTATATGAGTACATTAAAACATCATCTTGTGAATAGTTTTTCCCAAGTAATAATTGTTGTTTATCATTAAGCACAAAATCATACCCGCTTAATACCATTTCTTGATCATTGGGTGTTAAATAACACAAACCATCGTCATCAGCAACATAGTGTAATCCTTTTGGTAAACCTTTATTCAAATATGATAAAAGAGAATCTGGAATTTTAATCTTATTATCCTTTTTTTTATTAAATACTTTATCAAAATCTGTAAACATTAAAAATCTCCCCTTGAATTTTCCCAAATTATTATTTTGGAAAGCAACAGATTTTTGGTTATTTCATTTGTTTCCATTTCAGAAATAGCTTTGCATATTTTTTTGAATTCTTCATTTGATTTAATAATAATATACTTAATATCATCATAAGTAAAAACTAATGAAATTTCAGCTACTCCATTCATGGCATTACTAAATTCATATAAATTACTTGCATTTGAAATTTCTTCATTTATATATACCTGTTCATAACCTGCCTTTGTAACATCCGGAACAAATCTCCATTCACATTCATCTGTAAAGCATTTGGTTTTTATTTTATCATCATTTCTGTTTTTTATTCTCCCTGAATATGGTTTAAAATACATTAACTGATGAAGCAAATAGTTTTTCATACTCTTCTCTGCATTTGTTTGGCTTTCTGCATCGACACTCAACGCTTTTTGAAACGCAGATGAGAAATCTTTGCACAGATAAGAATCTCTGTTAATATATTGGATAGGTTGTATCCTTTTTTTCATACCCCACTCTTTCGAAAAAGCTATACCATAATAACCATACCACTCCAAATGTTCTCCTAATCTGTGTATATTAATATCACAAAAACACTTCATTGGTATTGCTATTTGTTTTATACCATTGTTTATACCTTCTTAGCAAAGTGCCAACATCAATAATAAACCAAAGGTCAGGCAAGCAAAAAATTGTATAACCATACAAAAGCAGTGAAGAAATTCGCTGCTTTTTGATATTTAAGGACTTTCATTTATGAAAAGTCCTTTTTTGTTTGCCAAAAGCAAGGAGGAAAAATATGTCAATCGTAAACATTAACCGTAATAAAGTTCCCTGTGTGGAATTTGACAAAGACTATTTTTATATGCCAGCTTCAATAATGCCGAGAACAGATATTACTCAGGAAACAAAGCTTTGCTTTGCAATGATTCTTACCGAATATCTTCCGTCAGGCTATGACGTAGCACAGAAAGCACTTGCAGATGTAACTGTTGAAGATATTTTCAAAAAGTACAATCAGCCACTTCTTATGGCAGGAAAGATTAGAGAAGAAATTGTAAGGCTTGCCCCTGAACTTGAAAAAATTCTTGATGATTGCAAAGTAAGGAAGTGATTAAATGGCATTTGATTATTTTTATAATCAAGAAATGGAGCAGCATATATTCTTTCAGATGCCGCACTTGCTGTTTGAAAACAACCTGAACACTTTATCTATAAATGCAAAATTCTTGTATTCGGTTCTGCTTGAAAGAGCAAAGCTTAGTTACAAGAATGGTTGGTTAGATGATAAAGGCAGAGTATATATCCAGTATGCTCAGGCTGATTTAATTAAGCTTCTGAACTGTGGCAGAACAAAGATGTCAGAATACTTCGGGGAGCTTGATGAAGCAAAGGGCGGTGTCGGTCTGATAGAACGTAAGCAGAAGAACGGTATCGGAAAAGGTGACATTATCTATGTCAAGAACTTTGCAAGCTCTCTCGATGAAGATATTGCAGAGGGTTCGCAATACGGATATTTTCACAATATGGATAATCTCCGTTTCAAGTATTTTCAAGTTCCGAAAATGCTTTTTGTTGATGAGAATATCAGAAATATTTCCAACATTGCAAAGATGATATATGTCTTTCTTCTCGACAGAAGTATGCTGTCTGCCAAGAATGGTTGGAAAGATAAAGACGGACGTATATATGTTCTGTTTCCTCAGAAAGAGCTACAGGAGCTTGTAGGCTGTAGTGAAAGAACTATACGAAAAGCTCTTAACGAATTGGATATAAAAAGTGGTGTTGGTTTGATTGACCGCACTCGTCAGGGAATGAACAGTCCTGATATGATATATCTCCTTGATTATACCACAAATCTGAAATACAGTAACAGCGAGAGTTGTGTTGAAACTGTCGAAAATGTTGATACTGTTGATAATTCATCAGTTTTCAACAGCGTGAACATCGGAGCGGCAAAATCTGAACATCAGGAAGTGCAAAATCTGAACATCGGAGCGGCAAATCCTGAACATCGGAGCGGCAAAATCCGAACACCTGAGCGGCAAAATCTGAACATCGGAGCGGCAAAATCTGAACATATATATAATAGTAATACTAATTATAGTAATCCTTATTATAGTAAGACTAATTCAGTCAATCAGTCTAATGTTCAGCCTGCCGAACTTGTTGAGAAAGGACAGACGGACAGACAGACTAATTACATTCCATTTTCAGATGTGTTATCAATGCTCGGTTACGACTATGCTCAGTATATGTCGTATGAGCCAAAGAGCGAAGCAGACCTTTCATTCTATGATGAAGAACAAAGGCACACACAGTTGTGTACAATTCCCTATTCGCTGAAATCAAACAGAACGGCGATGATAGAAGCTCTCAAGTTTTTATTTGCTCACAGCTATTATTCTTCTGACAGCACGGAGGAAAGAAATCATCTGTTAGAAGCTGTTATCCTTTCCCTTGCAGAAATGGTTGAACAGGATGTGCAAGAGTATCAGAAAGAGCGTGTACACTACTACACAATAATCGACAGGATAAATGACATTGTACATACAACAAGCCTTATGGACTGGTTTGTGAGCTTTGAGCAGGAATGGTCAAGGATATTATCTGAACAGAAAATCAAATACAAGAGAGCATATATGAAATCTTGTATTTGGAACTGGCTGAAAGATTATCAGCTTGATGAAAGCTGTATGAAGTGTGTCACGGTGACACACTTCAACGAAAAGGAAAAGGAGTGGTTGTAATGGCAGATTTAGAAAGCCGAAAAACTATAGGAGTAATAATTGAATGTGCAAAGCTTACTCCTGAAATATTCCAACAGGCTATAGACGATATGCTAAAAAATATGACGGATAAAAAGTCAAAGGGTAAAACAACTCTTAAAAAGCTTATGCAAAATGGCAAGGTTGACAGCATTGAAGTTACCGATAACAATATCGGCAGTTTTGCAACAACGGCAAGAAAATATAATCTTAATTATGCCGTGAAGCGTATTCAGGATGAAAACGGAAAAAAGCAATACCTTGTCTGCTTCAATGGCAAGGATATTGATACAATGCAGAAAGCTTTCAAGGAATACTCATATAAGCAGACACATAAGAAAGAGACTATGTTTAATAAAGCAAAGGTTGCAGCTATTGAAGTTCAAAGTCAGAAAGAAGAAATTATGGAAATGCTTCGTGAAGCAATGGGACAACGGGACAGACAGAAGTCTCACAAAAAAGAACGTAAGTCAAAAGAGCTTTCTTTGTAAATGAGGTGCTTTCGTGAGTAATAAGAAAAAAACGTCATTGTTCCGTGAGGGCAGTATTCCATATAAAATGCTTGCGGATTTAAAAAGCTTCTTTAAAAGCAAAACAAAATTTGACAAAAAATCGCTTATAAAGCATTTACCCATTCTTCTCTTTGCTTGGGGCGGAAATAAAATATACTGTGCATATCGTGTCTATGGTTTATCAATGGAAATGATGTCAGGATTAAAGAAAATGTTTTCAAATCCTTTGCCGAGTTTTCATAAAGCTGATATTCTCGCAGGAGTGGTTACATTCGGACTTGTAGAACTTTATTTGTACTTCAAGCGAAAAAACAGAAAGAATTACCGTGACAAAGAAGAATATGGTTCAGCTCGTTGGGCAACATCTAAAGACATTGAGCCGTATATGGATATGGATAATCCTGAAAATAACATTATCCTCACTCAAACTGAGGGATTGACAATGAATAGCAGAGTTCCTATTCCGAAATACAACAGAAATAAAAATATTCTTGTTGTCGGCGGCTCAGGTTCGTACAAGACAAGGGGTTTTGTAAAACCGAACCTAATGCAATGTCACAGCTCCTATGTTGTAACTGATCCGAAAGGCACAGTTGTACTGGAGTGCGGAAAAATGCTTCAAAATGCAGGATATAAGATTAAAATCATAAACACAGTCAATTTTGATAAGTCTATGCACTACAATCCATTTGCTTACCTACATAGTGAGGAGGACATTCTGAACCTTGCAAATACGATTATCACCAATACCAAAGGTGACGGTGATAAAAGCGGTGAAGATTTTTGGGTTAAAGCTGAAAGACTGCTTTACTGTGCATTTATTGCAGTCATTTACTATGAATTTCCGCAGGAAGAAAAGAATTTCGGCACTTTACTTTGGCTCATCAACCAATGTGAAACACGAGAAGATGATGAAACATTCAAAAATCGTGTAGACATAATGTTTGAAACGCTTGAAGAAAAAAAGGGTGAAGACCATTTTGCTGTGAGACAGTATAAAAAATACAAACTTGCCGCAGGAAAGACAGCGAAATCAATTCTCATTTCCTGTGGTGCGAGACTTGCACCTTTTGATATTGACAAGGTAAGAAAGATGATGGCTTATGACGAAATGGAGCTTGATACATTGGGAGATGCTAATCAGAAAACAGCTCTCTTTGTAATTGTTTCTGACACGTCAACTACATATAACTTTATCATTGCAATGATGTACACACAGCTTTTTAATTTGCTCTGTACCGTTGCTGACGATAAATACGGCGGTAGACTGCCTACGCACGTTCGCTGTCTACTCGATGAGTTTGCAAATATCGGTCAAATTCCGAACTTTGATAAGCTCATTGCTACAATCCGAAGCCGTGAAATATCGGCTTGTATAATTTTGCAGTCCAAATCGCAACTCAAAGCGATTTATAAAGATAATGCCGATACCATTATCGGCAACTGTGACACCGAACTGTTTCTCGGAGGAAAGGAAAAATCGACACTTAAAGAGTTATCCGAAATTTTGGGTAAACAGACAATTGACCTTTTCACGACTTCTGAGACAAGAGGACAGTCACAGTCATCAGGGACTAACTATAACCGAACAGGAAGGGAGCTGATGTCTCAGGACGAAATTGCGGTAATGGACGGTTTCAAATGTATTATGCAAATTCGAGGAACAAGAGCGTTTTTCTCGGATAAGTATGATATAACCAAACACGAACGTTACAAAGAATTATCGGATTTCGATCCCAAAAACACATTTGACATAACGGGATATGTCAAATCAAATCTCAAACTTAAAACCAATGACAATATAGAAATCATATCCCGAATGGTTTACTAATTGTCGCACAAAAAAAGAATTTTAAATTTACGGAGGAAAATTATTATGGATTTTTTTAAGGACGCTATTGACACACTTCAGATTGTACTCATTCTCATCGGTGCAGGACTTGGTGGTTACGGTATTGTAAACCTCCTTGAAGCATACGGTAGTGATAATGCCGCAGGTAAGTCTCAGGGTACAAAACAGCTTATGGCTGGCATTGGTATTGCTGCACTTGCTTTCGTACTTATTCCCGGACTTAAAGACCTTATCGACGAACACACAGCAGCAGCAACAACAGGTGCAATAATCAATACATTCCTTTTGAGATAACTTTTGTTTTCTCAAAGCAGATAGCCGCCGCTTTTGCGGTGGCTGTTTGTGTAATATGAACTGGAGGTGATTTAAGTGGTAGATGGTATTTTTGAAACTCTTGAAGAATGGTTGAGAAATCTTTTAGTTGGAGCTGTTCAAAAATGTCTTGAAAATGCAAGTACTACTATGGGTGATATGGTAGATGTAATGAATGAGAACATAACAGATACACCTCAGACTTGGAATAGCACTTTATTCAATACATTAGAAACAATATCACAAACAGCTATAGTGCCTATAGCTGTAGCTTTAATGGCAATTATTTTATGCTATGACCTTATTACTGCCACAATCGACAAAAATAATATGAAAGATACCGATATATCTATCTTTTTTAGATTTGGAATAAAAGCTTGGATAGCAACTTACTTCATAAATAATGTATTTACTATTGTCGGAGCTATATTTGAGCTTGGAGCTGATATAGCAGACAAAGCCCTAACTTCGCTTTTTGGTGAAAATCAAAAATTCAATGATATTTTGGCATCACAAGAATTTGAGGAAATGTTATCAGAGTGCGAGCTAATTGATTTAGCTGGAACTTGGGTATTATCATTTTGTGCGTATATTATTACGTTAATAGTTATGTTGATAATCCTTATAGTAACGGCAGGACGTATGATAGAAATACTTGTATACTTCTGTGGTGCTCCCATTCCGTTTGCAACATTTGCAAATAAAGAATGGAATAATGTCGGCTTCTCTTTTATAAAAAATATGTTTGCATTGGCTTTGCAAGCATTTTTCATCGTAATTATCGTTGCGATATACATAATCCTGTTCAATGCAAATGTTTTAGAGCCAACGGATTTAGCAGGATTAACAGGCTCATTGTTAGAATGGATTTGTTACAGCGTTATTTGTTGCTTTATGCTCCTTAAAACTGGTAGCATAGCTAAATCAATTTGCAATGCTCATTAGAAAGGAGAAAAAGCAATGGCTTTGTATATGAAAATTCCAAAAGATATGAACCAAATCAAAGATAAAGCAGTATGGAAGTTTACCAAAAGGCAAGCGATATACTGCGGAATTGGACTTGCCCTTGCGTTTGCTACATATTGGCTGACATATAAGGAAGTTGGTTCTTCAACAGCAGCGGTGCTTTTATTTTGTGTAGGTTCTCCCTTTTTCATCATAGGCAACTATGAAAAAAACGGACTTACATTTGAAAAAATAATTTCAAATCGAATAAGATTTGCGATTATGCCTAAAGTACGTCTGTATCGTTCAGAGAATATATACAGACAGATAATTGAAACTATCGAATACAATGAGGAGGTTGAAATGCTTGAAACAGGCAGAAAAAAAGTCAACAACAGCAAAAAGTAAAACAGTTCCGCTTTCATCGGCAGAGTACAAGGCAGTAAAAAAAGATGTTTCTGCCAAAAACAAACAGCAGTCTCGTAAAATACCACAGACTGCACAGCAGTCAATTCCCTTTGACCATATGACAAAAGACGGCATTGCAGTAACCAAAGAGTCTGAGAAAGTTTCAGTATTAGGCTTTTTATTTGGAAAGCAAAAGCCTACAGAAGCACGATACAGTAAGACAGTACAGTTTTATCAGGCTGATTATGAGATTTCTGACGTTCCGAAGCAGCAGTCCCTTTTTGCTAAATACTGTAATGTCATAAATCTATTTGACAGTACAATTAAATTTCAGATTTCCACAATAAGTCTGACCAGTGAAGATGATATTGAGGATATAATAAAAATTCCCGATACTGAGGACGAGTATACTGATATTCGTACTGAATATTGCGAATATCTTAGAGAACGTATTGCAGAGGGTAGCAAGGGATTGGTAAAAGTGAATTACATCACTTTTTCAGTTACAGCAGACAACATTAAGAAGGCTCGCAATAGACTTGTCAGCATTGAGAAAGATATTATAGAATCATTTGCAGAAATGGACGTAACAGCCGTTTCTCTTAATGGTGAAGAACGACTTTTTGTAATGTACAAGATGCTTCATCAGTATTCTGATGAGCCGTTCTTCTGCAATATGGACACAATGGCTAAGTCGGGTATAATGCCAAAAGATTATATTGCTCCGTCCTCCTTGAACTTCTCCGATGAAAACTGTTTCAAGTGTGGGAAGTTCTACGGTTCGACTTTCGCAATAAATTTGGTGGCTTCTGAAATTTCAGACAGATTTCTCACTTCTATTATGGATTCGGAAAATCCTATGGCTTTCAATATGCACTTAACAGCAGTTGATACGATAGAAGCGAAGAAATTTGTAAAAAACAAACTGTCCAATTTGGAAAAAGGTAAAATTGATATGCAGAAGCAAGCTGTACAGAAAGGCTATGATATGGATATTCTTCCTCCCGATATGAAAACATTCATAACAGAGCTTAATACCGTTCTCGATGAGCTTGAAAACAAGAATGAGCGTATGTTTATAGTTACGCTCCTTGTAACCAATTTTGCCAAGAGCAGAAAAGCACTTGAAGCATATAACGAAAGTCTCAAAAGAAATATTGTACAAGCTAATTCAGCTCTTATTCCTCTTGACTATATGCAGGATTTAGCATTTACATCAATGCTGCCGCTTGCTGAGAACAGGATAATGATTGAACGTAGATTGACAACCAGTTCCGTTGCTATCTTTCTTCCCTTTACCGTGAAAGATATTTCAATGGACGGAGAAGCAATTTGCTATGGTATAAATCCAGTTTCAGGAAATCCCGTATATGCAAACAGAAAACAATTGGCTAATCCAAATGCTGTAATTCTTGGAACTCCCGGCGGTGGTAAGTCAATGGCTACAAAATGTGAGATTTCAAACAACTTCTTATTTACAAATGATGATATTTTCATTTGTGATCCCGAAGATGAATATCATCCGCTTGTAAAAGAGTTCAACGGTCAGGTTATAGATATTAGTTCATCAAGTGACAATTATATCAATCCTATGGATATTGAAATTGATACCGATGACGATGATGTAATCGGTGTAAAATCGGAATTTATTCTTTCTCTTTGCGAATTGATAGTAGGAGGAAAGGGACTTGATAGTGAGGAAATATCAATTATCGACCGTTGTGTGCGTGAGCTTTATACAGATTATCTCACAGAAATGGCATACGCAACGGAAGAAGATTTTAAGGCGAATATGCCTATTCTTTCGGATTTACAACGTAAACTTTATGAAAGTGGTGCAGAATGTGCTAAACGTGTGGCAAATTCCCTTGAAATCTATACTACAGGTTCTTTGAATATCTTCAATCACAGAACAAATATAGATTTGAATAATAGATTAATCTGCTTTAACATCAAAAAGCTTAAGGGAAATCTTCGTAAAATCGGAATGCTCGTTATTCAAGACCAAGTTTGGAACAGAGTTGCTAAGAACCGTGGCAGAAAGTACACTTGGTACTATATGGACGAGTTTCATCTTCTGCTTAAAGAGGAACAAACTGCAAAATATTCTGTGGAGATGTGGAAACGTTTTAGAAAATGGCACGGTATTCCAACTGGCATTACTCAGAACGCAAACGACTTTCTTTCTTCTCCCGACGTTGAAACAATCTTTAAAAACTCTGACTGCATTATAATGCTTCGTCAGGCGGCAGGAGATATTGATATTCTTGCAGAAAGATTGAATATTTCGCCTACACAGCAAAAGTATATTGAAGGTGAAGGTAAACGAGGTTGTGGCTTAATATACTTTGGTGGAAGAACAATTCCATTTGACAATACGTTGTCAACAGATATGAAGCTGTATAAGCTTATGACTACAAAGCCTGAAGAAGCTTTGATATAAGGCGGTGAGTTCGATGAGCGACCGTGATGAGCAGTATGAAGCTTTGAAAGCGGCGGTAAAAAGTGCTGAAAGTAAGCTTCAAAATGCACAGGCAAATGCGAAAAAAATAGCAGATGAGCTGAAAGCAAACGAAGATGAATTTAATCGTAAAGTTGATGAAAAGGCACAAGGCTACAAGGCTCAGACGGGAGCCGACTTCAATCGTATTGAAGAACCAAACGGAAAAATCAGATATGAATTTACCCGTGAAACAACTGATAAAGAGCGAAAAGCTCGCCGTCAATTCCATATACAACGTGATTTTGACAGCGATACAGGAAAAACAAAGCTAAGTGCAGGATTTGTTGACAGCGATAATCAGGACGTTAAAATTTATACAGCAAAGGACTTAAAAAAACCGTCAACTCGTCAAAAATATGTAACCTACAGATTTGGCGGCATAAAACGTCCGCACATAGAGGTTAATAATCCTTTCCTTAAAGCTCTTGGAAAGCCTATAGTTCTTCCAGTTCAGGCAACTGCAAAGCTTGTACAAAAAACATCAGCGATTACCAAAAATGCCGCCGAAAAGATTGCAGATACAAAATTCGGCAAAGGAACGAAGATAGCTGCTAAGGTTGCTACAGCTCCTATCGTAATTCCTGCAAAGGTAGTCAAGGACATTGCAGAAAAAGGCGGTGTTATTCACGCTGTAGTTGATTTAGGCGATAAAATCGTTATCGAGGGTGTAAATACTCCTAAACCAATAAAAGCTGTAGGAAATGTACTCAAAGGTGCAGCATTAGGAACAGAAAGTGCTGTAACTGGTACTGCAACTGGAATGGGTAAGTTTTCCATAGAAATTACTAAGGAAAAAATACAAGAGGAAATTCATCAAGGAATTTCTGAGAATGACGGTGCAAAAGCCTTTTACATTGTCGGTATGAAAACGGCAGAAGTCTATGGTATTCTTGCCGAACACACAAAGTTCAGACGTGCAGTTCGTAGTGACAGAGTTGCAAATGACATTAAAGATGTTCGGGTATCTCGTTATCTTGCTGATAAGGAAGAAACAAAATTTCATAAGTCACAACGCAAGTTGGGCAAAGATTCAACCAAATTAGCAGATGAACTTGCTACAGCTCGTTCAGAATATGAAGCAGCATTATCACGGCTTGAAGATTATGAAATCAAAACAGGTCGCAGAGAGAGCAAAACAGAATTTTCTTCTCCCGACATAGAGCTTACGGATACAGAAAAGAAAATTGAGAAAACCAAAAAGAAGCTTACCAAAACTCAAAAAAAGATTGATAAACTTGACCGTGAGCCTGTTGCAAATTTAAAAACAACAGTAAAACGGCTCGATAGACTTTCTGTTGATAGTGCTATGATGAGTATGAGAAGAAAGGCTATGCGTGACGGTGGAGACAATGCGGCAGTTGAAGCGGCTAATGCTGCTATTACTATGTCTCAGACACTAAATAGCTATGCTCAAAAGCTTCACGAAAAGAACCTACATACCAAAGAGGAAAAATACAAGGAAAAACTGTATACCCTTGAAAATAAAAGTGATTTTGAAAGCAAGCTGAGTGAGAACAGCAGTACCAAAGCTGCTGAATCGTCAGGAGCTTCAAAAAACAAGTCAAAAAAGGCAAATCAAAATAAGGAAATGCAGAAACGAGCAAACAAGAAGCGAAATCAAGTAAAGGGGCATAAACAATATGTAGAAAAGGCAACTAAAGAAGCTGAAAAGCTTGCCGCAAAAGCTATTGAAGCAGTAACTTCCAAAGTAAAGCTTGGTGGGCTTGCAATCGTTCTTGTTGTTTTGCTTATATTCCTTTTGTGTTTTGGCTTTATATTACTGTTAGGCGGTGGCGGAACTACTTCGATTATAGCTCAAGTGGTAAGTCCGTGTACACCATATACGCTAAGTCTCTGTGAAGAATATTATACAGAGCTTGGAAAAAACCTGATAGAGCAACATCAAAATGTCAAGGACTACTATGTAGATTATGACAAATATGTATGTCTCACCGAAATTGATGAAATTACTCATTCTCGTGACAAATTGCTCCCCTTTCTTGGTACTAAGGCTGTTTTCGATAACGGCGGTGAGGAATGGAGCTGTAGCGATGTAACTTCGTATATTGATGAGTTGTTCAATGCACAGTACGAATGGTATACAAATGAAATATACGAAGTTAGAAATAATGTTACTACTTACACATATTCAAACGAAGATGTGTATTATTCAGAACTTGGAACAAGTGAATATAACCTTGATATTCCAGAGGGAGTAGAGAATTTTCCTGAACTGAAATCGGAAATGTATGTTTCACATGCAACAGATTATACTCACGTTGAGGCAAGAATTTTAGAAGGTTACATTCAGAATACCGTTGAAAATGTAGGTTCATTTACCGATAAAGACGGAAATACAATTGAGTATGATGAAGCACAGAATATTACATTCAACAACCATTGGGAAATCTACCTTGTTTTTGACTGGCAAGATGAAGGATACTATTATGAATACTGGCTCTACAGGGAGGAACGACAAGAAATATATGAGTATGATTATGCCACACTTGAATATGCCATTATCGAAAATGATATTCAGACCTACGATAGTTACTGGACAGACACAGACGAAACTTGGGAGGATAATAACTTTGATAAACTGATTTATAATCGTATCACAGAAGAATTTGACGATGATATGAAAACTCAGTTTGAGTTATACAAAGCATTTCTTATGGGACACCAATGCTTGACCGTTCCATTTGAAAATCCAGTTATTAAAAAGTATCCCGGTTACAATAACAAGATTGACGGTGATATGTCTCTTGACTATTCCCTTGAGTTTCAAACCTACGCAGGACAGGAAATAATCTGCGGTATGGACGGTAAAATCACAAAAGAAAGCGATAATAGCTTTTGCATCTACAATGAAGATTACGGGTATTTATATTATGATTATGTAAGTGTTCCTGATATTGAAAAAGCTGTAAAAGGAGAAGTTATCGCAACATCTGAGGGTGATACTCTCAGAGTTACATTTATTGATAACAACGGAGACTATATAAATCCGATGTTTTTATTCAGTACATAAAAGGTGTGTCACGGTGACACACGGAAAGGAAATGAAATGGTTAAGTCAAAAAACACAAAGAAAATCGAAAAGCTCAAATCTGATATTGTTCAGGTTGAAAATGAAATTGCTGAAAAGCAGAAAAAACTCGAAGAAATGAAAAAGGAAATGACGGAGCTTGAAAACGTTGAGATCGTTTCTCTTGTCCGTGGTGCTTCATTGAGCGTTGACGAAATTGCAGAAATCGTTGAAGCATATGCTCCTGTTGTAAAGAAAGGAATTGATAACTAATGAAAAAGAAAATTATTATTTTTCTCACAGCATTAACAACAACATTTGGTTGTATGTCTTTCGCTCCTGTCTATGCAGAGGGTGAAGATATTCTGATTGACGAACCTCTTTATGAAGAATATACAACTACAGAAACAACTACTACAGAAACAACTACCACAACTGAAAACAGCATAAGTGAGGAAGAATTTAATGCCAAGAGTGAAGAAATTCAGGCTCAGATAGAAGAAATCTATCGTTTGTTTGAGGAAAACGGTTATGCCATAGAGGGTGTAACAGGAAATGTTGAGGGACTGAACACAGAAGTTCAGGGAATACAGACTTCCCTTGATAATCTTTATTCTCTTATCCAAACGATGAAAACTTCAAAGACAAACAGTTCGTCATCGTCCTCATCTGTTTCCAAAACTCCAACAAAAAAGGAAACGGAAGAAACAACAGAACCGCTTCACGCTGAACCTAACACAGAACCTAACGGCTATCTTGTAGAAAAGGTGGAAAAAGAGCCTGATAAGCGTGATTTCATCAGCGTAACAACAAGAGACGGTCACGTTTTCTATATTGTCATTGACTATGAGGGAGAAAACAAGAATGTTCATTTTCTTAATACAGTAGATACTGCGGACTTACAGTATTTGCTGTCAGATGGTGAAAATGCTGTAGCAGTAACTGCGGCAGTAGAAAAGGCTGAACCTGAAACAACAACAGCAGTTGCAGATGTTAAGGCAAGTGATAAGGGAGAGCCTGAGAAGAAAAATAATAATCTTGTCTTATACATAATCGGAGGAGCTTTCGTTATCTTCTTTTTAGTTTATGCAAAGCTTAAGCTGTCAAAGAAAAAGAAGTTTGATGATACTGACGATGATTTTTATGAAGAACCTGAATCCTATATAAATGAAGATTCGGAGGAAAATAACGATGAATATTAAAATGAAAACAATGCTTCCTGCTGTAATTGGAGTTACAGCAGGAGCAGTAGTCGGATTTGTTTCAAAGCGTAAGAGGAAAAGAAGTGCTGAAATAAAGGAGTTGCTGTATTCGATAAAGTGTGTTCTTGATATGGATGAGGTTAAAAACTTTATCGACTATGCTCGATACCTTGAAGAATATTACGATATAACAGTAATGCGAATGTTAGAAACAGACGGTGAAAACGTATATCATTCTCCTAAATTCAGCAAACCGATCAGCAGCACTGAAATAATTAGAGCTATCTGAAAGGGGTTTGTTATGCATCTCAAAACAAAAAAAGCTATTACAGCTATTGTTGGATTAACAACTGGTGCAGTAGTAGGTTTCGCTATTAAAAAGATACGTTCACATAGAAAAGAAAAATTAAAACTTGATGAATTTTCAAGTGTGGATAAATCAGAATTAAGAAATGTTATTTGCTATGTTAAATGCAATGATTACAGAATAATAGACCGTATTCCTAAGTGCCTTATTATGTATGATAATATGGTTATCATCAGGAACACAGACGGTACAAAGGCTATAGTAGAACGTGTTGTTCCTGATATAAATGGTAATCGTATTTTAACTGAAATTGATTGGGATTGCCTTGAAATAACTGATTCGCCAAGAGTAACAGAACGTGATGCGTATATTGTTGGTTCTCGTGCGGTTTCTGAGTTTATTATGAGTAACTCAGAAAATACGCAGTATAACACAATCTATAGATTTTTTCTTAATAAAAAATCATTGCCACCTGAAATAGAGGAGAAAATATGAAATTATTGACCAAACTACTTTGGTTTCTTCTCCCGACTGCTCTTATAACAGCGTGTACGCCGTATACTGACATAGAAACTGTGACAATATTCAGATGTCTATGAGGAATCTGAACCGCAATTATACGGCTTATATGACGTTGTAAGAGTGGTTGACGGTGATACAATAGTTGTCAACATCGAGGGAGAAGAAACGAAGGTGCGTTTCATCGGAGTGGATACGGCTGAAAGCGTTCACCCCGATGATAGCAAAAACAACGAAAGCGGCAAAGAAGCTTCACAATGGACTTCTGATTTGCTGACAGGACAGCAAGTATATTTGGAATATGACATTGACAAGACAGACGATTACGGCAGAACACTTGCTTATGTATATTTGTCTGACGGCAGAATGGTACAGGAAGAACTGCTGAAAGCAGGAATGGCTGAATTAATGACAATTCAGCCAAATTCAAAATATGCAGATAGATTTTACGATATAAAACAGGAGTGAAAATATGGCACATTTCATACATGACAGAGAAATAGCATTAGCAAAAACAGATGTTATCGTTAATGCGGCAAACGGTTGCGGCTATATGGGCGGAGAAACTTGCACATCCGAACTGCACAGAGGTGTTGCTGAACACCTTAATTTCTATACTCACGGAGCTATGGAAAAAGAAGCATTAAAGGTTGCAAGAAAATACAATAAAATACCTTCGTGGCTCATCGGTACAAAAGCAGGTAATTTCTTTGTTACCGATAGTTTCGGACTTGATTGTAAGGTTGTAATTCACGCTGTAACAATGCGTTATCCTGCAAGCTCCAGTAATATTAAACGAGTTGCTGAGGTTGTACATAAGATTTTTGAGTATTGTAATAGTTCAGGATACAAAAGCATATCAATTCCCTTGCTTGGCTGTGGAACAGGAGGTTTGTCTGCTGAAAAAGTTGCAGGTCTTATTCGTAATAAAGCTGCTAAGTATCCTGATATTGACGTTTACATTTATATCAATCGAGAAAATAAATTATGAAATAAAAAATGACAGGTGATTATATGTTTTGGGAAAAATTTCAGTATTTAGCAGAATTAAAAGGAATGAAACCTCACGCTGTGTTAAAAGAACTCAAAATATCATCGGGTTCTGCAAACAACTGGAAAAAAGGTACTATTCCCAACGGTGATGCATTATGTAAAGTAGCTGATTATTTTAATTGTTCAGTTGATTATTTATTGGGAAGAACAGATTTTCCTAATATGGACAAAAAAGAGGATATTTCAATTTCTAAAATCACTATTGAAATCACTATTAACGGAAAAAGATATGAATTATCAGAAAAGTGAGAAGCGAGGTAAGTGATGTTTAAGAGATTCAAATACAAAAAGCTTTATGACAAAGCTGTGCATTATTTGGATAATGTAGATTATTCAGAACTAATCAAATACAGCGAAAAAATACAGTCGTATCATGTTAATGAGAGTATGGATTTGCCACTGGGAGAAACGGCTATATTTCATCATTTACCTTTAAAGAACAAGGACGGCGATTATCTTTCAGATGATAACTGGGACTTGTCGAAAGAAGAAAAAAATGAAATTCACGAACTTTTGAATAAATTAAACGAATATTATGATGCAATCTACATAGTTCGTTATTACACACCAAAAGGCAAATTTGTAAAAAAAGGAAATGAATTTAAGTATGAAGTACTTCCTCCTTGGACTGTATTCCCACACTATTGGGCAATGTCATTGGGGTGGAGAATGGGCGATGGTGAAGAATATTTGGAAATATATCACAGTTACGTTGATACTCTCTCCGATAAGCAGTATGAAGCTTATGCAAACAAATATCCAAAACCTGAATACTTGAATATATGGAGGTAAATATGATAGAAAATCTTATCAATGAATTAGCAAAAGCCAATACAAAAGACGAAATTCTTTCATACAAATCGCAAATATCAAAGCTGTACAATGAATTATATGAGAAGATATGTTCTCAGAACAGCTGTGTATGTATACAAAATTATAGGGACATTAAAATGCTGCACGAATTGCGTATGCCTATGATGGCATATTCCGATTCTTTTTATGACAAATTTGCAATTCCTTTCCTCAAAGAGCATAATTCCGAAACAATAGATATTCTTGAATTTGTCGTATTATTCTATATTCTTCAAGTTATAAATCTTCTTGAAAATGGCTTCTTCAATAAAGCAAGCAAATGGATTTATAAGAATTCTAAATTTGACCATACAGAAAAAATAAATCTTACTGATAACACAAAAAATTTATTTTGTTTGCTATGGTGTTATTTTATGGAAGTTATTAACATCAAAGATGACACTCGTCAATTTACAATAGCGTATGATGAAGAATTTTATTTGAATGATGAAAAATATGAAGAAGTAATTGATGCAATATATGAAAGTCTTAAGTGTGACAGCAGGTATTTTTTAGTAATGGGCAAAATCCTTGGACAGTATAGACTTCGATTTACTAAAATGAAGTATATCATAAAATATCAGCCATTGTTTGTCAATGTTGGCTACGAATATTTTTGGACTCTTATACAGCAAAACCAAAACGTCCCCGAAGATACAGGTACGCTTAAATGATATACGGAGGTGAATTATGCTGAGAGGAATGAGAATTAAATGGCACTCTGATATTTCTTACTCAGAGCAAATTGAGCAAAAAATAAAGAAACAGATTTCTTTAGGATACTTGGAAAAAGGTGAACAGTTACCTCGTTGTAAGGTTCTTGGAGAAAAATTGAAAGTTTGCGGTATAACAGTATATAGAGCATATCGCAAACTGATTGAAGCTGGACTTGTTGTTCGTAAGGATAACGATTTTTATGTAAACTAAAATGGTTGCGGATTATATGGGAAACACGGGATAATTATTAGGATTACAAACGGAGATTTCAACGTTTTATAATAGATAAATTTCAAAGGTGTGTCACGGTGACACACAGATAATCTGCAAAGGAAGATAAGGTATGAGCAATAAAGAAGAAAGAAGAAAGCTAATTTCATTCACAGAGGACGGAGAGCCTTTTTTGAAAGAAATCAAAAAAATAGCAAAAGAAACAGGGCTGACCGAAAGCATAATACTTGAAAACAGTTATTGCTTAGGTTTAGTTCTGTTATATTCTCCTGAAAAAGTAACTGAACTGAAAGAAATGCTTAAAAAGAGGTTCAAGGCGATTTCAGGTGAAAAATCCGAAAGAATAATATCATTATTAACTGAAATGGAGGATAAGGAATGAAGAAGTTAATAATTGCTGAAAAGCAAAGCGTAGGTAAAACGATTGCAAAAGCACTTGGAATATCAGGAGATAGCAATGATTACATTGAGGGCGGCGAATATATCATTTCGTGGGGTTCAGGACACCTTATAGGTCTTGTCACACCTGACGAATACGGTGAAGCGTATCAGAATTTTTGGACATTTGATAATCTGCCGATTATTCCGTCAGAATGGAAGTTCGGAACAGATGTTTCAAAAATGAAACGTCTTAATGTACTGAAAAAGCTTATGTCAGATCCGTCCGTAGATGAAATTATATGTGCAACGGACGCAGGACGTGAGGGAGAATGTATTTTCCGATACATATACAATTATCTGCATTGCAGAAAGCCTGTTAAACGTCTTTGGCTCTCATCAATGAAAGATACAGCTATTCGTGAGGGTATGGCAAATTTAAAGCCTGACAGTCACTATGACCATCTTTATTATGCAGGACTTTGCAGAAATAAGGCTGACTGGCTCGTGGGTATGAATGGCTCACGATTATTTTCAAACCGTTACAAGAGTGTACTGAATATCGGTCGTGTTCAGACACCAGTTCTTGCTATGATTGTGCAGCGAGACTATGATGTAGCTCATTTCGTTAAGCAGAAATTCTATACTGTTGAGCTTGATTGTGGTGATTTTACAGCTACTTCGTTAAGAATTGATGATGAAAGCTATGCAAAAGGGCTTGCTGAAATGTGTAACGGAAAGAGTGCTTGTGTTAGGGATATAAAAAAGGAAATCAAGACTGTAAATCCCCCTACCCTTTACGATTTGAATACGCTTCAGCGTGAAGCAAACAGGAAATACGGATATACAGCAAAGCAAACTCTTGAATATGCTCAGTCACTTTACGAAGCAGAAATCATATCATATCCCCGAACTGATAGTAATTATCTTACTGAGGATATGGGAGACACCGCAAGCGAAAAAATTCAGATTATTCAGCAGATGTTTTCTGAATTGAATTTTGGAATTACAAATCCTGACGTGAAACGTTGTCTTAACAACAAAAAAGTTGGTGAACATTACGCTTTATTCCCACTCGGAATTGAAAGTGCGGACTTAAATGCACTTCCGAGAGGTGAAAGAAATATCCTTTTCCTCATAGCAGCACGACTTATACTTGCAACGGCAGAACCGCACAAGTATGAAAAAGTTACAGTTGACATTTCAGCGGAAAACATAGATAGTGTTCCTTTTTATGCGGTCGGAAAGACAATTCTTGAAAATGGCTTTAAGGAGCTTGAAAACCGCATAAACGGTAAGAAAGAAAAGGAAAACACAACTGCTCTGCCTGAGCTTGAAGTTGCACAGTTATTCAATCCTGTTACTGCCAAATCAGCGGAACATTGGACTACACCGCCTAAACCATATACAGAAGATACATTGCTTAAAGCAATGGAAACAGCAGGAAACATAGATTATGAGAGCGACTCCGATGTAGAAAAGAAAGGTCTTGGTACTCCTGCCACAAGAGCTGATATTATCGAAAATCTTGTCAAGCGTGGATATATTGAACGTGATGAAAAGAAACTTATAGCAACAGAAAAGGGTGTCAATCTGATTAGCGTTGTTCCCGATGAGGTTAAGTCACCAAAGCTTACAGCTGATTGGGAGACATATTTACAGCACATTGAAAAGGGACAGGCTGATCCTGATAGTTTTATGGAGAAAATTGAAGCATTTACAAGAAAGCTTGTTTCAGATTATTCAGAAGTCGATGAAGAAGTCGATTTTTCTGTAAATTCTGTAATCGGCACTTGTCCTCGTTGTAAGCAGAATATCCTTGAGGGAAAAATAAACTTTTATTGTGAAAGCGGTAAGGACGGATGCGGTTTTTCCGTATGGAAAGAAATGAAATATCCTAACACCAAAATTACAGCTAAAAAAATGAAAGAACTGCTCACTAATGGTAAGGCTGAGCTTAAAGCAAAATCAAAAGAGGGCAAGGATTATACAGCGATTTTTAACCTTGAAGATAACGGAAAGTATGTAAATCTTGTTTATTCTCCCGACAATAATAAATCATCAGGCAAATGTCCGAAATGCCGTAGTGAGATTAAGAAAGGTCAGAACGGATATTATTGCACAGGAAAGTGCGGTATGAATGTAGGAAAGGTGTTCGGCAAGGAGCTGACGGAAAATCAGCTTGAAAGACTGCTTGACGGTAAAGAAATTTCTTATACAGCAAATAAGCGTAAAACCGTTGTACTGCCTGAAATCGAACAGAACAACTATAACGGTAAAACATATTATCAATGGAAAGTAAAGAAGGATTGAGATAAAACTATGAATTTAACAAACAATAATATAAATACTTATCTAAGTAGGAGTAATTTGAATGTTTAGTAGTGAAGAAGAAAAATCAGCAGAGCTTTCAGAAGAAATTGCTAATGGTAAAGGCTGTCTTGTTCTTGACCTTGCCTGTTTCTTTCCGTTTACAAATGAGCTGACATTTGATTTCTTTATAGGAGAGGATCTGAACGATAAGAAAATAAATCACAGATACCCTAATAAAAAATGGTATACAATCAGCAAAAAACAAGGTAGAAAAGTAAGTAAATTAGGTTATCCGTATTTCTTCGACTTGAAAGACGGTGAAGATGTGGCAATGTCATTAAATATAAAAGTCGGTTTCAGAACGGAAGAAGATGAAACTGATACAGAGCCAAAGAATACCATACACTTTACTTTACCTCTCAGCGTTAATGTTACCAAGGATAATCCAGTTTGTGGACTGACTTTCAAATTCTTTATCGAAGATGAGGACTGCCATTTTGAGCTATATTCACATCAACCTGACGAAACGGTAGAAGGCTGTTGGACACCGCACATTTGGTATAGCAAAGTGACTGATACAGATTATGACAAATCATCTTGTACAATCCTTAGTAAACCTGAAAAGTTGGAAAACAAGGTGCTTTTATATAAAGATGTCATTGAACCTTTTGCTTGTAAAATTGATGAATTATTATTAGGTTAAAAAATAATGGTGTGTCACGGTGACACACCATTTCGTTTTAAGTATATATTCCCAAAAGGGGATATAAATAAATATAAAAGGAGAAAAAATATGCCGAAGTATTCAAACGAACAGATTGAACGAGCCAAAAATGTGGATGTACGTTCTTTCCTTGAACAAGTTGAGGGATTCACATTTCAGCAGAACGGTAAATATCTGAAATGTGCTAACCCCGGAAGAACAGGACAGCCTTCATCGCTCTCAATCGACACAAAACTTAATCGTATTTTCTACAATGCACAGACAGGAAACAGACCGCTTTCAGCGATTGACTGGTGTACACAGGTCAAACAGATGGATTTCCAGTCTGCATTGAAACTTGTCCTCAACGAAGAACCGCAAGGAGAACGAACAGCAACAAGAAATCAGCGGTATAGACCACAAAACAGACAGCCACAAAATAACAGACCGCCGCAAAACAATACACAGCCGAGATTTCAGCAGCATATTCCGCAGAATGAACCCGAAGAAAAGAGAGAGCTTTATCTTTCCGAAGCAGCGAACACAACGAGAAATGCTTTTGATTATCTTACAAAAGAAAGAGAAATTCCTGCAAACATAGTAAATGACTGCATTAAAAATCATTTGATTTATGAAGATACAAGAAAAAATGTAGTCTTTGTGGGATATGACGATTTTAAACCGCAGTACGCAACAAGACGAGGAACATATAATGTCGAGGGTAAAGAGCCTTTTAAGAGAGACTGTGCAGGAAGTGATACAAGCTACGCTTTCAGACTGGAGGGCAAAAACACAGACACTATTTATGTTGCTGAGGGAGCTACAGATGTACTGAGCCTTGCGGCATTGGAAGATAAATATCACGGAACAGATGCGTACAAAGAAAAGACCTATCTTTCTACAGGCGGTGCAGGAATTGACAAGGCTATTGAGCAGTTCTGTAAAACTCACGATGTAAAGACCATAAATATCTGTTTTGACAATGATGAAGCAGGAAAAAACGGAATGAATAAAATTATGGAAAAATATCGTGAATTAGGGTATACCGTGAACGATATGAGAGCTTCACTTGCTCACGACTATAATGACGAGCTGAAATTGTCAAACAAAAATCCTAATTTTTACGCAAAACCGCCTATAACAGTTGAAGCTCCCACAAAAGAAGAACCGATAATCCCTGAACAGTATGTTCCTGAACCTCCCCCAGCTCATACTACACCTGAACAGGATATGCCATTCTATCCTGAAATGCCCGATGATTATATTCCTCCTGAACAGTATTATCCTGAGCCAAACATTCCTGAACAGCCTTTCCCCGAAGTTCCTCCTGTCAATAATGTTCAAGAACAGAGTATTCCGAATGTGACTTCTTCTCCCGAAGTTCCTCAGAATGATGAAGTATCTAATCCCGAACAATACATTCCTGAACCTCCCCCTGTTGTGAATAATCAGAAACAAGCAGAAGAAATCATTCCCGAAGTTCCAAAGCGTGAGGAAATGATAGCTCCTGTAAGTCCTCCCCCTACAGTTTCTCCTGTTCCTGACGTTCAGAAACAGCCTGAAACAGTTGCTCCCGAAGTCTCCGATGAAGCACCAGTAGTAAAACAGCCTGTTCCTGAAATCACAGAACAGATGAGCAAGGAGCAGAAAACTATTCTTCTCTTTGCTTCTATGATAGACCGTCAGGAAAGTAAACGTGCAGATTTGCTTGATAAGATTGACCGTATTGACAGAAAAATTGCTGACAGAACAGATCGTATTGATAAGCTGAATGCCAAAGTAAAGGATTTAGAACTGTCTATCAAGACTTCAAAGGCATTTGAAAAGGCTTTTTCATCTACTCCATTAGCAAAGCTATTTGAAAACAGCATAGCTAAGAAAGAAGCTAAAATAGAAGAAATCCGAAAAGTGAAGATACCTAAACACGAGGGAAAAATACAAGTTCAGGAAGGCAAGAAAAAAGTTGCAACCGAAAAGCTCGGCAAGGTAAACCGTAAAATTGACAAACTTGAAAAGGTACAGAATTTTTTTACAGCAATCAGCAGTAAAGACCGTGAAGAAAGACATCAGGGATTTGTAACAGGACTTGAAAACCTTTCAGATTTTCGCCGTGAAAGTCTTGAAAACAAGTTACAGAAGATAAATAACAAGATAGAGAAGCTTACTGCTGATTATTCTTCTCCCAACCTTACAAATGTACAACGTCACGACTTGAAAAAAGAAATAACATTCCAAGAGGTAAAAGCAAGAAATATTACCAAAAAGATTTCAGAAATAGACAATCTCCACAAGGATTTGAGTGACATTAAGAATGATAAATTTACGGAAACAGAAATCGAAGCAGCTATTGACAAAACTGCCGATAAGATTTCAGAACGTCTTGAGAACGCAGATATTACGGAAAAAGGCATTGTAAATAATATTGTTGCTCAGACTGTAGAAGCAGGAAGTGAAGCTATTTCAGAAGTTGTTGCTGAAAAAGGTGCTGTTCAGGCAGAAATCAATAATGCAGAAATTGATTTGGAACGTGTTCCCGATGAAAGAGAGCCTGACGTTACTGACAATAAAGAACAGCAGATAATGAACGCTATAGCGGCGGTTACTGGTATAGATATTTCTGAGCTGAACAGACTGCCTGTTGATATAAAGACCGATATTATTGCTGAGTATCAGCAGAATAACGGTAATATCACAACAGAACAGCTTACAGAAAGAATATGTAACATTGCAGACATTACTCCTCAGAATGTCCCAGTACAGCAGGAAAGACCGTTGCAGACAAAAGAGAACAATCCTTTGCGTGACATCGAGGACTTAATGGAGCAGAACGATAATCAGATTGACGGTGTGATTAACAATCTGCCGCCTGAAAAGCCAAAAGCAAAAGACGAACCGCTTTTTTCTCGAAGCAAGCTTATGGGTGATGAATTTAAGCCAACATCTGAGAAAGCAAACAACGAGAAAGAAAGAAGCAAAAACCATAATATGAGTATATAATCCTTGTTTAAAGTGCTTTTGTTAAATATGAAAAATATATTTCCAAATATTGACAATATTGCTATGGTGGTGTATAATAATAGTATGAGGTAAGGTAAAATTTACCAAATACAAATTAAGGAGAACCATTATGATTAAAGTCAAAACAAACAAAGACCTGTACATAAGCAAAAATCTCAATGATTTAATGGAATTTATCAGCAAACCGTTTTCAGATAGCGTGACAATTCCAGCAGGCACGGAATTTGATGTCGAGGATATACTTATAGACAGGTCAGACGATACTTGGGGTTCAAGCGGAACTGCTTTGTACTGTAGCAACGATGAATATGACATACTTGACTATATCAGTCTTGACGATATTGAGGAAAATTGTTAAGTAATGATGTTAGACGGATATTATGCAGGGATTGCTTATGCAACAGGATACTTTGCTATTGAAAATAACAAGCAATATCTTGTAGTGCGAAATCTTGATGATTGGTATGTCAAGTGTTTTGAAAATATATCCAAATACAAGGCATATCAATCATTGCATAAACTTGAAAGAGACAGAAAACCTCAATGGTGCATTAAAGCAAGGGATATAAATTGTATTCCACAGTTAGCAGAGGTAAAAAGCCTTAATGATTTCTGCCGAGCCTATATCGAGATACACGGTATATTGGATATGGCTACATCAAAAAATCGCAAAGGTGAATATTTTAAAAAGCCAAGACTGCGAATTTATGGTAGTGAGGAAATAATGACATTTTTAAATAATAATCTTCCTGCTATGCCTAAGAAAATACAATATATCAAAAATAACGTGGATGATAAATACATAGGACAGACTTGTGCTTTGTATTATCAATCATCAGAAGAAATATCCGCTATTTTAAGGTGGATAGACGGCGATTTGAGAAATGAAAAAATTTGGGCAAAGTGGAATAATCTACTTTGCCTAAATGAAAAGGAGTAAATTATGTCAATAATTAAAAACAGAGAACAGGTTGTTGATGAGCTGACCGATATGCTCGTTAATTTTGAAAAGGAATTGAATGCGTATGACACAGATGTGTATGCGTACTTTAATACGGAAACAAAAGAGGTTACGCTTGATACATTTGTCAATCCCGGTGGTAATTCGTGGTTAAATGATAATAGCGATACCATTTATACAGATAAGCAGCACAACAACAGCATTTTTGATAGTTATGATAACGAGGGAGATCTGCTTGCTGCTGCCACAAATGAAAATAAAGAAAAATCCGAAGCAATAATGAATGAAATAAAAAAGCAGATTGCAGAAGATGAAGATATTGACATCGAAGATGTGTCTGTAAGTTACTTTGATATAAGAGATTATATTGAGAACAATGATGAACTTATGGAAAATCTCTCAAACGCATATTCGGATTTAATTGATGAGATGCGTCCTGAATACGCTGAACAGGCTGAGAATATTGTTGATAAGTATGAAGAAAAGCTGAAAGAGGAACACCAGATTGATACTGCTGATATTTCTTCTCCCGAAAAATTGTGTGAAATCGGATTTCTTAATAACGGCTCTGCTGTTATGAAGCTCACATACGATGATGTTGAGTATGTACATAATTACGATGATATGGCACAAATGGCAAGAGATTACAAGGATTTTATGGAAAGTCCTGATACCCTGAGTGACTGGACAGAGGGAAATGAACCTGAATTATGGGACGATATATACAATGATATAGCATATCTTCCCTACAACAGCGAAACAGATGATATATCTGAGCTTAATACAGATTGGGGCGGTAATGTTTCTGAGTTTGTAAGTATAATCAACGAAGCTAACAATGATAAATCCCTTTCTCCCGACAAGGAAGTGGAAAAGGACGAGCCGCTTTTCTCAAAAAAAAAGATTATGAGTGATGAATTTAAGCCGAAATCAGAAAAAGGAAAGGAGGACAGAAGCAAGAGTAAAAATCACAATATGGAAATGTAGTAAGGCTAAGCACGTTGCCTAAAGATAAAGTCAAGGCAAAAAAAGCCTTGACTTTATCGCTTTACTATGTTAAAATGAAATGGAGGAATAAAAATGCCAAATGACAAAATCTTTGAAACACAGTTGCTTTATGAAGCGGAAATTTCAAATGTGAAAGAATCAGCAGAAAAGTGGAAAGACTTTCTTGACTTTTCAGCACAGCTTCAGATAAGCAAAAATCAGAATGAATATGAGTTTTCTTCAAAACTGCTTATTCACGCAAAAAATCCAAATGCTACAGACTGTCGTACATTTAATGAATGGAAATCGGACAACGGAAATCACGTTAAATTTAATGAAACAGGATTACCCGTTCTTTCTCGTAACAGTCGAGGAAATAAAGGTGTAGCATACCTTTTTGACACAACTCAGACAGCGATACCTAAAGAGCCTGAACGCTTTATGCTCTCGGAGGAAAGCAAAGCAACTCTTAAAAATGTTATTGATTACACAATTTCAGCTCTTTCCGAAAGTCCTGCATTTTCAGATGAGCAGCGAAAAATTTTTCTTGAAACGGCAGACTATAAGCTTTGTAAGCAGTATGGTATCGAAACGAATGAGAGTATAAGCAGATTTTCAGGGATAGAAAACTTATCTGTAAAGGATATTGCTGAAATTGGCATTGCCCTCAACAAATGTAATCAGGAAGTATTAACAGCAATTGAAAGGAATGATATTAATGTTTATGAGAGAGACGGACGTGAACTTGAAAATGGAAGGACAGAATTACACGGACGAGAATCACGAGGAATGGATTTGGGTGGAGGAATATCGCAGACACGCCAAGAAGTACAAGTACGACACGGATTGGAATCTGTGGTGCAAGCTGAATCAGGAGAACGGAACATACGAACCGATAGTAGAACTTCCGAAGCCGAAGCCGACAGCAGCAATGGGCAAGTACGGAAGTCTGAGACTGAACTTCATATGGCAGACACCTTGCTTAGTAGAAGCGATAATGCTGAACGGGGACGTAACGAAGCATTGCGAGGAAATGAACGAGAGAGTTACGGATCTGATTCAGGAGAGCGTGGAGAAGAAGAAAGCTTCAGCGGAATATCAGAAGATAACGGAAGAAGGACAGTATCTGCCGATGTTACAGGCGATACAGATGTACACGGCAGAAGCGGAGGAGGAAATACTTCCCGTGACGGTTTACGCAATATAAATGATGAAACGGCAGAGCCTGAAAAGGTCTCTGCCATTTTTGATGAAAATATATATATCCAGTCCTTTGATTATGCCGACAAGAACGGCGAAATAGATAAATTCTTACTGAGCCACAACGAGAATATGCGTTGTCTTTGGGATATTAAGGCTACTGCTGAGATTTACTATGAAACAGACAAATTAGACGATTTTCTGAATGATATGACAGAGAAGCACGGAACAGACAGACTTCTATACGTTCTTTCAAGAAATATTCAGCAAGATGGCAGCCGTTTTTCTCCCGAAGCTGTGGAAATAGCCAACAACTTTGAGTTCTTCGATATAGGAAGTGTACATTCATTCTCTCATATGTACGTTACCGATATAAATCCGTCAGCTATCGACAGTATGGTAATAAAGCTTAATGCTATGAAACAGCCACTTGAAAAAACTGTTGAAAGCATAGAATATACTGAAAAGGAAATGGATTTCCTTAATAATGATATTTCAGCTTTTATGGCTAAATCCGTACTCAGTTGGGATGAAATTGAAGATTTGTCATATCGTTTTTATGAGGACGGATATATTGACAGATTTAAGCCAAGCGAAAAAGCTATGTACGGAAATGGTTTGGAAGAACCTGAGCTATATGAAATTGCACATCGTATGCATAATGGCGAAGATGTCAGAGCAGAACTTGCAAAGGCTTTACTCGGCAATCAGACAACCTTTTCCCCTACATACGATGATAGTTACACAGTTAAACACGGTGATGAGAGCTTAACTGTACGTTACGGCAATGCTGAAAAAGAAATCAGCTATGAAACTATCGGAACTGCCTTTTTCTCATTGATTGAAAAAGAATATAACGATATAACGCTTGAACGTTCCATAGACGAATTAAAAGCGGTATTGCCTGATACTTCCGATGAAAAGGCAAAGGAGCTTATAACAGCATTTGATGAGCATAGAATGGACGGATGGAAGGATAATGGAATAAAGCAGACAAGAATTAAAAAGGCTTTATATGATATTCTTGACGATGATGAGCTGACCGAAAAGGCTTTTGCTGCTATTGCTGATATGAGATACAATTTCAAAGTTGAGGTTGAGCAGAAGCTCCCCGATAGCCTTGAGTTCCAGTTCGGTGAGAGTGGCAGCGATGACAGTTGGTTTACAGAAAGCGGACTGTTATATGATTTCGTTGAAAATAATCCAAATCCTTCTTTTGCTCTAAGCAATGCTATTATAGAATACCTTGATGAAAAACAGCATTTTGAAAGAGAAATTGACGGATTGAACGCAGGATGGTATAAAAAAACTAAGTTTGACATTTCCGCTGTTATAGACGGTGAAAGTTTCCATTATGAAGGTCGATTTGACATTGGTGACGGAAAAGGTACTGGCGGCGGTTCTCTGATTGACCATATCCGTGATTTTAATGAGGGAGCATTAAATTCAGAAAGTTATCCGTATAACAACGATAAAGCAAAATCAAATCTGAACCGTACCCTTGACATATTTGTTCCTTTCCTCGAAGCTCACTCTGAGCTTACAGCAGAAGAAACAAAGCTTCTGAATGAGTACAAGGCGGCTCATCCGATTGAAGAAAACACAACGGTATATGATTTTAAGAGAAAAACAGAAGCTTTATTCAATACCATAAACGGATACCGTCCCGAAGATATTGAAAATGCTGTAAGGGACTATGTATCGGAAACATTCAGCGATAATGATGTTAATGCTCTGATAGGCAGAATAGCCGTGTCAGGTTCTCGTTCAAGAAGAATGGAACACGAAAATTCGGATATTGATGTTGTAATAGAGGTATCTTCTGAATTAAAGGAAGATGCTCTTTTTAATTTGCTGAATGAGGACGGAATGGAAATAGACGGTATTACCGTTGATATAAATCCTATTCGTGCAGAAGAAAGCGGAACACTTGAAAATTATCTGCCTACTGTAGAACAGTATCTTGCTGAAAAAAGAGCCATTTCAAGCCAACAGGAAATATCTGAACCTATAAATGTTCATTCAGAAAAAACTGAGGGGCAGGAAATGGCAAGTTCTTTCGATATTCCCACTATTGACGAAAGTCTTAGAAATGATTTCCGTTCCGGCAAGCTTACATTTGAAGATGTTGCAAATGAGCTTAGCAATGCTAATCTCATTCCTCACGCAAATGATTATAGCCGTACTGCCGAAATACTCGGAAAAGATGCAATAGTATCCCAGCTTGACAGTACACTTGATAAGTATTATATCAATAAGGATACAGAAAGATTAACTCAGGTATCGTTCAATCCCGACAGCTCTGAGGGCGGTCAGCTCGTTTACATTGATATTGATTTCGATATGCTCCGTGAAGCATTGGAAAGTGATAGTCCTGCCGATTATATTTATTCAAACGGAAAAACGTCATTTACCGATATTACTGACGAACAGTTTATCTATGATGCAGCAGAGTTCCTTGCAAACAATGAAGCTTTCAATAACAGGGATAATTCTGTTATTGATGAAATCAGCAAGCTTGTAAATTCTGTAGAAAACGCACAAAGCATAGAAGCTCATCAGAATGACAGTATTGGTGATAATGACGGTAGCACATATTCTATTTATCAATTCAAGGAAGGCGAAGATTTTCATTATCATCGTTTTTCAAACTCTGAAACTCTTGAAAAAATGGGTTATTCCCCTAATGTTGCTGATTATGAGCTGAAATACACAGGCAATTTATCCGATATATCAGGTTCAAACAAGCTTGAAGGAATTTATTATATGTTCAATATGGAACGTCCTGCGGACTTCACAGGTCATTCCCTTTCTGTAAGCGATATTGTGGTTATTGAAGAACACGGAGAAAAAACAGCACATTTTGTTGATTCAGCAGGATATACGGAAATGCCTGAATTTTTCAATGAAAGAGCATTGGAAAATGAAAAGCCTGAACAGCAGTATAATAACAGCATATCAAATCTCAATCAGCTTAAAAAGGCATTGCAGAAAGGCTCTGAATTTGATATTACTGACCACATTCGTCCTGAGTGTATCGGAGAACACAGAAAAGTAACATCAGTCAATACAGTTGGTTTCTACTCACAGCCTGTTGATGAATCGGGAGAGCTGACAGGCAAAGAAACATATATGGAATGGAGCAAAGCTAAGAATTGGACTTTTGATAACGGCATTTGCAGTTCCCGACTGGATAATGATGAGCTTGTAATGTCATTCAGAGTATACGAAGCTCAGCCTGAACAGGAATTAAGCAATATTGAGACAAGTATGGACGATTTTGTTACTGCACGAAATCTTGAAGCTGTTGAAAAGATTGAAGTCGGTGATGAAATAACGCTGAAAGATGATGTGTATATCGTAAAATCCATAAACGGCGATTTTATGATGAGTGCAGAGAAAAAGAATATTGATGATAGCAATTTCAATGAATCAATAAAATCCTTTATCGGTGACTGGAAGAAACAGCTTGTCGATGAAGCCGAAAATACTCCTATTTTTGTAATTAAGCCTGACGTTGCAAAGGCACTTGAAGAAAATGCAAGAGCTGAGAGCGAAACAAAGGCTGTCCGCACGGCTGACGATATAGAAATTGGTGATAAATACAACTACAAAGACAGAGAATACACGGTTGTTTCTATGCAGGGTGTGTATCCTGACGATGTTGGAATATCATACGATGAAAAGCTCTCAAACGGTACAACATACGCTGTGACAGAGAATGTAAACAAGCAGAAGCTTGAAAGAGAGGGTGTATATCTCGGCAAAAGCAATGAACTTGCACAGGAAAGTAAAGCTATTGAATATTCGGAAGTCACAAGAAGTATGTATCATACAGATAATCCCGATGTTTTAAAAATCAAAGGCAGAGGAAGTCTTGCAAAAATAGATATTACTCCTACAGAAGAACTTTGGAACAGGCTTGCAGAAAAAGGCATTGTTCGGACCGATGAAAGCGTGGACAGAATTATATTCAATACCGATAGTCAGAATTGGAATAAGCTTGTTATCCCTGACAAATGGGGAAATATGACGAACAACATTGATATTGACAAGGTGTTCACAGAAAATGAAGTCCGTATAGCGAAAAGCGTTGCCGATGATGTGATTTCTCCGACTGTAGAGGGCGATCAGCTCAGTATGTTCGATATGGAAAACAAACCATATCAAGTAGTTACATACGACAGAGACAGCGGAGCTGACGATAAACTGGAATATGCAACATTGCAAGAAGCAGAAAGTGCAGGAGAAGATTACATCGAGGACGGTTATGACGGATATGCGGTATATAATAAGGATACAAAAATAATCGAAACCTCCACTTTCTCATTCCCGGTTGAAAAAGTATTCTCGGAAGAAGTATTGAGAAAGAACGGATACATTGTAGATGAAATCAAAGCACCTACAGAAGAAGCTCCGAAAGTAACACTTCTTGACAATAATAGCTCTGTTGATGAGGTTGTTTCTGCTTTCGGACTTGACAAGGAACAATTCAAAGCTCTCCTTGATAAAAACAATTACAAGTTTGGACATATAGACATCATAAGATTAGAAAAGCTTGAAACAACTGTAGATATAGACAAAGCAAAAGGCTATTTTGAAGCTGTAGAGGGTTCGTATCTGTCAAATATCAAAATAAAGGCAGAAACACATAATTTCTTGTATGATTATATAGAAAACAATGCTGTTGCTAACAGTCAGGAACTTGATAGAATTGCTGAGAATGAATACGTTGAAAACAAGCTTTCTGAAAAAGCACAGGAGCTTGACCAAACTGTTCCTATTGCTCCCGACAAGGAAAAGCCAAAGAAAGACTATTTCAGAATTAACAATGACAATTTGGGCGAAGGCAGCAAGCGTGAAAAGTTCAATAATAACGTTGAAGCAATCAAAACTTTACTCAAAATTGATGAGGAAGAACGCTTGGCAACTCCTGAAGAACAGGAAATTATGTCAAAGTATGTAGGTTGGGGCGGTATTCAAGAAGCTTTCGACAACAGCAATGCTGATTGGAGAAACGAATACAACACACTTAAAGAGCTTCTTTCCGAGGAAGAATATGAAGCGGCTCGTTCAACTGTAAATGACGCATTTTATACTTCTCCTGTCATAACAAAGGCTATTTATGAAGGACTTTCCAACATCGGATTTGAGGGCGGTGAAATCCTTGAGCCTGCGTTGGGTGTCGGTAACTTCTTCGGAACAATGCCTGACAAGATGAGAGAAAACAGTAATCTCGCAGGAGTTGAGATTGACAGTATTTCAGGACGTATCGCACAGAAACTTTACCCCGAAGCGAATATTGCTGTAAATGGCTATGAAAAAGTTGACCTCAGTAAAGGCTCTTTTGACCTTGCTATAGGTAATGTTCCGTTCGGAAATTACGGTGTAAACGATAATAAGAAAGCTTATAAAGGATTACTCATACACGATTATTTCTTTGCAAAATCGCTTGATAACATTCGTTCAGGCGGTATAGTTGCTTTTGTAACATCAACAGGAACACTTGATAAAGAAGATACAAAGGTTCGCCAAATGCTTGCACAAAAGGCGGAGCTTATGGGAGCTGTAAGACTGCCGAACAATGCTTTTCAGAAAAATGCAGGAACAGCAACATCGACAGATATTATTTTTCTTAAAAAGCGTGATAAATTACTTAATCTCAGCGAAATGTCAAGGGATAAATCTTGTGATTGGGTGCATACAAAGGAAAATGCTGACGGATTCAAGATAAACAGCTATTTTGCTGACAATCCCGATATGATACTCGGTAATCTGTCTGACAAGGGCAGATTTGGAACTATTATTTGTACTCCTATCCCTAACGCTGACCTCGGAAAACAGCTTCACGAAGCAATGAAGAATATCAAGGGAGAATATACTCCGCTTGAATTTCAGTCTGAGCTTGATGAAAAGGCTGTTGATAACTTCCTTGAAGCTACTCCCGATGTAGAAAACCTCACATATACGGTTGTTGATGATAAACTGTATTACCGTGTGGAAGATAACCTCGTACCTTTGAAAGAAAGCGAACAGCACGGTGTAATAGCTGAAAGAAGAAAAGGTATGCTCAGCATTGCAGGAACTGTCAGAGAGCTTTTACAAGCACAGGTTGAAGATAGACCTGATTCGGAAATCAAGGCTCTGCAAGCTGAAATGAACAGCAAGTATGATAAATATGTAAAGAAATTTGGTCGTATAAATCCTATTGAAGTACCTAATGAAAAGTCAAAAAGCGGTGTTTCAAGAAAATCTGCAAACAGCAATGCTTTCAAAAATGATGTAAGACTTCCTTTGCTCCAGTCCCTTGAAAAAATGAAGGACGGTCAGTTCATCGGAAAGTCCGAAATATTTACAGAAAGAACTATCAGACCTCGTAAGGTTGCAGAACACGTTGAAACAGCACACGAAGCATTGATTCTGTCCGTATCCGAAAAGGGTAAAATTGACTTTAATTATATGGAACAGCTTACAGGCTTTGACAGAAACAAGATTATAGACGATTTACACGGTGACATTTACCCTGTTCCTGAGCTGTCTACAGAAGATAATACGGTATATCAGACTAAAGATGAATATCTGTCGGGAAATATCTATAAGAAGATTGCAGAAGCAGAAGCGAAAGTTGCTGAAAATCCTGCATATATGGAAAATGTTGCGGCACTCAAAGAAGTAATACCAACACCTTTGAAAGCAACGGAAATTGATATGCAGCTTGGTATGTCTTGGATAGATCCGAAAATAATTCAGCAGTTTATGTATGAAACTTTTGAAACACCTGACCGTTTCAAAGAATACGATAGCAGCATTGCACAGAAAAATCCGTCCGCTATAACTGTTGACTTCTTGAGTGCAGGTAATGGAGTATGGAATATTGATAATGCAAAGATTGATAATTCTGTAAAGGCTACAAAGGTTTTCGGAACAAAAGACCTTAATGCGTATCAAATCCTTGAAAAGCTCCTGAACAGCAAATCCATAACAATTACTGAAACATACAAGGACAATGAGGGAAAAACAAAAACAAAGCTCCTTGAAAATGAAACAAGAGCTGCTGAGGACAAGGCAAAGAAGATAGGTGAAGAATTTAAAAAGTGGATTTTTGCAGATCCCGAAAGACGAAACAAACTGGTATCAACATATAATGAGAAGTTTAATTGTATTCGTCCTCGTGAATATGACGGAAGTAATCTTAATTTCTTTGGCTCTAATCCCGAAATAACATTAAAACCTCATCAGAAAAATGCTGTTGCACACGCACTTTTCGGCGGCAATACGCTGTTTGCACATCAGGTAGGTGCCGGAAAGACCTTTGAAATGATTGCAACTGCTATGGAGGGAAAAAGGCTCGGACTTCATAACAAATCAATGTTTGTTGTTCCAAAACACCTTACAGAACAGATTGGTGCAGACTTTATGAAGCTGTATCCAAATGCAAATATTCTTGTGGCTAAATCTGACGATTTCACACCTCAGAAACGCAGACAAATGTGTGCAAGAATAGCAACAGGAAATTTCGATGCTGTTATTATCGGACATTCTCAGCTTATAAAAATACCGTTATCACCAAAAAGAGAAGCAGACTTTATACGTAATCAGATTGCAGAAACATCGGCGGCTCTTGAAGCGGCACGGGAAACAGACAGCAAGAGTTATACAGTTAAAGAGCTTGAACAAATGAAGAAAAAGCTCCGTGAACGTCTTGAAAAACTTACTAATGGAACAGTCAAGGATAACGCTGTAACATTTGAGGAGCTTGGTGTAGATAAGATTTTCATTGATGAAGCTCACGAATTTAAAAACCTCTTTATTTCGACAAAAATGGAAAATGTATCGGGACTTTCCACAAATGCAAATGTGCAGAAAACAGCAGATTTGTATATGAAGTGTCAGTACCTCGATGAATTAACAGGCAGTAAAGGTATTGTTTTCAGTACGGGAACTCCCGTGACTAATGCTCTTTCTGAAATGTTCACGACAATGAAGTATTTGCAGTCTGATTTGCTGAAAGAAACAGGACTTGACAGCTTCGATTCGTGGGCAGGTACTTTTACAACAAAGTCAACTGAGCTTGAAATTTCTCCGAGCGGTAGCGATTGGAGAAACAAAACTCGTCTTAAATTTGTTAATGTTCCTGAACTGATTACTATGTTTAAAGAATGTGCGGATATAAAAATGGCTGAACAACTGAATCTTGATGTGCCTGAATGTGAAAAGCATATTGTTTCAGTAGAGCCGACAGAAGCACAAAAGGCAGTTGTAAATTCACTTGCAGAACGTGCGGAACGCATAAGCTCAGGAGCAGTAAACAGAACTGAAGATAATATGCTTGTTGTAACTGGTGACGGAAGAAAGTTAGGACTTGATCAACGTTTGTATGACCTTAATTTGCCCGATGAACCGCAAACAAAGCTTAACAGTTGTATTCAGAATGTATATGATATATGGAATGATAATGCTGATAAGAAATCGACACAGCTTATTTTCTGTGATTTAGGTGTACCTCAGTCAAAGGAAGATTTGAAGAAAAACGGTAAGCGTTTTGACGTTTATGCTGACATTCGTGATAAGCTCATTGAAAAGGGTGTACCTGAAAAGGAAATTGCATTTATACACGATTTCGATTCAGATGCAGAAAAAGCCAAATTATTTGCAAAGGTCAGAAGCGGAGATGTTCGTGTTTTGATTGGTTCGACACAGAAAATGGGTGCAGGAACTAATGTACAAGACAAACTCATTGCGTTGCACGACCTTGATTGTCCGTGGAGACCGTCAGACCTTACACAACGATTAGGACGAATGGTAAGACAGGGCAATGAGAATGAAAAGGTTGATAATTACCGTTATGTAACAAAAGGAACTTTTGATGCTTATCTTTACCAAATGGTTGAGAAAAAGCAGAAAACCATATCTCAGATATTCAATTCAAAAAAGCTTGCTCGTTCTTATGATGATATTGACGATATGGCTGTTGACCTTATGCAAGTTAAAATGGCGGCTGTTGGTGATGAGCGTGTAAGAAGGCAAATGGAGCTTCACGAAGAAGTCCGCAGACTGAAAGGCTTGAAGAAAACCTATCTTGATGCAAAATATGAAATTGAGGACAATATTCAGAGATTGCCGAACAAGATAGCAAATACAGAAAAGACCATTGAAAATATTGCGGCAGATATAAAAACTATAAAAGAATATACAGCTCCAAAGGACATTGACGGAAATGAAATGTTTGAAATGAAAATAGATTACACTATTTTTAATGACAAAAAAGAAGCGGCAGAAGCCTTAAAATTAGAAATGGCACGAGCTGCTATGGGAAATCCTAATAAAGTGGTAGAAGTTGCAGAATACAAAGGATTTAAGATCGGTGTTTCTTATGATTCATTTACAAAAACACAAAAAGGCTATTTAAAAGGTGAAAACACTTATTCATTTGAGTTCGGTAACAGCGAAATCGGAAATATAACACGAATTGAAAATGCTATATCTGCTGTTCCTGCACGAATGGACGTTGTTTGCAATGAGCTTGAACGTCTCAAAGAAGAACTTGCTGACAACAAAAAGGAAGTAAATCTTCCTTTTGAACACGAAGAAGAACTTGTAGAAACACAAAAAGAACTTGACAGAATAACCGATGAAATCAATGCAGATAAGGTGAACGGTAAAATTGCACCTGAACAGCCTGAAAGCACAGAAAAATCTGAGGAGCAGTCTAAAAACCTTAATTTGAAGTGGCAGCAGAACGGCAAGGAAATGCACCTTGCATATAATGCTGACGAAAATACAGTAATTGCTTATTCAAACGGAAAAGAAGAAGGAAGGTGTTCGCCTAATGAGCTGACGGTTACAAAAATCGAAGCGAATGAGCAGAAAAACTATCCTGCTGATATTAACAACTGCGTAAAATCACTTAATATCGCCTTTAGCAGTAACACAGCAAGATATGTTTCCGACTTTGCCGACAAGGTAAAAAATGCTGAAAAGGAAAATTCAAGAAGCGAAAAACCTCTTTTCTCAAGAGAAAAGATTATGAGTGATGAATTTAAACCTACATCAGAGAAAGACAAAGAAAAACCGCCTACACAGAATTTAGGCGATTAAGCTCCAGTCCCCGACTGCATTTAAGCAGTTGGGGACTTTTTTATTTGCAATGAAACTGTAGGTGTGATAAAATAAGATTATATTACCGATATAAAAACAGTAAATTTTGTGAGAAGTGACAAAATTTGCTGTAAAATAAATTTTTATGAAAGAAATCGCCCTTTTTGTGACATTGTATATAAAAGGAGTTTATGACAATGTATGATGAAATAGTAAAGAAGTATTACGGCATAATTTATAATTACTGCCGACAAAGGCTGAATTTCAGCAAGACTGCTGCGGAAGATGTTACGCAAGAAGTATTCTTCATACTTTACAAGAAGCTGAACCGCTTGAAAATGAGCGAAAAAATAGGAATATGGCTGTTCAGGACGGCTGACAATGAAATAAAGGCATACATAAGGAAAAATCCAAGCTATATTCCTATGGAAAATTGCCCTGAAGAAGCTCTTATGACTGACAGCACATTTCCGTCATTGGAGGACAGCGATTTCGACTGTCTTACCGATGAGGAAAAGCACCTTATTGAAGATTATTACTGCGGTATCAAATCTGATGTAGCAAAAGCACATAATTTAACGCAAAATGCGTTGTATATTCGTATTCACAGAATAAAAGGCAAGCTTGCAAAGCAAGCAGTAAAAAACAACAAATTCAAAACGTAATGTTTGTGCAATCAGACAAATTTTTTCTTTGATGAAAGAAATACCCAGTTTTTAAACATTTATATAACGAAGGAGATTGAAAAATATGAATGAACTTGCACAGAACATTACTAATGACAGAGAGCTGACGAAAAATGCGTATCAGCATATAAAGGCTCAGCTCGATGAGGAAATGTCAAAGCCTGTAAAGAAACGTGATTACGAAAAAATTGCAAGCTTATCAGCAGATTTATGTGCATTGATTGACGGAGAGCCTGAGACAAATGAAGTTGATAACGGTATCAATAAGCTTTATAACCGCATTTCTGAATATGAAAAGAGCAGAAGAAAACCGTCCGTAAGAGTAGTTCGTAAGATGATACCTGTTGTTTGCGTAGTAGCAGCAATGCTTGTAGCAAACTGTTTTACGGTATCAGCTTTCGGAAAGAACGTGTTTTCCGTAGTGATTGAGTTTGCCCAGGGCGGCTTCTCGATAGACTTTGACAAGCGGAATGATGTTATCGAATTGCCTACATCAGAAGATGATCCATACGGTATTATCGCTGAATGTGCAAAGTATGAGATTTACCCTGAAACTCCGCACTATCTGCCTGACGGATTTGAAATCAGAAATGTAAATTATAATGAAAATGACAGTTTTTCATCGGTATCATTCGATTTTTACAATGGTGAAAAAAGTATTAGTATTGCTTACGATATGTTTACTGGTGAAATTGGAAAAATGGGAATACCGAGTGACAATTTTAATATTTCAGAAACAAAGGTAAACGGACATATAGCTATAATTTCAAAGGAAGATAATCAATTTACAATTACCTATCAGGCTGATAACATTGTAACTTGTATTTTTACACAAGATGTTGATTATTCGGAATGCGACAAAATTATAGCTTCGATTAAATGAATGGAGAAAAAATGAAAAAAGCATTTTTGGCTTTCGGTGTTGCAGGAGTATTGACATATTGTGTTCCTACAATGCCGACAAAAGCAATAGACACAAACACGGAAATCACTTATAGCACAGAAGCAGAAACAAGAGCTACTGGTTTAATTTATCAGTATTATTTAGGTGTTTCTGCAAGTAATGGCGATTTAATAGTATCAGGATATACTCGTTCAAATGATACTATGAAATCCATAGGCTATAAGGATTTAGTGGTTGAGAGAAGCAAAGACGGTGTAAACTGGTCAGACGATACGGAAATCGGTGATAAACTTACATCATCGGCTACATCGTATTACCTTAACGATTATTCTGTATCGGTAGACGGTGGCTATTATTACCGTGTAAGCGGCAAGCATTATGCAAAGGAAAGTGGACTGTTCGGCAGTTCTCAGAGCATAGACAACACTTCAAATGTTGTGTATATAAGCTGATAGGTGTGTCACGGTGACACACTTCAATACAAATTAAAAGAAAGGTAGTGGTCAAATTGATTGTATAGGGCATAAACTCCGACTTCTTTTACTATTTCATCAACAAACAATCAATTAAATGCTTTGGAGAAATCCAAACGCAATACTTAATACATCTTTTATCACATTCTTTAAACGCAGTATAAAAACATATCAATAGTGACATAAAGGGTTTCTCCTCACGAGAAAGTGAGGAAAATTCTATGAAATTTACAAAAAAGATTATGACAATGGCAACTTGTGCAATAATGTTAGGTGGTATTGCAACAGGAAATTCAGACATATCATTCAAAAATTATGAGGGCTTTTCTACAAACGCCGTTATTATTGATGATTCGCCACTTGTAAAAGTGTCAAGTACATCTAACAGTAATTTTGACCAGAGAGTAGTTCAGCTCTATGCGGTATATTCTGACGGAACTTACTCGTATAGTACAGGATTTATCGTTGGTGACAATGAAATTGCTTCTTGTGCACACGGTTTATATAAAGGTGGTTATCCTGAATATGTTAATGTTTATGTAAAAAGATGTGGATCATCTACTTACGATACTAATTACAGCTTTAAACTTACATATTCAAGCGAAAAACAAAACATTGTCGTTCATGATAACTATAAAACCACTGGTGACGATGAGTATGATATAGGAATAATCACTACCACTACGGATTTGTCAGCATTAGGAAAGTTCACCTTAAATACAGCATATACACCTAATAAAACTACACCCCATACCTATACTGTAAAAGGTTATCCAATGGAAGCTACTCACACTGAATATCAAAAATATCAGTGCTACAGTTCAGGCGATTACAAAAGTTCAAGTAATGAGATTTTGCGATACTTTGCTTCAACTTTAGGCGGAATGAGTGGTGCTCCAGTTATTTATGACGGCAAAGTTGTCGCAATTAATGTCGGTCATATTGATACTACTGCTACAAAATATAATTTGGGTACAAGAAATATATCTTGGCTGAACAATCATATTTCGTAAAAACAACATCAGTATATTGCCGACATAAAAATTAAAGGAGTTATTACGATGATAAAAAAAGTTCTTTTGACAATTTTTTTGTCGGCAGTTATTATTGCTGATTTATGTTCAATAACTGTTAGTGCAGATTGGAAACAAATATCAGAAACAGAATACGAATATTATAAATCTGATAGTACTAAATGCAGTAACGGATTATTTAAAATTGATGGAGTAACATATCAATTTGATGAAAACGGTATATGCCTTGGTGCTTATTCAGGGTGGACGAGGCAAAAAAACGACCATACTAAGCTTAAGTACTACAAAAATGGCTTTCAAGTAGAAGATTGGGTAAAAATTAACGGTAAATTTTATTATTTTAGCAATTATTTTACTGGCGAAGTTACAAATGAAATAAAAAAGATTTTCAATGTAGAAGCTTCATATGTAAACAATGACTTGATTATTAAATTTGATATTGAAAATTTAACCAATAAGCCTATATTACTTGGTGATTTTAAACTTGAAAAATTGACAAACAATGAATGGGGTTTACTTACATTAAGTAATAGCTATCGTAAACACGGCGATGATGTTATGGGTTTATTGGGCAAGGCAAAAATACCATCACAAATAAACATTTCCAAAATGTATGATGGACTTGAACAAGGGATATATAGAATTGTTGACGGCGATGTAAATAATTATGGTGTTGCTTCAGATGCTTTTCAAATATCACTTGATGATAATGGTCAATATATCATTGATATGTTATAAAAAATGATTATCATACTTATTATGATAGAATAAAAAATAAACGCTTGGAGAAATCCAAACAAATTAAGAAATATCCTTTTTAACGCAGATTTAAACAGAAAATAAAAACAAAACAATAAATGCTCAACGGGTTTCTCCTCACGAGAAAGTGAGGAAAACTTATGAGATTTACAAAGAAAATTTTAACAATGGCTACTTGTGCAGTTATAGCTGCTTCTTCAATGGTGGGTATGAGTGCTTCGGCAGCAATCAGCGGAACAACTTCTACATACGCTGTTACGCCTGAATTGATGACTGAAATAAACGCATGGGCAGATTCTCTTTATACAGCAAGTATCAATGGTACTTTTGCAAGGGCAATAAGTTATTCAAGTGATTGGTATTCTGACTTGGGAGATGTTGAAATCCTTACAAGACTTATTTACGCAGAAACTACTACAAATTCAAGCTACTATTCAAATGAACACAGAGCAGTGGCATGGGTTTTGATAAACCGTGTTAACGACGGTAGATTCGGTGGCAGTACATTCCGTTCAGTTGCAACAGCTTATGACCAATTTGAAACAATTAGAGGATATTCGGGAAATACACAATCCCAAAACATTGAAAGGACAAAAAATGCAAGAGAACCTGACTTATCAACATCAGCAAGCAAAGCTGCATGGAAAGATGCTATATGGCTTGCTTGTACATTGTTGTCTGTTTCAAGTCCAAGTGATTGTTCTTCCATTTTTAATAAACCTACCGGAATTACCAATCAGCTTTATTTTAGTGGCTCTAATTATGTTACCTTTGGAACTAATTCAAGCGGAGGGTTAACTATAAGCGGTAGTTCTGTGTCTAACGCTGCGTATGCCGGATATGGTGTGGTAACAACTGAAAGTGCGGCAGAAGCCAACGCTTCAACACATAGAAATATTTACTATTACAAATAAATAACGAGAGGAAAATGGTTTTGAAAAAAGCAATAATTTACTTCATCGTCTTTTTAAGCGGTATATTTATCAGCGGATTGATTTGTCAATCGTTGTATTCTCATGCTGCTGAGGACAAAATAAAATCGGCAACGGTAAGTACAATTGAAGAAATGACAAAAGATATTATAAATGAAAACAATTTCTTTTATTATTCCGATTCACCTATTTTTACTAATAAAGAAGTAAATTATGAAATATATACTTATGATAATAAATACGGTGTATCTTTTCCTGATTCGGAATTACCAACGGTTTGTTACATATTTGAAGCTTATGGAAGCAATTTATTTTACATAGGCAGAGAAAAGATTGATACTGATAATTTGTATGCAAGCGGTAGTTTATTTATAGATGGAGTAGCTATTCCTGATTACAGCAAATATGATAATTACTGTGATACATTCGATTACAAAGTAATGTGTGAAAGTATTTGCGAAAATTATTGTGATTTTGCTGAAAAGAAAATAGAGGTATATGCAGTAAAGTCATTTGAATGGGATATGTCACTCAACGGAGGAAAACGGGTTGTTGTCAGTATAGATGACAGCTCCTATATAGATAACTATGCTGTATCGGGAATCAAAGGATATATTTTGGACAGAACTAATTATTCCCAAGAAATAAAAAACAACACAACTTATGAAAAGCTGATTTCTAATTCATACGAACACGTTGTGAAATATATAGGATAATCCGCTTGTTTTATGAACCGTACAGATTATTGTGCGGTTCTTTTTGTTCTAATACTCTTGCATAACCACTAAAAACGTGATATAATATTATTAACAAGAATAGGAGGGCAAAACCAATGGCACGAAACGTAATTTCCGCAAAGCTTGATATAATATTCAAGAAAATATTTACCGAAAACAGCGATATGCTTCATTCATTTGTGGCAAGTATGCTCGATGTTCCCTCGGAAAGCATAGAGGAAATAAAAATCACCAACACGGAGTTGCCGCCTGAAACCTATTCGGGTAAGTTTAGCCGACTGGATCTGAGCCTGAGAGTAGACAACAGACTTGTAAATGTAGAAATTCAGGTGAAGAATGAACCTGATTACCGTGACAGGACATTGTTCTATTGGGCAAAGCTTTACTCATCAGAGCTGAAAAGCGGTGAGGACTACGGCGAACTTAAACAGACTATAACAATAAATATTATAAATTTCAATATGTTCAGCGGTGATGATTATCACACAGAAGTTGCCGCAATGATAAAGGAAACAGATGAGATTTTCTCCGATAAATTCAGTATGCACTTCTTTGAGCTGAAAAAAGTCGGGAAAAAGCCAAATCCAAACAATAGCCGTGAATTATGGTTACAATTCATCAATGCTGATAGTGAGGAGGAGTTTGAAATGATTAAGCAGACAGAAATTCCTATTATGCAAAAAGCAGTAAGAATTATCTATGATATAAGCGAAGATACTAAAATAAGAGAAATTGCTCGTCTGCGTGAGAAAGCTCTGCACGATGAAGCTTCTGCTCTGAAGAACGCTAAAGCAGAAGAACGTGTTGAGACAATATCACGAATGAAAGCTCTTGGATTCACGGATGAGCAGATAAATGCAATCTATTCAGATAGAATATAATGAAAAGCCGTACAGACGATGTACGGCTTTGTTTTTTATAGCAGTCATTTTTTCAGAAAAATCTGTTCTTTTTTCTTATAGATTTATCTTTGTCTTCATAAAGATTAATAATTTTAGTGATAACTAAACCAACGATGACCGAAATTGCTACTAATGTGGAATTTAATGTTGCAAATGCAATGATAACACAGACTACGAGTGCAATACACACAATAACACCAATAATAAGTGTTCCGTCAGGTTTGTTTCTTTCTTTGCAAATATCTATTACGTCCTGTTTCGATATTTCACCTATAACTACATTATCGGCATTGCAACACAAAGAATTGTCCTCGTCAAGTGGTGTAGTATTGGGCAATTCAAGTGTTAGCATAAATAATCTGTCAGCGGCGGTATATTCCGACAATTCTTCTTTGAACACTTTAGGGCATTTTATGTTGCTGTTCAGCTCTATTTCTTTAATAATCATTGATGTTCCTGCTTCATACATACCTTTTGTAATCTGACATGTATAATATAAAAAGTGCAAAAATGCGAAAAAATGCGTGAGAAGTTTTAAAAAAGCAATAAAACAACGTAAAATAGCCGTTTTAAAGGTGAAAAAATTTGTAAATGTTGAAAAGGTGGAAAAGTTTGGTGTCAGAGCTTTTCCACCTTTTTTATTTGTTTGAAACTGGAAAAATAAAAATTGAATTTGAGTGTTTAAAAGTATTTAACGCACAATTTAAAACAATAGCTGAAACAACGTAAAATAGGCATTTAAACGAATTTTAAAACCGTTTAAATGCCTATTTTAATTAGTCAATTTTATAAAAATACAATTGGAAATTTTGAGGGTGGGAACTGGGAACCAAAAATTAATGGGGTGGGAACCAAGTTCCTACCCCATATTTTATATTAATTCTGCAGTTCCAAGAACCAATCCAAAACACCGGAATTCCCTGTTCACTAAGCTAATATCATCATAATCCGGGTTAAGAGAAATGAGTTTGTCACCATCAAATTTCTTTATGTATCCCTTACCGTCTACATCGAAAATTCCTATCTGTCCTATATCAACAGCAGGCTGCTGACGTATCAGAACATAGTCACCATCATAGAACTTCGGCTCCATACTGCTGCCATCAACCTTGAGCATAAAGTCAGCTTTGCGGCTTTCCTTCGTTTCGACTATATCAATAGTATCCCATTGCTCATAATCATACAGCTCGTCACCGATACCTGCAGAAACACGGTTATCAGAGCAGTGGAGCGAAATAGTGTTGACTCTATTTTCTACAATAACCTGCTCTTCGTACAGCTCTGCGAGAGCTGATGCTCTTCCGATGAGACGCTGTTTCTCTCGTTCCGGTAATTTTTTATAGTATGAAAGAAGCTCCTGCTCGTCATTTGGTAATGACGGGCTTTTTTCTTTGCCTGTGAGCAGGTAGTAAGGAGAAATACTCAAAAATTCACAAATTGGGATAATATACTTTGCTGGAGGGTCAGTATCTCTGTTTTTCCAATTCGTCATTGTACTTGTATTTATGCCTAAATAGGTACACAGTTCAGATTGCTTTTTGTGTTTATCCTTCAAAATATCTAAAATATTATTAATTAAAGACAAAATAATCACTCCTATTATGTGCAAAACTCCAAAATTCACAAATGGGAGCAAATTTCATTGACAAGCTTTCATTTGTGAGTTATAATTTACAATAGTAAACCGAGTAGGCATAGCAATCCCTTGGTTTACAAGAACATTCTACCATAAGAAACTTGAAAAAACAATAGGAACGGAGGAACTTTAATGAAAATCATTATTGAAGGCTCTGCGGAAGAGGTGTTGGATATTCTTTCGGCGCTTAAACCTCATAGCGAACATGATATCGAAAACTCATCTGTACTGTATGACGCTATTCAAAAAGGGGTTGAAAAAGCTCAAAAATGCAATAACAATCTCTCCAAAGAAGAACTGGAACTTGTTTTTATGGATAAGGTAATAACAGCTCTTTCATCAATTCTGTAAATCATCTAAAGCCTTAACGAGAAATACAGTCTTACTTTTAAATGTAATGCTACATTTTATTGAGTCTATTCTTATTACATCAAATATTGACATAATGACTGCAATTTTATTTTTCTTGTATTCAAGCACCATTTTATGCTCATCAAAATAGTATTCATAGTCATCATTGTCAGGAATTAAGAAGCTATGATTTTTAAAGGTTACGGATTTTATGTTTGACATTATATCACTTCCTAATTTATATGAAAGGATTTTAGTATGGAAAATTTAGAACAAAACACTTCGGAACTGGAAGAACTCCGAGAACAGATTGACGATGTTGTGGACGATTTGGGTAAAATCATTATCGAAATCGCAGAGCACAATGAAGATTTCATCTGCACCGCCTGCCTTGATACCGCAAAGGAACTGTATCAGATATTTAAGCAGCTTGCCCGTGATGAAGACTGCGAAAGTCTTTGTGAAAAGTATTTAAACATTACGGGGAGGGATTTAGATGAATGAGTATCAGAAAAAGCAGGAGTTCGTGGAGAAATACCTTGAACCTCTTGTAAAAGCGGCGGACTTTTCCGTTGAATCCGTTGTTTATACAAGTGACAACGGCGAATATGTGACAATCAGATATCGCAAAAGTAAAAATGAAATAAGGGTTTGTGTCGGCGGTGACAGCCTTGCGGCTCTTACCCGTGACGTTATGAAGAAAATCTAAGGAGGTTTGATATTATGACACTCGGCGAAAATATCCGCAGCAAGCGGCTTGAATATGACATCGAACAGCAGGAACTTGCGACTCGCATTGGTGTTACCAAAGCGGTTATCTGTACCATTGAGAACGGTACAAGGACACCGTCAGTTGCAGTGCTTGTAGGAATTGCAGACGCACTGCACTGCTCAGTAGACGAACTGCTCGGAAGAAAAGTAAGCTAAACCAAGGAGGATTTCCCTATGTATAAAACAAATATGACCGCCGTACCTGCAAAGGTACACTCTGATGTATGCAACCTGCTCCAGCGTGATGACCGTGAGCTCATCCACATCGCTTATGAATCTATGCTTCAGGGCGATGATGCAACCTTCATACTGATTGCCCGCGAGGAAGAACCAGTGAATGAAATGTGCTACTCTGTTCACAGCTACAATTCCGATGAAAACAAGCTGTTCAGAGGTACATACAGTCTCACATATCCAGAAACACTTGTCGTTATGGGCAATGTTCTCAAAGAATAGCCGAAACGGAACATTTTTGTTCCGTCTGTCGGGGACGGTCTCCCGGCACTGATGATGGCAGACCACAAAGGACGGTGAACACCATTGACGATGATGCAATTCAAGGCTCGTATGCTGACTTACGCTCTGGGAGCAGGTAAGGCATTGTGTGAAATATCTCAATCTGCCGAGGAAAATGGCATAAAATTAGAGCCTGAACAGGTCAGGAAGAATGTAGCGACCATTCTTGTTATCCTGACCGAAACCGAAGACTTCTTGAAAGAATTCGACACAAACAATTGTTCTGACTCTTGATTAATAGTATATCAGAGGTGGAGCGAAAATGCAAGCCTTTTTTCAAAATTTCCCGGGGAGGTGTGGAAATGGAGTATTTAACCGTCAAAGAAGTAGCGGAACTTAAAGGATGTACTACAAGATACATAAAAAGAATAGCCCAGCAAGGCAAAATTGAAGCTGTTCAGGAGCTGAACCCTGATAACAACTGTATGCAGTACAAAATTCCCGTTTCTGCACTTCCTGAGAATTTACAGGCAAAGTATTACGGCAAGGTAAAAGCTGAAGCGCAGCTCTGCTTGCCACAGATTAAACACACTAAAACCGTTATCAAGAAGGAATTCGGAGAGTTCAGCGCTGATGAGCGTGAGCAGATTACCTTCTGGACGGATTTAATCCGTGAATGGCGTATCCGCAGAAAGGAATATGACAGTATTGCAGAGGGCGATATGTGTTTTGTTGCTGAAACCAAGCGTTTGCGGCGTGCATATCTTGCAGAGCATAACATTACCCTAAGCAGGGACATTCTTTACCGCAAATATAAAGCGTATAAGGAAAATGACCTGCAGGGGCTTGTGGATGGACGAGGCGGTTGGAACAAAGGCAAAACCGCTATACCGCAGAATGTCATTGAATGTTTCACAAGCTTATATCTCGGAGAGGAGCAGCTTCCTGTTGCGGACTGCTACCGCCTGACCTGCAACTGGGTAAATGAATATTGTCCCGAATACTTCCCGTTCATTGCTTCGGAAAGGACATTCCGCAGACAGGCAGATAAAATTCCGTCTTCTGTGGTTAAGCTGTTTCGCTACGGCGAAAAGGCTTGCATAGACGATTGTCTGCCGTACATTGAAAGGCTTTACGATGACATTGAAGCAAACGACGTCTGGGTTGCGGACAACCACACACTTGACTTCATTACCCGTACTGATGACGGAGAAAAGAATCATCGTCTGTATGTTACAGGTATTCTTGATGCCAAGAGCAGCGTGTTGGTCGGCTGGAACATCACCGAAACACCAAATTCACATTCTACAGTAATGGCTCTCCGTCACGCTATTCAGCGATGCGGCGTTCCGAAGATATTGTATGTGGACAACGGTCGAGAATTCTTGACGTGGGATATCGGTGGCAAGGGACACAGAACCCGTAAGAAACAAGCTGACGTGGAACGTCCGCCGACCATCCTTGACCTGCTCGGCATTGAAATGAGAAACGCTATCCCGAAAAACGGTCGTGCAAAGCCTATTGAAAGAATGTTTTTAACGCTGAAAAATACCATTTCAAGGTGTGTTGAAACATTTACTGGCGGTAACATTATTGAACGTCCAGAAAGTTTAAAGTATCAGCTGAAGCACGGCATAGTTCCTTATGACTGGCAAATCAGAGAACAGCTTGACATACTTTTTGACGGTCAGTACAACGCTGCTCCTTATGGTGGAAGCGAAAAGCAGTTCCAAGGAATGAGCAGGTCTGAAGCTTGGTGCAAATCAATACAGCGCAGAACGCTTAAAATGTGTGATGAAAGCACATTGAACCTGTTGCTTATGAGACACACAGGATTTCAGAAGGTCAAGGAAAACGGCGTATACATTACCATTTCAGGCGAAAAGCTTTGGTACAACAGCGGTGAAACCGACAGCTGGCGTTGGGTTGGCAAGGAAGTTTATGTGCGCTATGACCCTGCGGAGCTTGAGTATGTACGAATTTATGATAAGGAAGATACATACATCGGCTCATGGCAGATGGATTTGAGCATTTTTGTAGATTATATTACATCCAACAAGGACGATATTGCCGCACGTCAGAGACTTATTGCCCGTCAGCTCAGGTCTATCAAGGAATGTGGTGCTGAACTTACAGGCGGTATGAAGATTGACGCTCTGGCTTTGGCAGTAACCGAAGCACAGAAGCATCTTGACCAGGTTAAATTTGCCGCACCGAAAAATATTGAACCTGTTGTTTCCCGTGATGAGCCGCTTGAGGTTCGCAAGGCATCAGGTGATGATGTCATAATTGACCTTGAAGCTATGGCGAGAAATGCTATGAAGAATAAAATTACATTTGATTTCGAGGAGGATTGATTATGTACAATGAAGAACAGCAGAAGGTAATTGAACGATTGAACGAATTTATCGTTACGCAGCCTTCTCAGAATGCCGCTGCAGAGGTTCTCGGCATATCGGCAGCTATCCTTACACAGCTTCGTCAGGGTACCTACAAAGGCGACACCAAGAAGTATCTTACCAAGCTTGCAAACTACTTCCAGCTTAAAGCGGATTTCGATGGTACATACCGTGAAATTGCATACGCTGAAACCTCAATTTCCAAAAAGGTATACGATACAATCAGAATTTGTCACGTTAAGGGCGGACTTGCCATTTTCGCAGGTGATGCAGGTATCGGCAAGACAAAGGCGGCACAGAAATATGTTGCTGACAATCCCGACAACGCTATTTACTTAACCTTAAATCCTTGTTTAACGAGTATTAAAAGCACCTTAAAATTGCTTGCAAATGCTCTTAATGCACCAACAGCCTCCACATTGGATGATATGTGGGTAAATATTATCGGTAAGCTTTCTGACGGAATGGTGCTTATTTTCGATGAAGCACAGCATCTTCCGATAAAGACCATTGAAACGCTGCGTTCGTTCTCGGACTACTTCCGTGACCGCAATCAGACCCTCGGTATTATGTTTATCGGCAACAATGAAACAGTTCGCCGCCTTGGAAGTAACAAAAAGGCGGATTTTGCACAGATAAGCAACCGCACGAAGCAGACCCGACTTTGCACTACCAAGAATATAAAACGTGAAGATATTATGCTGTTATTCCCTATCCTTGCACAGAACAAGATGAATGCAGAAATTGATTTTCTGTGGAAGATAGCACAGACACAACAGGCTCTTCGTGGTGCTGTAAATCTGTTTTCCAATGCTTATGATAATGAACGCTATGACCTGCAGGGGCTTGTAGCAATGGCAAAGCACATGGAACTTGACCTTACCGGGCTTGATATAAAATCCCTCAAGAGTAAGGAGGCAGCCGCATGAAGCACGCAAAGAAGCCTACAAGAAAGCAGAAAGAGGAGCTTACCCGTTTAAGGCTTGACCCTTTGGAATGGCTGGTGTGTTGTGAAACGGAGCATACCATTACCATTTACAACAGATACACAGGAAAAACCTTTACCAAAGTGAAAAAGGAGCGGAAATGATATGAAAAAGTACACTGTTAATCTGAAAATTGAAACAAGCTCCGGCATTGTGAATGATATTTACACTGTCAGAGCTTCCAATCCCAAAACTGCAGAAAACGTCGCCGCAACTCAGGCAATGGACAGCTTCGGACGTGACAATGTTATTGAAATTACTGTTCGGGAGGTTTTGCCTTATGCTGGATAAGATTGTACGTAGTATCATTTTGATGCTGTTAGGGGCAATGATATACGGCTTCGCCGGAGCTGCTCTTGAAGCTTACGGAAGCCGCTTGGCAGGAAATATCGGTGGTGAAATATTCGTTATTCCTATGATTTTAGGCTTTATATGGCTTGGATGGACGCACGGAAAAGATGTAACAACCCGAAGGCTGACGAAAAAGTATGCAAGAATTTGCGGTGAAGCGTGGGACAGAGGTTACGATGCGGCAGTAAAACACAATGATAATGATTAACGGGGAGCTTTCCCCGTCTTAATGCGGCTCGGCATATGCCGAACGGTGACAAGCCCGTAAGAACGCAGAGTCGGACGAAGAATAATCACACAGGAGGTATATATTTTATGGCATTAGTTAAGTACAAAAAGCTTACCAAATCCAGAGGCGTAACGGTTCCAAAGGATTTGGCGGCAAATGTCGGTCTGATTGGCGGCACGGCTGTTGACCTTGTGGAATGTGATGAGGGCATCCTGCTCCGTAAGCACGTCCCCAGCTGTGTATTCTGCGGCTCAATTGAGTCGGTGGATACAGTCAAGGGCAAGGAAGTCTGTGCAAAGTGTGCAGGCGAAATGCGAAAGGAGATAAATGAGAAATATGCTTAAGCCTGAAGAAATTGCTGTCAAGGTAGACCGAATGGCGGTAATAAAAAAGCAGATGGCAGCTCTTAGGTCGGAATCAGAAACTATTGAAGCGGAGCTGCTCAAGCAATTTGAAGCTGATGTTGAGAATACCAAGTATCGCACGGTGAAGTATTCAGGCGAAACGGCAAATGTAAATGCTACATATGCTGATACTGTAAAGCTGATTTATCCTTCCGTGCTGAAAACTATTTTCGGTATGGCGTACAGCGACCTTGTTACAGAGGAAATAAAGTATACGCTTTCCTCCAATGCCAAGAGGCTTCTGGCGGCACTGTACAAAAAGGAGTATATGCGTGAGATGACTGTTGAACGCTGTCTTAGTCAGATTGCTCCTGATGATAAGACCCTCAAGGTTATGCTCAAGAAGGTCAAGGGTAAAAGCTTTGAGGGCGACAAGAAAAATCTTGTCAAAATTGCAAAGGTGAACGAAGATGTTGCTTCCGATTACGCATACATTATTGCAGAGGTAGCAGCGTGGGAGGACTTCAAGAAGCTTCTTTCCGTAAGCGGTGAGGTTACCGATGAACGTATTGCCAAGGTTCTGGAATACATCAATTCCGCAATCACGGTTGAGGAAACCCCCAAGATTACAATTACTGAATAAACAACAAGGCAGGATTTTTCCTGCCTTACTTGTAGGAGGTGAAAACGAAAATGATAAAGTTTTCAGATTATCCGCATATCAAGGTATCGCTTACCTTCTATTTTGAAGTAAAAAACGCTGAAATTTATGGCGGTGAAGGCTCAATCGGATATTGCAGTCAGAGTATGGATGTAGGTAATATTGATGGCATTTCAGATAAACATATTTCAGATTTTGCAGAAGGAATGGCAAATTTTATGGGAGTAAGTATTGATGATGTGCGTTTTATTACCGAAGCAGAATATGAAGAAAACACAGAGGATTGATGCCTATGGATATGCATGAATTTGTGCAGGGATGTAAAAATTGTGACCCGAGAATAGAGCCTGACCGTGCCGATGAGCTGCTCAAGGCTGCCGCCGAACTGGGAGAAGCTATCCTGAAACAGAGGGAACGTAAGGCTAAAGAGCCTGCAATACCCTATCAGCAGATTGTAGATGATTACAATTCTATCTGTGGCACGAAGCTTCCGAGGGTAACAAAGCTTACTGACAAGCGCAAACGGGCTATAAAGACGTGCATTGGACAGGGCTTTACAATTGAAGAACTGACCGATGCTTTCAGAACGGCAGTATCCACACCGTTCCTGACAGGTAAAAATGAGCGGAGCTGGACGGCAAATTTTGATTTTATAATTAAGCCTGACAACCTACAAAAGATATGTGAGGGTGCTTACGGTGCACCTGCACAGCCACAGAAAAGTCATTCATATGACCTTGACTTGCTTGTGGCTCACGCTATAAACAACACACCTAAAATAAAGGAGGGATGATTTTATGACAGCACAGCAAAGAAAGGTTGTTTTCGGTCTTTCAAAGGGATTGAACATTGACAAGGATAATCTTCATATGCTTGTCAGTGGTCTGACAGGGTGTGAGTCGCTTACGGAGCTGACCGATGAGCAGGCGGATATTGTTATCCGGGAGCTCCGCAGCCGTATGCGTTACAGTACCAATACCAAGCCTGTTGCCCCTCGTCCAAAGGAAAAGCCTGCAGCTGTAGCAGGAATGATGACCTCAGAACAGCAGAAGCTTGCTTGGCGGTTGATGTACCGCCTGCAGGAACTTGATGTTAAGTCAAAGCTACACGAAAACGGACAGCCTTACACAGTTGGAGAACGTATGGCAGGTGCTATTCAGACCATTCTTGGAACAACTGCTATTCCCGGAAAGGATATTTTCAAATGGGTGTCCTTTGAGGACGGTACGAAGCTTATCGAAAGTCTGAAGCGTTACGTTCGTTCTGCAGAGCGCAAGGCTGAAAAGGGGGCTTAAATATGATTTTAACAGCACCGATGGCTCGGCGGATTGTGGGTGAAGCGGTTACCAAAAAAGTCCTTATACTTACAGTTACCGAAAGAGAACAGCGTGACCTTAAGCACACTCTGACTGACCATATCAAAGAAATGAGGATATGGGAGCTGGTATCACGGCAGACTTACCGTTATCACATCCACATCAGTGGTATGGAATCTATTTGCATAATGGATTACGCAACGTGGACAAAGGAAAGTCAGAATTGTTTTTATGGTACGGTTTTTGTTACCAGCAAGCATTTGCTTGACCTTCCGAACGTAAGTGGTGAGCCGATTTTATTGGGGTAAGCCTATGAAGATGGAAGATGTAAAGGGTACTCTGGGTAAGCGTGTGCATTACAGCAGCAAAAAGATGTTTATTGATTCGGATTACATTTTCAGGGCGTATATATTGCGGATTTCTGAAAATGGCAAGAAGTTTCAACAAGCTGAACTGAAGGATTTATGTGAAAACAGTGTCATTATTGTTCCGCTGGAGGAGGTGGAGGTAATTGAAACGCCGCAAGACTAAAAGCCTGTAACTTAGAAATGATTACTTGAAAGGATGATTTGATGAATATTAATTTAGGACTTATTTGTCAGGAAGAAATGAATAAAATTGTGCAGGAAGGTTACATAGAAGCCCAAATCCGTGCTTCTCTTGAAAAAACAATAAAAAGCGCAATAGAAGACGAATTCGAGGGATATAACGGAACAGTGAAAAAAGCTGTTCAGGCTGCTGTAAAAGAAAGCGTACAGATTGACACAGAAAAAATTGACGTACCATTGTATAATCGTTATATAGTTTCTGTGATTAAAGAGGTACTGGATAATTATATAACGCTTGAATGTAAAAACAAAATAAAGGACAGCATCGAAAAAATACTTGTTCAGGAGATTAAACCGTCGTACACGCTGCAGGAAATTATTAATGAGTTCAAATCTTATTACTGTGATGACAAAAAATATGGTGACGAAATGACTTTACATATCAAAAAAACCACATTCGGTTCTTGGATTATAGCTATGGACGAAAAACAAGATGTGGAGTTTTCTGATTGTGACGTGAGCTTCAGAATCAGCGATGTACTTCATACTGCTTGTAATATAAAAGCTCTCGGTTGTGAAAAAGATTCCGATTGTATTTCCTGCTATAGCTTTGAAAGGTTTTTACATCGCATAGCCGCAAATAACAGTAAAATTGAAGTTGGCGACGACTTAGTTGAGTTTTATAACCTTAGCTACATTGAAGATGAATATTAATATACGGGGGTAATAACAATGGGCAGAATGATTATTGCATCAGAAACAAAAACGTACTATGAATTTGACGGTATAAGACTTGTATATGAGTATGGCGAGCTTATAGGCTGGTATCGTCCCGACTTGCCGGAGGTGGTTTAAAATGAAAAGGAACTGCGGAAAATGCAAGGCGTATGATAAAATCAGGGACAGATGTATTTTAGAATATAAGCAGAAGAATGGCATACCACTTGAAGAGTGCCCGAAGCCTTTATCATGGAAAAAGGTTGATGAAGAAAGAAAACGGAAAGGATGAGTAAAATGAGCCTGCTGGACGAAATTACACTTGATGACCTTGACCCAGAGCAGAGAGAGCTTGCGGAGTGCATAGGGCTGGAACCGTATAAGAAACTGCTCAAAAACTATGCAGGCTCACCTATTACCATAAGAATGCCTAAAAGAGTTACTATGCCGCTCAGAAACAAGGAAATCCGCAAGAAATTCAATGGATACAATTATCGTGAGCTTGCCAAAGAATATGATTTATCGGAAGCTTCGATACGAAAAATCGTTTCAAGCGAAATTATAAGGGTTAAAAATGAACCTTTTGAGGGACAAATTTCCTTGTTCGAAAAAATTTAATTATAATAAAGCTTTTGATTTTTACAATAGCGTGCTCAATTAATAATGGTGTATGATTAAACTGTAAGGTTTGGTTATACACCATTTTTATATTTTGGGGGTGCGGATATGGAGTTTTCGGATATTGCAATGACAATAATCACAGCATTAATCGGCGTTATAGGTTTTTTTGTGAAAAAAGCTTTTGACAGCCTTGATGATAAAGCTACCAAAGAGGAGCTTAACGAGCTCAAAAAGGATGTTGAAGCCAACAAAACGTCCATCGGTAAAATTAAGGACAATTATCTCACAAAAGAAGATTTTTTTCGTGAACAAAGTAAGACGGATAAAAAGCTTGATAAAATAATGGAGATTTTAATGGAAATAAACAAAGGAGGCAAAACGTAATGAACACAAAAGATATGATGCAGAAAGCCCGTGCCGCTAATTTTGTAAGCAATAACGGCAAGGTGCTTCGTGGTGTAAATATGCTGCGTATTGATTTCAATAAACTTGAGTCCATTCGTGTGGCTCTTGGATTTGATGATGACGATTTTGCTGACAATATAAACTATCTCGTTGAATCGGGATATATCAGAATTCGCCACTGTGACACTCATAAGGAAATTGAGCTTGCTGATTACCCGATGGATGAGATTGAGGGTAAGCTTACACAGAAGGGCATACAGCTGCTTGCAGGAGTTATTGAAGACCCGTGCATTACCGTTTAAGGCGGTGGCGATATGGCAAGGAGAAGAAACCGCAAGCATTCAAAGATTGATTTGCTTGAACCTGCTGTGAAGTCAGAGATAGAGTCTATGATTTTATCGGCAGAATTTACTTACAAGGATATTGTTGAGTACATAAGAGACAGCACCGGGGAAATGATTTCTCAGGCGGCGGTCTGCAGATATGCAAAGGGGCTTTGCGAGTCCCTTGAAAATATCCGCTTTGCACAGGAGACGTTCCGAGCGGTAAATGATGAGCTGAACCGTAATCCGAATATTGATACTACAGAGGGTATTATTCAGATTTTATCGCATATGCTGCTTACCAACATCCAGCAGCTCTCTGAGGAAGACTTCAAGGGTGTTGACCCGTTGAAGCTTCTGAAACAGGCTTCCGACCTTGTAAGAACGGCGGCGTACAAGCGTAACCTTGATATCAAGAACAAGGAGCTTTCCGAAATGGGCTTTGACGCTGTCAAGGATAAGGTGTTCAATGCTATGGCTACCGATAATCCGGAACTTTATGCTCAGTTCGTTGAGTACATCAATTCCAAGGCAGGTGATGAAACGTGATTTACGTTCTTCAGGTGCAGACCAACAAGGAACTTGATGTTTCCGCCGCTCTTATCAGAGCAGGTATTCAGGCTGACGTTCCCCGTGAACGTATCCTCATCCGTAAGGGCGGTCTTTGGAGTAAAATGTTAAAGCTGCTCTTTCCCGGATATGTTTTTGTTACGGTTGACTATAACGCAGAGGTTTACCACATAATCAAATCCGTTTCGGGAGTGATTCGCTTTCTTGGTGCTCCGACACCGCTTCCTGAGCACGAGGCAGATATGATACGCTGGCTTTCCAACGGCGGCGAAATCATAGAACAGTCGCTCATCAGGACGGACAGCGAAGGAAACGTTATCGGATATGAGGGTTTCCTTGAGGGTAACGAGGATAAAATCAAGCGGCTTAACCTGCGGCAGAAGAAAGCTTCTGTTGAGGTCAAGTTCGGCGGAAAAACACACAGAGCAAATCTCGGGATTGATTTTCCCGAAGACAAGACTTAAACAATCGGACAGGGTTGATTCGTTCCCCTGCTCCGAAGTTTCGGTTATATATCCAATCACATAAACGGACGGAAAATTTCCGAAATCCGAATGGCGAAGCACGCCCGAATTTCGGAAGCAAGAATATACCCGTTTAAAAGCCGTTAAAATGCGTTAGAGGGGCATTTTAATAGTTTTTGTGACAAGTTATACCCTAAAACAATAAAACGGCTTACAGCGCATTTTTGTGCGTGTTTTGTAAGCCGCATTTTTATACCTTGGAGGTGGGCAGCTTGAAATAAATTTCAAGCCCGAGTTTTGCTTTCCTCACTATAGTTCGGAATTTCCTTACGGAAACCGCAAAACATTGGAGAAAGGAGGATATATTCCCTATCGGGAATATGATTAAAATGAACCCCGTAAAAAAATCTTGTATAAATGCTCTGGCGGAGGCAATACAGTCCGCCGATAATACTGAAAAGGAAGTCGGCAGCACTGAAACAGTTGCCGACTTTGTTAATGTCCTGCTCAACGAGCCTGATAAAAAGAAGCGCAAGCAGATGATGAAGGATTTTTCCGAACGTAGGAAGGATGTTACAAAATTCCTTGCTGAAAATGAGGAGTTAATCTCCGCTGAAGCGGAGATGGCTCTCATCGGTGTGGCGGTCGGTTCTACGCACACTGAAACGGAGATTTCATACAAAGGCGGAAGACGTCAGGTTACTACCAAAACCAAGAAGGTTATGCCGAACGCCAATGCTCTGAACTTCCTCCTGAAGAACCGTATGCCTGACAAGTACAGTGACAAGCCTGTGGGTGATGTGGAGATTGAGGATGTTTCCGACATTGAGGAGGAGCTTTATGGCAAGAGTGAAGAGTAAGAAAACTATACCGTACAAATTCTCTGATAAGCATAAGGAATACATACGCCGCTGTCGGGAATGTGTTTACAACATTGCTGAAGGAGCAGTCAGAGCCGGTAAGACGGTGGATAATGTTCTTGCATTTTGCTTTGCACTGTGTAACAGCCCTGACAAGCTTCACCTTGCTACAGCTTCCACGGCTCCGACGGCAAAGCTGATTATAGGTGACTGCAACGGCTTCGGTGTGGAACATTTCTTCCGTGGTCAGTGCCGCTGGGGAAAATATAAGGGGAATGAAGCACTTATCATCTGCGGCAAGGCTACCAAGTATAAGACAAAAATCGTTATATTTGTCGGCGGTGCAAAGGCTGACAGCTATAAAAAGTTCCGTGGTACATCTATCGGTATGTGGATTGCAACGGAAATCGACTTGCATCACGAGGAAACAATCAAGGAAGCTCTTACCCGTCAGGCGGCAGCAAAGTGCAGAAAGCTTTTCTGGGACTTAAACCCCGGAAGTCCTTTTGCAATGATTTACAAGAGCTACATTGATGAGTATGCAAGGAAGGATGCTGCAGGCGAGCTCAGAGGCGGCTACAATTATGCGCACTTCACTATTTATGACAACATCAACATTACAGACGAACAACGTGAGAATTTTATTTCACAATATAATCCTTTATCAATTGAGTATCGCAGAAAAATCAAAGGTGAACGTTGCGTTGCTGAAGGTCTTGTGTTCCAGCAGTTTGCGGATAATCCAGAACGCTTCAAGCTCAGCAGGAAATATAATGGCGTGAAGTTCATTTCCATTGGAGTTGACTTTGGTGGAAACAAGTCCAAGACAACATTTGTTGCTTCGGCGATTATCGGAAGCTTTCAGAAGCTTGGTGTTATTGCCGACCACAAGATACAGGGCGGCAAGGGCACAATTGACCCCGATATGGTAAACCGTGAGCTGATTGACTTTTATAAATACGTGCAGAGCTTGTATCCGAATTCAAAGATTATGTACATATTCTGCGATAACGAAGCTCAGATGGTTATTAACGGTATTCGTGCAGCATTCACAAGGGCACATATTCCTGTTGCAATCCGTGACTGCTATAAGGGTGCTATAAATAACAGAATTTACGCTCTGAACGGTCTTATGACTCAGGGGCGTTTCTTTGTTAATGAGGAATGCAGCAATGTCATTGACAGCCTCAGTTCTCAGGTATGGGACGCTAAGGAAGTTACAAAGGATGTTCGTCTTGATGACGGTACCTTTGACATTGACACAGCTGACGCACTGGAGTATAGCTTCAGCAGTTTCATAAAACAGTTTAATATTTCGGCATAGAAAGGAGTGATAAGGCTTGAACAGTCAGTTAATTGAGTGGCTTAACCAAAAGTATGGCTACGAAATTTCAGAAGAATATTACAAGCACATTGATATTTGGCTTAATTGGTGGCGAGGTTATTACCAGCCGTTTCATCGTTACCATTTCAGCAATGGCGAAATGATTATTGAACGTGATTTATATACTCTTAAAATGGGTAAAAAGATTTGTGAAGACTGGGCTTCTGTTCTGCTTAACAGCAAGACTCACATTAAAATTTCCGATGATAAGACAAATCTTTTCGTTCAGGGTACCCGTGAAACAATGGGTGTCCTCGGTGCAAATTCGTTCTGGACAAAGGGCAACCGTCTGATTGAAAAGGCTTTTGCTACAGGAACGGGTGCTGTTACAATTCACGTTTCCAAAGTTAAGCTTCAGGAAGACGGTGAAAAGCTGTCGGTGCAGACTTCTCCTGATGCGGAAATACAGCTGAATTATCTTTCGGCAGAATTCATTATTCCGCTGTCGGTAGATAATGACAGGATTACAGAAGCGGCATTCGCTTCGGAAACAGTTTCCAAGGGCAAGAAGCATCTGTTGTTGGAAGTGCATCGTCTTAATGAAAACGGACACTATGTCATTGAAAATTATCGTTTTCTTGCAGAAAATGACAAGCTGACAGAGGTACCGCTTGCTGACACTATGATTTCCAAATTTGATACGGGTGCTGCTGTTCCGTGGTTTTCGATTGTCATGCCGAACATTGAAAACAACGTTGAGGACACCAACGGCTTGGGCTTGTCGATTATTCACGGTGCAATCGACGCACTCAAGGCTGTTGATATGTGTTTCAATAATTTTTGCTCCGATATTTACCTTGGACAGAAAAAGGTTTTTATGGAGAAAAAGCTTGTAAAGATTGATGATGACGGTACACCGATTGCTCCCGATGATGTAAATCAGCAGCTTTTTACCTTTATTGATTTCCCATTGGATAGCGCTGACACAAAGAAATTCATTATGGAGTTCAACCCTGCACTTCGTGTTGATGAGAACACAAAGGCAGTTCAGTCAGCGCTTGATTATCTTTCTTTCAAGTGCGGTCTTGGCAACAAGCATTATCAATTTAATTCGGGTACCGTTGTTACTGCAACGCAGTACACAGGCGACCAGCAGGACTTAATCCAGAACGCAGACAAGCATTACGCTGTTGTGGAGCAGTTCCTCATTTCGCTTGTTCGCAGTATTATCCATATCGGCAAGCACCTTATGGGTGCTGATGTTGCCGAAAACGCTGATGTTGAAATTGATTTCGACCGCAGCGTTATAATTGATGATACGGCGGAACGTCTGCAGGATATGCAGGAAGTCAGGGACGGCTTAATGGCGAAGTGGGAATACCGTGTTAAGTATTATGGTGAAACAGAAAGTAAGGCAAAATCTAAAATTGCTGAAATTGAAGGCAATCAGAGCGACGATGAGTTGATGGGATTTGGTGATGCCTAAAATCACTGCTCACTGCCGTTCGCACTTTTATTCTAAAAGCGAGGTGATTTAATGCTGACACCTACACAGCTTGACAAGCTTCCCGAACCTATGATAAAATTAATGGCAGAGCTTCAGGATGAAATCATTTCCGATATATGCAGACGAATTACCAAGGCGAACCTGCTTACTCCGACTGCTGAATGGCAGCTTGAAAAGGCTAATCAGCTTACGCTTTCTTCCCGTGAGGTAAAGAAACGCATTGCCGCAAAGCTTAAAGTGCAGGAAAAGCTTGTTAAGGAGCTGTATACTGAGGCTGTCAGAACTGCCATCGACGAGGACGCTAAAATCTACAAAATGGCGATTGCCGAAGGTATTCTTTCGGACAATTACCGTGAAAAGCTTACTACATACACTCGTTCCGTTGCTTTTTCCAACGCTGTGAAGCGTGGACTGAAGAACACGAACGGGCTTATGCGCAACCTTACCAACTCGGCGGCAGCGGCGGCGAACCGTCAGCTGTCTGATGTGCTGGATTTGGCATACCTTAAGGTTACAAGCGGTGCTTTTACTCCGCAGGACGCAATCTTTGAGGCTGTAAAGAAGCTTGGCGCAGAGGGTATAAAGTGTGTAAATTACGCTTCGGGACGTTCCGACCAGCTTGATGTTGCGGTTAGACGTGCGGTTGTTACGGGTATCGGCAAGACCTGCTGTGACCTGCAGCTTGACCTTGCGAACGAAATGGACTGTCAGCTGGTGGAGGTTTCTTCACATCTGGGCGCACGTCCTTCACACGCTGAATGGCAGGGCAAGATTTACAGCTTGGTTAAGGGACATCCGAGGTACCCATATTTCTATGATGCAACAGGCTACGGCACAGGTGACGGTCTTGGCGGCTGGAACTGCAGACACTCGTTCTTCCCGTACTTCGAGGGGCTTTCCTCTCCTGCAAATGCTCCTGATTTCACAAAATCGGAGAATGAACAGGTTTATAACGACACCCAGAAGCAGAGAAGCTACGAACGAGCAATCCGACAGTCGAAGCGTGAGCTTGCGGCTCTTGACAGCGCACGGAAGGAAGCTTCTCCCGAACTCAAAGCCAAGCTTGACAGAGAGTTTGAACGGAAGTCCGTTACGCTTAAGAACCGTGAGGCAAGACTTGCGGAACATCTCAAGGCTACGGGGCTTCTCCCTGATAATTCCCGTGTTCGGGTTGATGGGTTTGGCAGAAGCGTTTCGCAGAAGGCGGTTTGGGCGGCGAAAAAGTCTTACTCTGTTGAGTACAGCCCGTCAGGCAAATTTAATCTCATTGATGAGGTTAAGGATTTGGCTGGTGTTGTAAAGGGAAAAATAAAGTCTGTAAAATATGCAGATTTGTCAGACAGCTTTAAAAACAGCTTTGATGAACAGCTGAAAAGATGTGAGCCAAATGTGCGAAAGCTGTTGGAAATGTGGCTGAATGATACTGACATATATATTACCGATAGCAAAAGCTCCTTTTATCTTAAGGAACTTGACTACATTGAACTTAATATTGGCAGACCTCCAGCTGCTTTATCCCATGAACTCTTTCATAGAATTGATTTCAAGAATAATATTACTAAAAACAGTATTTTCGAGAAATCATTGAAAAAGGACTTCCAAGCAATCAGTGAAGCAAGCGGCGGAGATATTGTACAATATTTAGTACATAAATATCCGAATGCTTTTAGAACTAATCATTCAGGAAATATCCGATTAAAGAAAGAGTTTAATTGTATTTCGGATATTATAAGCGGAGTGACACAAGATGATATTAATTTAGGATTTCATCATGACAAAGAATACTGGGAAGAAGACACACGAAGGGTTGCAAGTGAAGCTTGGGCAAATTATGGTCGTATATATTACGAAAACAATACTGAAGTTATTGCAATGCTCGAGGAGTTGTTCCCAACATTCGCATATAATACCGCACGAAGGGTGGAAAAATTAACAAATGTGGGAAGGTAAATATGATGATGCTATGGATAAATTATTCAGAGCATATAATGACAAATTCAACTGTGAACCTGATGAATATGCTGAAATTGCATATGAGCTTATGACGTATGAAGAATTTTCGGGATATATACACGAATGTCTTGAAAAAGGCGTTTCAATACCACATGTTGTAAAGTAACATAAAGCACTCTCTCGCAGGGTGCTTTTATTATTGCCTTGAAAGGAGTGAACGAAATGGATGAATGTACTACAAAAGAGTATATTAATTCGCCTTGGGTAGACGAAACTCATAAAATTACAAACAGCAAAGAAAAAATAGTGCTGGAATCCTGCGATGGAAAAACACACTTGTATATTAACGGCGTTGAAATTAAAATGGTTACGAGTGTTTGTTTTACACATGACGTTGATGATGAGGATACTCCTGTACTTGTTTATTCAAAGCACATACCAAAGGAAACAAAAACAGAAAATTAATACCGTTAAAATGCACTTGAAATAACGTTAGAACGTTATTTTAAGGTGCTTTTTTTATACTAATTTTTTAAGGAGGAAACCACAATGAAGTTGGAAAAAATTCTTGCACTTGGCGTCGCTGAAGACATTGCCAAGAAGATTGCCGAGCTCTCCGATGCAGAGCTTGCAGCCGAAGCGGCAAAGCTTACCGACAAGGATGCGGAGCTGACAATGGCAAACGACAAGATTAAGGAGCTGAACGAAACCGTGAAGAAATTCGACGGCGTGGACGTTGAGAAGCTTAAGGCTGACCTTGAAGCCGCAAATAAGAAGTATGCGGATGATATGGAGGCTATTAAGATTGACAATGCTCTTGACGTTATGGTTGCCGAAGCAGGTGCTGTTGATAAGGAAATCGTTAAGAGTCAGCTTGACAGAAACATTATCAAGCGTGACGGCGATAAGCTTATCGGCGTTTCGGAACAGCTGGAGAAGCTTAAGGCTGACAAGGCGTTTCTGTTCGGTGCGGCTTCGGCAGAAAAAAGCGATACAGGAATGACGGCTCAGCTGGGCGAACAGCATAACACATCACCTACAGGCGGCTCGGGTGAGGTTACTCTCGGCTCGGCGCTGAAAGAACATTATAACGTATAATTAACAAGGAGGAATTTATTATGGCTATTACACTTGCAGAAGCAAAAGCTACTATGGTCGACAAGGTTGACCAGGCGGTTATTGACGAATTTCGCCGTGAATCATTCTTGCTGGATAAGCTGACATTTGATGATGCGGTTTCGCCTGGAACAGGCGGAAGCACAATGACCTACGGCTACACACGTCTTGAGACACCTTCTACAGCTGAGGGACGTAAAATCAACAGCGAATATTCATTAAATGAGGCTAAGCGTAAGAAATGCACAGCTGAGCTTAAAATTTTCGGCGGTGCATTCGGTGTTGACCGTGTTGTTCAGACTACCAGCGGCAACCTCAACGAAATACAGTTCCAGCTTAAGGAGAAAGCCAAGGCGGCATGCAATCATTTTCATTATATGGTTATCAGCGGCGATTCTGCTCAGAATGAAACTGAGTTTGACGGTCTTGATGCAATTCTTACAGGCACATCTACAGAATACACAGACGCACTTGGTCTTGATATTTCAACTTCCGATTTGCTTGATGCAAATTACAAGTATTTCCTTGACGCACTTGATGATTTCCTTAGCGGTCTTGACGGCAAACCTGATGCACTGATGGGCTGTAGTAAGCTTATCAGCCGTATTCAGTCTGTTGCAAGACGTGCAGGTTATCTTACTCACAGTGAAGACAGCTTCGGTCGAAAGGTAGAGAGTTATAACGGCATTATTCTCAGCGACCTCGGTCAGTACTATAACGGTACAGAAACGGTTGATATTGCCGGAGCATACACAGCTGAGGTCAAGGGTAGCGAAACAGTAGGACTTTGCGACCTTTACACTGTTAAATTCGGTCTTGACGCTTTCCACGCTGCATCCCCTGCAGGCGGTAAGATTATAAACACATATCTTCCCGATATGAAGGCTCCCGGTGCAGTTAAAAAGGGTGAAGTCGAAATGGTTGCAGCAGCAGTTCTTAAAAACAGCCGTAAGGCAGGCGTATTCCGTGGTATTAAGGTAAAATGATTGGAGGAATATATTTATGTTTACAATACAGATGGCTTCCGGATTTTCCGGTGTACACATGGGACTTGTATTCGCTAATGGTAAGGCACAGACCAATGACGCTTTCCTTGCGACACGTCTTAAGAGCAAAGGATACACAGTTACCGCTGAAAAGGTCGCTGATGATACGAAGGCACCTGAACAGGTGGAAAAATCCGAAGGTAAGAAGAAAGGCGGCAAGAAAGATAAGGAAAAGGCTGCACCTGCTCCTGAACCTACACCTGCTCCTGAGCCCGAACCTACTGTTGACCCTGAGTCCAGCGAACCGCCTGACCTTCCTCCCCTTGACAACGAGGGTGACGAGTAATGGCTTACGCTGATTACAAATTTTATACCGATACCTACAAAGGCACGTTATCTGAAGCCGCTTTCGGGCGGCTTTCGGAGCGTGCCTCTGATTATATCGACGCACGGACGAACTACGTTCTGAAAAACAGCATACCTGTCGGATATGAGGAGCGGGTGCGTAAGTGCTGCTGTGCTTTGGCTGAAGCCATTAATTCCTGTGAATCGGGTGGGGTTAAAAGCTCTGAAACGGTTGAGGGTTATTCGGTCTCTTATGTTGTCGGAAAGCAGAGCTCATCAGAGCAGCGTATGAATGACACCATTCAGCTTTACCTTTCAGACCTGATTAGGACGGTGAACTGGATATGATTACAAATGCTTCCTGTACAATATATAATCAGCTTGAAGACGGCTCATATAAGCGTACATTTATTCCTGCAGTATTCTGGAGAGATGTCAAAGGTACGGAAATCAAGAAATTCGGTGCAGAAAACGCTTCGTCAATAAACGTAAAGATATTTGCTGACCAGCTCCACGATTACATTCATTGGGCTGATTTTGGCGGTGACGGATGGACAGCCGACCCTAACGGACAGAAAACTGTTATCATCAAGGGCAATTGCTCCATTGAAGAAATGTCTGAAGTTATTGAGCAGCCTGAAGCGTACACAATAAACAGTGCAAAAGAAGCTTTTTGGGGGTCTCCTGAACTTTGGCACGTTGAGATAGGGGCGGTATAATGGCAGGCTTACAAATGAAATCTGTTAATCAGCTTACCCGTGAACGAGGCTTGTATAAGGGCAGTAAGGCTCAAAAGTTTGTAGATAGTGAATGTATACGGCATATGGATAAGTATATTCCGTTTAAATCCGGTTATCTCAAAAATTCTGTGATTTATGCAACTGTAATCGGTTCAGGGTTAATAAGACAAATTGCTCCATATGCTAAAGCGAATTATTATGGTAATCGTGGACGAGGCATACAGGGCACAGCTTATGGCGGTCTGAGGGGACGAAACTGGTTCGAACGGATGAAAGCGGTATACAGAACGGTGATATTTGAAGGTGTACGCAAACTTTTAGGGGCTAAGAGGAGATAATTATGTCAAGTATGATTAAAGCTGTCCGTGAGTATATGGCAATATGTCCGCTTCTTTCGGAAATTCCTTTGAAGGACAGACATATTGACTGGACTTCGGATACAGCAGACAACTATGGTATCTTTGTTGACAGTGATATTCCAATACGGAAGTTCATTTCAGGCGGTGGAAAGTATGAATACAACTTCGTGCTGCAGTTCCGCTTGACAACAAATGATTTTGTAAACCTTGAAAATGCGGAGTTCATTGAACGTCTGCAGGGATGGTGCGACAGCCAGACTGTTGCTAAAAAGTTTCCTGTTCTTCCGCACGGTTGTACTCCGACAAAGATTTCAGCGTCAAACGGTATGCTCTTTGAGCGGGACAAAAACGGAAAAACGGGATTATATCAGATACAAATTAAACTTAACTACATAAAATCAGGAGGTAATTGATTATGATTTTTATGCCGGAAGCAAATGTTAACATTGAAGCAACTGCACAGCGCACTGACATCCTTCATTTTATGGACGTTACGAAAGCCACAGCCAAAACTGAGGAAGAACGCACATACTGTCAGCTTGGTGCAGGCTGTCTTTCGATGACAGAAAGTCCTTCAGCTCAGACTAAGGAACGTAAGTACATCAATGAAAAGTCAAAGCGTAAGAATATTGCAAGCTATGCTCCTTCTTTCGCTTTTGAAATGCTCCTTATGTTCAACAATCCTGCAATTCGCAAGGTGTATGAGATTTACACACAGCGTAAAACAGGTACCGATACAATTATTTCAATGGTTACAGTCGACAAGTTTGATGCGGCTGTTTCTGGCTACTACCCTGCTCGCCGAGGTAATTATGCTGTTGAGGTATCATCCTGTGATGACGATGATGATATGATTATCAAGGGCAATTTCAACGGTCAGGGTGATGAAGCAATCGGATGGTTCAATACAGAAACAGGTGTATATTCTGCTACATCTCCAAGTGAAGCGGCAGCTTCTAACACCGAACAGACTGAAACGGAACAGACTGAAACGGAACAGACTGATGAAGGTCAGACAGACCCTGAAGAAACCGAAACAACTTAATGAAAGCGGAGGTATTTACTATGAAGGCTAATCTCAATATGACAAACGGCGTTATAAAGGCTGGCGAATTTTCCTATGTTCGTAAGGCTCGCACCATTAAGGCGTACGGAAAGGAATACGAAATTCCTGTTAAGACTGTAGAATTCGGCGATAAGCTGGATGAAATCCGTGAGGAACTCTCCAAGACGACCAAGACATCTGATACAATTTCCATAATCAAAAGAGGCATTGCCCTCTTCATCAGCAAGGATGAAGTCGAACGCATTTACCCTGAAAGCGAAATTCAGAAGGCTGATGTGGACGAAATCCTCGGATTCTGGTCTGCTTTGAACTATGAGCTCAACCGCACTCAGAGCGAGCTGCTTTCCCGTTACACAGCTTCGCCGACAATCCGCAGATGAGTATTATAATTGATGCCCTGCCGTCAGCTTATGAGTATGACGGCAGGGTTTATGATATGCAGACAGATTTTAAAGAATGGATGAAGTTTGAATTGCTTCTGACGGACACAGATATTCCTATTAACGATAAATCCCGAAGGCTTCTGGAGCTTGTATTTCCCCAAATACCTCCTGACGAAAATCTTTGGGATTTTATTTTATGGTTTTATCAGTGCGGTAAGGAAGGTGCAAGGGCTTCAAAAAAAGCTAAGTCCCAAAAGCAAACCGCCATCTACTCATTTGAGTATGATGACGGTTATATTTACGCTGCTTTTCGTGAAATTTACAATATCAATCTTATTACTGTGCCATATTTGCATTGGTGGGAATTCAAATCAATGTTCCGAGCACTGCACGATTGCAAGATTGTAGATATTATGGGGTATCGTTCTGAAGAAATATCAAGAGATACTCCCGAATACCATAAGAAATTTCTCACGGAAATGAAACGTGTATATGCTTTGCCGAAATCTCTTACGGAACAGCAAAAGCTTGCGGAGCTTAAGAAAATAAGAGAGAGCTTAAATCTGTGATATTAAAACATTACTTTAACCATAGCTTTATAAATTTTATCATCTACTTCTATAAGGCTTTTCTTTCCGTCTTTCCAAGCGACAGCTACAGTATATACGCCCTTGTTTTTAGCTGATAAGCTTCCTGCAAGCATACCAACCGGACCCAGCAATGAACCGCCTACAATACCACGAGCAATTCCGCTTGCAGCAGATTTACGATGGTCTTCGGTAATAACTTCGTAATCATCTACGGTGTATTTGGCAAATGACATACTTCCAACCATCACGGAACCAAGTACATTTGTAACTGCCGAACCGTTGTAATCGCCTGCAATAACTTTATTTTTTGCCATAAAAACAACCCCTTTGTTTAATGATATTCCAATTATACAACAAAAATTTACTTATTGCAACAATATTTTGCGAAAGGAGAATGCTATGAAATCCGCAGAATCCGAAAGCACTAAAATCGAATGTCCCTACTGCGGATATAAAATGCCGATAAAACGGGACAAAAACGCAGTATGCAAAGGCTTGTATGTACAATGCAAGGCTCGCAACTGCAAGAAAAATTTTGAAATAAGAATAAACGCTGAAATCAAGTAGTGCCATTATGAGCCGATGATTTCACTTTCAGATTCAGTGAGGTGAGATAAATTGGCTCTTGATGGCACATTAATGTTTGGCACAGGTATTGACAATACAGGCTTTGAAAGCGGTGTAAGTAATCTGCAGGCAACTGCAAATATAGCTCTCGGCAATATAGCCGCAGATATGGTTAGTCATATTTCTTCTGCTGCAGCACAAATTCCACAGCAGATGGTTTCTGTAGGTTCAGCGTTCGAAGCTTCTATGTCTCAGGTTGCCGCAACAATGGGTATAACTGCCGCAGCGGAAGAATTTGACATACTTTCGGATGCGGCAAAGAAAATGGGTGAAACAACTAAATTCTCAGCTGCTCAGGCAGCAGAAGCACTTAATTACCTTGCACTTGCAGGATATGATGCAGAAAAAGCTGTTGCGGCATTGCCTACTGTACTGAACGTTGCCGCTGCAGGCGGTATGGATTTAGCGTATGCTTCCGACCTGATTACTGATGCAATGTCGGCGTTGGGTCTTGAAACTGCTCAGATGGCAACGTTTGCTGACCAACTGGCGGTTACTGCACAGAAGTCAAACACTAGCGTTTCACAGTTGGGTGAAGCAATTTTGACTGTTGGCGGTACAGCAAAAACGCTTTCAGGCGGTGTTGTTGAAATGAATACTGCTCTGGGTATCCTTGCTGATAACGGTATAAAGGGTGCTGAGGGCGGTACTGCACTCCGAAATGTTATCCTGTCGCTTTCCGCTCCGACAAATACGGCAGCACAGGCAATGGAACGTCTGGGAGTAACAGCATTTGATGCCAGCGGAACAATGCGACCTCTTGAAGACACATTTGCTGACCTTAATACTGCTCTTTCAGAATTGACAGACCAAGAAAAAACAGCTGTATTGAATGAGATTTTCAATAAGGTTGACCTTAAATCTGTAAATGCCCTGCTCGGTACTTCGGCAGAACGTTTTGACCAGCTCAGCGAATATATTTCCGATTGCTCCAATGCAGCTGCTGAAATGGCTAAAACTATGGATGACAATCTCAAAGGCGACATTACAATTCTGGACTCAGCTTTGGAAGGCTTGGGAATTGCCGCTTACGAAAAGTTTCAAGAACCGTTTCGTGAAGCTGTACAGGAAGTTACAGGATATGTTGGTGTACTTACTACAGAATTAACTGACGGAGAACTTTCTGGCAGTGTTGACAAAATTGCTGAAGGGTTTAATAATCTTGCAGATGCCGCATTGAGAGTAGTTGGAGATACGATTATTCCAATGATAGTATCAGGATTTGAAGCAATTGTTGAATACGGAAGCGAGATAATCTCCATTGCTGCAGGAATTGGTGCTGCATTTGCGGCTTGGAAAATTACCAATATAGTGCTTGCGGTTATTGCGAGCATTCAAACTGCTAATTTACAGTTGGCTTTATTAGCAGCACAAACAGGAGCTGCTGCTATATCACAAACTGCATTAGCAGGAGGCTTGACACTTACCGAGATTGCTGTTGCATTATTCACAGGAAAGCTTACATTAGCTACAGCAGCAACAGCAGCGTTTAATGCAGTTTGCTCCGTAAACCCTATTGTTTTGGTTGTTACAGCTCTTGCCGCTGCCGCCGTTGCATTAACAACATTCGCATTAACAGCAGATACAACACATAACAAGCTGAAAAAGATAAATGAGGAAATGGAGAAAATATCTGAAACCACTGAAAACTCCATATCTTCATCTCAGGCTGAAATTGCTGTTATTGAAGCCAAAATGCGTAAATATGAAGAATTACGACGGGAATATGAACTTACTGGAAAAGGTGAGGAAAACCTAAAAGTATTAGCTGAAGATTTGCAGCAATATATGCCTGATGAAATACAGCTTATTGACGAACAGACGGGAGCATACAATTCTCTTGCAGGTTCGATTGAAAATGTTTCCAAGTCACTGTTAAAAAAAGCTTCTATTTCAGCATATGAGGAACAATATGCTGAATTAATTAAACAGAAAATTGAAGCTGAAAAAATCTTGAATGAGGCATCTTCTGAATTGGCTGACCAATCCTGGTTTGTTGGCGATTTTTTTAATGCTGTAGATTATAATGAAGCTTTAAAGACATTTAATGACATCGAAAGTCAAATTTGGGAAGTTGAAGCAGAACTTAATAAGCTTCACAGTCAAGATACTACCATACACATCGGTGCAGAAGTTCAATATGAATTAGGTGGAACAACTGTAGGCTACAAATCCTCCTCCCAAATGGCAGCTGAGGAATATGCAAATCAGCGTGCTAAAGAAGCTGAAGAACTTATTGCCCTGCAGGATGACATAAATGAGAAGCTGAAAAACAAGTGGTCTGCCCTTGAGCATAATTATGCAATCGGTGTTATTGCTTCTGAAGAGGAACTGTACCAAAAGAAACAAGAGTTGCTTGATAAGTACGGCAATGAAAATCTTGAGGCACACTGGCAGTATTATGAAGATTTATTCGGTTATCAGCAGTCATATGCAGAAGAGTCCCAGCAGGAATATGAACAGTGGATTCAGGATGAATGGAATTCTATTTCACATCTGCAGTCACTCGGCCTTATTTCTTCCGAGCAGGCATATCAACAGCAGCTTGAATTCATATCAAAATATTGCAGTGAATATTCTGATGAGTGGCATAGCTACTATCAAACAATTATTGATTATCAGCGTGAAGCTCAGCAGGAGCAGGTCGAAGGTGTGCGTGACAGCCTTTCTGAAACAGTAAATGAATATAAATCGGCATTCTCCGAATTGGAAAGCTCCGTAAACAGTTATAAAAACCGTTTGCTTTCTGTAGGTGATTTGATTTCCATTGTTACTGAAACAGATAAAGACGGAAACGAGACAACGACATACAGTGTTGAAAATCTACAGAAGCAAATGAACGCTATGCATAAATATCACGATTACATTCGTCAGCTCAAGGAACGTGATGCATCAGAGGAAATTCTCAGTGAACTTACTTCCTACGATTTTGAGGACAGTTTTTACCTTGCTGAAAATTTTGCAAAAATGTCTGATGCAGAGTTTAATAAAATTAACAAGCTTTATGCTCAGCGTGAGCAGCTTGCCTCTGACCTTGCCGATGAGCTGTATGCTCCTGAAATGGAACAGCTCAACACTGACCTTATCAATGGTGTAATTGCAGAATTCGGAACACTTCCCGAAGAAATACGTTCAATCGGTGCTGAAGCTCTCGCTTCGTTCATTGAAGGCATTTCCCAAACGGAAAATCTTTCTGAAAAGGTGTCGGAATTCACAGACAGCTTTTTTAACGCATGCAATGAAGGCATATCTGAAGGCTTTGCTGGTATTGACATTGCTGACAGTATTGCAGCAACGCTTGCTGAACAGGATACTTACGCAATCGGCAAGGAAAAGGGCGATGCTCTTGTAAACGGATTTAATGATGCTTTAAATGCTCTTTATGCACAGTTTAATTCTGAGCAGGCATATATGTCCGCTTCGGTTTCTTATAAACAACAGCCTTATCAATCAGCTTCCGGCAGTTCTTCTGCAGGAACAAGTCAAGCTGAACGTATTGTACTTGAAAATTACGTTGATACAACTGTACAGCTTGATTCGGAGAAAATCGGTAAGGTATCATATAAGTATATCAAGGAATTTGAAAGGAAGAGTGATTCATAATGGTTAAAACAATAATCGGAGGTGTAGATATACAGGAATATATTACACATTATTCTTGTCGCTGTCCGCCAGTAAACGGTAATAACAGCTTTTATGATACAAACGGTAACTGGATTTCAGACAAAAAAGGAAATGAAGTCCTTCTTAACATATCCCTTGAAGGAGTACCAACATCTGTGTCACAACAACTCGCTACGGTATTGGAATCAGACAGTGTTGAAGTAGAGTATACTACCCCTGTTCCTTCTCACGGAACTTTTTACAAAACTGACTATAATGCAACCTGTGATGACGCTGACCCAGATAATCCCGATTATGAAGATACATCAAATATTGAATGGAATATACAGCTTTCTCTTCGCTCGGCAAGCCTTGATGCTGTGTCGGGCAGTCTTTAGCTGGAAGTTATATATTGATGACGTAGAAATACCTTCGTTCAGTGATTTGAAAATTTCTTATGCCATGAATGGGATTGGAACATCCGGTGTTCTTACCGGAACGATGTCATTTAAAACATATTATAAAGCCATAAGCGGAAATGCTTTTCCATGGTGTTCAGTAGTGAAGCTTATTTGTAATGATGAAACAATAACTGTTCCTGAATTTTATGTTAGGAATCGCACAGTTGAAGAAGATATAACGTTATGGGACTGTTCGGATAAGATGGGAAAAACAGACGAACCAGTTGAATTTTCTGATGCTTATTTCATAGATGAGAAAATTTCCTCAGAGAATGTACTTTCTTTATGTGCATTGACTTGCCAGTTTGACAGTTACGCATTTGCCGGAAACGGAACTGACATACTTTCTAAAATAGGCAATATCTCTCAATCGTTGGTAGTTGGAAAAACTGTTCGTGAAATACTTGATATGTATGCAACAGCAATGTGCGGATATTGGGTTTGTGATGCAAAAAACAAGTTGATATTTACACCATTCGGCACAGCGTACTATGGTACTACACTTAATTGTCATGCTCAGATTATAGAAGGCGGAACAAGAACATACACGAAAGTTATTATGTACAATGGTGATGAAATTTATACCTCAGGTGAAGGTAATGCTCGTGAGACGCTTATGATATCTACACCACTTGCTTCTCAAGAATTGTGTAGTGCAGTATGTGCATCAATCTGTAATGTTACATATACGTCATGGTCTTGTGAAAATGGGTTATCATCTTATTATTTTTATCCTGGAGATATATTTTTTTCAGATGCTGAAGTGCGTTTTTGTACATCTGTAACACTATATCCATCTGCTGTAGGAATATTTTTCAGTGCAGAAGCGACAAATGTTTCGGAAGATGAATATGCTTATGTAAATCAAGTAAATCGTCAGCTTAAAAGGAAACTTGAACTTGATGTTAGAAATGGCAATATGGCAATTACCAAAAAAGGAATTAAAATTTTTGCAAATAAAAATGAAAGCGATATTTCTGAAGAAAGTACAACGGTTATATCTGTATTTAAATCGGAGGAGTAACTTATGGCTGATAATGAGAAGCAAGTCGGGGGACTTAAAACATATGTTGATACTGAAGATAAAGCACATTTTGTTTTCGAAGGCGTAGTGGAAAGTAATATCCCGTTATTAACCGATGCACAAAATTTTGCTGAAGCAATCAACGAGCTTTTTGCAGAAGGCACGGGGGCGGCTAACGGCTATCTCCGTGCCGTGCTTGATGATGAAACAAGCAGCATAACGATTGTTGCTGCGGATGGTGACGCAGAAGCTGAGGGTTACACTGATTATCTGTACGGGTACACGGTTACAGATTACAGCGAGGACATAACCATGCAGACCACGGTTGCGGATACGGTCACAACTACCACAAAAAGCATCAGCAAACGGGTTGTTGCTCAGCTGTACCGTGCATCTGACGGTGTTGTACTGCTTACGGCTGAGGATGACGGCAAAGGCAACATAATCGGGTACACAGACCAAACGGGACAACCTATTTACACAGCGGAGTGGCGGACGGAGCTTGTTGAGGCCGAGGCAAACAGTGACGGTGCTGATTCGGCAGCGATAGCTTGGGTGCTTGCCCGTAACATGGAGCAGGCTGTAAGCTTTGAGCAACGTAAGCAGGATTACCGTGACGGTGTTAAAGTTGGTATTAAGGGCGGCGCGGATATTTCCGAACCGTGGGAAAAGCCGATTGATGACCTTGATGTAACTTTTGGTGAGAACGGCGAAATGCTGACGGACGGTGATTTGACAGATATGTCCCCAGAAAAGGGCTTATATGCAACCTGTACTGATGATGAGGGCAACGTAACCCGATACCTGCATTTGTGGTTTGACGATTATTACAGTAAATCAAGCAGCTTATGGGAACAATCTCGGCTATGTTGGGAGACGTACTATGCTGATGGTACGCTATACAAGAGTGGTACAGCAATTGGACAAAGTTATTCCGAATACTTTTTGATTTGGGAAAATTATTATTCAAGCGGTGACCATAAAGGCGAAATTAAAGCGCACAGATACACCCGTAATGTTAGTTTTGGGGATGAATACATTATAATCGGCATTTGGTATTGGGAAGCGGGATTTGATTATCCGCCGCGAATGAAAAATATGACTGGATTATACTATGGTTCACTAGGATTAACGGGAAAACCCGTTACCTGCAGTAATGTTAGACCATTTTAATAAGGAGGTATAAATTTATGCAAATCAAAACAATCAATCTCACGGGCACAGAGCAGGCGGTGAAGTTTGCCGAGACAAGCACTCATTTCTGGGTGCAGAACCTCGGCGGCTCAGACGTGCTTGTGAGCATGGAAAGCGGCATCTCGGAGGGCAAGGACAACGTACTTACGGTAACGTCAGGCGGTGCGGGATATGTACGCTCTGATATGGGCGATAAGACGGTATATCTGCTTGGCAATGGTAAGGTGCAGGTATACGGTGTTAACAACGCTTTTTGCCCTTTTAAGCCAGGAACGAAGGGAGGTGATGCAATCACTTTCACTGGCGGTGCCATTGCAGGAACTGTTGATTATCCCTTGCTTGCTCTTAATCTATATGGTCAATCGATACAAAACGGTACACCGACACCTGAAGCGCCTGTAGATATTGTTTCGGTTGGTGATAACGGTACTGTTGAAATTACAGCTTGTGGAAAGAACATACTTATGCAGACCTGCGTAGATAAAACCGAATATGGTATTACTTTTACCAAGCAACCCGATGGCTCAATTATAATGAATGGCACATCAACAAGTAATTTTGCTTACACTATATACGATTATAACAAAAGCAACACACTTGTCTTCAATGGAGGAAAATACACTATATCTTTTGGTGATGAGTTTAATGCTTGGGTGAGGTCATCTCCCACAACAGCGGCTATGGTAGTGGGGTGTCAGATTGGAGAAAGTGCTAATTATATCAGTTATAGTAAGCATGGTGTTCGCACTTTTTCGACGGATGAATATGTAGAAGAACGAAACCTTTTTGTCAAGGTAAAATTAGATGCTGGTGCAGTTTGTGATAATATTCGTATATATCCGCAAATTGAAAAAGGTGATACTGCCACAGAATATGAACCCTACAAAGGCAACACAGCTACAATCACAAGCGGTCTGCCATTGTGCAGCGTTGGTGATTATCGTGATGAACTGATTTATAATGCTGACGGTACGGGAAAGATTATCAAGCGTACTGGAATTACCACTTTTGATGGTTCAGATAATGAAGAATGGGAGCTTGGAAGCAATTATATGCGTATCGGTTCGCCCATTTTATCTGGTGTTATCGCCAAAACAGATGAGGCAAATCCAATCGCTAATTGTATATGTACAAATCTACCTATTGTATCTGCCAATGAAACATTTAATGGGGCACAGGGACTTGCTGTTTCCAGCTCTGGAAGAGTATTCATATGCATTGCATCTCTTGCAGGTAATTCTGACATAACGGCTTGGACATCTTATTTTGCTGAAAATCCTGTTACCGTTGTATATCAGCTTGAAACACCACAGGTAATTGAGTTATCGGCTACTGAAATGGCGGAATTAGGGCAGTTGCAAACATTTGACGGTATGACAACCATTTACAATGACGAGGGTGCAGAAATGACAGTTAAGGTTGCTACAAATCCGCTGCTGTCGGAGTATGTAAAACCAGTTATTGACGGATTTACTGCAAGATATGAAGAACGAATAGCGGCGCTTGAAGCGGCTATTACAAGCACTTAATAGGAGGGTTAAATTATGAAATCAATTTTTGAAGAAGTTATCAACAGAGGCACTTTTGACCTTAAAGGCCTGCTGAAAAAAATTGACGTGTTTAACGTTGAAGGCAAGCTTACGGACGAGGACAGAGATGACCTGTATATTAAGGCAAGAGAAGCAGCGGACGTTGCAAACTCTGTTGATGTAATTGCAAAGCTTACAGAGCTTGAACAGCGTGTTCTTGCCCTTGAAAATGCAAGTAATGATACGGCTACAGGTGAAACCACAGCTAATGAATACGTTGTCGGCAAGTGGTATTATACAGGCGACAAGGTAACTTTTGAGGGCACAGAGTATATTTGTATTGCTCCTGCAGGTGCTGTTTGCACCTGGTCTCCGAGGGAATATCCTGCGTTTTGGGGTAAGGCGAGTGAAGAAGATGTGTTGTAATATCTTCCCCGATATTTCGGGGCTGCTGGGAGGTTGTAAATATGAAACTTAAAGGTATCGACGTATCCTATCACAACGGCGTTGTGAATTGGGACAAAGTTAAGGCTGCAGGGATACAGTTTGCAATTCTTCGCTGTGGCTACGGTAGAAAAAGCACAAAGCAGATTGACAAGCAGTTCGAACGCAACTACCGTGAGTGTAAGCGCGTAGGAATCCCTGTGGGTGTTTACCATTACAGCTATGCTAAAAATGCCGATGATGCACGGCTTGAAGCTGATTTTATGCTGGAACTTATCAAGGGCAAACAGTTTGAATATCCTGTCGTTTTTGATATTGAGGACAAAGGACAGGAGTGCCTTGGAAAGAAGGTTCTGACTGACATTACAGTTGCTTTCTGTGAGAAAATGGAGCAGAACGGTTATTATGTTGCAATCTACAGCAATGTTGATTGGTTTATTAATAAGCTTGACCAATCAAGGCTTGAAGCTTATGACAAGTGGCTTGCACACTGGGTTACTACTCCAAGATGGGGTAACGAATTCGGCGGTTTGTGGCAGTACAGCGACAGCGGAAAGGTTGACGGTATTAAAACAAAGGTTGATATGAATATTTCCTACCGTAATTATCCGTGGATTATTAAGGGTGCTGGGCTGAACGGTTACGGAAATAAGGCGGTTACATACAGGATTGAGGCTGTCAAAGCAGGCTTGAACTCTACGGAAGCGGATTTGCTTGCAAAGGAAGCTTCCAAACTGGGTATGACGGTTGTTAAGAAGGAGGAAAAATAATCATGAAAAATATTAATTGGAAAAGAAAATTGTCCAGTAGAAAATTCTGGGCGGCTGTTAGTGGCGTGGTAATCAGTATAATGGTTATTTTCGGTGCTGATTCAGGTGAGCAGGAACGTATCGCAGGTGCAATTACTTCTGCAGGTGTTCTTGTTACATATATTCTCGCTGAAGGTGCAGCTGATAAGGCAGCACTTGAAAATCCTGATGATGAGGAATAATATAAAAATGGGGGCAGGTTAAACCTGCTCCCATTATACTGTTTTAATACTATTTTAATGGCATTAAAAAGCAGTTTTATACTGTGATAAAGCTGTAAAATTTGATACTGTTTATTCGAAAATAATAAACTATTATAATTTTACAATAGTTTATGATAATAAAGTGTGTTATAATTAATTATGATAAAACTTCATACAATAAAAGCTGTATCTTCTTTTGCTTATAATCAATCCAGGTACAAAATTATATTGTTCCAATGAAGGTATTAAAATCCCGTTTCATTTTGTCAAAAATGGCATTTGAAACGGGATTTTTTGTATTTTGCGTGTCAATTTTTTGCGTTTCGCGCGTCGGGCTACAATAACGGCTTCCTGCCGCTGCCCGATGATATTATTAAAGCAGATATTCTTTATATATGCTCTCCGAACAACCCGACAGGAGCGGTGTTTAATCGTGAACAGCTGAAAAAGTGGGTTGATTATGCAAATGATAATGGAGCGGTAATTCTTTTTGACGCCGCATATGAAGCGTTCATCGAAGATGACGCGCTTCCCCACAGCATATTTGAAATTGAAGGTGCACGCACCTGTGCGATTGAAATTTGCTCGCTGTCAAAAACAGCTGGCTTTACCGGAACACGTCTTGGTTACACGATTATTCCCAAGGAGCTTGAACGAAAGGGAATGAATTTCAATACTATGTGGGTACGCAACCGTACCACAAAAACAAACGGCGTTTCGTACATCATTCAGAAAGGTGCGGCGGCTGTGTTCACCCCTGAGGGACAGAAACAGATTCATAATAATATCAGAATATACAAGGAGAATGCCGCCTGCCTTATGAAAGCACTTGATGAGCTTGGAATATGGTATTGCGGCGGAAAAAATGCACCGTATATCTGGATGAAGTGTCCTGACGGAATGAGAAGCTGGGAATTTTTCGATTACCTGCTGAATGAAATTCAAGTCGTAGGTACTCCGGGCGAGGGATTTGGCAAGTGCGGCGAAGGCTATTTCCGTTTTTCAACCTTCGGAAATCCCGAGGACACAAAGGAAGCTGCCCGCCGTTTATCAAGGCTGTTGGGTAAAGCGAAGAAAAACGAGGTGTAAGTATGTGCGGTTTTGCAGGCTTTACAAACCTGATAAATGATGACGGTACTGTCCTTGAAAAAATGATGAACCGTATAATCCACAGAGGACCTGACGATTCTGGCAAATTTGTAAATGATGATATTGCTCTTGGCTTCCGCAGGCTGAGTATTATCGACCTTTCCGAGGGTAATCAGCCGATGTTCAACGAGGACAGGTCACTGGTTCTCGTTTTCAACGGTGAAATATATAATTACAGGGAGTTGCGTGCAGAGCTTATGTCGGACGGACATCGCTTTGCAAACAATTCCGACAGTGAGGTTCTGATTCACGGATATGAACAGTGGGGTTCTGAGCTTGTTTTAAAGCTTCGAGGTATGTTTGCATTTGTAATCTTTGACTTGAATAGCAAGGAGCTGTTTGCTGCCAGAGATATGTTCGGTATAAAGCCGTTATACTATACCTTTCAGAAGGACAGCCTTTTATTTGCTTCGGAGATAAAAGCGTTTCAGGAACACCCCTGCTTCAGAAAGAAGTTTAACGAAGAAGTGTTGGGACACTACCTATCCTTTCAATATTCTCCTTTAACAGAAACATTCTTTAAAAATGTATATAAGCTTCCGCCTGCTCATTATATGATTTTCAAGAATAATAAGCTTGAAGTAACAAGATATTGGAAGCCTGAATTCAATGAGCTAACAGGCTCTCTTGAACACTTTGCGGATATGACGGATAAAGTTATACGGGAGTCTGTTTCCGCACATAAAATTGCAGATGTGGAGGTTGGAGCATTTTTGTCGGGCGGAATCGATTCAAGCTATATTGCAGAAGCTGCAAACGCAAGTAAGACCTTTACTGTCGGTTTTGAAAGCTCTGACGAAAAAATATATAACGAAATCAGCTATGCAAAGGAGTTTGCGGAAGCTATCGGAGCAGAAAATATCGAAAAGGTCATTACTCCCGAAGAATACTGGAACGAATTTGCAAAGATTCAGTACCATATGGATGAACCGTTGGCAGACCCCTCTGCAATTGCGCTTTATTTTGTAAGTAAGCTTGCAAGGAAGCACGTTAAGGTTGTAATGTCGGGCGAAGGAGCAGATGAACTGTTTGGCGGATACCGCATATATCAGGAGCCGCTTACATTGACTCCTTATGACAAGCTGCCGATGAGTATACGACGTTTCATCTCAAAGCTTTGTGAGAACCTTCCTGCAAGACGGGGAATTAACTATCTTGTCAGACGGGGTAAAACAATCGAAGAATATTATATTGGCAATGCTAAAATATTTTCGTATAAGGAACGGAATAAAATTCTGAAAAGCGAATCAGCTAAAAAAGCACCCGAACCGAGCGTTCTCTGCGCAGAGCTTTATTCGGACGTCAAAGATAAGGACGCTGTAACAAAAATGCAGTATCTTGATATAAATATGTGGATGACAGGGGATATTCTGCTTAAAGCAGATAAAACCAGTATGGCAAATTCTTTGGAATTGCGTGTTCCTTTTCTCGACAAGGAAGTGATGAAGCTTGCGTCCTGTATTCCTGCCGAATATAGAGCAGACGCATCAACTACAAAAATTGCACTGCGAAAAGCGGCGGGAAAAAGGCTGCCGAAGGTCACGGCAGAAAGGGACAAGCTTGGTTTTCCGATACCGATACGAGTCTGGCTGAGGGAAGAAAAATATTACAACATTGTAAAAGAAGCGTTTACTTCAGACATAGGTCAAAAATTTTTCCATACCGATATAATTTTAGCGCTGCTTGACCTGCATAAATCAGGCAAAGCAGATACAAGCAGAAAAATCTGGACAATTTATACTTTTATTGTATGGTACAAACAGTTTTTTGACGATAAAGCCAATATAGGAAGTACATCAGTTAATATGTAAAGGGAGCTGTTTCATATGCGTGATTACAAAGCAGAATTTAAAAATAGAGTAGATTTCATAAGGATGGTTTTATCATCAAGCGGTGCAGAAGGCATTGTTTTCGGCAACAGCGGCGGCAAAGACAGTGCTCTTGTTGGTATTCTTTGCAAGGCAGCTTGTGATAACACAGTAGGAATTATTTTGCCGTGTACATCAAAGCGTAATTACACACAAGATACAGTTGATGCCAATGAGGTTGCTGTCCGATATGATATTGAAACCCGCACGGTTGACTTAACACCTGTAAAAGAAGCAGAATTAAAGGCACTTGAGGGTGTTGCTGATATGAATGCGGCATCGCTTGCCAATATAGCACCACGGCTGCGTATGCTCACATTGTATGCAATTGCTGCCGCTGAAAACAGATTGGTTGCAGGCACTGGAAATCGCAGCGAAGCCTATGTCGGTTATTTTACCAAGTGGGGTGACGGTGCTTATGACTTTAATCCTATTGCAGACCTTACTGTGACGGAAATATATGAATTTTTACGTTATCTGAAAGCACCGGATTGTGTCATTGATAAGGCACCGTCCGCTGCACTTTTTGACGGCCAAATTGATGAAAATGAAATGGGTGTAACCTATGCCGAGCTGGACGCATATCTTTTCGGCAAAAATATACCTGAAGACAAGAAACAGATTATTAATTGTATGCACAAAGCAAGCCAACATAAACGGACAGAAATTAAGAAATTTCAACCGACATTATTAGAATAAACACGCATATACTGCCGTAAGCGCTTCATATTGCAAAATAAGAGCTGTGTTCCCATTTTGTGAGAAAACAGCTCTTAATATTTGACAATATATCTTACTGTTTGAGTATCAAATGATATCATCTTTGCTCGCTTGAATAAAAAACGCCATATTTATAATAATTGTTTATTGCTCCAAGCATTTACTTATGAGGAGAAACGCTAAGTTTTTAGTATGCACTCACATTTTCTGTATGTTATGCCGATTGCTGACGATATATGTATTGACCAAATGCGAATTTTGGTGTATAATGTGGTTGTATTGAACAAAAGTGTATCTGCAAAATATGCTTTAATTGGTAATTTTGACTTTCCCAAAATTTAAAAATTTGGGAAAGTTTTTTTATGTATAATGTCTTGACAACACGCTCAAAATTATATATAATGTAATTGAATTAAAATAATTACATATATTGAAATGAGGTGAGATGTATGACTGATTACAGAAAGCTGTGTATTGATTTGTTCGGGACAGATGACCCCGAAAAGCTTAAGGCTATTGCACAAAAGGCGGCAAGCAACCGAAATGCAGGCCGAAGCAGAAAGTTTACCGATGATGAGATTGCTCATATCAAGAAGCTTCAGAGCAGTGGTATGTCAATAAATGATATTGCTGAGAAGTACGGCACATCACGGCAGATTGTCAGCAAGTACATCAATTCGCCTATAAGAAAAGGCTGTACAATGCGTATGAGCTTTATGCACCGTCAGACTCCCTGCACTATTATTGATGTTGATTTTCTGCATAAGAAAATACACATTGAAAACAAGACCGACAACATAATTTACAGGGCTTTTGGCAGAAACGAAAATCCGTCATGGGAGGATTTTCAGCAGTTCCTTTACAGCAGGTGCTTTCCGAAATCAAGGGGAAATCTTGACCTTTTCCTTGACGACCTTGGCATCGACAATTATGACCCATTGCGTATAATTGAGAAAACAAAGGGACGCTGTGCCGAGGACAATATGCATATCCGTTTCGATTACAGAAGATTGGAGAAACCGAATGAAAATTATCAAGCTTGACTATGAAAAGCGTGTGCGTTCACAGAACAGTTCTTCCAAAGGCAATCAGCCTAAGTGGCAGGTAAAAAAGAACTGGTACAAGGCTGATTTTATGGGTTATGAAACTTTGGCGGAGGTGGTTATTTCAAGGTTGTTGAAGCTTTCAAATCTGAATGATTTTGTTGAGTACGAGCCTGTTATGCTTGAATATGAGGACAAGCGTGCAGTGGGGTGTATCAGCGTTAATTTCAGAGAAAAGAATATGTCCCTGATTACGCTTGAACACCTTTATCGTGCGTATAACGGAAAAAGCCTGTCCGAAGCACTTGGCAGGCTTGCCGAAGTTAGGGACAGGCTTGAATTTACGGTTAATTTTAATGAGGAAACAACGGGACTTAAAAATGTTGGTGCGTATCTTACAACGCTTATTGAGCTTGACGCATTTTTCTTGAACGAGGACAGGCACACCAACAATATTGCTCTGCTTTACAACGAGGACAGCGAGCAGTATGCATTTGCACCTGTGTTTGACAACGGTCTTGCACTGCTGTCTGACCTTAACGATTATCCTGCGGACGAAGATATTTTCAGCTGTATGAAGCGTATAAAGGCAAAGCCTTTTTCAACGGATTTTGATGAGCAGCTTGATGTTGCTGAGGAGCTTTACGGCTGTCAGGTCAGGTTCAGTTTTACAAACAAGGATGTTGAGTCGGCGTTTGAGGATATGGATGAATATTATGACGGTGCGGTTATTTCAAGGGCGAAGAATATACTTTTTCAGCAAATGAGAAAGTATGGGTATATGTTTGAATGATGGGCTTTTAGGGGTCCATCATTTTTTGTTTGCGGGCGTGAAAATACCCTGTGGAGATTGCTCTTCACAGGGTAGATTGCTTTGTTATGACTACTTAAACCTATCTTTAAGATTTGAACTATAAGTAGGCGAAGGAGATGGACCGGTATAAATTTTATTACCCAGTTTTTCATTTTTGCGTTTCATATCTTCCTTTTGCAAAATCTCTTCAGCTTTTTTAATAGCTCGTTTATCAGCTTCCTTATCAACAATCATGTCGAATTCTGCTACTTTACGTTTTTTATACTGACGAAAATCTTCCTTTTCCTTTTCAAATTCGGCTCTTTCTTTATCAAATTTGTCAAGTCCTTCATCCATAGATGCTCTGTCAATTTCAAGCTGATGTCTTACACGTTCGTTTTCCTCAGCATCACGCTTATTTTTTTCAGCGTCCTGCCTGTTCTTTTCAGCATCTTGCTTGTTCATCTCAGTTCTTGCGTCCAAGCCTATTTTTTTGCTTTGCAGTGAAAATTCGATATCGGATTCTCTCTTATCCAGATTGTGTTCTCGCTCATCCAGATTGTCTTCTCGCTCGTCCAGATTGTCTTCTCGCTCGTCCAAATAGGCTTCTTTTTCCGCATTCTCTTTCTGAGCAGCAATTATATCTGCCCTTTCTTCCTCAATGATTCTTTTTGCAGCAAAGGTTTCCTTATCATCTCCGCCGAGTTTGCTTTTATCAGCAACAGGATGATAAAAATGAATAGGTCCATTTTCTTTGTAGAAGTCAGGATTTGCCTTACAGTATTCTTCATACATTTCACGGGTGAGTTCTTCCAGATACTTACGCTCTTTTTCACACAATACTTCATACGGATACTTTCGGTTATTTCCGTCATTTTCGTAATTTATACCCATAGCAGCAAGTGCCTTGTTCATACTGTTTTGACGTGACAAACTCTGCTTGAAGCCTTCTGCAAAAGGGATAAATTCAATGTGTGAATGTATTACTCCGTATTCCCATTCACCGCGCTTGTTGTGATACATTTCATCGCCGTGAATATTAATATTAACAACAGCAAGGTTAGGATTTCTTTCAGCAAATGTTTCGCAATATCTGCGTACAACTTCACGCTGAAAATTACGGGGTAAATACTCATGCCGAATCTGATGGTCTGTTTCGTCATAAAGATACTTTCCTTCAGTATCCTTTGCACATTCTGTATTGCTTATCGAGGTGATAATTTCATACGACAACCGTTTCCCGACAGGCTTACTTTCGTCAATAACACGCTTGCCGTTTACCTTCTTTGTCTGCCTTTTTCCTCTTGTATCATTGTCAACAGATTTCATATATTTATCAATTGTCATTTTTCTGTCACTGCGACTCTGTCTGGCGTTATATTCCTCCATTGCCTTACCGAAAAGCTCGATGTATTTTTCCCTCAAGTTGCATCTGTACACCGTTTCGTGAAATGAGTCTCCATGTTCATTATAAATATCAATAAAACTATCCTTGTTTTTCTTGTTTTCAGCCAGAATCAAATCAATATCACGCCAATTATGCAGCTCAGCAACACTGCCTTGATTCATATGCACATTTGATGTTGTTTCCATAAAAAACGTCACACTCCTTTTCGTCAATGCCATAGCTAATAATGTCAACATTATTAGCCTCCCTATTAAAGCTGTCATCCCGTTCAGGCACGGGATGACAACTTTAAGGTCGGCAAAGAGGGATGCTCCCTCTCTGCACTCTCTTGCTTAAATAATGCTTTCTGTTCCGTAAGAAGTATTAACTTCAGGAACATCAGCATTAACTTCACAGCCAGCAGTAGCTTCTGTCTGTGGTGCTGACTTGCTCTTAATATATGCTATAACTATATTGTAGAAATCGACACTTTCGCATATATTAGTGTAATCATTCAAGTCATCAAACTTGCACTTGTCAACGAACAGCTTTCCTGCATTTTTAATAAGCTCATTGCGTTTACGACGCTGTTCCTTGTTGTATTCCTGCTTAGCTTCATAAGCTTCATTTTTCATGCGGATGTAGTATTCTTCCGCAGTTTCATTTCTACGTCTTGGCATAGTAGTTTTATCCTTTCCGTCAAATCAACTTACATTGTCCTGTTATACCTTTCGGCATAACAGGACTTGCTTTTTTGCAAGCAGCTATAAGCCGAAACAACTTAACAATTCTATTCAGGCCATTTCAGCCGTACATTTTGATACTAAAAGTTCCTCTTTTGAGTTCAGATATTGTGATGATTTTGAGGAATATCATTTGGATAAATATTAAGAATTACTTTTCCGATCATCCTTTCGTCAACCCCCAAAATGTCTTACCAGTTGTTGTGATTAATCACTTCACTTTTTGGATCCATAATTATTGTAGCATGATACAACTCAAAATACAATCCGCAAAAACTGACAAAATTTACCAAATGATTTATTGCATAATTAACAAAATTTGGTAACCGACCGTGACAGACTTTTTAGCACTTTTTACAATCGAAACGTGATGGTGCAAGGATTTAATATGCATATAAATATTTAATTTTGCAAATTGATAGCTTTTAAGAGAAATTACTAATGTTAATTTTTTGTAAACTTATGGCGTTGGCTCTTGACAGCCAAAAACCGCCGGTATATAATTTAATAAAGATTGATAATGAGTAAGTGTATATTTTTATAAATGATGATTGACTGTTAAAAACAGTCATATTTTTTTGCCCTATTTACACACTATATGTTTAAATACAATTATGAAAATCTCGGTTAAGCAGTTATGCTTGCCGAGATTTTTTTGTTTATATAGTACCTCTGTGATGACTGTCTATATAAATGAATTTTCTTCCCCAAAGAATAGCCCTACGAACAATGTAATTAAGATAAGATTTGATGTAAATATAAAACCAGTGCTCACGCACTGGCGGGATGGATTTAAAGTAATATATATTCTGATTGTATATTGCTTTTACGGCAGAAGAACTGCCGTCGGGATAGTTTTTAGGATAGTGTAAGACGTTACAGGAGTCTGCACTGTCCACTTAGGCATTGTTCCCACAAATGAATACAGGTAAACAGAACAGCGGACTGTTAGAAATTCAGTCCGCTGTTCTGTTTACAAAAAGCTCAAAAAAATCAGCTTACTTTATTTACCTTTTCTGTACTTTCCGGGTGTGATTTTGTATTTTTTCTTAAAGCTTCGATTGAAATATGAAAGATTGTCAAATCCGCAGGCACAGGCGATTTCAAGAATATTGTCATCTGCTGCACGGAGCATATTTGCTGCTGTTTCAAGCCGATAATCATTAAGATAGTTAATAAAACTTACACCCATACTTTCCTTGAAGAACTTCATAAAATATGATTTGCTGTAAAAGCAAAGCTCTGCCGCTTCTTCAACGGTGATATTTTCTGAATAATGCTGTTCCACATAAGAAAGTATAGTTTTTATTTTGTCAATATTCTTCTGCGAAATTTGAGAAAACGTTTCGCCGATTTCTGACACAAGACGGTGAAGCATAAGATAAAGGTAGCCTTTTACAGCTATCTGATAGCCTGCACTTTTTTCATCGCACAGCTTATCAATTTTTTGTATATATTCCGCAATGCCGCTCTCAATCATCTTATCAGCACAAATCAATGGGCAAATTGTTTTTTCGGAAGAAATCAGCGGTGAAATAAATTGCTCCCAACACAAATCACTCCCTGTTGCTTTTAGCATAGATGGTCTGAACAGGATATTTTCGTATTCCATAGTGCTGTTTTCAAGCTGAGAAATTGAATGAAGCTGTCCTGACATTACGAAAACAGCGTCACCTTCGCATACTTTGTATTCAGTAAGGTTTACGGAAACTATTCCTGTTCCCTTTTTTATAACAATAATTTCAACCTCCTCGTGCCAATGGATATTAACTGCACTGAAATCAAGAGGAATTGTGCACAGATATGTGTTGTACGGAAAATCGAGTGGGGTGTGACACTTGTTTTCGTGATAAATTTCATATTTAGTAAGCTGCATGTTCATTTCTCCTCTCAAAAGAATACTATTGTGCAAAAAACAGACGGATTTATGCAAGAAAAACGCTCTTAATGATGTTACAATACAATTACAACAAAAACATCAAAGGAGCTGTTACAATGAATATAAACGAAATTTTAACTGCCGATTACGGTAAGACAATTGCTGAATGTACCAACGAGGAAATATACGCTTCATTACTGAAAAAAACAGACGAGCTTGCTTCACGCAAAGTCAGACAAAACATAAAAAAGAAGCTGTATTATATTTCTGCGGAATTCCTTATTGGCAAGCTTCTTTCAAACAATCTTATAAATCTTGGGATTTACGATGAAGTAAGGCAGCAGCTTGCGGATAACGGAAAGGATATATGCGAAATAGAGGAAATCGAGAATGAGCCTTCTCTCGGCAACGGCGGTCTTGGCAGACTTGCTGCCTGCTTTATGGATTCCGCCGCAACATTGGGACTCAATGCCGATGGCATCGGTCTGAATTATCATTTCGGACTTTTCAGACAGGTATTTGAAAACAATGCACAGACAACTGTTCCTGACCGATGGCTCGGTAAAAACAGTCAGATTAACCGAACTGACAAGGTTTATCCTGTAAAATTCCGTGGCTTTGAAGTTAATGCAAGAATGTACGATATAAATGTTACAGGCTATGACAGCGTTACAAACAAGCTTCACCTTTTCGATATTGAAAAAATCGATGAAAGCCTCGTAACAAGCGGCATAGACTTTGACAAAACACAGATTGAAAAAAATCTCACATTATTTCTTTATCCCGACGACAGCGACGAGAATGGCAGACTGCTCAGAATATATCAGCAGTATTTTATGGTTTCCGCAGGTGCACAGCTTATTCTTGATGAGTGCACAGCAAAGGGCTGTAATCTTCATGACCTTTATGATTATGCTGTAATTCAGATCAATGACACCCATCCGACAATGATAATTCCCGAACTTATACGTCTGCTTACAGAACGCGGAATTGAAACCGATGAGGCAATTGAAATTGTAAGCCGTACCTGTGCCTACACAAATCATACAATTCTTGCCGAAGCACTGGAAAAGTGGAATATAAATCAGCTTAAAAAAGTTGTTCCGCAGCTTGTGCCGATTATTGAAATTCTGGACGATAAGGTACGCAGAAAATATGATGACTCATCTGTATATATCATTGACGAAGATGAGCGTGTGCATATGGCACATATTGA
>JAGBCL010000118.1 GCA_018110825.1 Oscillospiraceae bacterium
GCAGGATAGAGCCTTAAAAATTCTGCTCCCATCTGCTCTGTAAGGTGATTTGGCACAACAAAAAGCGACTTAGTACATAAACCAAGTCGCTTGCTTTCCATAGCAGAAGCTACCATTTCAAAGGTTTTGCCCGCTCCCACTTGGTGAGCGAGCAAAGTGTTTCCGCCGTACATAGTGTGTGCAATAGCGTTGAGCTGATGTGTTCTGAGCTGAATTTCAGGGGACATACCCGAAAAAGTGATATGACTTCCGTCGTATTCTCTCGGTCTGGAACTGTTGAACATCTCGTTGTACTTGTTTACGAGCTTTTCACGGCGGTCGGGATCTTTGAATATCCAATCCTTAAACGCTTGTTTGATAGCTTCCTGTTTTTCCTGTGCAATCATAGTTTCCTTTTTGTTCAGAACGGATTTAACCGTTCCGTCAGGCTGTTCCACTCGGTCGTAAACTCGTGCGTCACGAAGATTGAGCGTATCTTCAATAATGGAGTAAGCGTTCTTTCTTGCCGAGCCGTAGGTCATATTGGCAGCTACATTACTTCTGTCCACATTCTTGCCTTCAATGTTCCATTCAGATGTGTATTTTGAAAAATTCACATCAAACATATTCTGCAAGTATCGTGGAACTTGGAGAGTTTCAATCATAAACTGTTTGATTATATCGGTATCAAGCCAAGTAGCACCAAGTCTGACATCAATTTCACTTGCTTCAAGAGGTTTCGGCATAGCCTTTTCAAGAGCCGATATATTCACACTTAAATCCTCATCGAATACCTCTGCTGATTTCTTTGCAAATTCGAGCTTTTCACGGACATTGCCGGAAAGATATTCGTCAGCGGTTTCCCACTGATTGTTTTGAGGATTGCGGAAAATAACGCCTTTAAGGTCGTTTACAAGCTGTTCTTCCGATTTGCCTGTGAGCTGTTCCATAAACGGCATATCTACACGAGCCTTTTCAGAAATTGATACCGCAAGTGCTTCCGAAGCCGTATCTACGCTTGTAACCTGTGTTTTCTGCTTGATAGTACGCTTTGTGAACATATCCGCCTTGCGTTCAAGCTCTCCGTTCTCATTGAGAACTTCAAGAGAAGAAAGAAGGTAGTATGAGCTGTCCTCGGAAAATGCTCTTGAATTACCCGCAGAGTTAATTAAGCCGTATTTCTTTGTGAAATCGTCATAAACCCTGTTAAGCTCCATCTGCTGTGAGCGAATATCATAGTCGCTGTATTCGTTGAGCTGATAGTCAATCAGCGTTCTTACGCAATCACGAAGCTCGCACATTCCCTTGATACGCTCCTCGGTTGCCTTTGGCAAATCATCTTTGAGGAACATACGGCTGTTTTCTCTGAAATAGAGCTTATCATCAACGACCGCATAGGAGAAGTTACGCACATTCGGGTCAGCAGGGATACTCTCTGCAACTTTTTCCGTGTTTTCCTGTTCTACTTCGGGAATAGTACCCTGAATGTTTGCAATCGCTTCTTTGAGCTGTTCTTTAAGACTTGTTCCCTCGATAGGAACACAAGCTGTTTCTTCGGCATTGCCGTACATAGAGAACTCCACGCCCTGTTTCATTTCGCCAAGTATCATTTCGGGGTGCTGTTCAAAATACTTGTTTACGGGAACTCCGTCCGCTGTCTGACCGAGGTGTACCCAATCAGGCTCAATGTCAAGCATTTTATCACGCTTCTGAAGAAAGATAATATCCGAGGTTACTTCCGTTCCTGCGTTATCCTTGAAAGCGTTGTTCGGCAGTCTTATTGCTCCAAGAAGCTCGGCTCTCTGAGCAAGGTACTTTCTGAACTGCGGATTTGCTTTGTCAAGCGTACCCTTTGAGGTTACGAAAGCCACAACACCGCCTGCACGAACTTTGTCAAGGGATTTTGCGAAGAAGTGGTCGTGAATATTAAGACCCAGCTTGTCATAACGCTTCTCAGCGAGCTTATACTGTCCGAAGGGAACATTACCTACTGCAACATCAAAGAAGTTGTCGGGGAATGTGGTCTTTTCAAAACCTGTTACTTGAATATCTGCGTTCTGATAAAGCTGTTTTGCAATTCTGCCTGAAATGCTGTCAAGCTCTACGCCATACAGCTTACCGCTTCGCATTTCTTCGGGCATTCTTCCAAAGAAATTGCCCACGCCCATTGCAGGCTCTAATACATTACCGCCTTTAAAACCGAGATTTTCAAGTCCTTCATAAATAAAGTTTATAACCGTAGGTGAGGTATAGAAGGCGGTCAGCGTAGAAGCCTTTGCATTTTCATATTCATCGGGGGAAAGGAGCGTGTAAAGTTCTGTAAACTCACTTGACCACGCTGAATTGTTTTCGTCAAACACCTGAGAAAGACCGCCCCAGCCGACATATCGGGAGAGAATTTCCTGTTCTTCGGGAGTTGCCCGTCTGTTCTCAAATTCAAGCTCGTTCAAAAGCTTGATAGCTTCTACATTTGCCTTGAACTTTGACTTTGCACCGCCGACACCGAGGTTTTCGTCTGTGATTGTAAAATCGTGCTTTTCGCCGTTCAGCTCAGGCACTTCCGAGATATTGGGTGCTGGTCCATTGATTAAGCTTTCCTTTTCGGGAGCTTCATCAACAAGGGAAAAGCCGTTCTCGTATATCTCAGTTTCGTACATAACACGGAAGATAGGGTAAATGCTACCGAGGTCACGGAGCTGATATTTTGTATCGTCAATACTGTCTGAAATTTCAGTTATCTCAAATACACCATCGTCAAGCTCAATTACATCACCGACTTTGAGTTTGATTTCATCATCGTCATTGTATTCCTCAATTTCCTCAGCCAATTCCGAAACGATTTCTTCCGTTGGCTCAGGTGCAGGCTCAGACTTTTCTTCAAGCTCTATGCCATATTCTTCAAGGACTGCCTTTGCCTGTTTAATACTCTGTTCTTCAAGCGGATTGTCCGAAGCGTTGGCAATTACTCTCTTGGCATATCGTATTTCCGAGTCTATATCGCTCTGAGTAATGAATTTGTTTTGTGCCACAAGCTTTGAAACACGCTCTGCAACCTCGTTCCACTTCATTGTAACTTCTGCGTCGGGATTTGAAAGGTTGCCCTTTTTAAGCACAAGTCCCTTTGAGTCGTGCCAAGTGTTGTATCCGCTACGACCGCTACCGCCGATACCGTACTCATTTTTGAGGAAATCAGCCTTTTCCTTTGCTGTGTGCGGTTCTTTGAAAAACTTTGCAATTCTTTTCTTGCCGCCTGCAACATTACTGCCCGATGCTACAAGCTTGTTCTTTTCATCTTCGGTTATGAAATACTTGTGTTTAACTGTAAAGGACGGCTCTGCGGAGAATTTCACCCTGTCAAGCTGTCTATCTTCAAGCTTTTCAAGCATTTCAGGGAGGTTGTGGAAATGAAAACGGAGAACATTCCGGTCAGCTTCATACTGCTTTATGAGGGCTTTCATTCCGTCAATCATTTCCTGCACAGGCTTTTCACCCTGTAATGCTTCGGCAATCTTGTCTGTACTAACATCAAAACCACCGATGAAGAAATAATCAGGAATAAAATATTCAACCTCTACGTCCTGATGAAGATACCAAAGCTTATCCGCAAGCTGTTTGCGGTCGTATGGCTCTGCTGATTTAAGAATGTCTTGTGTAGCAAATCTGCCTTCGTTTAGAAGTTCACTGATACGCTCGGAAACCTGTTCCCAAGTCATAGAAACACTTCCGTAACGATTAAATGCAGTTTCTCCCATACCGATAGTGATACCGTCTTTGTCGTACCAAGCTGAAAATCTTGCCTTATCCAGACCGTCAGGACTTTCATAGAGAAAACCTCTGCCGTCTGTACCGAACTCCTTACGGAGAAACTCGACATTGCTTTCAATGCCCTTGTTTTTCTCAAACTGTGCGACAATTCGTTCCAAGCTGTGTGGCTCGTTGCTTCCTGCACGGAGTACATAGTCAATCATATCCTGAGTAAAGACACTTGCAGGAGAATAATCAAAGTCGGAATTATCGGCGGGGAGAACAGGCTCGTCGTCAAAATCTCCGAAAAGGGATAACTGCATAGGCTCGTCATAACCGCCCATTTCCGGGGTTTCAGGCTCAATATCAAAAAAGTCAGGGAGGTCGATAAACTCGTGTCTGTCTATAAGGCTTGCAGTAAGCTCCTGAATAACATCCCAAGAGAACTTAGTGGAGTTTTCGGGAGAGCCTTCCCACATTTCAAGTCCATCGCCGTGCTTTCTGTATCCGAGAAGTTCGCCGTCAAGCTCAAATTCTACCGCACGATGTCCGTATGCCGCCTTTATGAAGTCGGCTCTGCGTGTTCCGTCCTCGTTTTCAAGGAAGAAATCAAGAGTTTCCTGCTTGCTTACATTCATTTCATCGTAATGATTGATAACAGCAAGCACTTTTTCTTCGGACATAGAAAAAGCAGTATCAGAAATTGTTTCCGATACTGCTTCGTTTTCATTTAGCTGTAAATCAGTTCGCTGATTATCATTTCCTCTGCCTGAGATTTCAGAGTGTTCATCATTCCCACCCAAGCCATCTGGTTTGTCGCTTTCAGTTCCTCGGTCGCTCCCACTTCTTTCGCCATTTTCGGAAGGATTTCCGAGAGCCTGCGGTTCGCTGTTTCGTCTATCTCCGCCAAGTGGCTGTTGAGCGTTCCTTTCAGGAGCATTGCCTGATAAGTCCCTTTCCTGTTGTTCATCAGGTAGGTTCTTCTCATCAGTCCGTATTTCCCGATTTCCTTCTGCTGCGGAAGTTCCAAGTCGGGAAGATAGGTCTGCGTCCTCTCGTCCAGAGTGTACTGAATTCCGTTCTCGGTCATTGTTTTCGGTAATGCTTCGGTCATTTTCCTTACTCCTTTCGATTTTGAGCGTTCGCTCAATGTTTCTTAAAATCTGTTCCGACAAATCGCTTGTAGCGTTGCCGAGAATTGACATAGTTTCAATGCTGTTGAACTCGTGTATTCCTCGGAAATCGTCTGCTTCGATATACATATCCGCTTCATATCCGCACCTTGTAAGGACGGTATATGCGATACTTGTTTCAAGCAGACTTTCAAATCTTGACCGCACATTCAGTTCATCAAGTTCGTCAAGGAATGTGCCGTCGGTTTCTCTCATAAGGTCGTGAAGATAATCACCTGAGTAATTTCTCGCAAGCTCACGAGCCTTTTCAAGTATTGCCGTGTCAAGAGTAACTGCGTTTGTTCCGAGCTGTTTCAGAACAGCATTTTCATTTTCGGGAGTTACGCTCCAGAAAAACGGTGTTTTCGAGCGTTCGTCCCTTGCCGCCGTATCGGAGAAATCAAAGACATATCTGAGTCTTGCCTTGCCGTTATCATCTGCGATGAGGGCGATACCCTTACTGCCACGCTTGACATATCGGTTTGTAATATCCTCACGTCCCCAAGTGTCGTATTCGGCACAAGCTACTGCGTCAGGTCGCTGTGAATGTATTAGAACTTGGTCTTTGAAGCTGTACTTGTAGAGCCTTGATGATGTTCGGAGCAGCGACATATATTCGTGGCTGTCCTTCCAAAGCCGTTCTGTACTTTCATTCAACCGAGCCTGATACTCTTGAAGTTTTGTAGACATTTCTTCCTCCTTTTCTATAATAACGCTTTAAAGTGTAAAAGTCAATAGCTTTTTTAAAGATTTCTTACCCACGCTCTATACCGTCGGCAATCCATCTGCCATCGCCGGTATAGATATGACCGTAGCGGTCGATTGTGAGTTTCTCACCGTTCTGCAAAGCAAGGTGAATTACCTTGATGTCAGCATTATCAACACCTCTGTATTTAGAAGCGTCGAACTCTTTTCTGATAATAGGTGGTGTAATAGGTTTTGTTAAAAACATTGGATATTTCCTCCTTAAAATGTTTGCCCCTGCTTAAAAGCAGGGGCATTGTGGTTTAATCTGCGTAATTATCTTCAAAAGCGAACTCGTCATATTCGCTGTCGGAGATACTTTCGAGCTTACCGATTACTGTTTCGGCAATCTCTATCATTTCCTTATCTTCAAGGTCAGGGAGGACGTCAAAAATATTATTGATGGTGTCCTTGCGGTTATCGCCCTTGACAATACAGATAAAGTTAATCTCAGCTACGGAAAACTCCATTAGAGTTCAACTCCTTTCTCTTTTTCCTTTGTCTTTTCTTTCGGCTGTTCCTTTGGCTTTTCAGAAGCGTCCTTCAAATAGCCTCTGATAGAACGCTTTTTATCAGGCTGTTTAGCCTGTTTTGCCTTTTCCTTATCAGCTTTTGTAGCATTTGCCATATCCATAACAGATACAAGCTCACCTCTTGAAGCCTTTTCTTCAAGTTCGTCCATAGAAGGTGCGTTGTTGATAATACCGTCAAAGCTGTTGTCGTTCTGTTCAACGGTATCTTCAATGGCTTTAAGCGGATTTTCTCTTACAGCTCCGAAGTTTTCAAGTTCCTTGTAACCCCAACTGTCAACAAAGTGTGCTGACAATTCGCCATTATGCTGAATAACGACTACATCACTTACTGAAAGTGAATGTCCCTCAAAATCTTTCGGGTGGTCGGTATTGAACTTGTGGTAAACATCGTTGAGAAAACCGATTTTATCCTGTAAATCTTCTGGATTTACGGGGAAAGTGTAAACAAGCGTGTAGTTATCTCTGTGGGGAGTAATACCTTTTTTGTCGAGATATTCAGCACCCGCAAAGTGCAAGTCCCTGTTTTCGGGAACATCTTTGAGCTGATAGATACCGGCGGCACATTCCTTTCCGTTCAGAAGCAGAGCCTCCTTTGACGGTTCCTCGGTTGCAAGTTTATCCATACGCTCCTGAAATGCCTGATAGCGTAACCACTCATCAGTTTCTACACCGAAAATTCCGTTGTGGTTTTCAATGTCGGAACGGTCGTTTGCCTGTCCCTCTGTACCGTCGGGATAGAGAAGATAAACGGAAACTGTATCGTTATCGAAGAACTCCAGAGCCTTTTCTGCGGTCAGAGGAAGAAGCTCGTTACTGTCGTAACCGTAGGCATTACGTTCCTCAATGGTAATCTTGCTGTCGGGGAGCTTGCCCGTGTATTCCTGAATTTCGGGAGCTTTTTCAAGTCCCTGCTGCATTTCATTCAGTTTATACACTATACTGTCGATAACAGACGGCTTGATGTCCGTTACATAAAGGTGGGTAAAGGAATGAACGCTGTCCCTGTCGGGATAGTCGAACTTATTGGCAATCTGCCTTGCTTCGGGAGAGAAACGCATATCGTCAACCTCCTGAATCGTTCTTGAAAGAACATACAGAGGTCGCTCAACACCGTGTTTCTCGGTAAGGTCTTTGAGAAAATCGTCAAGCCTACCTTCGATGGCATAGATTTCAGCCGTAGCCTTAATATCCCAAAGACAACTCATATTGTCCTTGTGGCTTGCTTGAAATTCCTTGAACTCGCCGTGTTCCTGAGCATAATCAAAAGACTGAGTGTAGAGCTTCGAGCGTTCCTTGGGCTGTTCGGCTGCCTTTTCTTCTGTTTTCTGGGGTGATAATGCCTTGTTGACAGAAGCAAGTGCTTCCTTATACTTCGGCATATCTGCCTTTGAAATAGTGAGAGTGGTTTTGTCGCCGTCAGTTCGTCCGCTGAACTTCACGCCCTGCTTATCGAGAATATCTGCAACAGCAAGAGCCTTTTCTGTACCGAGCTTTGCATAACTCTTATCGGGAATGTCCGTATATGCCGTATTTCCGATGATATTATTCTTTTTAGGCTTCGGAGTATTCTGTTCAGGCTCAGCCTTTGTCTGTTCCTGTTCGGGAGTTTCCTTTGCTTTTCCCGTAACCTCGGCAATAATCGCCTTGTAGCTGTCTACATCCGCCTTGCCGATGGTGAGAGTGGTTTTATCTCCGTTAATTCTACCGCTGAACGGTACATTCTGCTCTGTGAGTTTTTCAGCGACCTTTTCAGCCGTACTTGACTTTAAACGGAAATACTGCTTATCTTCAATATCTGCATAGGCTGTATTGCCGATGATATTCGACTTTTCAGATTTCTCGGCTGTCTGCTCCTGCGTCTTATCCTTTTCAAGTCCGAGATACTTTTCGGAAATGGTAGTGATAAGCTCCGAAGCTGTCGAACGGATAGTTTCAAGCGAAGCCTTCAGTTCAGGTGTATCCTTGCCGGTTCCCCAAGAAGCGACATAAGCAAAGCTGTAATCGGAAGTATCAATTCCGAAATGCTGACATACGGTATATGCGATACTTTCCGCTTCAACTTCCTCTGTACTTCTGTCCTTTGGCTTCTCTATATCAGATTTCTTCAAATCACGGTCGTGGAGTTTGGCGTGGGCGATTTCGTGAATAGCAGTCTTAATGGTCTGTACCTCAGACATATTCTCCTTAATGGTAATCGCCTTGTCCTCGTGATGATAAAAACCTTTTGCCGTTCCGTCAATCTCTGCAAATTTGATAGGGACGGGAGAAGCTTCACGAACGGCATTAAAGAACTTTTCATAGTCCTTTACATTGCCGCTTAATTCGTCAGCTCCGAGCGTAGGAAGTTCCTTACCGCTTGTCTGCGACACATCGAATACGCTTACAACCTTGAAAGCAGGGATTGTAACCTCAACTTCCTCGGTAATCGGCTTTCCGTCCTTGCCGAGAACGGGCAAATCGGTGTCAGGGTCGAGTTTGGTCTGCTCCTTCTTGATTTTGTAGGGGGCAGGAGCAAAAATCTGAATACCTTTTTCGCCTTTGTTGACATTTCTTTCAAACTTGTTCTTCCAAGAATTGAAGCCTGCAACCAAAGTGGCGTCAGGCTTCTGCATAGCTATGAGCATTGTATTATTGAAAGAATAGTTGTGGAACTTCGACATTGTATCAAGGTATTCCTTGAACTTTTCGCCCTCAAACAGCTCCTTGATACCGTTTTCGAGCTTGTCTGTGATTTCCTTTACCTTGTCTTTTGACTTTGTGAAGGTCTTAGGCGGCTCTGTAACATCGGTTTCCGCCTTTACTTCGGGAGTTGTTTTTTCAAGTTCCTTTTCTCTCTGCATTACCTTTGTTGCAAGACCGTCAATGAGAATGGGGTGGGCGTTAAGGTAATAATCACGGCTATCTTCCATAAATTCGGTAGACAGCTCTTTTGTCTGTTCCTTTGCCCAAGCCTTTACATCATTGTGATAACGACCGTCCCAATCGTGATTGACCACCTGAGCCGCAAGAACGTGAGTTACACGCTCTGCACTATACTCAGCGAGGACGGCATCAAGAGCCTTGTCTGTATCAAGGCGATTATCTGCGTAATTCTCGTTCAAAGCCTTATCAATAGCCTTTGCACAGTTGCAGTTCTCCTTGAAACTCATTCGCCAATCAGCCATTTCACCGTTTTCTTTGGCGGTCATCATATCTTCCTTATACAGAGGTATGATTGATTTTTCCTTTTCAATTTCGGGCATTTGTACCTACCTTTCTTACTTCTTTTTCTTCTTCGGAGCAAATTCAAGCTTGTAGTTTACATACTTGCCTGTATCGTCAAGACAAACCGTTGCATCGTAGTTCCTTCCTGACTTCTCGGAATAAAGTCCCTTGACAGCAATCTTGCCGTTCTTTATAAGGCTTGTTGCCATTTCCTTTGTGAGTGGCTTTCTTGCCTTTTCAAAGAATTTGTCGTTCTTCCAGATAACAAAACCGCAGTTTCTGTCCTCGCAGGAGTACGCCTTCGGAGTTACGACAACATTCTTACCGCATCTCGGACAAGTGCCGATAATCTCTCCGCCGTTTCTTGACACCTTGCTTTCATCAACGCTTTCCTTTGCAACGGCGATAATATCATCAACGAGCTTTTCAATATCCACCATAAACTGCTGTGATGTGAACTTGCCATGAGCCATAAGGGAGAGAGCATTTTCCCAATCAGCCGTCATAGAAGCCGACTTGATAATATCGGGCATTACGGAAATGAGGTCTGTGCCGTTATCGGTAACGACAAGATTTTTATTTTCACGCTTGATAAATCCTGACTTTGTGAGTTTTTCAATGATACTTGCTCTTGTAGCGGGAGTACCAAGTCCCGAACGCTCAACTTCTTCAGTGATTTCGTCCGTTCCTGCACGTTCCATAGCAGAAAGAAGCGTGTCTTCCGTAAAGTGCTTCGGAGGCTGTGTGAAGTGTTCGCTTACCTCGGAAACGGGTCTTTCAATAACCTGACCTTCGGTGAGGGAGAGGGTTTCTTCTTCCTCCTCGGTATCGTCCTTGCACTTCTGAAAATCTCTGAACGCCTTTTCGATGGCTTTCCAACCCTCAGAAATGACATTTCTGCCCTTTGCGACAAAAGAATAACCGCTACAACTGATTTCAGCCGTAACGGTTTCATATATATATGGCTCATTTGTCGCACAAAGAAGGCGATTTGCGATGAGGTAGAGGATTTTTCTTTCTCCGTCAGGAACAGAATTGAGGTCTGTGCTGCTTACTTCCGCTGTCGGAATAATGGCGTGATGGTCGCTGACCTTCTTATTGTTAATCACTCGCTTGGTTTCGGGAGCAATAACAATGCTGCTGAAATGAGGAAGTTTTCCGGCAACGGACTCAGCGATATTCTTTGCGGTATCGCTCATATCGTCAGTAATATACTGGCTGTCCGTTCTCGGATAGGTTACGAGCTTCATTTCATAGAGCGATTGCGTATAGTCGAGGGTCTGCTGAGCCGTGAAGCCATAAAGTCTGTTTGCTTCTCTCTGGAGAGTAGTAAGGTCGTAAAGATGAGGGGGATTTACAGTCTTTCTTTCCGTCTTTACCGACTTTACGATAGCTTCCTTGCCGTCGCAATCTCTACGGATATTCTCGGCTTCGCCCTGTTCCTTGACCTTTTCGTGTATTGCGTCAAGACCGACAGATTTCAGATGGACATTGAAATACTTTTCCTTCTGAAAATTACTGATACTGTTCTCACGCTCGTAGAGCATTGCAAGAGTAGGTGTCTGAACCCTGCCTACATTCAGCGTTCTGTTGTAGAGCTTGGAGAAAAGTCTTGTGGCATTGATACCCACAATCCAATCCGCTTTTGCACGACAGAGAGCCGACTGATAGAGGTTTTCGTACTCTTTACCGTCCCTGAGATTAGAAAAGCCGTCACGGATAGCCTTTTCTTCCATTGAAGAAATCCAGAGCCGCTTAATAGGCTTATTACAGAGAGCCTTGTTATACACAAGACGGAAGATAAGCTCACCCTCACGACCTGCGTCGCAAGCGTTCACAACCTCGCTCACTCGGTTATCCCCCATAAGCTGACGGAGAATACCGAACTGCTTGTTCTTGTCCTCAGCAATGATGAACTGCCACTCGTCGGGGATAATTGGGAGGTCTGCAATATCCCACTTCTTGAACTTTTCGTCGTACATATCGGCATTTGCAAGGGAAACAAGATGTCCCACACACCAAGACACGATATATCCGTTGCCCTCAATATATCCGTCCTTCTTGTCGGTTACACCGAGAGCCTTCGCCAGTGCCACCCCGACACTTGGCTTTTCTGCAATCACTAACTGCATACTAAATCATTCCTTTCGATTTGAAATAAAAAGAGCCTACCGTGTGGTAAGCTCTTATGTAAAGTATGCAATTTTACTTTCCCAAAAAATGCGAATAATAATCAATAATAGGAACATTTTTATTATCACTCAAATAATATCCTATCATATGTTCAATCAACAGCCGTTGTTTTCTGTTTTTTATACCGGGTATAGGTACGATAATAATGATAAAATTGTTCCACTCCTTATTTATAGCCTTGATGATTTTTCCTGAATTAGTATCATAAGAGTAGTTTATATCGTTAGAGGAACCGATTGTACCGCAATATCCATCTTTTGTGAAACGTAACCAAATAATATCAGATTGTTCGTTGAGCTTGTATAACCGCTTGATATGTTCATAATTTATTGTCATTAGGATATCTAATCCATTTATCATAACTGCTTGGCTATTTATCCCCATAAGAGATAAAAATTCATTTATATATCCGCAGATTGTTGATGGTGGAACTGTTTTGTTTTTTGATTCTTGTAAAGCCTTGTTTATACGATACTTACTTTTATCATAGTCAACACTGCATCTATAATCTGGATTGTTCTCATCATACTTTGGGCAATCACTTGGTTTTGTTGTGTATTTTTTTAGGCACTCTGGAATTTCCATTTTACGCTCCCTTATGTAATTGTTTTTCAATAACAGTCATAATCTCATTCAAACGGCTCTCACCAACGCCCTTAATTTCTCCAATTTCCTTACGGAGCTTATCCATATCAAGAGAAACAGCATTGTTTTCAGCTACATCTTCGGCAGCATTGGCATAAATATCAGCCAAGAACTGCTCCATTTGATTTCGGTCGAAACCTTTTATCTTCTTATATGTTGCACGGTCAAGTGCAAGTCTGTCGCTCATTTCAATTCCTCGCATATCGTTATAATACCTTAATTATACCATACCGACCTTGAAAAAGCAATATGTACCAAGCCTGATTTCTCAGGCTTGTGAGGATTATTTCTCATCGTCGTCGGAAGTTTCCTCGTCAACATCTTCGTTTACGGTTTCTTCCTCGGATTCCTCCTCGTCCTCATCGTAAAGGGACTGCTTCGGAGCTTTCGGCTTTGCCTTGTAAACCTTAAAGTAGTAGAAAGCACCGCCACCTGCAAGAGCGAGAACGCCTACGAGAATAAGAAGCGTGCTGTTTCCACCGCCTTCGCCCTCGTTTTTCTCGCTCTTATCGTCCTTTTCTCCCTCTGAGGTATCATCGGGATTTTCAATAATATTGCCTTCTGCGTCTGTAACAGGCTCTACCTGTTCGCCGTTAGGAGTTTCAACGGTTACGCCTTCGGGAAAATCCTCTGCAAAAGCGAGCATATCGTATTCATCAACCAAGTTCATAAAGTACACATTTTCCTTGCCCTTGCTGTCCTTGTCGATTACGATATAGAATGTGTTTCCGTTCTTACTCTGAATAGCGATAAACTGACGGTCAACCACATCTGCCGACACATCTTCGATAATAGTTGCGTTTCCTTCGGGAAGTCCGAGCGTAGGAGCTTCACTTTCCTGTGTGACAGTCGTTTCTGCGGTATCGTCGGAAGTATCCTGTTCGGGAATAGTTATCTCAGGCTTGGGCTTTTCAATAACCTTGTCCTCAGAAATAACGGGAAGTTCGCCGCTTTCGATAACCTCTGACGAAACAACGGTTGTAACCGCTTCTTCCATCTCTATCGGCTCATCAATGAGAATATCTCCCGTAGCGTAAACGCTCATCGCAGACATTGAAAAAGCTCCGCACATCACAAGTACGGAGCAAAGAATTTTACTCATCTTCTTCATCTTCTGTAATCCTTTCTGTAACGAAATTTGTAGTTTCAGTATTTACAACCTGTTCGACAGGCTTCGGCTGTTCAGCCATAAGCATAGCTTTAAGCTGGGAACTGTCAATCTTACTCAAATTTACAAGCTGTAAAATACGAGTGTTTTCCAGAGAGCTTACACGAGCGATACCTTGCTTTTCTTTTTCAAGAATATCTGCTTTCTTTGCTCGGATACTCTCCAAGTCGGCAATAGCTTTTTCAAGCAATGCCTCAGTTTTTTCAAGTGGTGTAGGCAAATTATCTCCTCCTTTAGAATAAATCCGGCTTGTTGCCTTGTGTTTCCTGTAACAGCAGATATACGTCGTAAACGCCTGCCGCTTCGAGCTTCGGCTTAACCACGCTATCCCAATCGTTAGCTGTCAGCGTAACATTCAAGATATAGTAGTCGTAATACACGGTTACAATTACTTCATTTCCTTCTTCATCAGTTGTGGTGTACTGATAAGAACGTACTTCGTGAACAGACTCTACTTCAAGCGTGTATAACGCATTGAAAAGCTCCTGAATTCTTGCCTGAGTATCCGCATCATAGTCAAAGTTGATTTCCATAGCTGTCAGATAGGATATGAGAGCGTATGGGTCGTGTCCTATGGGGTCAATGTAGTAGTTATACTCATTCCAACCAACATAGACATTCGGGATATTGCTGATTTCGTAGTTTAGGTTATTTTCAAGAGCGTTCATATAGTCGTTTGCCGCATAAATATCTTCCTCGTCCGATGTGTAGGAAGAAGCGATTACCATTGTTCCCGTATCACCAAGAGAAGTAAAAGTTGACGAGCCGAGAGTAAACAGCAAACCAAAAAGCAAGAGGAATATAACCAAGATGATTATCACCACTTTGTTGTTGGCAACTGCCTTTACGATAATCTGTCCGACATCTTTTGCTGCTTCGCCAGCCTTTTTACCTGCCTTTGAAGCACCTTTCTTTGCCGTTTTTGCGGCGTTTTTCTGATTTTGCTTCTGCTGAGCTTTTTTAGCGTCCTTTTTAGCTTCTTTCTTGGTCTGCTGCTCGGTCTTATGGTCGAGAGCGACTTTGTGCTGATTGAGCTTTTTGTGTGCGTTTTCGGTATCAAATTTCAGCTTGGAAACCTTTTGGTAAGGCTTTTCCTTTAGCTTCTGATTTGTAGCC
>JAGBCL010000119.1 GCA_018110825.1 Oscillospiraceae bacterium
GCGATAATGGCTGTTCAGCAGTCTATGGAAAAATACGAGCCGTCGGTAATCGGCTTCAAGTGGAATGATGACGAACCGAGAATTCAGCTTGAGCCTATCGGTGAACGTGGGTATATTGAGATGAAAGCGGTAATGTGCTGAAATATGGATATATGGAAACAGACGTATTCGATTTTGCACACGCTTGTTTGGGTTAGCTGTTGTAACAGGTAATTTGTCAAAAGTGCTAGCGTCTCTGTTAAGCAGACAAAAGTAGAGTAATAAATTACGGCGTACATTTGTGATGTACGCCGTTTTTATATGACATTATGTAGAATTTTTCAAAAACCAAGACCAAGCTCGGTAGCCTGACCTTGGGGAAACGTTATAGGTAAACAATAAACCCGAAATTGCACCCAACATAAATAGGCTCTTTTGTTATTGAGTTGGGCTCACCAAATTCAAAACTCGCAAATCCAGTCTACAAAAGGGTTTGCGGGTTTTATTTATTTTATGTGGTTCCCATTTAATGACACAAATTTGCTTCTGACGAATAATGCGCACTTTTTTACATGAAAAACAGCCCCCGGGGAACTACCGAGGGCTTAAATTATTTATCGTCCTTATTCTTCAGCTGTTTCAGCACATCAAGCAACTTCTTCGGAACAGGCACTCCAATTCGTCCAAACTACCAGTTCAAACCAGCATTGAACTGGCAGTTTTCTATTAAGTTTTCGGACAGGTCGGATGTAATTAAAGTAATGAATCGTGTATTACTTTCTTTTTACGTCGTCCCTTTCGAGTTCTATGGATTTTTTAGAGTTATGTTACAATGAAAATTTGACACAGATTTTACAAAACTCCTCTTCCTGACTTTACATTGAAGCGATATAATTCAGATGTAAACAAAAAACACACAAACAAATTTACATCTGAAAGGAATTGTAATTATGAAAAAGATTATTAGTATTTTAACAGTTGCACTTATTATGTGCGGCACACTCGCAGGCTGTTCAGCCGAAAAGGAAGCAGTTTCAACAGACGGCTCAACATCAATGGAAAAGGTTATCGGAGTTTTAGGTGAAACATTTGAAAACGACACAGGAATTACAGTTACATACAACCCCACAGGTTCAGGCTCAGGAATCAAGGCTGTTGCTGCAGGAACTTGTGATATCGGGCTTTCAAGCCGTGATTTGAAAGACGAAGAAAAGGCTCAGGGACTTACATCGACATTTCTCGCTTATGATGGAATTGCAATCATCGTAAACCCTGAAAATCCCGTTTCTGACCTTGACATTGAAACAATCGCAAAGATTTATACAGGCGAAATCATAAACTGGAGTGAAATCGGCGGTAACGACAGCGAAATCGTACTTATCGGACGCGAAGCAGGAAGCGGTACGCGTGATGGATTTGAATCTATAACAGACACAGAAGATAACTGCAAATACCGTCAGGAACTCACCTCAACAGGCGACGTTATCACAACTGTTGCAGGCAATCCCGCGGCAATCGGTTATGCATCGGTAGCGTCTGTAAAGGACAGCGTTAAGATGCTGACAGTGGGCGGCGTTGTGCCGACAGAAGATACAATCAAGGACGGCAGTTATGTTGTTCAGCGTCCATTTGTACTTGTAACAAAGGCTGATACAGAGCTTTCGGAGAGCGCACAGAAGTTTTTTGACTACATTACATCTGAAGACGCAAGAGAAGCAATCTCTTCTGCAGGTGTTGTTGCTGCAAACTAAGATAAAAAGACGATGCGGTAGTTTTCTGCCGCATAATGTCATATACGGAGCAGATTTATGAAGAAAAATAAAATGATTGAAAGAGCCATTCACAGCGTGTTTCTGATACTCGGATTGCTGACAGTCGGCTGTGTATTGCTGATTACGATATATCTTGTAATTTCAGGCATTCCCGCAATAACGGAAATAGGAGTTTTCGATTTCCTTTTCGGCACAAAATGGGCATCAACTGCCGATATGCCAAGTTATGGAATACTGCCCTTTATTTTAACAAGCGTTTACGGTACGGCAGGAGCGATTTTAATAGGCGTTCCCATAGGATTTTTTACGGCGGTGTATCTATCGAAACTTGCTGACCCGAAAGTAAAAGCCTTTATGGAAGGAGCAGTCAGTCTGCTTGCGGGTATTCCGTCTGTTGTATACGGCTTGGTGGGTATGCTGGTGCTTGTGCCTGCTGTCCGTGAGATTTTTGATATTCCCGATGGTGCAAGTTTATTTTCAGCAATAATCGTTCTTGCAATTATGATTTTACCGTCAATTATAAAAGTATCAATGACAGCTCTTGAAGCTGTTCCAAAAGAATATGAGGACGCATCGTTAGCTCTCGGTGCAACACCCGTCGAAACATATTTCAGAGTTTCTGTTCCTGCGGCAAAAAGCGGAATTGCAGCGGCTGTAGTGCTTGGTGTGGGACGCGCCATAGGCGAAGCAATGGCGGTTATGATGGTATCGGGAAATGTGCCGAATATGCCGTCGCTTTTCCAAAGTGTGCGATTTCTCACAACGGCAGTTGCAAGCGAAATGTCATATTCAAGCGGACTTCAGCAACAGGCACTTTTCTCAATTGCACTTGTGCTGTTCCTCTTTATTATGCTAATAAACGCAACACTTAACTTTTTCTTGAAAAAGGAGAAAGACTGATGCTTAGTAAAAAAAGAAAAGCCTATATCGGAACTATGAAATTAGCTATGTATGTTTCCACAAGCCTTACAGCTACGCTTGTAATATTTCTTGTGGCGTATGTATTTATAAAGGGTATACCTCATATCTCCTGGGAGCTTCTATCCACAAAGCCGAGTTATATAACTGGAAATATAGGTATTCTCCCCGATATTCTGAACACTCTTTATATTGTAATTGCAACGCTTATCTTCGTTATACCTCTCGGAGTTGGTGCGGCGATATATCTTACAGAATACGCAAAAAACAAAAGGCTTGTGGGTATGATTGAATACGCAGCGGAAACACTTTCGGGTATCCCATCCATCATTTACGGACTTGTGGGAATGTTGTTTTTCTGTCAGTTTTTAGGATTTAAAACCTCGCTTCTGGCAGGCTCACTGACACTTGTTATTATGAATTTACCAACAGTAATGCGTACTACTCAAGAGAGCCTTAAAACAGTTCCCCAAAGCTATCGTGACGGTGCATTCGGACTTGGGGCAGGAAAATGGAGAGTAATAAGAACTGTCGTACTCCCAGGCTGTGTTGACGGAGTTATCACAGGCTGTATCCTGTCCATAGGACGAATTTTAGGTGAGTCTGCAGCACTCCTTTTTACAGCAGGCTTTGCCCACGCTCTGAACGGATTTTTCGAGGGACTTACATCCCCCGGCGCATCTCTTACCGTTGCCCTTTACGTCTACGCAAAGGAGCAGGGCGAGTTCGGAGTTGCCTTTGCGATAGCGGCAATACTTATGATTTTAACACTTCTGATAAATTTCTCTGCAACCCTTGTCAGCAGATATTTTGCAAAAAAGCGTGAGCTTTAATCGAAAGGAATGATACAATGAGCGATATAATGACAGCAAAAGACCTGAATTTGTGGTACGATAAAACACAGGCTCTCAAAAATGTGAACATTACGATTCCCGAAAAGAGCATTACCGCTTTTATCGGGCCTTCGGGATGTGGAAAGTCTACATTTCTTAAGACCTTAAACCGTATGAATGACCTTATCCCCACGGTTAAGATAACGGGTGAAGTCTGCTATAACGGACAGAATATCTATGACAGCATTGTTGATGTAAACGAACTTCGCCGTGAAATAGGAATGGTTTTCCAGAAGCCTAATCCTTTCCCTATGAGCATTTATGACAATATAGCATACGGTCCCCGTACACACGGTATCAAATCAAAGGTAAAGCTTGATGAAATCGTAGAGCAGTCCCTTCGTGATGCGGCAATATGGGACGAGGTGAAGGACAGGCTGAAGAAAAACGCCCTCGGAATGTCGGGTGGTCAGCAGCAGAGGTTATGTATCGCAAGAGCGCTTGCGGTAAAACCGAAAATTCTTCTTATGGACGAACCGACCTCTGCACTTGACCCGATTTCTACATCGAGAATTGAGGAACTTGCAATAGAGCTGAAAAAGAGTTATACTATTGTCATAGTGACTCACAATATGCAGCAGGCAGTCCGAATTTCCGATAACACAGCATTCTTTTTACTGGGTGAGCTTATCGAATACGGCGAAACGGAAAAGCTGTTTTCACAGCCCGTTGATAAGCGAACAGAAGACTATATTACAGGAAGGTTTGGATAATGAGAAGCAGATTTGATGAGCAGTTAAATATACTTAACACTGAAATGATAGAAATGGGCGCACTCTGTGAGGAGGCTATCGCCCTTGCTTCAAAGGCGCTTACTACGGGAGATGTCACACTTGCTGAAAACGTTTCGACAATTTCATCGGACATTGACCACAAGGAACGTGATATCGAAGCACGCTGCATGAAACTACTTTTACAGCAGCAGCCTGTTGCAAGGGATTTAAGACAGATCTCCGCTGCACTTAAAATGATAACCGATATGGAGCGTATCGGCGACCAGGCGGAGGATATTGCTGAAATAATCACCTATCTTGAGGGCAGAACAGCCGAGGAAACGGTGCATATCCGTGATATGGCGGCTGAAACAATCTTGATGGTAACAGACAGCGTAGACGCTTATGTTAAAAAGGATACCCAGCTTGCAAAATCGGTTATTCTTCATGATGACAAGGTTGACGAGTATTTCGACAGGATAAAGGGCAGTCTTATTAAAATGATTGCAGAGAATCCCGAAAACGGCGAATATGCTCTTGACCTGCTGATGATAGCAAAGTATTTTGAGCGTATCGGCGACCACGCAACAAACATTGCCGAATGGGTGATTTTCTCCGTAACAGGCGAACATAAAAACTCATAAAGGAGTTGATTTATATGATATGGTGCGTTGAGGATGACGCAAGTATCCGTGACATAGAGGTTTACGCCTTACAGTCAACAGGGTTTGAAGCAAAAGGCTTTGAGGACAGCGACAGCTTTTTGTCTGCGCTTAAAAATGAGCTTCCTGACCTTGTAATTCTTGATGTAATGCTCCCTGGCACAGACGGCATTGAGGTGCTGAAAATTCTCAAAAGCACGGCGGAATACGTGGATATTCCCGTTATTATGGCAACTGCAAAGGGTGCAGAATTTGATAAGGTTCAGGGGCTTGACCTGGGAGCTGACGATTACCTTGTAAAGCCATTCGGAATGATGGAAATGATTTCGAGAGTAAAGGCGGTCATGCGACGCTGTAAGCCAAAAACAGTAAACCGTATTTTACAGGCAGGCAGACTTTCTCTTAATCTTGACGAGCGTACTGTGACGATAAACGGTGAAAAGATTTCACTTACATACAAGGAATTTGAACTGCTCTCGCTTTTTATGAAAAACGTGGGGCTTGTCTTTTCAAGAGATACTCTCTATAACGAAATATGGGGTTCGGATTTTGTGGGTGAAACGAGAACAGTTGATATGCATATCAGAACGCTTCGTCAGAAGCTGGGTGAATACGGCGAAATGATTGAAACTGTGCGCCACGTTGGTTACAAGTTCGGAGGCAGCTATGACAAGTAAGATTTTTCGTTCTATTTTTGCCACATCGCTTGCAGTATTTCTGGCAACTCTTATAATTATAACAAGCTTTCTATACGATTACTTTACAAATATCCAGATAAATCAGATTAAGGACGAGCTTTCTATTGCCTCTGTCGGAACAGAGCAATCGGGCGAAGAATATCTCAGCAATCTGAAATCGGATAACTTTCGTTTGACGTGGGTAGCTTCTGACGGAACAGTTCTTTTCGACTCACAGGCTGACAAAGCGGCAATGGACAATCACCTTGACCGTGAAGAAATAAAAGAAGCCTTTGAAACAGGGAAAGGCAGCAGTTCGCGCCGTTCCACAACCCTTACTGAGAAAACACTTTACGAGGCTGTACTTCTTTCAGACGGAACAGTGCTCCGTATTTCTGTAAACCGTGCAAGCGGATTTGTTCTGCTTTTAGGAATGATGCATCCTGTGATTATCGTGATTATAATTGCAGTTGTAATTTCAGCGGTGCTTGCACATAAGATGTCAAAAAGGATAATCGAGCCGCTCAATAAGCTTGACCTTGATAATCCGACGGAAAATGACGCTTACGAGGAAATCGCGCCGCTTCTCAGTCGTATTCACAAGCAGAATATGAAGATTGAACGCAAGGCGGCAGAGCTTAACCGCAGAAAAGATGAATTTGAACTTATTACAAAGAATATGCGTGAGGGACTCTTGCTGCTTGATAAAAACAGGAATATCCTCACTATAAATTCTGCGGCAATGACGATTTTTGGTACAGATGAAAAGTGTGTGGGAAAAGAATTTCTGACAATAAATCGCAGACACGAAATAACCTCTGCAATCGAAAAGGCGTTTACAGACGGACACGCTGAAATCCGCGCAGCACTCAATGAAAAGGAATATCAGTTTGACATAAGCCGTATTGAAACGGACGGCGAAACTGTAGGTGCGGCAATCCTTGCATTTGATATAACAGAACAGGCTGACACCGAAAGACTCCGCAGAGAGTTCACAGCAAATGTTTCACACGAGCTTAAAACCCCGCTTCAGACCATTACGGGCAGTGCGGAGCTTATCGAAAACGGACTTGTAAAGCAGGAGGATATGCCACGCTTTGTAGGTCATATCCGTGAAGAAGCAACACGGCTTGTAACCCTTGTTGAGGACATCATAAGGCTTTCACAGCTTGACGAACAGACAGAGCTCCCGAAAGAAAATGTTTCGCTTTATGATATTGCAAACGAAGCCTGCGGAGTTCTCCGAGACAGCGCAAATAAAAAAGATATTGTGCTTACAGTAACAGGTGACAACGAAAATATTTTCGGCGTAAAGCACTTACTTTTTGAAGTTATCTATAATCTTTGTGATAACAGTATCAAGTATACCCCTGATGGCGGTAAGGTTGATATTTCTATCTCAGAAACCGAAAAGGAAGTAACACTTACTGTTTCAGATAATGGAATAGGTATTGCCCCACAGCATCATGCAAGAATTTTCGAACGCTTTTACAGAGTAGATAAGAGCCACTCGAAAAAATCGGGCGGAACAGGTCTCGGACTTTCTATTGTAAAGCACGCTGTGCAGTACCACGGAGGTAAAATTTCAATTCAGAGCGAGGAAAATAAGGGTACGTCTGTTACGGTAGTTTTGCCGAAAAATGAATAAATTAAAGCGACCGATAATATTTCGGTCGCTTTTTAAATTATTTACTGATGTTACACCAATTTTTTAGAAAAATAGCCACTCTGAAAAGTATCTACAGCGTTTGTTTTGACGATATTACGTCAATTTGGGCATGGACAGTGAATTTTAAAATTATGACTTTGAAGTATTATTACAGATACACAATAAACCCGAAATTACATCAAACATAAATCGATTCTTTTGTTATGGAGTTAGGGTCACAAAATCCGTTCTTTAATGAGAACGTTTTTTATACAACAAAGCCTGAGAAGAGTATTCCTCTCAGACTTTGTACTTATAAATCAATATTAACATTGTATTCATCATCAATAATAATACAATTTGCATTGTGTTTTTCAGCAAGCAAACGCATCTGCAAATTATCTTGTAAAACGCTCTCAAAAGTGCAGTAGCTGTCATCAAGCCGCTTTTCTATAACGTCAGCATACTTCTTTATGTCATCAAAATTCTTTTTGATGTACTTTTCGCTCATTACAAGACAGTAATAACTTATCTCACCAAGATATTCCTCAGAAAAATCCTTCTTCCAGTCAAAAGGTATATAACAACCCTCAATGATAAGATTCTGTTTATTTTCAATTGCTGTTTTAATGATTTCACGAACAATATTCCAAAGGTAATCAGTAAGCTCATCATCGCTGCTTAAAGGCGTAAGGTCAGTGTTACCGCTCCGTATCAATCCCATCTTCAAATGGTCAATGGACAAATATGGATATTTGTATTTTTCAAGCAGCCTTTGTGCAAGAGCCGTCTTTCCCGTGTGGGAAGCACCTGCAATCAGAATAATCATATTTATCTCCTTACCAGAGCCGCCAAAATATCCTTAACACTTTTCGACTCCGCCTCAATAAAAAATTCAGGCTCGTGAATGTGCTCCAGATAGTGCGCATCGCTGTCGTGAATAATATTGCAGTTTTTCAGGTACGGGTTAGCATCAAGAATCTTATCCATAAACCCAACGTGCTTTATCTCAGCACATGTAAACTTGCTGTCAGGCGGAATAAAACCAAGGTTTGAAAGCAGACTCGTGCTGCTCTTGTCAACGTGAGCAGGAATCATAATTCCGCCGTATTTTGTAACAAGTCCGTGCACAGACTCAAAATCAATACTCGTTGCATTAATCAACAAATAAGGCTCTTTCGCAATAATGTTGTCATCCTCGTCAACAAACAGCTGCCTTCCGAAAACTTCCTCATCATTTGGAAACGGCATCATACATTGGTGCACATATTTGTCAAATTCCATCGCATTGTCAAGTTCAGGAAACAAGCATACAACGTGAACTTCTTCCTCCGTAGTAAGTTCCATTCCGGGAATTGCCGTAACCCCGTAAGCCTCCGCAAGCTTCATAACCGCAGGACAGTTACCGCAGGAATTGTGGTCGGTAACAGCAATAACATCCAGCTCCTTTAAAGCCGCCATACCAACAATGTTGCTCGGCAGCATATCCTCGTCGCCGCAAGGGGACAAGCAGGAATGAATATGCAAATCATAACTTAACCTCACGGCAGACACCTCCTTGTTTTAGTCGGAAATAAGCTTGTGTGCCGCAAGTGCCGCCTCAAAAACAGGCATATCTGTTTTCAGAATTGCAACACCTTGCTGTTTAGCTCTTTCAAGTGCCGTTTCATCAATTTCAGCACCCTCAGCAACAACAATGCAGCCACCCTCGGTGAGTACAGCAACCGCAACCGTGTTAACATTGCCCATAACCGTAACCCAAACCGAGCCAGCGGGATTTCTTGACATAGCAAATGAAAGCAGGTCACAGCAGTAAACCTTTGTCAGTTCGATATCTTCCGCACCCTCATTAACAAGCTTGAAGCCGCATTTTTCTGTAAATTCACTTAATTTCATAGTAATTCTTCCTTATCAATAATCTGTGTAATCCGATTCGGTATAATCGTTATAATCATTATCATCATCATCATTGCCGAGAGAGTCAAGACTGCTGAATTGACGGGAAATACGATGAATGTAGTCCCTTAGTAAGTATACACAATCACGTTCATGAGCACGTCCGCTGACAATATCCTCAGCAAGTGCACGACAAGTAGGTGCACCGCAGGAACCGCAGTCCAGTCCCGGAAATTTTTCAAGCAAAGCATCAATCTTAGCCATAGCAGCAATGCTGTCCTTAAGGCTTGTTCCTATCTTGAAAACAGGCGTGTACTCAATTTCTTTTTCAAAGAAAGGATTGTCAAGGATCTTGCCATCAAGATGGGACCGTGTAACAGGCTGATATTTTCTGAGTCTGTTGAGTTTTGATTTGGCAACATACGCATTTTCAACCGTAAGCGTACCGCCCACACATCCGCCTGAACAAGCGTTGAGTTCAATAAAGTCAAGGTCAGAAAATTTCTGGTCTTCAAGGTCTTCAAGAACCTTTATAACATTTTCAATACCATCAGCAGCAAGATAGCTGTCCGTAAGTATACCACCCGCTTCACCGCCGCTTCGTCCCCAGCTGATGCCGATTTTACCTGATGTCAGTAAATCTTCATCGTCATCAACAGAATTCACCATGTGCTTCAGCATAACAGGATAAATATCCTTTATTGCAACAACATGGTCAACTTCGGATTTCTCAAAACCTACAGGTGAACGTGTAGCCGTAACCTTTGCAGGACAAGGGGAGATGAAGATTATGCCGATTTTTTCAGCAGGAAGTCCCGTCTTTTCCATAGCAATCTTTCTTGCCTCTGAAGCAGCAATATCTACCGGTGCATTAATCGGAATAACGTGTTCAATAAGATTTGGAAAACGAACGCTTATAAGTCTTACAACTGATGGACATGCAGATGAAATAAACGGTTTTTTGTCAGGATTTTCTTCTATGTATTTTCTGGACAGCTCACTGACAAGCTCAGCTGCCGCCGAAACCTCGTATACAGCATTAAAACCCATTTTCAGCAGTGCACGCAAAACTATATTAATATCATCAAGATTGTTGAACTGTGCATATAAAGATGGTGCAGGAAGAGCAACTGTGTATTCATAATCCTCCATAACTGAAAGAGGGTCATAAATTGCCAGCTTTGCATGGTGCGGACAAATTCTTATACATTCGCCGCAATCAATACAAAATTCTGTAATTATAGTTGCTTTTCCTCCGCGAACACGGATAGCCTGTGTCGGACATCTTTTTATGCAGTTGATACAGCCCATGCATTTACTCTTGTCAAGCTGTACCGAATGGGTAAAATTCATTACATAACCTCCCTTTGCAGTAACCGAAAAAGGTTAGTTTCTTTTTGTAATTTTTATAGTGTTTAATCCGCTTTTCATAACAATTTTTCTTAGTGCAGGAACATACATAAACGGACATTTGAGAACCTTTGCAAATATTTTTATCCGCATAGGAACAATTTTCATTTCATATACTTTATCAGCAGATGAATTATCTGAATTAAGTACTTCTGCAAGAATACGTGCACTGTTGACAGCAAAACTTATTCCTTCAAGTGAACTGGGACTTATAAGTCCGGCAGCTTCACCTATGAGGAAAGCGTTGTTTTTTCCTGTGCATATATCAAAAGGCGATTTCGGACGCAGAATAACGCAAGCCTCTGTTTTCAATATTTCACCGAATTTGAACCCATAATCGGAAAGACGTTGTTTCTGTATTTCAAACATCATCCGGCAATCCTTTGGTTCAAAAGCACCGCCATAAATGAAAACATTATCCTTGGAAATTGACCATGAACAGCAATCACTTGTGGCAGGGTCAAAAATACAACTGTAAAACGGTTTTGCATTTTCTTCCCTGAACCATTGCTGAATAGCTGTGTACCTGCGTATTTTCTTTTCGGGGTAAAGGTATTTCCGTACTATTGAATTTGCCCCATCAGCACCTACAATCTTCTTTGCAGTAAAAGATTTTTCGACACCGTCATTTCCTGTACAGATTAAGCTGTACAAATTATCCAGCCGTTCGATTTTTTTGCATCTGCCGTAAAATCTTTCTACATTTTCAGGGACAAGACTTTCCAGCCACAAATCAAATTTATGCCTGTCAAGATTCATATAGAAACGCTGATAATGACGTTCTTTTCTTGCCTGCAAATCGATTGTGCGTACCGAAAAAATCTGTGGGTCAACCAACAAGTCCTTAGGCAGAGTCAGGTCAAACTCTGCAAAAGCTTTTTGTGCGTCAGGGGATAGAAGCCCACCGCAGCATTTCCTGAAGCTGTTTTCATTATCAGTTTTTCCATCAATAAGAACAACACGAAATTTTTCGTCAAGCAGCCGTGCAAGAGTTGCCCCTGCAGGTCCACCGCCAATAATTGCAATATCAAATTCTGTCATCACATATTCACTTTCATTGTAACAGTTGTTCCAACGCCAAGTTCCGTTTCAATCTTCATATCGTCGGAGTATTTCTTCATATTCGGCAAGCCCATGCCTGCACCGAATCCGAGAGAACGGATGTTGTCAGGAGCAGTTGACCAGCCAGCCTGCATGGCTTTTTCGATATCAGCTATTCCCGGACCCTTGTCAGCAAGAATCATAGTAATATCATCCTCGGAAATTTCAACATCGATATCACCGCCGTCAGCATGAATAACCATGTTGATTTCTCCCTCATACATAGCAATAGCAACCTTGCGAACAGCTTCTGGGGAAACCCCCATCTTTTTCAGCTTGCTCTTTACATCGCCGGAGGCTTCACCTGCACGGGTAAAATCATCAGGAGAAACCGTGTAGTGAAGTTTGATTGTATCACTCAATTGTCAACGCCTCCCCGTAAACCGTTTTCATAAAGAATACCGCATGCAGGGAACATTCTCATATCAGTTGACATAAGAACAATCTCACGTTCTTCAGCAAGTTCAATAATTGATTCATCAGGCATTTTGCCGCGAACGAAAACAATGCAAACAATATCCATCATTTCAGCCGTGCGTACAGCCTGAGGGTTGCAAAGACCCGTAAGAAGTACCGACTGGTCTTTTACAAAAGCAAGAACATCGCTCATCATATCGCTTCCGCAGGCAGTGTGAACCTCGCGTTCCGCATATTCTTCACCGCAAAGAATTTTCGCATCCAGTAATTTTTTAATATCGTTAACAGTCACTTGGGAAAACCTCCTTCGAAAACATTTTCGTAAGTTTTGTTAAATAATTAACATTTTGTTAAAATGCACAAAATCATTTTGACATTAAATTTAACAATAATATGATACCATATTTTGAAAAAAATAAAAATAGGCATTACATCTAATAATTTCGTGCAATATCTATAAAAAGTGTTTAAAGTAATGGCTGATTATTAATAAAAGTAACTTAAATGTCATTTTTAAACTGAAAAACAAAATATACTTATTTTGTGTAAATTTGTGACAAATATACAAAAAATGGGGGTAACGTTAGTAATATATTTTTGTAGCATTTTGTCGCAGTATGTGTTATAATGTATTCATTATGGTAAGTATGGTGTAATACTGTGTATTTATGCCTGAATTACCGAGATAATTGAGGAGGTTCAATAATGGGTTCTACAATTTCATCCATCCCTTTTGCAGGTACTCCTGAACAGGAGAAGCAGCTTCTCGAAGTTATTGCTGCTCATAAGACCGAAAAGGGCTGCCTGATGCCTATTCTTCAGAAGGCTCAGGAAATCTATGGCTATCTGCCAATCGAAGTACAGACAATTATCGCAAGAGAAACAGGTTATCCTCTTGAGAAGGTTTACGGCGTTGTAACATTCTACGCTCAGTTCTCTCTCAATCCAAAGGGTAAGTATAAGATTTCTGTCTGTCTTGGTACTGCTTGCTACGTTAAGGGCAGCGGTGATCTCTACAATAAGCTCCAGGAAGTTCTCGGTATCGAGGGCGGCGGATGCACTCCTGACGGAAAGTTCTCTCTCGAAGCTTGCCGTTGTATCGGTGCTTGCGGTCTTGCTCCTGTACTTACAGTCAACGAAGATGTTTACGGCAGACTCGTTGTTGATGATATCGAAGGTATCCTCGCTAAGTACAACGACTGATGATGACCGAAATTTCCCTGAACATTCTGGATGTTGCACAGAATTCTGTCCGTGCTGAAGCAACGCTGATTGAAATATCGGTTGCAATAGATACGACAGGTGATAAGCTTACCGTTACAATTAAGGACAACGGCTGCGGAATGAGCGAGGAACAGGTGAGAAATGTCACTGACCCGTTCTTTACAACCCGTACAACCCGTAAAATCGGCTTGGGAATACCTTTCTTCAAGCAGTCTGCGGAAATGACGGGCGGCAGTTTTTTCATAAAATCCGAACTTGGTGTCGGAACAATAACAGAAGCTGTTTATGTGCTTTCATCAATTGACAGAATGCCACTGGGGGATATGACGCAGACTATCCACTCCCTTGTTACAATGAATACGCACATTGATTTCCTCTATAAATATTCTGCGGATGATAAGGAATTCACTCTTGATACAAGAGAATTCCGTGAAATTTTAGGTAGCGGCGATTTTGCCAATCCTGAGGTTTCAGCGTTCATAATGGATTTTCTCAGAGAAAACCATGCAGAAGTATCCGACTTAGCGGAGTAGATGCGTAAAGGGAGATTATACAATATAATTAAGGAGGAAAAATATCATGAAATCACTGGACGAACTCAAAGCAATCCGTGACAAAATGAAGGGTCAGGTTGATATCCGTGAGGAAGGCTCTGACGCTACAAGAGTAGTAGTAGGTATGGCAACATGCGGTATCGCAGCAGGCGCACGTCCTGTTCTTACAGCATTCTCCAACGCTGTACAGGAAAGAGACCTTCAGAATGTTGCAGTAGTACAGACAGGCTGTATCGGTCTTTGCATGTATGAACCAATCGTTGAGGTTTACAAGGCTAACGGCGAAAAGACAACTTATGTAAAGGTTAAGCCTGAAATGGTTGAAGAAATCATCGACCAGCACATTATCAAGGGCAACGTTGTTACAAAATATACTATCGAGACTGCTAAGCTCGGTTAATCCTGAGGAGGTAAAATAAATGTATCGTTCACATGTATTGGTTTGCGGTGGTACAGGCTGTACTTCTTCCGGAAGTGCCAAGATTATTGAAAGACTGCAGACAGAAATCGACAAGAACGGACTTCACGATGAAGTTCAGGTAGTAAAGACCGGTTGTTTTGGTCTTTGCGCACTGGGTCCAATTATGATTGTTTACCCAGAGGGTTCCTTCTATTCCATGGTTAAGGAAGAAGATATCCCTGAAATCGTATCCGAGCACCTTCTCAAGGGTCGTATCGTTTCCAGACTTCTTTATCAGGAAACAGTTACAGACGAAGGTATCAAGGCTCTTAACGATACAAGCTTCTACAAGAAGCAGCTCCGTATCGCTCTGAGAAACTGCGGCGTTATCAACCCTGAAAATATCGACGAATATATCGGTACAGATGGTTACGCTGCTCTCGGTAAGGTTCTTACAGAAATGACTCCTGAACAGGTTATTCAGGAAATCCTTGATTCCGGTCTCCGTGGACGCGGCGGCGGCGGATTCCCAACAGGTATGAAGTGGAAGCTTGCAAGAAACATTGTTCCTGATGCTGACCAGAAGTATGTATGTTGTAATGCCGACGAAGGCGACCCGGGTGCATTCATGGACCGTTCCGTTCTCGAAGGTGACCCACACGTAGTTCTCGAAGCTATGGCTATCGCAGGTTACGCTATCGGCGCTACTCAGGGTTACATATATGTTCGTGCTGAGTATCCAATCGCTATCGAGCGTCTCCAGATTGCTATCAATCAGGCTCGTGAGTATGGTCTCCTCGGTAAGAATATCTTCAATACAGGCTTTGATTTCGATATCGACCTCCGTCTCGGTGCTGGTGCATTCGTATGTGGTGAAGAAACAGCTCTTATGACTTCTATCGAAGGTAACAGAGGTGAACCACGTCCACGTCCACCATTCCCAGCTGAAAAGGGTCTTTACGGTAAGCCAACAATCCTTAATAACGTTGAAACATACGCTAACATCCCAAGAATCATCCTCAACGGTGCTAAGTGGTTCAGCGAAATGGGTACAGAAAAGTCCAAGGGTACTAAGGTATTCGCTCTCGGCGGTAAGATCAACAATACAGGTCTCGTAGAAGTACCAATGGGTACAACTCTCCGTGAAGTTGTTGAAGAAATCGGCGGCGGTATTCCTAACGGTAAGAAGTTCAAGGCTGCTCAGACAGGTGGTCCTTCCGGCGGATGTATCCCAGCAGAACACTTCGATGTTCCTATTGACTACGATAACCTTATCGCTATCGGCTCCATGATGGGCTCCGGCGGTCTTATCGTAATGGACGAAGACAACTGTATGGTTGATATCGCTAAGTTCTTCCTTGAATTTACTGTAGACGAATCCTGCGGTAAGTGTACACCTTGCCGTGTTGGTACAAAGAGACTCTACGAAATGCTCGACAAGATTACAAAGGGTCAGGGTACTCTCGAAGATATCGACAAGATGGAAGAGCTCTGCTACTACATCAAGGCTAACTCCCTCTGCGGTCTTGGTCAGACAGCTCCAAACCCAGTTCTCTCCACACTCAAGTTCTTCCGTGATGAGTATGTTGCTCACGTTGTTGACAAGAAGTGTCCTGCAGGCGTATGTAAGGACCTCCTCCAGTTCACAATCGAAAAGGACAAGTGTATCGGCTGCGGTATGTGTGCTAAGCAGTGTCCTGCAAACGCTATCACAAGAACAGATTACATCGCTCCGGGCAAGAAGCTTGCTGCATTTGAAATCGATCCTGCTAAGTGCGTTAAGTGCGGTGCTTGTATCGAAAAGTGTAAGCCTGGCGCAATCTATAAGAAGTAAGCCAAGGAGGAATTGCAGAAATGGATATGATAAATGTAAAAATCAATGGCGTAGAGGTTTCTGCGCCTAAGGGTACAACAATTCTTCAGGCTGCACGTATGGCTAATATAGATATTCCAACACTTTGCTACCTGAAGGATATCAATGAAATCGGTGCATGCCGTATCTGCGTAGTTGAGGCAGACGAGGGAAGAGGCAAGAGACTTGTTGCTTCCTGCGTATACCCAATCACAGAAGGTATGCAGGTTTATACAAACACACCAAACGTTCTTGAGTCCAGAAAGAAGACTCTCCAGCTCATTCTTTCCACTCACGAAAAGAAGTGTACAACTTGCGTAAGAAGCGAAAACTGTGAGCTCAAGAAGATGGCTTACGATATGGGTCTTGAGGACGAATGTAAGTATGAAGGCGAAAACATCCAGTATGAAATCGATGATTCCGCTGCTCATATGATTCGTGATAACAACAAGTGTATCCTCTGCCGTCGTTGTGTTGCTGTATGTAACGCAAACCAGGGCGTTGGCGTAATCGGTGCTAACGAAAGAGGTTTCAAGACACACATCAGCTCCGCATTCGAGCTCGGTCTTGGTACAACAAGCTGTATCTCCTGTGGTCAGTGTATCGCTGTATGTCCAGTTGGTGCTATCACTGAAAAGGACAGCACAGACGAAGTTCTCAAGGCTATCGCTGACGAGAAGAAGTTTGTTATTGTTCAGACTGCTCCTGCAGTTCGTGCTGCTCTCGGTGAAGAGTTCGGCTACGAAATGGGCACAAATGTTGAAGGCAAGATGGTTGCTGCACTCAGAAGAATCGGTTTTGATAAGGTATTCGATACTAACTTCGCAGCTGACCTTACAATTATGGAAGAAGCTACAGAGCTTGTTGAACGTGTAACAAACGGTGGCAAGCTCCCAATGATTACTTCCTGTTCACCAGGATGGATCAAGTACTGTGAACACTACTTCCCTGATATGACAGAGAACCTCTCTTCCTGTAAGTCTCCAATGCAGATGTTCGGTGCAACTGCAAAGACATACTATGCAGAAAAGATGGGTATCGATCCTAAGGATATGGTTGTAGTAGCAGTAATGCCATGTACAGCTAAGAAGTTCGAAATCGGAAGAGATGACCAGAACGCTGCAGGTGTTCCTGACGTTGACATCTCTATCACAACAAGAGAACTCGCTCGTCTCATCAAGAGATGCGGTATCAAGTTCGATAAGCTTGCTGACGAACAGTTCGACCAGCCACTCGGTATCGGTACAGGTGCTGCTGTTATCTTCGGCGCAACAGGCGGCGTAATGGAAGCAGCTCTCCGTACAGCAGTTAAGATGATTACAGGCAGCGAAGCAGGCGACATCAACTTTACAGATGTTCGTGGTGTTGCAGGTATCAAGGAAGCATCTTACAAGGTTGGCGACCTCGATGTTAAGGTTGCAGTAGCTTCCGGTACAGCAAACGCAGCTGAACTCCTCAAGAAGGTTCAGAACGGCGAAGCTGACTATACATTCATCGAAATCATGGGTTGCCCAGGCGGTTGTGTAAACGGCGGCGGTCAGCCACAGGTTCCTGCATCTGTTCGTAACTTCGAGGACATTCGTGCAATCCGTGCGAAGGCTCTCTACGACCAGGACGCAGCAAGCGAAATCAGACTCTCTCACGAAAACCCAGCTATCAAGTCCATCTATGATGAATACTTTGAGAAGCCAGGCAGCCACAAGGCTCACGAAATTCTCCACACAAGCTATGTTAAGAGAGGTCTTTATTAATTCCTTGAATTAATAGCAATAAAGGCACACGGAATTTGGTTTCCGTGTGCCTTGTGTTTTATTAATGCAATTGTGAACTGTTAAGTATTACATAAAAATAAAAGCCTCCAAGCAAAGCTTGAAGGCTTGGTGCGGATAATGTGACTTGAACACACACGGTATTGCTACCACTAGAACCTGAATCTAGCGCGTCTGCCGATTCCGCCATATCCGCATTTAACAACTCAATTATTATACCAAATTCTGAATGAATTGTCAATACCAAATGCAAAATATTTTTATTGTACTTCTTCCATAATCATTATAGGATTTGTCCTTACGCAGAAAGTATACACACAAACATTTTCACCCCATGAACATGTAACATCAAAGCAACGCCAAGATGCACCTTCCTTGTAATCCTCTGAATTTGAACTAAGCCCGGTTGCCCAGTGATTATCAAGATAAAAGCTTACTATATTCTCATTGATTTGCGGAATAAGTTCAACAATAGCTGCCCTTTCATCATATTTAGGTGTACCATCCTTGTTGATAAGCGTGTCGGTAACGGTAATTTTGTCAGGTAAAGTTGTTTTTTCGGGAATCGTAATACTGAAAACCGTGCCCAACGGAAAGAAAACAGGCTCACCATATTCAGAAAGCCAATCGGAAGCTGTACCGTCAAGCAGATATACAGTATTGTCCCATGCAGAAATATTTGCTGTGTTTGAAACAGAAATTCCTCCAGCGTCAACCATAACTGCAGGAGGTGTTTCAGGGATTTTTGCACCACATCCCGTAAGTATAACAGCGCACATAATTGCTGCAATAAATTTTATCTTCATATGTATAATCTCCAACAATTTAATATACTAATTTTAACACCACCATAAATGACTGTCAAGTTACAATGCAGTAACAGTTTTTGTGTAAATAAGATGAAACTTTTTAGCAATAATTGACACAGATAATTAGCAGTGCTATAATTAATAACGTTGTTAATAAATAAGTAGGAGGAATCCGATGATAAAAATACTTAAACATCTGGGCAAATCAGCAATATGGATACCTGTAATAGTTGTCCTGCTGATAATTCAGGCGTTCTGTGACCTGACCTTGCCCCAGTATACATCAGATATAGTTGACGTAGGCATACAGCAAGGCGGTATTGAGTCAGCCGCAATTGAAACAATCCGTGACGAGTCGTTTCAGAAGCTGCTGTTATTCGATAAAAGCGGTCAGCTGACAAAATATTATTCTAGTGGCGGTGATGAAAATTACAGCCGTGTCTATGATGATGCAGAGTCAACTGTTATTTACCCCGCCGCAGTTGTTTATACACTTGACAACGCGGATTTGTCGCAAATAGAAGGTATGCCGCCTTTGCCAGAGGGAATGACCCTTACCGACGCATTGCTTGCAATGCCCGAGGAACAGCGTGCACCTGTTATTGAGCAAATCAACGCAGGATTTGAGGGTTACAGTGATATAATGTTGTCGCAGATGGCAATTGAGTTTGCAAGAGCAGAGCTTGAAGCACAGGGCACTGATATGGACTCCTTGCAAATGAATTATATCTTCCGTACAGGTGCAAAAATGCTTGCTATCGCATTTGTTATAATGGTAGTAACCATTGCAGTAGGCTTTCTTGCCGCACAGCTTGGTGCACTTTTTGGCATGAATGTCCGTGAGAAGATTTTTCGTAAAGTTATTTCCTTTTCCAACAGCGAGATGGATAAGTTCTCCACAGCCTCACTGATAACACGTTCTACGAACGATATTATGCAGGTGCAGATGGTTGTGGTAATGATACTGAGAATGGTTCTCTATGCACCTATTATGGGTATCGGCGGTATCATCAAGGTCGTCAATACGGGTACAGGAATGGGTTGGATAATTGTTGTCGCAGTGGCAGCAATTATGTCATTGGTAGCAATTCTTATGGCTGTAGCAATGCCTAAGTTCAAGATTATGCAGAAGCTTGTGGACAGACTTAACCTCGTCACCCGTGAAATTCTTACTGGTTTGCCGGTAATCCGTGCATTCAGCCGTGAGGAATACGAGGAAGAACGCTTTGACAAAGCAAATTCCAACCTTATGAAAACACAGCTCTTTACAAACAGAGTTATGACAATTATGATGCCATTTATGACCCTTATAATGAACGGTATCAGTGTTCTGATTATTTGGTTTGGTGCAAAGGGTATCGACAACGGCGAAATGCAGGTCGGCGATATGATGGCATTTCTGACATATTCAATGCAGATTGTTATGTCCTTCCTTATGCTCACAATGATTTCCATTATGCTCCCGAGAGCAGCTGTTTCCGCAGGACGTATCAACGAAGTCCTTGAAAGCGAACCGTCCGTAACAGATAAGGAAAATGCTGAGGAAAAGGGCATTACAGCAGGTAAGGTTGTTTTCGACAGAGTTTCTTTCAGCTACGGCGACTCTGAGGAGAAGGTGCTCCACGATATAACCTTTACCGCCGAAGCAGGGGAAACAACCGCAATCATAGGCAGTACAGGCAGCGGCAAAACAACTCTCATCAACCTTATCCCAAGATTTTTTGATGTAACCGGCGGTAAAATTACAATTGACGGTACAGATGTCCGTGATTTTACCCAACATTACCTCCGTGAAAATATCGGTCTTGTGCCGCAGAAGGGCGTCCTTTTCAGCGGTACGATTTCCAGCAATCTCAGCTTCGGACTTGAAGAAGTAACTGCTGAACAGCTTGCTGAAGCAGCTGAAATTGCACAAGCAAGAAACTTTATCGAGGAAAAGGAAGAAAAGTTCGAAAGTCCCATTGCACAAGGCGGTACCAACGTATCAGGCGGACAGAAACAGCGTCTTTCCATTGCAAGAGCAATCGTTAAGAAGCCCAAAATCTATATTTTCGACGACAGTTTTTCTGCACTCGATTACAAAACTGATGCCGCACTTCGTAAGGCACTCCACGAAAATGTTGCCGATTCAACCGTAATTATCGTCGCACAACGTATCAGCACAATCCTTAACGCCGATAAAATTATTGTTCTCGATGAGGGTAAAATTGCAGGTATCGGTAAGCACGAAGAATTGCTGGAAAACTGCGAAATCTATAATCAGATTGCAAGTTCTCAGCTTTCCGAGTCGGAACTCAAGCAGGGCAGAAAGGAGGCTGAATAATATGGCAGAAACACGCAGACCTCCAAGAAGACATGGCGGACCTCCCATGGAAAAGCCAAAAGATTTCAAAGGCACAGCTAAAAAGCTTCTGAAATATATCGGCAGATATAAGGTCGGAATAATTATCGTCCTCATTTTTGCAATTGCTGGAACAGTGTTCAATATCGTCGGCCCCAAAATTCTCAGTAAAGCAACAACCGAAATCTTCAATGGTCTTGTCAGCAAAGTGCAAGGCGGTGCAGGTATCAATTTCGAAAAGATTTTCCAGATTATAATGACCGTTATGGTAATGTATTTTTTCAGCGGCTCATTCAGCTTTGTTCAAGGTTTGATTATGACGGAAATGTCACAGAAAATGACCTACCGTATGCGTAAGGATATTTCCGAAAAAATCCATCGTATACCAATGAAGTATTACGAAAGCAATACCCACGGCGAAGTGCTTTCCCGTGTAACAAACGATGTCGATACCGTAGGTATGCACCTTAATCAGAGCATTACCCAGTTTATCACAGCAATCACAACCCTTGTAGGCGTGCTGATAATGATGCTTTCGATCAGCTGGATAATGACCCTTATTGCACTTGTAATCCTGCCGATTTCAACAACCCTGATTCTTCTTGTTGTCAAGAAATCGCAGAAATATTTCAAGCAGCAGCAGGAATACCTGGGCCACGTCAACGGTCAGGTTGAAGAAGTCTACGGCGGTCATCTTGTAATAAAAGCGTTCAACCGTGAAGAAAAATCCCTTGAGGATTTTCAGCGTGACAACCGAACATTGTACAAATCTGCACTTATGGCACAGTTCCTTTCAGGACTTATGCAGCCTGTAATGGCTTTTGTCGGCAATTTAGGATATGTAGGTGTTGTCGCAACAGGCGCTTGGCTTGCAATCAAGGGCACAATCTCTGTCGGCGACATTCAGGCGTTTATCCAGTACGTCCGCCAGTTCACCCAGCCAATCAATCAGATTGCACAGGTTTCCAATATGCTCCAGTCAACAGCCGCAGCTGCCGAAAGAGTATTTGAATTTCTCGACGAAGAGGAAGAGGCAAACAGTGAAACAAATCCGATTGCCCCATCTGAAATTCAGGGCAACGTCGAGTTTGAGCACGTCCGCTTTGGCTATAACCCCGATAAAATCATTGTCAAGGATTTCAGTGCCAAGGTCGAAAAGGGACAAATGGTCGCAATCGTCGGACCGACAGGCGCAGGCAAAACCACAATGGTTAAGCTTCTTATGCGTTTCTATGACGTAAACGACGGCACAATCAAGGTCGACGGACACGATGTTCGTGACTTCAACCGAAGCAGTTTGCGTGAAGCATTCGGAATGGTATTGCAGGATACTTGGCTTTATAACGGAACAATTATGGAAAATATCCGTTATGGCAGACTTGAAGCAACTGACGAGGAAGTAATAGCCGCCGCCAAAGCTGCACACGTCGACCACTTTATCAGAACTCTTCCCGACGGCTATCAGACCGTGCTGAATGAGGAGTCAGGCAACGTTTCCCAGGGACAGAAACAGCTCCTCACAATTGCAAGAGCAATCCTCGCGGATAACCGTATCCTTATCCTTGACGAAGCAACAAGCTCCGTCGATACAAGAACGGAAATCCGTATCCAGAAAGCTATGAATAACCTTATGAAAGGCAGAACAAGCTTCGTAATTGCCCACCGCTTGTCAACAATCCGTGATGCCGACCTTATCCTCGTAATGAAGGACGGCGATATCATCGAGCAGGGCAACCATACTGAGCTTCTCGCCAAGGACGGCTTCTATGCGTCCCTCTATAATTCCCAGTTTGCACAGGCATAAAAATTACGGTCAGAGGAAAAATCCCCTGACCGTTTTTGTTTATGTTAAGTAATGTCGTAACCATAAAAATGGTTTACTGGCAGTTGCCTCTGAAGCAGTTAAGAATGTACTTGATGATATCGAAACAGCTCATTTATTTCACCTCCCACCACTTATTTCCGTTTCGGTTACAACCCGGTAACGGATTAATTAAATTATAACAGAACGGTTACAACAAATCAAGCTGTAAGTTATGGAAGGGGAGGGAGATATTAGGTTGTCGTAAGAAACGCTATAGTAGCACACAATGCAAGCAAATAATAATATATACCTAAATTACTGAAAAATAATGTAATGCCCTCAGTAGAATTTTTCGTAAAATAACAAACCAGTGAAATTGAAATCAAGATACCCAGCAGTGGTAAAAGCCACATACATAATCCAATTTGATGAAACAAAATACCGTATAATGATATTGCTGAAATTATTATAGATACAACATTGTTTATCAGAAATAATTTTATATGCTTTTTAAATTCAAGCTTTTTCTTTATTACCATACTTAATGAAAAAATACTTGCGGCAATTCCTATAATTCCAGGTAATGTTAAAACTATTATTCCGCTTAGTGCAGTATAACACAGCCATAACAATGAGATTATTAATATTATAATATGGAATATAATAAGTACAGCATTATTCTTGGTCATATAAATGCTCCTTTGTAAATTAATATGTCATCTAAATTATACCACACCCACCCCCACAATTCAACCCAATCTTGCACTCCATTACAAAATATGCTATAATAAACCAAACAGCGAAAGGACGAATTTCTATGATAAACCGAACATCATTCAGTGCCCTCGATATTATCAGGCGAGTGCTTGAAGAAAACGTAAAAGAGGGCGATATATGTATAGACGCAACCGCAGGCAGGGGACACGACACAGCCTTTCTCTGCTCCCTCGTAGGCGAAAGCGGACACGTCACCGCCTTTGATATCCAGCAGGACGCAGTAGACAGCACAAAACAGCTTGTTGCCGAAAAAGGCTATGCAGACCGTGCAGAAGTGCTGCTGAAAAGCCACAGCGAAATGGACGAGCTTTTCGACGAGGAAACCGTGTCTTGTATAACTTTCAATTTCGGCTGGCTTCCAAGAGGCGACCACAACATCTTCACCCGCAAGGAAACCAGTATCCCAGCCATCGAAAAAGGCCTGAAGCTTCTTAAACACGGCGGAATAATGACCCTCATCATCTACTACGGCAGGGAAACAGGCTTCGAGGAAAAAGACGCACTTCTCGAATATCTCCCGACCCTTGACAGCAACAAATACACCGTAATAGAAATGCCATTCGTCAATCGTCCGAATTGTCCGCCAATTCCTATTGTTATAATCAAAGACTAAAAAAATCTGCCTTGCACCGAAATGCAAGGCAGTAATTTTTTATTCAGCAGAATTTTTACCCCATACAGTGTCAAGCCACTTGATTCGTCCCGAAACAAAATCAGCAATGTCACCTGCGGAGTTGATTCTCCAGCTTTCTTCCTCACCAAGGTCGTGTTCAAGCGATACAGTAACCTCGCAAACCTCAGCAACAACCTTGTTCAGACTGTCATCAGCCTGAAGCTCAGCCCACTTGTCCTTGACAATATCCTGGAACCAGTCCGCATTCATAAACATAATCAGCCAGAAGTTGGAACGCTCATAGCCGTCATGAACAGGCTTCTGGAATGTACTTGCGTAGTAAGCACCCGAAGAATTCCCCTCATATGACCAGTTGAAATCCCATGGTGCAAGGAACGTCAGACGTTCATATTTGCTTGTCTCACTGAAATCAACCGCCATAAAGAAACTTCCCGCACCAACATCATAGTTGTGAACAAGTTCTTCAAGAATAAGCATATTCGCAAGAGAATTTGTGTCAACAACAGCCTCAATAGCTTCCTGAGGAGTTGCGTAAGTTCCCTCAGCGGAAATAACATTGTAATCTTCGTCAAACATCATAGGCTTTTTGTTTTCGATTCCTTCATAGCAAATTTCAAAAACACCCTGATAATATTTTTCGATGAAAGCACGCTGTTCATCTGAAAAGGTGTCACTCTTAATGGTGAAGCCATCTTCTTCAACAAAACGCTTTTCACCAAGCATATCCGTATATTCAATCTTGCCGTAATCGAGGAAAAAACAAGGTTCATTCGGGTCCTCGCCGGCATAGTTGTCCATCTCAATCAGATAGCCTATATCCGTGTGTTTTTCATCTTCCTTAGGCTCGTAAACATCAACCCTGTCATCAGCCGCCTGAGTGTGCTCACAAAGCAGATAAATTCCCTCAAATTCACCATTTATGTAAAGATTGACATAGGTGCAGTCTGAGCTGTAATATTCACCATTGAAGATTTCCTTTGCAAGACTCAGTGCCATAAAGTCGGGAACAAGATTCCAGTTTGATTTCAGCAGTACCCAGCTTTTGTATTCTTTGCCATCATGAAGTCCAAGCATGTTCTGTTTTTCCTTGAACTTTATACGATATGGAAGTACAGTGTCATTTGCGGAGGAATTACCCCTTACCTTTACGCCGCCCTCAGCAGTAAGTCTGTATTCCTCATCACAGTTGAAAACATCAATTACAGTATCGTTATATACTTCTTTCGAAGCAATTTTTTCACCGTCATAAGTAAGAATGTGTACAACAGGATAATCTCTTTCTTCACAAATTTCCGCAAAAAGCGGGTCAATCTTTTCAGCAATATCAATGTATTGCTGCATAACAAGCGATATTTCATCTTCAACATCTGTCTCGCTTGCAGATTCTGTCGTTTCAATTGTTTCTTCAGCAGAAACAGTAGTTTCCGAGGCAGTTGTAACTGTAGTTACCGTTTCAGTTTCAGTAGTTTCAGATACTGTTGTTTCAGTAACAGTATTTTCCTGTATAGTATTATTATCACTTGTTCCGCATGAACAAAGCATCAAAGCAACTGCAAAAGCAGCCGCAAGCCGTATATATTTCATATCAGTAAGTCCTTTCGTTTCGATATGCTATAATTATACAATTGTATTTAATTAAGTTCAAGACCGTAAAGCATACTTTATAGCTATATTTTTTCAAATAAAATGAATTTCAGATGCCTAAGTCCATCAGGAATACTTCTCAGATGAGATTTAGCATTACGTCCGTCTTTTCGTAAAGGAACAGCTATCTCTGCAATTCTTGCACCGCTTTTAACAAATCGTGCAATAATTTCCGTAGCAAATTCCATGCCCTCGCATTTAAAGCCAAGTGCAAGTGCTTTTTTACGTTCAAATCCCCGTATACCGCAATGAAAGTCACCGATTGAAGTCTTGTAACGAATTCTTCCGGCGAGTGATAATGCAGGTACACCGAAATATCTGTGGCTGAACGGCATAGCACCTTTTTCAATTCCACCCTTGAAGCGGTTGCCCATAACAAGTCCATATCCCTCGCGAAGCTTGTCAACAAACTCATCAATATTGTAGAAATCATAACTCATGTCACAATCTCCCATGATTATGTACTTTCCGTAAGCTGAATTAATACCACCGATGAGAGCGTTTCCGTATCCTTTTTTTTCAATATGAACAACTCTCGCACCCTTTTTTTCAGCAATTTCCGCAGAACGGTCAGTGCTTCCGTTGTCAGAAATAAGTATTTCCGCGGAAATACCGCTTTTTTCAATGTAGCGTTTAGCTTCATCAATACAGAACCCGATAGTTTTTTCTTCATTAAGACATGGCATAAGAATGGTAAGTTCAATTTCCATAATTTGCAACTATCTCCTTTTTAAAGTTCTGAAATCAATGTTGTACCAAATAATTGCACAAAAGCAGATAATAACTGTAATCTGAGCACGGTAAGTAAAAAATTCATGCAAGTAGGAATGATTATTCAGAACAACATATCTTAAATATGGAATTACCGCAAGAACAAGCATTGTGAATGTCAGCTGTTTGTTTTGCTTGCTTTTTTTGAAAAATAATAATAGACAAATTAAAATCAGTGCAGAAACAATAAGACCAATCAGAATGTTTAATGGAGCAATACGTTCTTTGCCGCCGAAAAGCGTAGATAAATTCGCAGCAATTGCCGCAGGAATCTGTTTGTATATCGGCATATTAACTTCGTCGATGTTACCGTATAAACGGATTCCCGCCGCAGAAAAAGCAGAAATGAATTTGTTTTCTCCGCAAACAATACTTGCAGCCGACCATTTTACAACATAAGTCATTATGTAAGAAATTCCCCAGCAAAATCCGCATTTTATCATAAGCATCATGTTGTCTTTAAATCTGCCGAGTCTGTTTTCATCGGCCCTTATAATAAATACTATTGCAAGCGGAACAAGAATTGTAATTGTTTCAACTGTGAGAAAATCGAAAAAAGCAATCATTGCACCTGATACAACAGAAAGTGCAGTAAGAAATATATCGCCTCTTTTTTCAAGCATTATGTACAGCGGACAAAGTGCAAAGCAAACAATAAATGCAGGAATATATTCAAGAGAAAGCCTGATATTGTAGAATTGTATTCCTATGAGAGAAATAATAAGAGCCACCGCAGCAAAATAGTGCTTTTTTGCTACAAGAACAGCAATAGTTGCCGCAATAAGTATCAGTAAAAATGTAAAGCTTATAGTTTTTACACCTTCAGCATCAGTAAACAGCATAAGGGGTCTTATAAAAATAACTGACCCATGCCAATATCTTGTGTAATCAGTATTAGGCACAGCACCGTTTAACGACTGATATAATCCCCAGTTTTCTCCGTAATCCTCACCATCATAATATTTTGTATCAAGTGAGGAATAAACAGGTGAACCGCTTTTAATATTCCACATAATATTAAGGAGAATAACATCAGCGTAATTATCTGAAATAGCATTATAGCGTCCGCTTTCATCAAATTCAAAAGCTTCTTTGCTGTTATAGGCAAGTGCACTATCCATTAAGTTTCCTTTGATTTTTGAGTTGGGTATAAGTGATGATATAATAAGCATTCCCCATAGAACAGCAATAACTGATATAAATACAGCTATGTGGATAAAAATCTTTTTTGTCATATAATCATTCCTTTAATAAAAAAAGCTCAAGAGAGCCACACCCTCAAGAGCAGAAGAAAAACTGATAAAATCAGTCTTTGCGGCAACCGCATATCTATACTGAATAGGTAAGATAATCAGCAAATTGCCTGATTGGAGCTAGTGACGTGACTCGAACACGCGACCTGCTCATTACGAATGAGCTGCACTACCAACTGTGCTACACTAGCATCTGTAATACTAGTTAATTATATATTTTTTTTTCAAAAAAGTCAATATAAATGTGAAATTTTATTTGAAATTTATGAAATAGTATGCTATAATGTATAGGTAATATTTTGTTATGTAATTTTTTAGCTTCAGGAGGGCTTTTATGTCACATTCTAAGAAAAAAGTTTCAGCCTTTGCGGTTATTGAGATAATTTTTATAATAGTACTCGTGCTTGTTATGATATTGATGCTGGCGTTTAATTTCTTGTTCAGAAATAACAACTCAGCAGCAACAGTTCTGGGATATAGTTTTTATAACACCAAAGCTGTAAACATGCTTCCGGATTTTCCTGAAAATACGGTTGTAATCGCCAAGGAGTCCGAAATTGCCAACATAAAAGAAAATTCCGTAATTCTGTGTAATATCGGTGATTATACAACGCTTATCAGAGTTACCCAGATTCAGCAGGAAGCCGATAAAACCTATTATGTTGTAAAATTTGATACATCTTCAGCAAATGAAACGTTCCGTATCGAATCCGATGCAGTTATTGCAAAGGCAGTATGGCAGATTAACGGTTTCGGTAAATTCCTTGATTTTGCAACATCAACAGTCGGCATTATAATTGCAGTAGTTATTCCGCTTATTTTCATAATCTCAATTCAGGTTGCAAGAATACTCAGTATACGCAAACTTGAGGATGAGGCCGATGCTTTGGATGATATTGATGATATTATTCAGTCACGCAGAACAGAAGAAGCTGCACCGGTAACACTATCAGAGCCTAAGTTTGTTGAGGATGTTACAGGTAAAATTCCTTTGGTAAATCGCGAACCTGAACCACCTAAGCCTGATAAGGTTCTTACGGTTGATAACAGGGGACGTGCGGAATATACAGAACGTAAGCCTGACGCTGAGAAAAATAATTCTCCATTGTTCTTATATGATTCAATTAAAAAGCCACAGACCTCACGTGAACCTGTTGCAGCAGGAGTAATCCATACAATTTCCGACGACGATAAGTATATGAATCGTCCTACAAGAATTAATACTGAACTTAAAAAGACAAATGAATTCTTTGAAAAATATGCTCCGAAATCACAGAAGGGTGATGATGTTGTATTTACACCGCATCTCAGTAATGTTATTCCTGAAAGCATTGCAGCGGTTCAGGATGAAACATCTGCACCGAAAAAATCAAGCTTTGATGACAGCGTAAAAGCATATTTTGACAAGAAAACCGAAACTGAACCTGAAGAGGTCAGAGAGGAAGCATATATTCCTGAACAGGCTGTTGTTCCAAAGGAAACAATTGCACCGCCTAAAAAGAAGAAAAACAACAAGGCTTTGGCAGAACTTATGAGCATTATCGATGCAGAAGAAAACAAACTGAAGAAATAATAAAAAAAGAGGAATGAATAATCATTCCTCTTTTTACATTGCTTTGGAGTATGGAATGGATGAACGTGCAACAGTTTTTTTCTGAATGAAGCTGCATGGGATATTAACATGATGTACAGCTCTTTTACCATTTATTGCAGCGATTGTAAGTGTAAGCGCCATGTCGCTGAGTGTAGAAATCTTGGTGTCGATATATGCAATTTCAGAATGTGAATCGGTGATTTCTCCCGAGGTTTTAATGCCAACAATTGTAATATCCCTTGGAATTTTCAAACCAAGTCTTTCTGCAGCATCAACAGCACTGACAGCTGTCTTTTCGTCCTGAGTGATGATTGCAGTAATTGAAGGATTACGTTTGAGAGCGGACAGAATCGCATCAACAGGTGAAAGATGAGCAGTGCAATCAGCTGAACAGAAGTTGTTTCGTCCTAAACCTGAAAGCTTTATGCCGTTTTCAAAAACGCAGGAAATGTTTTTACCATATTCGGTTTTGTCGCTTATACAGTAGAGAAAATTCTTGTGACCATAATCATCTGCAAGTTTTACAATTGCCTTGGAAACAGCATCTTTTTCGTCAGAACTTATGCAGTGAATATTTTTTCCATTCATCTGTGAGTGAATAAGAATAACCGGTCGGCTTGAAGCAGCAAGTGTTATAAATTCGCTGCATTTTGTATCCAGTCCGTTCCCCATGAAAATAAAGCTGCGGAAATTCTTACTTATGTATTTCTTGATTTCATGAGAACCGTTTTCAACAGCTTCTGCCGCAATTTCAATAACAGTAAAACCATTTTCCGAAAATCTGTCTTTCATCATTTCTGTTGCAGAACGGTCTCTATAAGCGGAACTAATTACAAGTCCGATAAGTTTAACACGGCTGTCACAATCATTGCCGAATCCGGTAAAACTGAAATTTATATCATTTTCATTTATTGTATCAATGATTTTCTGTCGGGTGCTTTCTTTAATTTTGTCTCCATTAAGTGCACGGTAGATTGTAGATTTTGAAACACCTGTTATTTCAGCAAGCTTTATTACATTCATTTTAGTAACCTCCATAATGGAATTATTGTTTAACACACCCGTTTGTAAGATTATTATGTCAATTATGCAGAACTAAGAGTTGTTTTATTTAATAGACATTCTGAAATGAAATTAATCATCAGAAAATGTAATTGTTACGATATTATTATAACTGTGTTGATTTTTTTGTCAATTGAAAATCAAACAAGTGGCATTATGCACAATAATTTCCAATTAATCTTTTATATGTTGCATATGATATGTTATTGATTTAACAAAGAAGTTTCACGAGTTTGTAAATGTTGCACAAAAAACGTGTGCGATTTATTTGTAGTGTAGAAGAATTTTACTATCTGTTTTGCTTTGTAAGATGAAAATGAAAGATTTTACGAAAATGTTTTCGATAAAAACTTTGAAAATGTAATTGTTTTCGTTCATAAAATATTTAAAATATCAAATTAAATTTACTTAAAATTAAAATTAAAAATAAGGTTAAAAATTTGCTGATGAAATTAAATGAATGTAACATTTTTCGTGCAAAAGCTATTGATATTGATGAAAAAATATGTTAGTATTATCTCATTAAGTAATGCATAAAAAGGAAGTGAAAAATGGTTAAGGAAGTTAAAATGAAGGATATCGCTGAAAAGCTTGGCGTGAGCATAGTTGCCGTATCAAAGGCTTTAAGCGGTAAATCAGGCGTAAGTGATGAGCTGCGTATGAAAATACGTAAAACAGCAGATGAAATGGGATACCGATATGCAGCTTCACTCAAGCGTAAAGCAGACCGAAGCAATAACATAGGTGTAATTGTCGCTGAAAGATATGTGCAGGAGGATTCGTTTTATTTTAAATTCTTCCGCCATATTTCACAGTTGCTTCAGGTAAGTGACCACTATGCTTTTTTTCAGACCTTATCCCAATCCGCAGAGGATAATGCAATTCTGCCGAAGATATTCTTCCAGCAAAGAGTTGATGGAATAATAATGCTTGGCCAGGTATCAAAAAAATACACCCGTGCAATCCTAGATACAAAAATTCCAGTTGTATTTCTGGACTTCTATAACGAGCAGGTTAATACAGACTGTGTTATTTGCGACAGCTTCTATGCAAGCTATGAAATGACTAATTATCTTATACAAAACGGTCACCGTGATATTGCCTTTGTAGGTAATATTCACGCTACAAGCAGCATTCAGGACAGATATCTCGGATACTACAAATCACTTATTGAACATAATATACCTATCCGTGAGCAGTATGTGTTGAGTGACCGTGATTTGGATACGGGTCTGCAAAAGCCGGTTGTTCTGCCCATTGTTATGCCAACTGCATTTGTTTGTAATTGCGACGAAACTGCCTGCATGCTTATTGCACAGCTCAAACGTCTTGGGTATCGTGTCCCCGAAGATATTTCAGTAACCGGATTTGATAATTCTGTTTACAGTACAATCAGTGACCCGCATGTAACTACAATTGAAGTAAACACAGCATATATGTCGAAACTTGCAGTTGAAGGTCTGCTGCAAAAGATTGAGAAACCCTCATTTTCAATGGGAATGGTGCATGTTAACGGTAAAATAATCTATAAGGATTCGGTGCGTTCGCTGAATTACTGAAAAGAGGAATGATATTATGAATAAAGGAATAATTTTTGATTTGGACGGAACCCTTTGGGATTCTTCCGAGCAGGTTGTAACAGCATGGAATATGGCTCTTGCAAAACGTAAGGAAACTGATTTGCAGATAACTGTTGCAGATATGCATGGATATATGGGTAAAACGCTGGATGCAATTGCAGAGCTGATGATGCCTGAAATTGAACGTACACTCAGACTTGAAATAATGAATGATTGCTGTGAGATGGAGCATGAATATCTGAAAGACAACAGCGGAAAACTCTTTCCCAAACTTGAAGAAACACTTAAAAAATTAAGCGAAAGATATAAGCTCATTATTGTCAGCAATTGTCAGGACGGCTACATACAAACTTTTTTCCATTGCAACCCACAGCTTGAAAAATATTTTGTGGATTTTGAATGTCCCGGAAGAACAGGCAAAGGAAAAGGGGAAAATATAAAGCTTGTCGTAGAAAGAAATAATCTTGATAAAGCAATCTATGTGGGAGATACACAAGGGGATTGTGATGCTTCGGATTTTGCAGAAGTCCCATTTGTTCATGCAGCGTACGGTTTCGGTACAATAAATAAAGAAGTGCCAAAAGTTACAGAATTTGCATCTGTTACGAAAGTTGCAGCTGAATTACTGGGATGAGGTGATATTATGAAAACACTTTTCAATAACAACTGGAAATTTGCCAAAACACCTGCAGGAAGCGGTGATAATGAATGGGATTGGGAATATACTCCCGTGCATATTCCTCATGACTGGCTGATATATAATACAAATAACCTTTATGAAAATTCCTATGGAAGATACATAAAGAATTATGATTTCGGAAATGTTTCAGGGAAAAGTATCCGTTTGTATTTTGACGGCGTATATATGAACTGTTCAGTTTTCGTCAATCGCCGTAAAGCATTTGACTGGAAGTACGGATATTCTCCATTTGAAGCAGATATATCAGACTTCCTTCATGACGGTGAAAATGAAATAGCAGTCCTTGTACGTCACGATGCACCAAACAGCCGTTGGTATTCGGGAGCAGGAATTTTCCGTAATATATGGCTTATCGAAACAACAGAAACATATATAGTTACGGACAGTGTTTACTTTACCGCCGAGAAAAGCGGAAGTAACTGGAATTGTACCATTTCTGCAGAATTTGTAAACAGTAATGGCTGTACAGCAGAAATTTCTCTTGATGGCAATAATCTTTTATATACCGCAGAAATACCTGCCGATGAAAACTTTGAACATAAATTCATCCTTGAAAATATCGGAGAGGAAAATATCTGGGATACATTTTCACCCAATCTTCTCAACCTTTCAGTTTCACTGAAAAAGAATAATTCTCTGATTGATAATTCTGAATATAAGGTCGGACTCCGAACAATTGAATTTACTGCTGATGAGGGCTTTTTCATAAACGGCAGAAATGTCAAAATAAATGGTGTATGCCTGCATCATGACCTGGGTTGCCTTGGTGCAGCATTCAATAAAGCAGCAGCAAAACGCCAGCTTGCATCAATGCTTGAAATGGGCGTAAATTCTGTCCGTACATCTCATAATATGCCAGCAAAGGAGTTCATGGAGCTTTGTGACGAGATGGGTATACTTGTCAATAGCGAAGCATATGACATGTGGGAGCGTCCAAAGACCGAATTCGATAATGCACGTTTCTTCGACGAGTGGTATGAAAAGGACGTTGCAAGCTGGATAAGACGTGACCGTAACCATCCGAGCGTAATTATGTGGAGCGTAGGTAATGAAATTTACGATACCCACGTTTCCCCAAGAGGACGTGAGGTTGCTGAAATGCTTCATAAAGCAGTACGAAAACATGATTACCGCTGTAATGTACCAACCACAATCGGTTCAAATTATATGCCGTGGGACGGTGCCCAGAATTGTGCAAAAGAAGTTGACCTTGCAGGATATAATTACGGCGAAAAGCTTTATTCCGAACATCATGAAAAATATCCGCACTGGAAGATTTACGGAAGTGAAACTACTTCCGGAGTGAAGAGCCGTGGAGTTTATCATTTCCCAAGAGATTGTGCGTTTATGACCCATGATGATTTGCAGTGTTCATCTCTGGGCAATTGCCGAGCAGGTGCTTCTGCAGAAACAGCACAGAAAATTATCGCAATAAACCGTGATACCGATTATTGTGCAGGTATGTATATCTGGACAGGAAGCGATTATATCGGTGAACCGTCACCTTATTCTACAAAGAATGCGTACTTCGGAAGTATAGATACCGCTGGTCTGAAAAAGGACAGCTTCTATCTGTATGAAGCAGCATGGACCGACAAAACCGTGCTTCATATCATGCCATACTGGGATTTTAACGAAGGCCAGCTTATAGATGTTGTTGCCTATACAAATCTCAATGAAGCCGAGCTTTTTGTAAACGGTAAATCCGCAGGTAAAAAGCCTGCTGAGGAATATACAATTGCATGGCAGATTCCGTATGAAAAAGGTGAAATAAAGGTTGTCGGAATAAATTCAGCAGGAGAAGAAATTTCTGCAGTTGAGCATAGCTTCGGTAACAGTTCAAAGCTTGTTCTCGCATCCGATAAATCAGAAATCAAGGCAGACGGTGAAGATTTGTTTACAGTAACCGTATCAACAGTTGATGCAGACGGATATGAAGTAAAAAATGCCCGTGACCGTGTCAGACTAACTGTAACAGGCGGAAGACTTGTAGGTTTTGACAACGGCGACAGCACAGATTATGACCAGTATAAGTCAATAAGCCGTCGTCTTTTCTCCGGTAAGGCTGTTGCCTACATTGCCGCACCTGTTTCATCAGGTGACGTGATTGTTACTGCCGAATCAGAAGGACTTGTTCCTGCCTCAGTAACCGTAAAAGCTGTACCTGCTGAAATCAGAAATGGAATAAGTGTCATTGAAAATGTTACAGTTGACCCATATGAAAATGAAATCCCGATTCGTAAAATAGAACTTGTGCGTAATACCGGAAGCGTTATCACACCTGATTGTCCGATATCTGGAATCACAGCAAAAATTCTTCCTGAAAATGCAACATATAATGATATCTGTTGGAGCATTGTAACAAACAGTGGTATTGAAACAAAGATTGCAGAACTCGAAATTGAAGGGAACAGTGCGTTGGTAAAGCCAATCGGAGACGGAAGCTTCCGACTTCGCTGCTATAGCTTGAATGGAAGAAAACAGCCTGAAATTATTTCTGAGCTGGAATATACCGCTGAAGGTTTTGGTCAGGCTCAGATTAATCCATATGAATTTGTTGTAGGTTGTCTGTATACCGACAGCATCAAGCTTATGGATGAAGTTCGCGAAGGCGGCGTAAATATCAAGGCGGACAGTAATGTTGTTGGTTTCGGTAAAACTGACTTTGGTAAGTATGGTGCTGACGCCTTTACCGTAAATATCATTAATTGGCATAAGGATTGTCCGTTCGGTTTCCGCCTGTGGTCAGGAAAGCCGTTTGAAAGAGGTTCTGTCAAGCTTGGAGAATTTACATATCAGGCAAACTTCATCTGGCAGACCTATATTCCTAACAGCTTTAAACTTGCTGAAAAAATCCGTGGAGAGCATGATATTTATTTCGAATTTGACAAAACTGACCTCAGAATTGACTTCGGAGGTTTTGTGTTTGAACCTAAGCTGAAAGCATATGAGACAATCAATGCATCGGATAATGATGAGCTTCACGGCGATACGTTTGAAATTGTCGGAACAACTGTTGAGCATATCGGCAATAATGTGTTCCTGCGTTTTGATGATATGGATTTTGCAAAAGGAACAAGTGAAATCCAAATTACAGGACGTACTCATCATGATAATGATTCAATTCATGTTCACTTTGTAACAGAAAGCGGAAAGGAAATCGCACAGATAATCGAGTTCCCAGGAAGCAATGATAATATTACCGTTGCAACACCAATTCCTGATATACGTGAAAAATGTTCTGTGCATTTCAAATTCCTGCCGGGATGTGATTTTGACTTTGTAAATTTCAGAATAATTGCAAATAAATAAAAACAACCGCGTCTGTCTTAAAACGGACGCGGTAGTTTTATGGGGTGAAAAACTGCAAATTATTTTCAGCTGTAAAAATGTTTTTTGACAATTTTTGCATATCCACGCAAATGAACAAAGTCAGAGATGGTGTCGATAAGTTGCATCTCAAGTTTTTGCATAAGCTTCTGTGACTTGATGTTTCGGTTGTCGGCAAATGCTTCAACATACTCAATATCTGCTGGAAGCGTGTCTATAAAATGCTTGCAGAAACGATAAAAGGTTAAAGTGCAATGATATTCCTTTTTAAGCTGTAATTCTTCAATCATAAGCTGCTTATCGTTTATATAGTATTGAATGTACCCAATCAATTCTTTGTCATCAAAACACATTATAATCTGACGTGCAGGCTTGTCAAGGGCAGGGGAAACATTGTCAAGCCATTGTTTCTTTTCTTGTTCGTATGGTAATTCAGTCGGAGCAATTTCGTGCATATTATCATTAAGTAAATCGAATAACTTTGGCAGAAAGTATTCTTTTTCGTTTTTGTTCAGGTAAGTAAATGTAATCATATTGTCACCTCTAAAAATAAAAAGAGCATTATCAAACGATAATGCTCTTTGGCGCAGAAGGAGGGATTTGAACCCTCGCGCCGGTTACCCGACCTACGCCCTTAGCAGGGGCGCCTCGTCACCACTTGAGTACTTCTGCATAATGGTAACCACTTATTATATTAAATTGAATGGCGGAGAGGGTGGGATTCGAACCCACGGTACGTTGCCGTATCACTGGTTTTCAAGACCAGCTCCTTAAACCACTCGGACACCTCTCCAAGAAGCCGCCTATTATCCAGCGACTTATATATTTTACCATACAACATTTGATTTGTCAATAGTAAATCCGAATTTTTTTATAACTTTTTTGAACGTGCAAATTCAAGCAGCTTTTCACGTTCATTTTCAAGCTTTTCCTCGATTACGTTATCCAGCATTTCGTCAAGCATTCCGCCGATTTCTTTGCCTGCAAAACCCAAATCAATCATATCATTTCCGTCAACAGCAAGGTCTGTAACCTTCAGACACTGATTCTGCAACATAATTTCATAACCCTTGACCTGCATTGCGTCAACCGTCTGAACTCTCTCAAAACAAAAGCTTTGCTTTGCACGGTTGTCACCACGCATAACTTCTAACAAGAGAGGGAACAATTCCTCACCAACAGTTGCAATCAGTCTGCGTACAACTTTGTAATCATCAACTGGTGTAACATAATGATACTTGATAAGCGTGCATACTTTCTCAATTGTTTCATTTGAAAAATGCAGGTCACGCAGAATAACCTCTGCAAGTTCGGCACTTTGTTTTTCGTGATTGAAAAAGTGGCCGTTGCCCTCATCGTCAAGACGGAAACAAAGTGGTTTTGCAATGTCGTGAAGCATGAGAGCAAGACGTACATAAGGCAAAGGTTTTGAGTGCTCAATTGCATCCGCAGTATGTGTCCATACGTCATAAACATGGTATCGGTTATGTTGGTTAAATCCGATACAAGGACCTATTTCAGGAATAATAACCTCAAAAACATCAGCAAATTCAGTAAGAATATCACACGGAGCAATACCATTGAGTATCAGTTCAAGCTCCTTGGCAATCCTTTCCTTGGAAATATTGTTGAGCAAATGCTTCATATCATGAATAGCAAGTGCAGTAGTCTTTTCAATTTCAAACCCAAGCTGAGAAGAAAAACGGAGTGCACGCATAATCCTGAGAGCATCTTCGCTGAAACGAACAGAAGGCTCTCCGACACAAGCAATCCTTCGGTTGAATAAGTCTTTCTGTGCACCAAAACTGTCAATCAACCCTGTCCTCGGATTGTAAGCCATAGCATTTATTGTAAAATCACGCCTTGAAAGGTCATCAACAATATCTGTAGAGAATTCAACCTCCATCGGGTGTCGGTTATCCTCGTAAGCACCGTCAATTCTGAACGTAGTAACTTCGATGTTTTCACCGTTTACAACAACCGTAACCGTGCCGTGCTTGATACCAGTGTCAATAGTTTTGTAGCCATAAAGGCATTTTTTGATATCACGGGGAGTTGCAGAAGTTGCGATGTCATAGTCGTTAGGCTTTTTGCCAAGAATGGAATCGCGAACACAACCGCCGACAATATACGCTTCAAAGCCGTTGTATTCAAGCTTGTCAATAATCATACTGACGCTTTGCGGTAAATAAAAATCCATAACATCGCTCCTTTCAATAAATTTTGTAAAAAATATTATAACATACAAACTCACTTTTTTCAAGAGATTTTTTATGCAGAATATACATATTTTTTATACCAAAAATTCCATAGCATTTATCACAGCGTCCTACATATAATATTTTTACCGTCATAAACAGCGGTAAATCTGTAAGGAAAAATCATACCTCGGATGCGGAGAATACTCCGTGTCTGCGGTTTTATTTTCCGTAAAAAAGGAGAAATGAAAAATGAAGAACCCATCTATTAAGTGCGATGTAACATCCTGCAAGTACAATATGGATAGCGAACACTACTGCACACTCGATTGCATTCAGGTAGGCACTCACGAAAAGAACCCAACAGTTCCAGAGTGTACAGACTGCATGTCTTTCGTAAAGAAGCCAGGCTGCTGTTAATGAATAAGGGTACCAACATTTCAGTTGGTACCCTTAGTTTTTTATTCAACAAAAGCAAATCTCGGCTTGACATTGCCATGGTCATCAACATCTTCAAGGAACATTTTGAGCGGTCTTACCCAAATTGTCGGCTTGTCGTAAATCTGCATATAAACAACCATTTCTTCGAGAGTTTCGCTGTCCTTTGCAACATTCAGAACAACATAATCTCCGCCCTTGAAGTGCTTGTAGTGACCTCCGAGAATGATTTTTCTTCCCTCAGGTACACCAATTCCAACAACGCCATTATTCTTTGGTGCAGGCTCTTCCTTTACCTCAACAACAGGGGCAGGCACAGGCTCAGCAGGTGCTTCAACCTTAACCTCAATAACCTCAGGCTCAGGAATTTCAACAGCCTTGCTTCCGTCAGCAATAATCATTGACTTGTTCTTCGGCACGCAGATTTCAGCATTGCCACCGTTAAAAGTTTTTCCTGTAAGCAGGTCAACAAGCTTGCCATATTTCGTGTTGAAACGGAATGTGTAGTCACCATCGCTTACATTCAGCAGAACGTAAACTTCTTCGCCATCCTTTTCACGCTTGAAAGAGAAGGTCTGATTGCGAAGTTCCATTTTTGAGTATCCGCCAGTCTGAATTGCAGGGGAGGAGAGTCTTATAGCTCCAAGTGCAGAAATGTGCTTCAGAAGCTCATTATTTCTGTCAGGAATGTTATTAAGGTCGAGACAAGGTCTTACAGGCAGGTCAGCCTCGGCACCGTGTCCCTTTGCACCATAAATGCCGAATTCACTTCCATAATAAATCGATGGAACACCATACATACCGTACATCATTGTGTAACAGCACTCAACTCTCGCAGGGTCTTTAAGTACCGACATAAGACGTGAAACATCATGGTTGTCAAGGAAGTTGTACATATAAAGATTGCCGTACTGACCGTTCTGATAGTCGATAGAGTGCGCAATCTCAAAGTAGTTGCGGTCATTGTGGGAAGAGTAAATTCCCTTGTAGCACTGATAGTTGGTAACACAGTCAAACATTTCAGGGTTTGCCCAGTGATTGTACTGACCGTGAATAATTTCGCCCATCAGCCAGAAGTCGGGACGCATACCGCGTGTCAGCGTGTGAATACGTCTGATAAAATCGTCAGTAAGACAGTCAGCCGCATCAAAACGGATGCCATCAATACCCCACTTTTCAATCCACATCTTTACAGCACCGAAAAGATGCTCAACAACTTCATTGTTGTAAAGATTAAGCTTTACAAGGTTGTAGCAGCCGTTCCAGCCATCGTAAGAGAAGTTGTCACCGTAAGGGGAGCGGCCACCGAAATTTACGCCTGCAAACCAGTCCTTGTAGCGTGAATTCTGACCGTTCTGCTGTAAATCCTTGAAAGCGAAATGGTCTCTGCCAACGTGATTGAAAACGCCGTCCAGAATAACACGGATACCGTTCTTGTGCAACTCCTCGCAGACCTTGCCGAATTCTTCGTTTGTACCAAGGCGCTTGTCAATTGTGTAGTAATCAGTTGTATCGTAGCCGTGTTCAAATGATTCAAAAACAGGTCCGAAATAAACAGCATTCATATTCAGGCTTTTGAGATGCGGAATCCACTCAATAACTTTCAAAATTCTACCCTTGTCAAGTTCTTTTGCTTCGGAGCGAAAACGCTCACAACCGCAGAAACCAAGAGGGTAGAGGTGATAAATATTACTTTTTTCAATCCAGTGGGACATAGTAAAACTCCTTTTCAATTTTCATAAATCTTTTTTATTATACCATAACAGAGTATCCATATCAAGTGGAAAATACAAACTTCAACAAAAGTTTACTATTTTTAACAGTTGTTTTCGTTGCATTTCAACAAAAACATGTCTGATAAATTTTTTTGAAATATCTTGCAATTTGATTTGAAAAATTGTATAATGTAATAAGATATGTCGGATTACCGATTATTGTGCATCATTTGCCGCCGTAAATGACTGCTTTAAATTAAACGGCGGGGATAAGGAGTATTATTATGATTAAGGAATTTGCTGCAAATACTGTTGCTAAGGCTAAGGAAGAGGTTTCCGTTTCAAATGGTGTTATCGTACTTATCGCTGTTGTTTCATTTATCGTAGGTCTTATTATTGGTATCGTGTGCACAGCAAACGTAAAGTCAAAGAAGGCTAAGAAGAATACATTCAATGCAGGTGATTATGCAAGAGAACTTGATTTTGACTATGATGACGATGATTACGACTATGATGATGAAGCACTTTCATTCTGATTAAATATTATTATACAGTAAAGGATTTTCAAAGATATGAAGCTTGGTATGGTTGGTCTCCCTAACGTGGGAAAGAGTACACTTTTTAACGCACTTACAAATGCAGGCGCTGAGTCTGCAAACTATCCGTTCTGCACAATCGAGCCTAACGTAGGCATCGTTTCCGTTCCCGACGAAAGACTCGATAAGCTCAAGGAAATGTATAACCCCGATAAGTTCACCCCTGCAACCCTCGAATTTGTTGATATCGCGGGCCTTGTAAAGGGTGCATCAAAGGGCGAAGGACTTGGCAATAAGTTCCTTGCAAATATCCGTGAGGTTGACGCTATCGTTCACGTTGTACGCTGTTTCGAGGATATCGATATTATCCACGTTGACGGTGAAATCAACCCTGAACGTGATATTGAAACAATTGATTTGGAGCTTATCTTCTCAGATATCGAAATGGTTGACCGCCGTATCGACAGAGCAAAGAAAGCCGCTAAGGGCGACAAGAAGTTCCTTGCAGAAGTAGAGTTTCTTGAAGCGCTTAAACAGCACCTTGAAGAGGGCCATTCCGCACGTTCATTCGACTTCACAGAGGAGCAGGCTGAGCTTATCAAAACAACTCCGCTTCTCTCCGCAAAGCCTGTCATCTATGCAGCAAACCTTTGCGAGGATGACTTCAAGAACAACATCGAAACTTCCGTCCACTATAAAAAGGTTTGCGAAATTGCAAAGCGTGAGAACGCAGCTGTTCTCCCGATTTGTGCACAGCTTGAAGCTGAAATTTCCGATATGAGCGACGAGGACAAGGCAATGTTCCTTTCCGAGCTTGGTCTTGAGGTTTCAGGCCTCGACAGAATTATCAAGGAAGGCTACGCACTTCTCGGACTTATTTCCTACCTCACAGCAGGACAGCCAGAAGTAAGAGCGTGGACAATCACAAATGGTACAAAAGCACCACAGGCGGCAGGTAAAATCCATACCGACTTTGAAAGAGGCTTTATCCGTGCTGAGGTTGTCAGCTTCGACGACCTTATGGAGTGCGGCTCACTCAATGCCGCAAAGGAAAAGGGACTTGTCCGTTCCGAGGGTAAGGAGTACGTAATGAATGACGGTGACGTTGTTCTGTTCAGATTTAATGTGTAAAACGAAAGCAAGCTTTCGTTTACGAGTATTTCTGCGTTGCAGAAATACATCGTGGTTTGTTCGATAATTAAAATGTAATTGAGGGCGGATTTTTCCGCCCTTTGTTTTTAGGAGTGACAATATGACTGATGAACAGAAATTATTTTATGAAGAATTAAGAAAAATACAAGAATTTGCAGTAGGCTTTACAATGGCTCAAAAGGATAAGTATTCATCTACCGAGGAAATGCTTGAAGACATTACATATGATATGACTTATATGTTTTGTGAACTAATTGATGGTTATAGAAATAATAAAATTAAATATAATCTTGTAAACATAAAGAATTATAATCTTATTAATGATAATATTGAATTGCACGATTGGTGTGAAGCATTTTTGAGATATAAAGGAGCAAAAAACAAATAGGTATAGGGCAAAATTTAATTCCTAACTCCACATTCCACATTCCAAACTCCATTAAGTTCACAAATTAGTAATTGACAAACAGAAAAATATATGTTAAATTATTCTTATGGAAACGATTACTTTTATATAGAAATTGTTATTTTCTGACGAAAGGTTGTATGAAAAATGAGCGATAAAATTTATGGTATCCATATGGGCGCTGCAAAGTGCGCTGTTGACCTTGGCGACGGCTCCGAAAGAGGCGAGTACGTTAATCAGGACTATATCCTCCACGCCCTGGGCAGACCACACAGAAGTATCAGCCTTATGTATTGCTACTACCCACTTGATAAGGAGTGGCCAGGCAGAATTTCCGAGGTAATGAAGGATGCCGAGGTTTCCTTCCAGTGGGATTACCCATACGACGACTACTTTACATACAAGGGCGGTCTTAACGGAACAACCGACGATGAGCCTTTCACTTATATGAGAGATGTCCGCCGTCACGGTCAGGACGTTACCCTTACACTTACTGTTGACCCTAACGTGTCCGACGAGCACCTCATCGCAATCGCAAAGGATTTGCGTCCTTTCGGCAGACTGCTTCTCCGTATCAACCACGAAGCAACAGGCGACTGGTTCTCCTTTACAAAGCGTACAACCTATCAGGGCGTTGCTGATTTCTTTGTTCGTTTCAGCAAGATTATCCACGAGCACGCTCCTAACGTTAAGACTATCATCTGCATCGGCGGTGTTGAGCATCCTGAAAATGGTCCTGAAATGGAAAAGGAAAAGGAATTTGCTCAGTGTATCCCTGAGGCTGATATCTGGTCTGTTGACAAGTATATGGCTCTCCACTGGGGCTGGCCTTTTGACGTTGCACAGAAGGGCGGTACAAGCTTCTCCAGAAGCAAGGTAAGAGATACATACAACCTCACAAAACTCAGCTTTGAAAGATATAAGGAGCTTAATGGCGGCGTTGCAAAGCCAATGGTAATGTCCGAGTTCAACGCTGACGGTGACGTAACAGGTGCTTACGACCAGGCAATGATGGTCAAGGAATTCTGCGATATTATGGAAGAAGAAAACGCAGACTGGTTCAGCGGCTTCACATTCTATCAGTTCCGTGACAGAGGTCGTCTCGGCCTTGAAATTCAGGACCCTAATAACGCTGACGTCGGTATTCCACAGCCTGTTATGCAGACTTACAAGGAAATTATTCATAGCGAGCGTTTCCTCCCTAAAATGGAGCAGGGGGCTGAAATTGAACTTCCTGTAACACTCCGTTGGGGCGGAGCAGAGGACGCAGAAGGTCTTGCAATTCCAATGCATTTCGACAGCAATCCACATTTCTGTGAACTCTATTTCGATGAGGATGACGACAGTAACTATATGATGGAAATCAACGGCAGATGGTTCTATAAGTCACCTGAAGCAAAGTGCATCGACCTTATGAGTGCATTCTACGAGAAGCCTCTCGAAGGTGCCTGCGATATGACTCTCAAGCTTTTTGCACCTCCTGCAAGCGGTGAGAATGACCCATCACAGGGTGATGACTGGGCAGAAAACTACTACTACACAGTAAAGAAACTGCCAAAAATCAGACTTGAATTTGAACCTGTTGTTCTTTAATATGTTTATGGCAAGAGTACCTGTGTGCTCTTGCCTTTTTTGTACAAAAAAAGTTTGTCAGGGTATTGAAAAAAACGGAAAATAATGCTACAATAATAATATATGTTTGCCGAAAGGAATGGTCTGATAAATGGACTTTGTATATAGAATGAGTTCGCTGATACGAAGCATACTCCCAATCGGCTTTTGGGATGTAATTGATATAGCTGTGCTTTCCGTGTTGATTTATAAGGGCTTTACGTTTGTTAAGGAAACCCGTGCAGGCGGTCTTATCCGAGGAATTATCCTAATTTTTATTGCTTATTTCATTATGGATGCTGTCGGAATGAAAGCTATGGCATACCTTATAAACCGTGTTTTTGATATTGGTATGTTGGCAATTGTTGTCCTTTTTCAGCCTGAACTTCGTCGTTCACTTGAAAAAATGGGCCATTCCCGTGTTTCAAAGCTTCCTGTCTTTTCTTCTTTAACAGCTGAAACCAGTGATGCGCTTACACAAAAATGGAGTATTGCCATTGACGCAATCTGTGAAGCCTGCGAGGATTTGTCCGCAACAACTACAGGCGCACTCATTGTTATAGAACGTGAGTCAAAGCTTGGTGAACAGATTGATACGGGTACAGTTCTTAACGCCGCACCGTCAAAGGAGATTTTCGGCAACATCTTTTACCCCAAAACTCCTCTCCACGACGGCGCCGTTATAATGCGTGACGGAATGATTCTTGCAGCAGCATGCTTTCTTCCTAAGCCGCAAAAGGAAGAAACTATCAATAAGGCTTTGGGTTCAAGACATCGTGCCGCAATCGGTATGAGTGAAAACTCTGACGCACTTGTAATTGTTGTTTCTGAAGAGACCGGAACTATTTCAATTGCAGAGAACGGAAACCTGGAAAGACCACTTACAAGAGATAGCCTTAAAAAGATTTTGAGAACGAAGCTTCTTCCTGAAAAACCACAGAGAAATTCCAAGCCTCCGAAGAACAATAGTGATATCAGTGATAAAAAGGAACGTAACGGTTTGTTCAAAAAGAAGAAATATACAGATAAAATCTGAGTGGAGGAAACATCATAGAAATGAACGTTTTCGGTGTAATAAAAAATGTGTTCAAAAAATTTAGCAATTCCTTTTCAAAGCTGTTTGAAAAGGATGTTGTTATAAAAATAACTTCAATAATTGCTGCAATAGCAATATGGTTCGTTATTTCGGTAAGTGAATATCCGATTATTAATGAAATTGTCTATAATGTGCCTATACAGATTGCTCTTGAGGGAACATATGCCGAAGCAAGCGGATATCAGGCAATGTCTCAGTCAGTTGAAACAGTAACAGTTTATCTTACAGGCAACAGAGGGGAGGTCGGAAATATCAAAACAGAAGACCTTGTAGCAGTAGCTTCAGCAGATAATGTTATGTATGCAATGGAATACAATCTTCCGTTGGAAATAGAAAGCTTGTCAAATAAGGATTTTGAGGTAACAAAGATTGAACCAGCGATAGTAAATGTTTCTTTTGACAGGATTATAACTAAGGAAATTCCTGTCAGTCCTGAAATTACCGGAGTGAATGCTGCAGATGGATATATTATGGGTGATGTGAACGATATTGCAGTTGTACCTAATAAGGTAAGTGTAACAGGTCCTGCATCAACTGTTGATGAAATTACCAAGGCTACAGTAATAATCCGTGAAGACACCATTCTTACAAATACAACTGATTTTAAAACCAATACTATTAAGCTGTACAATAATGCAACAGTAATTCATGATGAATACGGTCAACTGAAATATGACAAAAATGACTTTACAGTTCATGTTCCGGTATATGCAAAACAAACTGTAAAGCTTGATGTACGCATAACAAATGCTCCGCCAAGTTTTAATGTTGAAGCGTTTAAGGAACAGCTTGAATATTCTGTAAATGAGCTTGTTGTTGCGGTAGCAGATGAAAATGCCGTAGAGCGAAATAAAGTGGATATCGGTACAATTGATATGCGTGAGGTTGGTGATGATGAAGAAGAGGAATTCACGTTTTTCACAGCAGATTTCCTTCCCGAAAGTTATCAGGACTGGAACGATGTAAAGGAAATTACAGTAAAGTGTCCAACTGAAGGCATAGGTGTAAGGCCTATCCATATTACTAATTCGTCCATACAGTTAATTAATGCTCCTTCACAATTTGAATTCAAGATTGTAACTTCAGGAGTAACTCCTATGTTTGCAGGACCTGAGAAAACTCTTGAACAGATGACATATATCGATGTAAATGCTCAAATTGATATGTTGAATACATTTGATATCGAGGAAGGTTACTGTAAGCTTCCTGTAACATTCAGTATTCCGGCTTATGACGATATATGGTGTACAGGTTCTGAGGGAGTGCTTTCACCAATGGCAACAATTCAGGTTATTGCAAAAGATAATAATTAACAACAAGGCGGAAAGGTTATGCTTTTCCGCCTTGATTTGAGGAATGAGGTTAGTATGGCTGTAATAGTTTCACAAGTAAAAACTTCGATAACAGCTTCACAAGAAGAAATAATTTTGGCTGCAATGAGAAAAATCCGATTGAATTCTTCTGATTCTAAAAGATGTGGTGTGCATAAAACATCACTTGATGCAAGAGATAATGCAAATATTAAACTTGTGTCTTCCGTTTGGATTGAGCTTGGCAGTGAGAAAGATGAAAAACGTATTTGTGATAAATACCCTTTTTGTTCTGCAGTAGAACAAAAAAATGTAATGCCTGATAAATCAGCTTGTGTAAATAAACAGCGGGTTGTTATTGCAGGCTTTGGTCCTGCAGGAATGTTTGCGGCACTTACCCTTGCTGAGTACGGATTTGAGCCTGTTGTAATAGAACGCGGTGCAAGCGTCGACGAAAGAGTAGAGGCAGTCAATAATTTCTGGAAAAATGCAAAACTTGACCCATGCACAAATGTGCAGTTCGGCGAGGGAGGAGCAGGTACATTTTCTGACGGAAAGCTGACAACAAGAATAAAAGACCCGCTTTGTCGTTATGTTCTTGAAAAACTTGAAGAATTCGGTGCACCTGAGGAAATTCTTATAAAAGCAAAGCCGCATATCGGTACAGATAAGCTGAGAAATGTAGTAAAAAATATTCGTGAGAAAATCATTGAACTTGGCGGCGAAGTGCGTTTTAAGTCAACCCTTACAGACTTTGAAGCGGAAAACGGAAAAATCAAATCCGTAACCATTAACGGGAGGGACATAATCCCTTGCAATTATCTTATCCTTGCAATCGGACACAGCGCACGAGATACCTTTGAAATGTTGTATAATAAAAAGATTTTCCTTGAACCAAAGCCATTTTCCGTTGGTGCAAGAATTGAGCATAAGCAGGAGGACGTCAATCGTTCTCTTTACGGCAAGCATTGGAATAATCCCAATCTTCCGCAGGGCGAATATCAGCTTTCCTATCGTCAGGGAGAACGTGCCGTGTATACATTTTGTATGTGTCCCGGAGGTACAGTCGTGCCCTCATCAAGTGAATATGAAACAGTAGTAACAAACGGAATGAGCGAGTTTGCCCGTGATGGTGAAAACGCAAATGCCGCACTTGTGGTTTCTGTTTCAACAGATGATTTTGGCAACAATCCTCTCGACGGAGTAACCTTCGCACGAAGCATCGAGCGAAAAGCATATCAGCTTGCAGGTGAAAATTATACAGCACCTGCTTCAACGGTCGGAAGCTTCCTTGACGGCGGAGGAAGTCTTAAAGGTGCAGAAGTCAAGCCAACTTATGCAATCGGAGTAACCGAGTGTAACTTTAATGAGCTGTTTCCTAAACAGGTTACGGACTTAATGCGTGTCGGTTTAAATCAGTTTGCACGGAAAATGAAATGCTTCGGCAACAGAAATGCAGTCCTTACCGCACCCGAAACCCGAACATCTTCACCGGTAAGAATTACACGAAATGACGAAATGACCTCGCTTTCTATCAGCAACCTCTATCCCTGCGGCGAGGGCGCAGGCTACGCAGGAGGAATAATGTCCGCGGCTGTTGACGGAGTTAAGTGTGCAATAAAAATAATAGAAAAATAAGCAGAAACGCACAGCGGAAAATCCACTGTGCGTTTTGTGTTTATAATTCAGTTGTAACCAATAGGTTAGGAATTAACGCCCTGCTTGTAAGCATCAATCATCTTCTTGCTGATATGTCCCGAACGACAACCGTCGCTACTACGCCCGCGAACGTAGGTGTAATCGTGGTTTGCACCAGTTTTCAGCTTGATTTCAAGCTTCATACATTCCTTGTTTCGCGGAATAACATTTATCCTGTCAATCAGCGTCACAACCATCTCATCAACTTCCTCACGGGTCATATCACGGTCAGGGGAGTACATCTCCTTGAAATACCGCTCAATATTTTCAAGCTCCTTAACGTAATCCTCCGACTCCATCGACTTTTTCTCAACAGCGTGAATATCTTCTTCAAGCTCACTAATTGTAATGTTTGAAGCATCATTACGCTCCTTAAATTCCGCCTTTGAAATAAGCGACTCCGTGTACGCATCAAGCAGCTTTTCACGTTTAGCCTTTTCCTTGTCAAGGCGTGTCCGCAGCGCATCAAGCTCACGCTGAACATTTGCCGAGGTATCTGTTTCACGGTAAATTTTCAGAAAATCAGCAATATACTCCTCAATGTTTTCGGCAATGTCCTTGAAGTGCCCCGAAAGCATCTTGTACAAGTCGGCTTCAAGAATTGAAAACGAAGCACAAGCCTTTGCACCCATTTTCTTTTTCTCACTGCAAATCCATTGATAAATCGGCTTTCCCTGTGAAACACTGTTTGAGTAGCTTGTCCGCCAGTATGCCTTGTCATCTGCCGCACAGAAAATCTTCCCCGTGAAAACGCTCTTGTCCTTCAGCGAGTGCTCACGGGACTTAACCGTAGCACTTCTCGCACGGAAAATCTCATTGCACTTGTCCCAAAGCTCCTCGCTGACAATCGCAGGAACAACCTCACCGGTTTCGTCCTTGTACATAACCCATTCATCCTCAGGCAGAAAACGCTGTTCCTTCGTACGGTAATCAATAACCTTAACCTTGTTTCCGCAGTAAAAACCCTTGTATTTGGGGTTCTGAATAATTCCCGAAATCGTGTTGTGATGAATTCGTGTGCCGCTTCGCCCACGATAACCCTTGCTGAAAAGAATATCTTCAATTTTCCGCACGCTGTACTTTCCAGTAGCGTACTCCTCAAAAATCAGCCTAACCATTTCGGCTTCACTCTCGTTTATAACAAGCTTGCAATCCTTCTTGTCATAACCGAAAATACGGCTGTTGCCCATAACATTTCCACTTTCAATAGCACGCTTTTGTCCCCAGCGTACACGCTCCGAAAGCTTTCGCACTTCGTCAGCCGCAATACTCGACATAATCGTCAACCGAAGTTCGCTGTCTGTGTCAATGGTGCAGATATTGTCATTCTGAAAAAATACCCCAACCCCCGCACGCAGAAGCTCACGGGTGTAAGTAAGGCTGTCAATGGTGTTACGGGCAAAACGGCTTACTTCCTTGGTCAGCACAAGGTCGAAAACCCCAGCCTTGCCATCATCAATCATACGCATAAAATTGATACGATTAGCCGCATTTTCACCGCGTACACGGTCAACATAACCCTCAACATAAGTCCAGTTCTTGTTGCTTTTTATAAAATCCGTGAAGAACATAATCTGATTTTCGATAGAGTTTTCCTGTTCCTCCTTGGTGGTGGAAACACGGGCATAAAACGTCACACGAAGATTAAGGTCAAATATGTTCTTCTGCTCATTTTTCATCTTGTTCACAGCTTCATATATGTCCATAAATTCCTCCTTAACTTGTATTCATCTTAATATAATGATACCATACCAAATATGGTTTGTCAATATAACGTTACAAGTGAGTTGTCTTTTCAGCATAAATATGATATAATTACTTAAAATATAAGTTGTTTTACAAATGCTTAAAGGGAGGCTTATGTATGGGGATAATAAAAATTCCTGAACCAAAGTTACCTGAGAATGAACTTAAAAAGCGTAATGCACTAATGAAAAAGTTTGATATAAAGCTTCAAGAGTACCAACAACACTTTGATGATTCTTTCACAACAGAGAATCTGTGTATGTCAATTGAAGAAATAATCGAAAATATTGATAAGTGCTTAAAGCATAATCGTAAATGGGAGGGCTATATTGTTCCAGAATACGATTATGATGACATTGAAATTTAATGTTTTATAGATGTGTATACGATTGTATATGTACTATTTTTATACACAAATAAAATATGGTATAATCACCTGCATATTCACGATTGGCGTGAATTGATAGATGTTTTGGAGAAAATGGATTGATGTTAGTTTTGCAACTGCAAAAAGTATATATTGTAAAATTTAATTAATTTTTCAGAAAGAAGTATATTATGGAACTGTTTATTACAATTATAGTATGCCTGCTTGCAGGCTGCGGTGCAGGTTTGGGTACAGGCTTTGCAGGAATGAGTGCGGCTGTTGTAATTACCCCTATGCTGGTGACTTTCCTCGATATGCCTGCGTACAGTGCAATCGGAATTGCCCTCGCAAGTGACGTCCTCGCAAGCGGTGTAAGTGCCTATACATATCACAAAAACAAAAATATTGACATAAAAAACGGCATTGTAATGATGCTTGCCGTTCTGCTTTTTACCTTTGTAGGAAGCTTTGTCGCAAGCTTCGTACCAAACGATGCAATGGGCGGCACATCTGTGTTTATGACAACTCTTATGGGTATCAAATTCATTGTGAAGCCTGTTAACACCACAAAGGAAGCAATGAACGCAGTTTCACCGAAGAAAAGGCTTGTGCAGTCCATCATTTTCGGCATGCTTATCGGCTTTATCTGCGGATTTGTAGGTGCAGGCGGCGGAATGATGATGCTTATGATTTTGACTATGGTGCTGGGGTACGAACTGAAAACAGCAGTCGGTACAAGCGTATTTATTATGACATTTACTGCACTCACAGGTGCAGTAAGCCATTTTGTTATCGACAGCAATACCCCCGACCTTCTTGTGCTGATACTATGTGTACTTTTCACACTGATTTTCGCCCGTATCGGTGCAGTAATCGCAAATAAGGTAAGCTCCAAAACACTTAACCGTGCAACGGGAATTATCCTCGTAACGCTTGGTGTAATTGTTATCGGAGTAGGTGCTTTGGTGTAATAAAAGCTATGAAGAAAATAATGGTAATCGGTTGTCCGGGAAGCGGAAAAAGCACTTTTTCCCGAGCGTTACACCAAATAACAGGTATAACGCTTTTTCATCTGGATATGATGTATTGGAACAGTGACAGAACAACGGTTGAAAAAGCAGTGTTCCTTAAACGTCTGTCAGATGCAATTCAACAGAATGAATGGATAATAGACGGCAATTACGGTTCTACCATAGAACTTAGATTGCAGGCTTGCGATACGGTTATATTTCTTGATTATCCGCTTGAAATTTGCCTTGACGGTATCAGAGAAAGACGCGGCAAAGCACGTAGTGATATGCCCTGGACAGAAAATGAAGACGAAGAGGATACAGAGTTTATTGAGTTTATAAAAAGCTACAATTCACAAAGCAAGCCGCAGATAATGGATTTGCTTAAACTATATCCCGACAAGAATGTTTTTATCTTTAACAATCGAAAAGAGGCAGATGAATTTCTTGATAATTTGCAACGATAATTTTTGAAGGTTAGGTACACCTTGAAAACAAAGCTTGATGAAGCAGAATGTGATTTGCAATAAATTAAAAGGCAATATCGCTCAAACAAACCGTTTGAACGATATTGCCTTTGTTATTCTTCCGTCGCACTTTCCAACAGCACAATCCTCTTATTATCACAATCAATCTCCGCCTTGACCCCATAAGAAATAACCCCGATAGGCATAGCGTGACCGAAATTCACATTATAAATAATCGGCAGGTCTACCAGCTTTTCTTCCTGCGCAACAACCTTCAGAATAGCACCCTTGTATTCTTCATAATACTGCTCAGCCTGAGGCTTGCCAACAATAATTCCGTTCAGCACCTTCAGAATTCCCTGTGCCGCAAGAGTACGCAAAGTACGCTTCACAAAATCAGGGGAGGGACGTTCCTCACTTGTTTCAAAGAAAAGTATCGCACCTTTCCATTGCTGAGCCGCAGGGAAAATCTCCGTTCCGAAAACCTCAGGAAATACATCAATGCAACCGCCTAACAGATGCCCCACAGCCTTGCCCGTACCCTGTAAAACCTCATAGCCGTGAACATCAGGCTTCAATTGCTTCTGAATATTTTGATTTTCTTCGCACCACGGCACAAAATCATCAGTCCATTCGGGAGAAGACTTGATTTCGTAACCCTCCGTATCACCGAAAAGTACAGCCTTTACAGCCTCCACCGTGTAATCAAACATCTTCACATATTCGCCGAATTCGCACATAACACTCGGACCGTAAAAAGACCCCAGCCCAGCCTTGTACATCATAAAATGATTTACAGTAGTGTCGGAGTAACCCATAAAAATCTTGGGGTTGCTGCGAATTACATCATAATCAATGTACGGCAGCAGCCTTATCGTGTCATCACCGCCAATTGCACAGAAAACCGCCGAAATAGTTTCATCACGAAAAGCATCCATAAGGTCTTTTGCACGCGATTCAGGATGTTCATCAACAAAATAAGTTCCTTTCAGTGCATTAGGCATAGCAACAACCTGCAACCCGAAATCCCGTTCAAGACGTTCCTTTGCAATGTAAAATTTATGTATAAGCGCCTCATCACCAAGTCCGCCCCATGACAAGCTTACAACGGCAATCTTATCGCCCTTTTTGAGCCTTTTAGGTTTAATCATAGCCAACCTCCTGTGTGAATTTTCTATAGTTTACCATAAAATAACGTTTTTAGCAAGTATTGTTTTTTCTGAATTGCTGTGTTATAATTGTCAAAAGAATTATTATCGGAGGAATAAATGAAATACTGGAAAGCTCATTTTAAGGATCAATTTCATAATGAAGAAATAACAATTATTAACAATGAAGAGGGAAATAATTCGTTATCTTTTGAACTAGACGGAATAAAATTTTCAGGAAATTGCCCTCACGATTTCAGCCTTGAGGATGAAAATCAATGTGAAGAAGCAATGAAAAAATTTCGTTTCATCAGACACGGTGGATATAATGAAATGCTTGATATGAATTCACCATATTGCTATGATTTGCAAAGATATTCACTTAATGTAGAGATACCTTTAACATTGCTGCGGAAAAAAGATAATTTCAGAATTGAAGGAACAATACATATAGCTTTCAGTATGAAAGAATATGACAGCAACATCCCAAAATGCCGCTATAGCTGTGATAATGAGTTTGTCTACAGCGACGATATTATAGTGCATAACTTTTATGTTTGCGTTGACAATGAAAGGTTTGACAGCGATAAACAAACACTTTATTTTGAAACAGCATTAAATGATATATCTGAGAAAATGAAAGATAAATATTGTATTATGTCTTGTTTTACCTGTCAATACTCCGAGTATTCTCCTTATGGAAATGATGATTTCGGAATGATGTTGTGCTATAAAGACTATAAGGAAGAATGTATAAAGGTTAACAGTAAAGACGACTATTTTGAATTGCTCGAAAATAAGAATTTTGATATAAGACAAGAAACATATTTGTGCAGTGAATATGAACCAAGAATTCATAGTTCAGGCTACAGAGGTTTTATAAACGGAGTAAAATAAATCACATTAAGGAGGTTATCATATGACCGAAAAACAAAAGCGTGACCAAGGCTTTCTCTACAACGCAAATTACGATGAGGAAATCCTCGCGGATATAAATAAGTGCAACGACCTTTGCCACAAGTTCAATCAGATTAAGCCCTCAGACCGTGAAGCACAAACCGAAATATTGAAGCAGATATTTCACAAAATGGGCGAAAGCGTCTACGTCAACACTCCATTCTGGTGTGACTACGGCTACAATACAACCGTCGGCGATTATTTCTTTGCAAACCACAACTGCCAAATCCTAGACGGCGGCAAAGTAACTTTCGGTGACCACGTCTTCATCGCACCAAACTGTACATTCACCACAGCCGAACACGCCCTCGACGTTGAACAGCGAAACGAGGGACTTGAAGTCGCACTTCCCATAACAGTCGGCAACAACGTGTGGATAGGTGCAGGAACAATCGTACTCGGCGGCGTTACAATCGGGGACAACACCGTAATCGGCGCAGGAAGCGTCGTAACAAAGGATATTCCCTCAAACGTCATAGCAGTCGGAGTACCCTGCCGTGTTATGCGTGAAATAACTGAAGCCGACAAGGAAAGATATCCGCATTATACTGGAGAATAACACAAAACAACCGTCACCTGTAAAGATGACGGTTGTTCTTATCTAAATTCAAATCTCAGCAAGTATCTCAGCCGCATTGGTATCAGGCTTGACCTTAGGCATAACCTTTTCAATGCTTCCGTTTTCGTCAATAATGAAAGTCGTGCGTACTACACCCATACTAACCTTGCCGTAAAGCTTCTTTTCCTGCCAAACACCGTAAGCCTGTATCGCAACCAACTCAGGGTCAGACAAAAGCACAAAATCAAGACCGTGCTTCTCGGAAAATTTAGCGTGAGAAGCAACGCTGTCCTTGCTTATTCCGATAACCTCAACATTCTTTTTCTTGAACTCGCCGTAAAGCCCCGCAAAAGCACACGCCTGACGTGTACAGCCGGGTGTGTTGTCCCTCGGATAAAAATACATAACAACTTTCTTGCCCTTGAAATCGGACAAAGAAACAGCGTTTCCGTTTTTGTCATTCAGCGTAAAATCGGGAGCCTTCATTCCTGCTTCAAGCATAATTTTTCTCCTTTAGTTTATATCAGCCTTCCAAAGACCGTGCAGATTGCAGTATGCATAAGCCGCAACAGGCTTTTCGTCAGTAAGTGCAAAAGTCACAACAGGTTCCTTGCCTACTTCAAGACACTTGCGCTGACCGCCTCTGTCAGTCTGAAGATATACCCACAGAATGCTGTGTTCTTCAATCATAGGGTGAGTAACAGAACCAATTTCAATCTTAACAATGTTTTCTTCAATTGTAACAACAGGAATATGCTTTTCAGCACTTGCTTCAACAGTGCCTGGTTTAAGCTCAGACATCTTCTGACCGCAGCACATCATAGGTACGCCTGCATCATTAATCATACCGATTAAATTTCCGCAATGCTCGCAAATATAAAATCTGTTTTCATTCATAGGTATTACCTCCATATTATTTGATACAAGTATTATATCATAAAATTCCGTTGAATACAATATATTTGTTATTTTTCCAACGCACGCTTTATCAGCTCAATCTTATCCGTGTCATTCTTATTCTTTGTATCTCTCCTGTACCCGTCTTTCGAGGAAGCTGTGTAAACCTTCAGATAATCTTCAAGTCCAAGCAAATAATACCGAACACCATTCTCATCAACAACAGGTATCCGAGTTATGTTCACCCCTGCAAACGGTACAAGATTTTCAATCGAAGCAAACGCTGCACTTACCCCATCCTTTTTAAAAGCGTGCTCGTGAACATCGTAAAGCGAGTAACCAAGTGTTGTCATCACTTCAATAAGCATATCCCACTTTTCATCAAGATATTCCTCAGGAATGAGCACATCAATATCATCAGCGTTCAGATTTGCACCAAGCCGTTGCTCCAACCCCAGCGAGCCAAATAAAAGGGGAGTAATTCCAAGTACTTCATTCAATTCTTTTGCAATTTGCAGAAATAGTTTCTTTTTCATGCAATTCTCCCTAAAACATCTCAATAAACTTCTTCTTAGCACCCGAAGCCTGCTCATTTTCCAGCCAGCAAAGCTCCAGCGTACGCTCAGGCAAAGGCTTGTCAAGCTTTATCTCAAACAGCTCCCCACGTATATCCGCAAATTCACGTGTAACGCAGGATATTCCAAGACCAATCCGTGCAAACTCAACCAGCAATTCGTGAGTACCAAGCTCAATCTCTGGCTTGAGAATTATTCCATCAGAACCGAATTCAGCATCTATGGCACGTCTTGAGTTGGAAAGTGTTTCAAGCATTATAAGCGGATATTCCGCAACTTCTTTTCGTGTAATGACTTTTCCGTCAAGCTGTTTGTATGCCGCACCGCCGATAAATACATCGTGAAGCCGCAAGCATGTCTTGTGCGAGAATTTTTCCTCAGTAACTGGTGAGTTTACAAAAGCAATGTCTATCTTTCCCGCAGAAAGCAGGGAAAATGCCTCCGTACTTGTCCTGTTTACAACCGTCAGACGTACATTTGGATATAGTTCATTCCATTTTTTTAGATAGGGCAGCAGGTAATATTTCGCAACCGTGTCAGCAGCACAAATACAAAGACTGCCCTCTTGCAAAAGCCTTAATCGTGATATTTTTTCTTCAGCCTCTCCAATAGTTTCAAGCGCAGGAATAATCGCCGAATAAAGTGCATTTGCTTCAGCAGTAGGAATAACCGACCTCTTTCCGCGTACAAACAGCTGTACATCAAGAAGCAATTCCAGTTGCTTTATTGACTGACTTATCGCACTCTGGGTAACATAAAGCCGCCTTGCCGCTTCCGAAAACGAACGGTATTCGTAAACAACGCTGAATGTGCGGTAATAATCCAAAGAAAAACGTTCTTTCATACGGTACTCCTATCTATTAGTAAAACTTATGATATTCCTTGAATAATAATGTTGACTTATAAGAAGAATTATAGTATAATATTTTTGTGATGTCAAGAGGACATCTGCTGATAGTTTTCGGATTATCGCATATACTTATTGCAAATTCAATAAATTGCATTAGCAGTAATCTAAGACCGCAAAATGCGGCAGAATGGAGTTTTTATTATGGAAAGAACAGTCGGTACAGTAGTCCGTGGCGTAAGAGCACCAATCATCCGTGAAGGCGATGACCTTGCTCAGATTGTAACAGATACTATCTGCAATTGTCTTGAAGCTGAAAAAATTGCTGTAGGCAGCAAGGATATCGTTGCTGTAACAGAGTCTATCCTCGCAAGAGCACAGGGCAACTACGCAAACGTTAAGGACATCGCTGATGACGTAAAGGCTAAGTTCCCATCTGGACATATCGGTGTAATTTTCCCAATCCTCAGCCGTAACCGTTTTGCAATCTGCCTCAGAGGTTTTGCAATGGGTGCTAAGAAGATTACTCTTATGCTTAGCTATCCATCTGACGAAGTTGGTAACCACCTTTTCGATATCGACCTCCTCGATGAAAAGGGTGTTGACCCATATACAGACGTACTCTCCGAAGAAAAGTACCGTGAACTCTTCGGCTATGAAGTGCACCCATTCACAGGTGTTGACTATGTTGATTACTACAAGAAGCTTGTTGAGTCCTGCGGATGTGAATGCGAAATAGTATTTGCAAACAAGGCAACAGCTATTCTTAACTATACAAAGGACGTTCTCAACTGTGATATCCACACTAGAGCACGTACAAAGCGTCTCCTCAAGAAGGCTGGTGCAAATACAGTTTACGGTATGGACGAAATCCTTACTGCACCTGTAAATGGCAGCGGATACAATGATTTCTGCGGTCTCCTTGGTTCAAACAAGGCTACAGAAGAAACAGTAAAGCTCTTCCCAATTAAGTCACAGGAATTCGTTGACCGTGTTCAGGCACTTCTCCTTGAAAGAACAGGTAAGACAATCGAAGTTATGGTATACGGCGACGGTGCATTCAAGGACCCTGCAGGAAAGATTTGGGAACTTGCTGACCCAGTAGTATCTCCAGGTTATACAAAGGGACTTGCTGGTACACCAAACGAACTTAAGCTCAAGTACCTCGCAGATAATGACTTCGCTGACCTCTCAGGCGACGAACTCAAGGCAGCAATCTCACAGCGTATTCAGGAAAAGGACGCAAACCTCAAGGGTAATATGGCTTCCGAGGGTACAACCCCAAGACAGCTTACAGACCTTATCGGTTCACTCTGCGACCTTACTTCCGGTAGTGGTGATAAGGGTACACCTATCATCTATGTTCAGGGTTACTTTGATAACTATACAGTTTAATTTATATACGAAAGCGTCAGGAATTTTCCTGACGCTTTTTTGTATCCAGTAATATAAAATACAAACCTCCGCAAAATTGCGGAGGTTTGCTTCAAGCCGAAAGCTTTTCAATCATAGCAATCATTCTGTTGCATTTCTGAGTATCAATCTTACCTTGCTTGTGTAAAATCATAGTCCACGCTTTAAGCGTGTTTTTCTTCATTTCGAGGTCAGTGTTTTTCTGATTTTTACTCATACAATCATCTCCTGTAAATATTGTAGTCTGTTTTTCTGCGTAATATTCCATCAAAAACGGAATTATACGAATTACTCTGTAAAAATTCCTTCGTAACTGATACAAAAAATTCGTATATTGAAATATAAACAATAAATTTGAAAAACAAAATCGGAGAAGAATATGTGGTTGAATTATTTTTTTAAAATTTAAAAATTTTTTTCAAAAATGCCACTAAAAATTTGGTTTTGCAAAAAAATACATTATAAGTATAATACAAGCATGCGGTGACAGGAAACTGTTTAGATTTGCCGTGTGCAGAAAGGACGGTAGCATTATGAAAGCTACTAATGAAAATAAGCCTGCTCGTCATTATGATGATTGGAATGTGGAAGATGACAAATTGTTATCTCAAAAACATAGTGAATACAGAAAAAAGTATGGCAGAGCAGACATCGCTGACAAGATGTGCGTAGAATTATTTGATCGTTCTGAAAAAGCAATCGTAGCAAGAAGACGTTTGATTAGAGCAATTGAAAAATATTTAGAAATGAATGATTAAAAATGCACATCTAAATTTATTACACAAACAACGCATATCCAAAGATATGCGTTGTTATTTTATATATCAATTGTTTTCCTTATACTTCTCCAGAAAATCCTTAGCCGTAAATCCATCGTAAACAAGCAAGGGAATATCTCCTCCGTCATATTTACGAACGTAATCAAACGGGTCATTTTCCTCAGGAAGTTCAGCAATATATATATCTGAATAATTTTTTGCAATTTCCATTGAAGCATTTCGTCCCGCTTCATCAGTATCAAGAAGCAGGGTAATGTTCTTAGCTTTATTTCTAAGCAAGCTGTACCGTTCAGCATTCATTATCAGTCCACCGAGAGCAACTGCAGGAACACCATATTCAGACAAAGCAATTACATCCATAGCACCTTCACAGCAAACCACATTGTTTACATTGTCACCAAGCTGAGATAAACCGAATAACCCGTTACTGATTTGAGTAGTTCCGATTGAGCCGCTGTTCATATAGCGATATTTCTTTTCAATGTTAGGATATATAGAACGGTAACAAAGTGCAGTAATACGCTCATTGTTTTCAAAAGGATATACAATTCTATCCATTACAGAGCATTTATTAATCGAATTTCTAATCTTCATTACTGTCATTTCATCTTCGGTGATACCTTTTTCCTGAAAATAATTAAGAATTTTCTCGTCATACGGAATAAATCCGATACGGAATTTCTCAATCTGTTCATCATAAATACCTCTTGAAGCAAGATAATTTCGACCTTTTGAAGATAAGGTTCTGTCAGCCATTACGGACAGTGAATATTCATGAATGATACGGAGAATTTCCGAAGCGCGTTCTGATGAAATTACAATTCTCTCATATTTTTTTGTCGTCTCAACTGGCTTGGCAGGAGTAAATTTTTTTTTAAAATACTGCGGAAAGTTGTCTTTAAGAAATTTAATTGCTGCAGGGAAGTTAAGATTTGCATATCGCTGAACAAAATCAATAGTGTCATAATGAAGCCCACAACAATAACAATGAGCAGAATTAGAATCCAAATTCAGTTTGAAACTGGTGTATGTTTTTCCACAAATACTACAGCAGAATGTTATTTTTTTATCGTAGAAAATAGCTGATGTAACAAGGCCTGCAACATCAAGAATAGGAATTGCCCTTGCCATTGCTTTTGTTTCGTCACTAACCATAATATCAATCTCCTTTGCTTTCAACATATTCGGTAAGTTTTCTTGTTTTTTCATCAAACTCGAAGAAAATATGATCTGTCTTTCCGTGAACAAAACCCTTTGTCCTGTTCTTGCAGATATGTATTAACGAGCCCTTGGTAAGTCCCTGCGGAGGCTTTCCTGACTTTGAGTCGAGCTTGTCAATTCTTGCGTAAGTAGCAACAAATGCCATCTTGTTGAAAATTTCGGATGAGCCATAAATGCTGTCAATTGAGAAATCTCCCGCTTTCTTCTGATGGCAGATAAGCAGCAATGCAAACTTGTACTTCTGTGCAAGCCTGATAAGTTCTTCAGCAGCAGGTTCCTCGTATTCATACGTCTTTTCACCTGAACCGCGTGAACGATCATTTATATGTGACGCCGCCGACATAAGATTATCAATGATAATCAGATCGTACCGACTATTTTTGTCAGCAGATTCCTGATTAAACTCAATAATTTCATTAAGCTTGAAATTATCAAGCTGACAATTATCGACGCAGTGAATATTTTCAAGCAATAAATTAACTTTATCCCGTGCTTCAGGAAAAATATTATATGTATTGTCGTTATTACGAGAATTGAAATCAATATCTTTGTTTTCAGCGGCAACCTGTGAAAGCAAGCGTGCAAGTGTACCACCTTCGGTTTCTCCTGAGTAAATAAGAACCTTGTTTCCTTTCATAGCTGCATTAACGGCAATCTGATTGGCAATGGTTGACTTGCCTTCACCTGTTGCTCCGGAAATGCAGGATGCTTCACCCTTGCCCATGCCGCCGAAATATTTATCCAACTTAGGAAAACCTGTTAAGATTCTGTCATCAGCGGTGTGACCCTCAGGTGGGTTGCTTGCCTTAAAGACGGCAGGTGTGTCAACCACTTCAACTTCAACCCTTGAAGAATTGATTTCAGCGTCAAAATTGTCTGAATTGCAATCAACCTTGGCAAAATACAGATTATTATATGGCCTTTTTGCATTAAAAAAAGTAAAATAGCTTGTTTCGTCACCAAAATCGTCGAGTAATACAATGTCCGAGGCAGTAAACTTATCCATAATTTCCTTTGCAAAAGAATGTGTAAGTTCGTATACAAACACAATGTTGTTTACTCCGCGTTCGTGAAGTGCAAAAACCTTGCGGATGTCATTTGTAACGTATACAGACTTAGAATTTTCGCCAAAAGATAAAATAGCGTTTGGAAAAACATCAAGATAAGCAAGCTTATCACCTGAAATTGTAAATAAAAGGTCTTTAAACTTAGGAATTTTGTCTGTACACATAAAAAAGTTGTCATCTTCGATTGTAATATAATTGTTTTTTGTAAAGTTTTCCATGATATAAACTCCTTTTTGTTTTTGTTAACCGGGCTTTGCCCTATTTTTTTTTACCTGGCAGAAATTATAATTATCTCTGGCCTGAAGCAAACAGTACTTGTTTGTGCTTAAACCGCTTCATTATCTCCTTGACGGAGATGAAGCGCAGTTCGTGTTCTTCAACGTGTTGCGTAAACCCCAAAATTATCTATGGCCGTTGGAACTGACGAATCAGAAACGAAAAAATTATCTACGGCAATTTAAGAGGCTTCATTATTCCCCTTTAGGGGGAATGAAGCAAGTTGCGTATTTCTCAAGCACCAAATTATCTACGGCTTTTGGAACGGCGGCGCACGTTACTAAATTTATCTACGGCTTTTAAGAATCCGGAGGATTATTACCACACAAGTATTATTATAATAATACTTGGTGGTAAATCCGTTTTCATAAGCCGCTGATTTTCAACTCCTTTCCGATATGCGTAACATCTTCGCGTCCTGATGTAAATATAAAGCAGTTATTTTTAAAACCAAATTCGTATCAAAGCATTTGTTCATCGCTGGGGTTATTATAACTTTTTTAGCCGCCTTTAATTTTTTAAAAATATTTTTTGGGGGGATTTTGAAGCCTAAAAGTGAATTTGCAAGTGAAAAATACAGTTTGAGAGGTGAAAAATGCATTAGTTTTTGAACAATTTCGCCTAATGCGATTGATGAACTTTGTTGAAGTATACGATTTTTTAAGATATAGCTGAATAAACTTGCTTTTTTATATTTCCTGTTTATATTATTAGTTGGGTAAGTATCTGGTTTCAAATCAAGTCAGGATTTTGCGATAGATTTGATTATCTTTATTGTAACACTCATATTTTTTGAAATTTTACGCGCTTTGTTTGGCTAATGCTTATTAGCCAAAATGAAGTGAATACAATATTTAAATTCTTCTTCAACTGTAATCAATTATTTATTGTAATAAAGAAAGCCGCAGCATCATTGAGTTGATGCTACGGCTTGTTTTTAGCGTAATCCATTAAATTTTATCGATTATTTAACCACATAAGCTAATGCTCATTAGCTTGTTAGTGGTTTTCTTTACTGTAAATCTTTATAAACAGATCTATATAATTTTCAACTAAGCACGAAAATTCATCTTTTCGTTCAGGAACTGCGTCACTCATTGTCATCAGCATAAACAACGGGGCGTAAAATTGCAGAGCCATTAATTCAGGATCTTCATTTTTAAAAACACCACTTGAAGAAAGCTTAGAAAACAAATCTGAATAACGTGAAATCATATTATCATAATATTGTTTTACGAAAAGTTCTGCAAGTTCAGGAGTGTTGAATTGTTCAACAGTCATTAATTTGCGGAATTGGGTCAACTCTGTTGGACTGGATAATTCCACAAACGATTCAAAACCAATAGTCGTAATCATCTGTGTAAGATCACCTGTGAAAACACCTGCATCGTTGAATTTGTTATTTGAGCTTATAGTATCCGTTATATTTTTATATACATCATTGTTTTTCATTTTGTCAATGATTGCATCGAAAATATCTTGTTTGCTTTTGTAGTGTTTGTAAATGGAGGGGGCTTTAATTCCTACTTCAGCAGCTATTTCTTCAACAGACACGTTTTCGTATCCTCTTTCAGCAAACAAAATCAGCGCTTTTTCAAGTATTTTTTCTTTAGTTCGCATAATATCACCTCATTAGCTAATATTCATTAGCTTAATTATAGGCTAATATTTATTAGCTGTCAAGAGGTTTTGATAATTTTATTATTTTAAAGAGAATATATTGTTATGCGATTCCTCCACTTACTTGAATATTTCTACAAAATAAGGCACAATATTTTCAGATAAATTTTCTGATTGTTTTGCAGATATACAGAAAGGGATGAATTTATGATAAGAACTATTCGGCTGAAAAATAATAAAGTAGTGAATATTGTAACACCTGAAAGTGTAAACTCTGTCCTGACAGAAGAGGATATAGAAATGGACTACCGTGCAAATGAGGCGGTAA
>JAGBCL010000120.1 GCA_018110825.1 Oscillospiraceae bacterium
AAACCTGCTAAGAAAAGTCAATAGGATTTTTAAAAATAATTCAGTAAATTTTGAAAGATGCAGCAGAAACACCAAAAGGGCGAAAAAGGATAAAATTTTTTCGCCCGAAGGTATTAAATTGAAGTGGTGTTAAAGGTCTAAATTGCGGTAAAGCTCGGTGACCTTGCCGTAGTAAATACGAAGGAATTTGTTCATTCCGGCAACCATGGATTCCTTGCCGCATTTACCCTCCGAACGCTTCTTCTCAATAAACTCAAATATGGGATCGCCCTCAGGCTTGTGCTGTATGTAGCTCATTGAAACCTCAAATATAACCTTCCTCAGATACTTGTTTCCGCGTTTTGTAATATGTCGCTCTGTTGCATTAAAGGAACCGGACTGGTAAGGCGGTGCATCAATGCCTGCATAAGCAATTAAAGCGTGCTTACTATGGAATCTTCTGACGTCACCAATCTCAGCAATTATCCTTGGAGTTAATCCTTCACCAATACATTTCATCTCGGAAATTAAAGAATATTCCGGAAGGGTCTTGCCAAGCTCGTTCATTTGTGCTAAAATAATGTCACGAGAGTTTTCAAGCTCATGGACTCTCCGCAAGGCTTCCAAAACAACAATTTTCGTAGTTGGTGTGTTAGGAAGGACAGGGATACCGTTTTGAACAAGGGCGAAGACCTCTTTTGCCTGACGTTCGTGATCGACTCGGTATCCCTGTTTTTGTGACCATTTGCAAAAGTCACGGACAAAACGAGCCTCTCCCATAGAAGAAATATATTCAAAATGTTTGTATTTCGTTACAAAAGCAGCAAGTTTTGGGCTTTTCTTCTCATCCTTAATAACAGATTTAATTCCAGGCATAATCTGGTCTAATAGATTGCCAAGATTCAATTTTGCTTTAATAAGGAGAGATACGGCATTGTGGTACTGTCTGGATAGAAGCAGCAATTCTCTGTATGTATCGCTGCTCTTTTGTAAAGGTGTAAGCTCCTGCCAATAGGTGAGACCGAAGGAAGCAATGTGTATTGCGTCTATGCGGTCGTTTTTTACTTTTCTGAGATTTTGAGAGCAAAACTTCTTCATTTTTAGAGGGTTAACAGCGGTTACGAATATGCCTCTTTCAACGAGAGCCTTGACCACTTGCCAGTGGTAATAGCCGGTGTTTTCGAGAACAACACGAGCCTCCTCTCCATAAGAAATAATTTTGTCTGCGAGCTCGTTAAGCTCATTCTTTGTGTGAGGAACCTCGAACGGAGTTTTTAACACCTCACCGCCCGGTTTCAAAAAGCACACTGTGCTTTTTCCTTTAGAAACGTCAATTCCAATACTGATCATAAAAATCCTTTCCTTTAAAATTTCTTAGTAACGTTACCACCAAGCTTATTACGACTCATATTTGGCGCGTGACAAGAACGTATTTTTTGAAAGGGTGGTCGCGACCACCCTTTCAAAAAACAGAACAACCTGCTTAATCGAATCTTCATAATAAGAAGGCGGATGACTGTTTAATGCCCGAATGCGAAGTTCAACAAAGAAGCGTCAGTCCGTTACCTTCTCATTATAACAAAAATAAGCATAGCTTTCTACTCCACA
>JAGBCL010000121.1 GCA_018110825.1 Oscillospiraceae bacterium
GTCAATGTATCCGATTGCTCCGCCGTAAATTCCACGCTTGTTGTTTTCAAGCTCTCCGATTAGCTGACAGGCTCTTATTTTCGGTGCACCCGAAAGCGTTCCTGCGGGGAGCACGGCGCTTACTGCGTCAAGTGCGTCACAGTCCTCACGGATTTCTCCTCTTACGGTTGAGCCGATGTGCATAACGTGGGAATAACGCTCTATACTGCGGAGCTTCTCAACCTCAACCGTACCGAATTTGCTGATTTTGCCCAAATCGTTTCTGCCTAAATCCACAAGCATATTATGCTCTGCAAGTTCCTTTTCGTCAGCAAGCAGTTCTGCTTCAAGTGCTTTGTCCTCAGTTTCGGTTTTACCTCTCGGACGTGTTCCTGCAAGGGGAAAGGTGTGGAGTACGCCGTTTTCAAGCTTAACAAGTGTTTCGGGAGAAGCCCCTGCAACCTCCACATCAGTTCCCGAAAGATAGAACATATACGGTGACGGATTAAGTGTTCTCAGAACACGATAGGTATTCAGCAGACTGCCCTCAAAGGGTGCAGAAAGACGGTTTGACAGAACAATCTGGAAGATATCGCCCTCATGGATGTGATGCTTTGCCTTTTCAACCATATTGCAGAACTGTTCCTTATCAAAAAGCGGTTTTATCTCTCCTGTTAAATGTCCGCACTCGATTTTCTTATCGCCTGTGCGGATGAGCTCTATGAGCTTTTTCAATTCATAAACCGCTTTATTGTAGTTTGTTTCAATATCATCAAGCGGCATATTCACAATGAGAATAATTTTCTGACTGACATTGTCAAAGGCAATAACCTTATCAAAAAGCATAAGGTCAACGTCCTTGAAATTCTCGGTATCCTCTGCACTGTTTCGTACAGTCGGCTCGGAATATCCGAGATAATCGTATGAAAAATATCCTACAAGTCCGCCTGTGAAGGAGGGAAGATAATCGAATTTCGGACTTTTATATTCCGACATAAGCTGTCTGATATGTTTATCGGGATTATCAGATTTAAGCCTTACATCACCGATTTTCATATCCTCGCCCTTGCAGGTGATTTCAAGCTTCGGGTCGAAACCAAGAAACGTGTAGCGTCCCCACTTTTCATTTGCCGATGCCGATTCAAGCATATAGCAATGTGACGATATATTTTTCAGCCTCTGCATTGCTTCAATAGGCGTACAGATATCTGAAAGTATTTCACAGCTTACGGGAATGATATTGTATTTTCCGCTTGCTGCAACATTTTTTATTTCTTCAATATCGGGTAAAAATTTCATAATGCACCTCCGTGTAAAACAAAAAGCTCCTCTGATTCTGTCAGAAGAGCTTTCGCTGTGCACAAACAAAAACGCCCCTGACAGAATTTCATAAAAATAGAATTCTGCCAAGGACGAATAGCTGCAAATATATATAACTTGCCCGTATCCGCGGTGCCACCTTGATTCACAGGAACGACCCTGTGCGCTTAGCAGAGTGCCAACACACTCCCGACAACTGACGTATGCCAACACGTCGCAGAATACTCAGCATGGCAAAACCACGCTTTTGACTGCGCCCTCAACGGTCCATTTGACAACTTGTTTCTTACCCGACTCTCAGCATCACGGGCTCTCTGTAAAGGCATCATTGCCGTTATCTCCGTCTCAACGGTTTAGGAATAATTTATTTTGATACAGTATATCACCAATAACCTACTTTGTCAATAGGTTTGAAAAATTTTTTTGATTTTATTTTATGCGGCAGGTAATAAAATGTGCATTATCTTACCATCTCCAACCCTACACGCCGCCATTGGTATTAGGGATAAGTTCCCCGATAGCAATTCAGTGGGAGTTTCCAATAACATTTGAAATGGCACAGGCGTATCAGAAGGCTCGTGGAAAGTGGATACAGAAGAGAAACTGGCACGATATGATTATGGTGATAAATATTAAAATAGGGGCGTAGCGAAAAAAGCTCCTGTATTAGATAAACAAACTGATACAGGAGCTTTACTGCTTTGTTATATTGATTTTTCTGAGCTTATATGGTATAATAAATGCAAGAATTTGTCTTTTCCGAAGGGAGCTATATTATGCCGAAACAGAAGAAGGAAGAAATCACAATCCGTTCAAGTGCCGCAGAATATCTTACATATGTTGCTTCTGTCGGCGATACCGAAAACAGCGTTGAAATGCGCTATGAAGATGAAAATATATGGCTAACTCAGAAGATGATGGCGTGCCTTTACGATATCAGCGTAGCAGCTGTCAATCAGCACATTAAGAAAATTTATGCTGATGATGAACTTTCTCCTGATTCAACTATTAAGAAATACTTAATAGTTCAACAGGAAGGTACAAGACAGGTTTCAAGGATGGTAGACCATTATAATCTTCAAATGATTATTGCGGTTGGGTTTAAGGTAAACAATGAACGTGCGGTACAGTTCCGCAAATGGTCTAATCAGATTGTCAAGGATTATACAATACAAGGCTGGGTAATGGACGATGAGCGTTTAAAAAACAGCGGTACTGTATTAACCAAAGAATATTTTGAAAAGCAGTTAGAAAAAATCCGTGAAATCCGTTTATCCGAAAGAAAATTCTATCAGAAAATAACAGATATTTACGCAACAGCTCTCGATTATGACCCCTCGGCCAAAGCAACAAAACGTTTCTTTGCGGCTGTACAGAACAAACTGCATTACAGCGTTCACGGTAACACCGCCGCCGAGGTTATTTATAACCGTGCCAACGCAACCAAAGAGCATATGGGACTTACGAACTGGGACGGTGCTCCAAGGAGCAAAATACATAAATATGATGTGACGGTAGCAAAGAATTATCTTACAGAAAAAGAGCTTTTTCAGCTTGAAAGAATAGTATCTGCGTATCTCGATATGGCGGAAGTACAGGCGGAACGTCATATACCAATGACAATGGCAGACTGGGAGCAGAAGCTGAACGGCTTTCTCACGATATGGGACAGAGAAATATTGCAGGACGCAGGAAAGGTGTCTGCAGAGCTTGCCAAAATGCACGCTTTGAGTGAATTTGAAAAATACCGTATTATTCAGGATAATGTATATGTCTCGGATTATGACAGATATATGCTTGAGCTTGAAGAAGAAATGGAAGGCAGTAAAAACAATTAATGCAGGATTAGCTAAGTAAAAAGAGTTTTATATTTTTGTTAGGGAGGTTTGAATATGACAGGTTCTGAAATGAAACTCGTTTCTTTTATGCAGGGGTCAAACAAACGCTTTGTCATCCCCGTATATCAGCGAAATTACGATTGGAAAACAGAAAACTGTAAGCAACTTTATGATGACCTTATCAAAGTTATCAGAAACGAGCGTAAAAGTCACTTTTTCGGAAGTATTGTTTCTGTGTACAATCCTGTCGGTGCAAACGATGAATTCCTTGTAATCGATGGACAGCAAAGACTGACTACGGTTTCCTTGCTTATGCTCGCTATGTATAATACGATGGAACAGAAGATTGTAGTTCCAAAGAGAGCTTTATTAAGCGAACAGATTTTTGCAGAATATCTTGTGGATAAATATCAGGATGAAGATACAAGAATAAAGCTGAAACCTGTAACAAATGATTGAGAAGCATTTGGAAAGCTATTTAACAACTCGGACGAATATATCAAAGGTTCCAATCTCACAGTTAACTATTATTATTTTTATGAACGCATACAAAAACAGGAAATTACAGTTGATGAGCTGTTTGAAGCAATTTGTCGTTTAGAGATTATTAACATCAAGCTTAATCAGGACGATAATCCACAACTTATTTTTGAAAGCCTGAACTCTACGGGTGTTGCATTAAGCGAAGGTGATAAAATTCGAAACTTCATTCTTATGGGACTTCCTACAAAGCTTCAGAATAAATTTTATGAAGAATATTGGAATAGAATTGAGGTCTGTACAAATTACGAGGTAAGTGCCTTTGTTCGTGATTATCTCAGTGTCAAGCAACAGGTTACACCAAGTATGAGCAAGGTGTATTTTACCTTTAAGGCTTATGTTGAAGATGAAAACTTTGAAACGGAACTTCTTTTGAAAGAATTGCTTGATTACGCTAAATGGTATCAGGTACTTGTGAATGGCGGCACATCAAATAATGCTTTGAACGCTTGCATTTACCGTCTTAACCGTCTTGAAACTACTATTACAAGACCTTTTTTCCTTGAAGTTCTCAGACTTCACTCTGAAAATAAGCTCACAATATCTGACGTATCTGAAATATTCAGTATAACGGAAAATTATGTATTCCGTAGAATTATTTGTGATGTTCCAAGCAATGCTCTGAATAAAATTTTCTTGCTTCTTCACAAGGAAATTATCCGTTATGACGGAACAGATGAAAATTATCTTGCTA
>JAGBCL010000122.1 GCA_018110825.1 Oscillospiraceae bacterium
ATCAGCAACTCCATTGAAGAAGATATGGTAAATATGGGTGTGCTGAAGGCTTTGGGATACACAGGAAATATGATAATTTCAGGCGTGGTACTTCCCTATCTTATGGTTACGATTTTAGCTTCATTGCTTGGGGTTGCGGTTTCTTATGCAGTTCTGCCCAGCTTAGGCGAGCTGCTGACCTTACAGGCGGGTTTTTCTTTCGGATTAGATTTTGACATAAAGGGGCTTATTTGTGTCGTTGCAATTCTTGCGGTCATAGTTGCATTCTTCACATATACCGCCGCAAAGCGTATCAGAAAATTGCAACCCATAAACGCAATCAGAGGTAACTGCGAAGGAAAAACAGTAAAGAAAAACTATTTTCCCCTTGATGAAACCAATGGTAAAACAAAGCTACTTCTCGTCCTTAAACAGACATTTTCAAATGGTAAGCAGAACATTTTATTGTTCGGGGTGTCCTTTGTGCTGACAATACTTGTTGCTTTTGCAAGCACAATGTTTTATAATGTTATTATTGAGCCTGACAATTTCATATCCACATTATCGGAAGAAATGCCTCAGATAATTGTTTCACCAAATGAGCAGTATGAAGAAACTGTTTCCGATGAACTCAAAAGCAATTCAGAAATAAAGTCTGTATTAAAATATACAGTTGGAGCTGTAAATATTGAGGATATGCCTGTTACTGTCTTTGCCTGCGAAGATTTTGGAAGAGTATCAAACGATTTATGCTATCTTGGCGAAAATCCCGATGAAAAAGATGAAATTGCTCTCGGCAGTGCATTTGATGGAAAGTATAATATCGGCGACAGAATAGAAATTCAGAACGGTGATATTTCCTGTTCATGCGTAGTAACAGGATTTGTCCAGAGTGTAAACTATCAGGGGAATGTATGCGAGTTTTCCTTAGATGGATACGAAGCACTGAACTCGGAAAAGCTTGTTCCTACTTTATATGTGTATCTTAAAAATACAGCAGATACAGTGAAAATCGTTGAAGAAATTGAAGATAACTATGGCGATAAGATTGTCAGCGTAATGAATTATCAGAAAATGACCGAAACGACACAAGAAATGTATTCGGGAATAACCTCGGTTATCGTGGTAGTAATATTTATTCTTACGATACTGATAGTGCTGTTCGTTCTTTATATTGTAATAAAAACCCTGCTTGTACAGAGAAAGCAGGAGCTTGGTATCTACAAGGCAATCGGCTACTCAAACAAGCAGCTTATGGTACAGATGATAGGCAGCTTTTTACCGTCATCGGTTGCGGCAGTGCTGTTGTCGTCGGTGCTGGGATTAATCTATGTACCGCAGATAAATCAGTTTATTTTTCAGACAATAGGTGCTATGAAAAACAATATGGAAGTGTCATTTGCGTTCCTGATGATTTTTGCTTTAGTGCAGATAACGGCAAATCTTATAATCAGCATTTTACTTACAAAACCTATCAAGAAAATATCAGCTTACGCTTTAATTAAGGAGAACTAACATGAATTTCGGAGAAAGATTAAAACAGATACGTGCAAATCAAGGGTTGTCGCAGGAACAACTTGCTGAAAAAATAGGCGTTTCAAGACAGGCAATCACTAAATGGGAAACAAACAGAGGTCTGCCTGACGTCGAAAATATGATTATCTTAGCAGAAATTTTCAAGGTGACTTTAGATGAGCTTATTCTTGAAAGAATAAATGTGCAGGAATCACAACAGGAGCTTTTCGAAAGCGAAACAGTCTATGACATTGATTGTGACAAGCATTTCGATATTCGTATAGGAAATGCGAGAAAGATTTGTATTCAGGGTTGTGATGATGAAAAGGTACATATAAAGCTGCAATCGGAAACGCTGGAAAACCTCAGCTCGCTTTACAAGGTGAAGATAGATGAAAGAAAGAATCGCCTTGATATTGATTGTCAGAATAAAAAGGAAATCAGCCGACTGGAAGCTGAAAACTCTCTTGATATAATTATTATGCTGCCTGAGAATTTTACGGAGCACTGCGAAATTGATGCAAGTGTAAAGGAACTTTACATTGAGAACTTAAAGCTGAAACGTCTTGAATATGATGGCGACGCAGAAACGGTATTTATAAAGGACGCAGAAGGCAGCCTTGAATTTACTGGTAAGACCGACTACGACATAACCATAGACGCCAAATGCACACAGCTTGACGTAAATCAGTGGGGCGCAAAAACGCTGGTTCACGTGGCTGACATCAGTAAATACACTCTCATCAATAAAGGAAGAAAATCAAAGATTTACTGCCTTAAGGATGGCGCTATAAGCGAGGAAATAGCTGATTTCAGTGGAGAGAATGTTATCAGCATTTCGGGGATTGGTTCGGAGCTTATAGTTAGCGGTAATTGAGACTTAAAAATTACAGTCATCAAAGAGAAAAAACAATTAAATATAATTCAGGTATTGTGTCCCGATAATTCCAAATTGGAGTTATCGGGATTTTTTCTATCTTCTGTAATATTAAACATCTTTGATTTTATGCACCTCTCCAAACTTTTCGCAAGAAGGTGTAAAAATCCTCCTTCCCGTAGCTTACTTATGAGAGGCAATATATTGGCATTTTACAGTATCTTCCTCTATCTGTTTTATGCAAGGCAAAGAAACTTGAAAAAAGTTTTCGACAAAGCCCTAAAATATTCTATGATTTTTTCCTTATGGGTAGAGGGAGTAATTTTCAAAGCCTGCACTCTGTGAAAAATATCATAAATTGCAACTTTCAAAATATGCAATCCTACAAAATTTTCTCCAAGGGTTATAAAACACCCCTTCGATTGACCTTAATTTATGAAAGCTGTAATTTGCATTAAAAACCTCGCCGCTTTTTTATGCAAAGCTACAAACTTTCAAAAAATTTGCTCGGTAGACTTAAAAAATCTGGCAAATTTGTAGGTACTTATGAAAGGGTGTAACGCTCTCTCAAATTCAAAGAAAGGAATGATGCAAATGAAATTATTGCAAGGAGGTGCTGCTTATTGCAATTTATCATTTTAATGTCAAGGTTGTAAGCCGTGGCAAAAATGCTAGTGCTGTCGCAAAGGCGGCGTACATATCGGGCGAGAAAATCAAAAACAGCTTTGACGGTGTTACCCACGATTACCGAAAAAAGAAAGAAATCGTACATAAGGAAATCCTGCTACCCTCAAATGCTCCGCCTGAATTTATGAAGAGGGCTGTTTTGTGGAATGCTGTTGAGCAGACGGAAAAGAGAAAAAAACAGTCAGACTGCGAAGCATATTGATGCAGCTTTGCCTGTGGAGATATCCCGTGACGAGCAGATTGACTTGGCACGAAATTTCTGTTTACAATGTTTTGTCAGCCGTGGAATGTGTGCAGATTTTGCAATTCACGATAAGGGTGACGGTAATCCTCACGTTCATATTCTGCTCACCACACGCAGAGTTAATGAGAATGGATTTACTGTAAAAGACCGTTCGTGGAATGACAAGTCACTTTTGCTGGAGTGGCGAAAGCTGTGGGCGGACTTGTTTACAAGTATTTCGGTGAAAACCTTACGGGTGAACAGTTTAAAGAAATTCTTGATGTGCTGTTCAAAACAAACGGCGTGCAAGAGTTTGTTAATGCCGAAAAGGACAAGCGTGCTTTGGCTGAAATTGCGAGAATTGAGAATATCACTTATGATGTTATTGAAAGTGATAATAAGGAATAAAATGTAAAATCTGAACCGAGTGGTTATCACGGTTCTGGAAAAATTAGTGCTTAATGCAGGGAGGTTAAATGATTAGAAATGTATGCAGGAATACCGCCGTAGCAAGTGAGAAAAGCACCTCACTTGCACCAAACATCTCCGAATACAAAATCGGTCACACAACATATATTGTCGAAACCCAGTTCAATTTTGATTGTAAGGAAACCCTTGATGACATTATCAAGAGACTGATTACAAGAGATGTTGAGAGTCTGCAATTTGCAGCATAGTGTATAAAAAACTTAACAGTGGATTGTTTTCACTTTTGTGCTTTACCATCTTAAATTGCTCGTGGAGATGTGATATAATAAAGGTAACATAATCCGCTGTAATTGTTCAGAAAGTGAGGTTAATATGTCAGATAAAATTACAGCGTTATATTGCCGCCTGTCGCAGGACGATATGCTTGCAGGCGAAAGCAATAGTATTACAAACCAA
>JAGBCL010000123.1 GCA_018110825.1 Oscillospiraceae bacterium
CATCCCGTATTTCAGGTCAATGATATGTAATCGACCTTTGCTTACGATCAGGCAGTCACCTGTGCCAAACCCCTCGGGGACGTAGCAAGAGAAATCAAGCCTCTGTTCGATGAAGACCTGCGTATCGGGGTCGCGCCTACGCTCCTTGGTTACTTGCTCCATAACGAAATCTGCGTAATCGTCGGTGCAAATTTCCATCTCCTCGGTATCGAATGGCGACACCGGGCGTTCACTCCTCAATTTGAGCCTTCGTTTTAGTTTGTGTTCCGCAAGTGCGTGAGCCGCTGTGCCTTCCGCTGCCGCAGTGGTTTCTCGGTCGGCAAACTCTCGTTCAAGCCTTGCTGACGGGTTACAATGCAACCATCGGTGCGAGGACGAAGCCGATAACAAAGCGTGGTCGTTAGGTGGCATTTTCCGCACCTCCTTCGTCTGTTGCTGTGATGGTGATTTCCGTCACCGCCCCTTTCGGAATGGTAATGGTCAACTTGGAGGCATCACCGAAAATCTCATTCAATAATCTATCCGTGCCTTTCGTTGCTCCGTGTGAGCCACTACCATTCGTCGTGGGCTTGGAAACACTGATTTTTAAGTTGTGTTTCAATCCTTACTCCTCCTTCGAGGGGCTTGTGTTTTTGTTGCTCCTCACCCTAAACTCACGGGAGAGGTCGAAAGTCAACCCCCTTGGAAAAGTTTTTTTGCATTTTTTCTTGCAGCGGTTAAGCGATTAAAAATTGCTTGCTTGGAAACTCCCTCTCTCAAAGCAAGTTCTGTTAGAGGAACGTTCTCCATTGCAACTGCCCAAAGAACATCCGCTTGAGATTTCGGGAGATATGTATAAAGCATTTCTTTCAACTCTCGTTCTTCTATTTCTTCAAGCGTTGTTGTATCCGCCACAAGGTCTATAGGATTAATGTAGGGAACGGTATCATCGTCACCGCAAGGATTCTTGATGTAACCTGCGGTATGGCGGTTCAGCTTCTGATGGTTATTGCGCTCATCCTTGTTGAGCCTGTCCGCAAATTCTGCGGGGGTGTACTTACGCACCGTGGCGCGTTCTTCGGGAGATGCAACGGAGAGCCTCTGCTGATAGTCGTTTTCAAGGCAGATTTCCATTTCATCGGCATCGACTTCAAGGGTTACTTTTTCCTTGCCGTCATCGTACTTGAGGGTAATTTTTACTGTGTTTTTCATTTTTTGTCTCCTTTTTCTTTTCATTTGTGTCGTAATGGGTAGAAATTGGAGGAAAAATGTGATATAATGTAAATGGAAAAGCCTCAGCAATTTCTACTGAGGCTAGCTTCTTCTTAACTTAGGTAATCGGCAACACGTAACTTGGGGAACTTAAGTAATTTTTCAGGGGGTGATTTTATGGACTATAATTTTAACGATAGGCTGTGCGGAGCGACATTCTTTGCGGTGCTGCTTGAGGCGGCAAAACCGCAATTAAGCTCAAAAGAAAAATGGCAAGGCAATTCCAACGGAATCACCCAGCCGAGAATGTTTGCTGCCCTCATAAAAATCGCCAATCCCGACATTTCCTCGGATTTTAATTGCGAATCATATGAGAAAACCTTTGCAAAGTATAAAAAAGCGAGTACTGACAGCAGCAAAATGTATTTCCCGTTGGTAGAACCTACATTTAGAAACGGCTTTGATACAAGAGTAAAATCGGAATATGTCTCGGCGCAGAACGATATGATTGCTTTTATACGCACGTTTCTCGACTACACTGATACCAACAAAATAAACAAGCTCGTCGGAACACTTCAGGAGCTTATTGCCAATGATGCTGGGATTACGCATACGTTTTATATGGGGACGGATCTCGCCAAGAATGTTTTTGCCTCTATTACGAAAATAGAATTAAGCACATACCTTTTAGCTATTTGGCACCACATTGTTGTGTATATCACAGACAATAAACGTGGCGCAGAAACAATCGAGAATTGGAAAAGTGGGATTGATATTGGCTACGAAAGAGCAAAAAAAATAGCCGTTACCATTTCCGAACCTACAGAAACAGCTACGGCAGACGAGCCAATTATTGATAAAGAAACCACGGACGAGGTTGTAATCGGAAAGCCAAAAGCTACTATCCCCGGCATTACGCAACAAGCCGGTATTATAGTAAACAACTTCGGTGATGGTCCCAACATTACAAATACGGGGTCTATAACGATAAACATAGGAGGTAAAAAGGATTGAGAGAAGAACTCGTACATATATCTGATTCACGTACCACCACGCAAAATATGCACGGGAACGGTATTCAAATTGCCAACGGCGAAGGCGGTTTAATACAGCTTTTCTTCATCAATGCTGGCACCTATATTCGTATAGATAATTTTAATTTTGATAAAGAGTGCTATAACCTCTTTGTCGTAAACGAAAAAATAGAGAACGCGGGAAGCTTTATCGTTCCTTTTGGGGATTGTTTGAAGCACACCGCTGCCGATGTATACCCTGAAAAAATGATAACGGCTCCGTTATTAGAACGCATATTTAGGTATCCATCTCTCATAGCCAACCCAAATAAAACGCACCTAACAGCCGCTTCGGAACAGAAGGTCGCCGTTTGCAAGGTTCATGGCTATGAAGTTCTTGAGGAAGGTATCAAATTTAAGTATTTGATTTCAAATGAATTTTTGCAACAAACACTAAACGATGCCCCCACCGCTTTCGGTATCTTGGCGAGTGACCAGACGAATGAACTCGATCATTGCCATTGGGAAATCAAGCATATAAATTTGCTTAAATTATTACAGTTAGGAGGATAGGAATGAGAGTAAAAAACAGAGTAAAAATCACAAATATTAGCTTAAACGAAGCCACTTTCCACTCTGCTTCATTCAGCCCCTCCAATATAAATTTTTTCTTCGGTAAAAATGGTACGGGAAAATCCACAATAGGAAAAGTTATAGCTGAAAAAAGAGGTCTCACTTGGAAAACCCCTACCGATGAATCGGACACCATTATTCAGTTATACAACGAAGAGTATATACGTAAAAATATCCAAACCCTCGAGGATATGCCCGGCGTTTTTAATATAAGCGAAGTCGACATTGAAGTTGAAAAGAGTATTCGTGAATATACCGATAGACACACCGCCGCCGCCTCTAGCAAAAAGGCATCGGATGAAGCACTCAAAAAAATACGAGCAGACATTGCTGCTGCGGATAAATTAGTATGGGACAAGTGTTGGGAAGTCATTTCGGCGCTGTTAGAAAAATTCAAAAAAAGCTCTGTGAGGCGCAACTCCAAGCAGAACAGTTTTGCCGATATTTATGGTGTCACCCCTGTTGAGCATTCCGAAGAAGAACTCGCCAAACTGTATGGCATTGCTTTTGGTTCTGCGGTAAAGTCCTATCCTTTACTGAAAAAATTACCGCTTGACGGATTTCCTACTTGTGATATGCTCGGCACACCGATTATTTCTAAAGATGAGACACAGTTTTCTCGATTCCTTGAAGAAATAGGTGCTTCCGACTGGGTTCGTGATGGTCATTTGAAGTATGAACCCATTGCGGGTGGTCTGTGTCCTTTCTGTCAGCAACCATTGACGGAAGATATCGTGACAAAAATAGCTGATTGCTTCAATCGTACATACGAAGATGCCATCCACGCTATCGAAAGATGCCACGGCGAGTACGAGGCTTATTTTAAGAAAATACAAGCTATTGTTCAGGGAAACTATGACAATATGTACCCTGAAATCGACCAAAAGGCTTATGGCGAAGTGCAGATTAAGGTGCAGAACCTTATTCTGGGTAATATGAGTAAAATCAGTTTGAAGCTGAAGCATCCTTCTCAAACCTATATTTTAGAGGATATACGGACAATTTTCGAGGAATTTAATGCTTTTATTGACGAAGCAAATGCGCTGATCCAAAAGAATAACGACCTTGTTCAATGCCGCGATGGTAAAACCTTATTCAACAACGCATTCAAAGAGCATCTCGCTTTTTTGTGCAAAGGTATTATAGAATTATACCGTGCGCAAGCAAAGCGCCTTTCCGATGCTGAAAGGGACGAGATAGCAAAGAACGAAGGCTTCAAAAAAGAGATGACCGAATGCAAGCGCAAACTCTCTGAACTTGCAAAGCACTCCACTAGCACTAAGCCTGTTATTGATAATATCAATGCACTCCTTGAGGACTCTAATTTTCAGGGTTTCTCCATCGTTGAAGGCGGTGAAAATCGTTATAAATTGGTGCGCCCCAACGGAGAACTGGCACATAGCTTGAGCGAAGGCGAGAAAAACTTTATTTGCTTCCTCTACTTCTATTTCTCGATTTTTGGCAGCTTCAATGAAACCAAGGAACTGCAAGATCGTGTTATCGTAATCGACGACCCCGTCTCCTCTATGGATAGCGATGCCGTATTTATTATTAGCTACCTCATCCGTCATCTCATAGAGGTTACAAAAAATGCGTTTACGTATTCGCCCGCAGCAAACTTGGATACGCATATAAAGCAGATTTATATTTTAACGCACAACTCGTTCTTCTATAACGAAATAGCCCCTCTTTATCTCTTCGATTATGAGTGCGCAAGCTATTTTGAAATTACAAAAGAGAACAATATTTCTGCCATCACCCCGTGTGAAAAGGTAGAAAATGCAGGCGCGGTTGACGAACACTACATTAACTACATTCCGAAGCTGGGCAGCTATGCA
>JAGBCL010000124.1 GCA_018110825.1 Oscillospiraceae bacterium
AGGTAAGGTCATAAACCAGTCCTTTCCTGTCAGTTCATTAAAAAGACGTTCAAGACGTGTCTTGTCACCGATTTTCAAAAGCTTATCTCCTGTAATGAAATCAACAGCCGCTTTTATACTCTTATTGGCAGAATAATACTCATTCGCATTATAGCTTTTATTTTTATATCGTTCAACAACAGTATTGCTGTCATCGCCGAATATATAGATGTTTTCATCACCCACAAGCTGGTGGATTTCCACATTTGCACCATCTTCCGTGCCAAGAGTTACTGCACCGTTAAGCATAAACTTCATATTTCCTGTTCCGCTTGCTTCCTTTGAGGCAAGAGAAATCTGCTCTGAAATATCGCAGGCAGGAATAAGTTTTTCTGCAATGGTAACGTTGTAGTTTTCAACCATTACAACGTTAAGGTAAGGCTTTACATCGGGATCGTTTGCAATAAGTTCCTGCAAACAAAGGATAAGATGAATTATATCCTGTGCAATAGTGTAGGCAGGTGCTGCCTTTGCTCCGAAAATTACGGTAATCGGTGCGGCAGGCTTTTTGCCTGACTTTATTTCAAGATACTTGTGAATTACATAAAGAGCATTGAGCTGCTGACGCTTGTATTCGTGCAGACGTTTTACCTGAATATCAAAAATTGAATTTTCATCAATTTCGATACCCTGCTTTGTATAAAGATAATCTCTTATCTGACGTTTCTTTGTCAGCTTGATTTCAGTAAGCCTTTTCAATACATTTTCATCTTTACAGAAAACAAGCAGCTTTTCCAGTTCATTTGCGTTCTTCTTCCAACCGTCGCCGATAAGCTCTGTGATAAATGCTGATAATTCAGGATTGCTGTGCATAAGCCAACGGCGGAAGGTTACACCATTTGTTTTGTTGTTAAACTTTTCTGGGTAAAGCTTATAAAAATTATTAAGCTCCTCATTTTTCAGAATTTCAGTATGAAGCGAAGCTACACCGTTTACGCTGAAACAGCAGTGAATATCAATATGTGCCATATGCACACGCTCATCTTCGTCAATGATATATACAGATGAGTCATCATATTTTCTGCGTACCTTATCGTCCAGAATTTCAATAATCGGCACAAGCTGCGGAACAACCTTTTTAAGCTGAGTAATATTCCACTTTTCCAGTGCTTCGGCAAGAATTGTGTGATTTGTGTAGGCACAGGTACGGCTTACAATTTCAATTGCCTCATCAGTTTCAATTCCGCGTTCTGTAAGCAAACGTATAAGTTCGGGAATTATCATTGTCGGATGGGTGTCATTAATCTGAATTACAGCATAATCATAAAGGTTATGAAGGTTACAGCCTTTCGCTGTGCACTCATCAAGAATAAGCTGTGCACCTGCGGAAACCATAAAATACTGCTGATAGATTCTGAGCAGTCTTCCGTTCTCGTCGCTGTCGTCAGGATAAAGAAATAACGTGAGATTCTTTTCGATCTGTGTTTTGTCAAAATCTATACCGCTTTTTACGAGACTTTCATCGATTTTTTCAATATCGAAAAGGTGAAGCTTGTTTGTAACGCTATCATAGCCTGTAACATTTATATCGTACATTCTTGCATTAACTTCAAAGTCACGGAATTTAACAGGATAAACCTTGTCAGTTCGGTTAATCTGACTGTTTTTACCGAGCCATCGGTCAGGAACAGTTGTCTGTGCATTGTTTTCAAATACCTGTCTGAAAAGTCCGAAATGATAATTTAGACCGATACCATCAGCATTTAGTCCTAATGTTGCGGCGGAATCCATAAAGCAAGCAGCAAGTCTGCCAAGACCGCCATTGCCGAGAGAAGGCTCATTCTCGATTTCCTCTATTTCGCATATATCCCTTCCGTTATCCGCTAGCTGCTGCCTTATTTCATCGTAAATTCCAAGATTTATAAGATTGTTTGAAAGAAGCTTGCCAATAAGGAATTCCGCAGAAATATAATACAGCTTCTTTTTTATATTTTGTCTGACTTTGCGTGAAGCAAGCTCGTCTGTCTTTTTCAGCAATGAAGCATATATTTCTTCGTTGGTACATTCAGTAATTTTCTTACCGTAATCGGCGGCTAAAATTTCGTTTATATTCATTGTAACAGCTCCTTTGATGTTTTTAGTGTAATTGTATTGTACCATCATTAAGAGTGTTTTTCTTGCATAAATCCGCCTGTTTTTTGCACAATAGTATTCTTTTGAGGGGAGAAATGAAAATGCAGCTTACTAAATATGAAATTTATCACGAAAACAAGTGTCACACCTCACTAGATTTTCCGTACAACACATATCTGTGCACAATTCCTCTTGATTTCAGTGCAGTTAATATCCATTGGCACGAGGAAGTTGAAATTATTGTTATAAAAAAGGGAACAGGATTAGTTTCCGTAAACCTTACTGAATACAAAGTGTGTGAAGGTGATGCCGTTTTCATAATGTCAGGACAGCTTCACTCAATTTATCAGCTTGAAAACAGCACCATGGAATACGAAAATATTCTGTTCAGACCATCTATGCTGAAAGCAACAGGAAGTGATTTGTGTTGGGAGCAATTTATTTCCCCGCTGATTTCTTCCGTAAAATCAATTTGCCCATTGATTTGTGCTGACAAGATGATTGAGAGCGGCATTTCTGAATATATACAAAGAATCGATAAGCTGTGTGATAAAAAAAGTACGGGCTATCAGATAGCTGTAAAAGGTTACCTTTATCTAATGTTTCACCGTCTTGTATCAGAAATCGGCGAAACATTTTCTCAAATTTCACAGAAGAATATTGACAAAATAAAAACCATACTTTCTTATGTGGAACAGCATTATTCAGAAAGTATCACCGTTGAAGAAGTAGCAGAGCTTTGCTTTTACAGCAAATCCTATTTTATGAAGTTCTTCAAGGAAAGTATGGGTGTAAGCTTTATTAACTATCTTAATGATTATCGGCTTGAAACAGCAGCGAATATGCTCCGTGCAACAGATGGCAATATTCTTGAAATCGCCTGTGCTTGTGGATTTGACAATCTTTCATATTTCAATCGAAGTTTTAAGAAAAAATACCAAATCACACCAGG
>JAGBCL010000003.1 GCA_018110825.1 Oscillospiraceae bacterium
TGTTATTCGTAACTTTACCCACTCCCAATTACCCGAAAATTCTTCAAATTAAAAGAAGGTACAGCATAATTCATTCTGATGAATATTACATCAGATTGTTTTATCCTGTGCCTTCTGTTATCATATCAAAGTCACTGTCAACAAAAGAAGCAGGAACCTCCCCGACCAAAGTTTGGTTTCCTGCCTCACACACACACCATAGGTATACCTATGGACTGCAAGACTATGATAACCATATTTGTCGAAGAAAACAATCCCTTAACACCCAATTTTTATAATAATCTTATTAACAGTCTGCAGTTTCACAGGCTTACCTGTACCTGCGGTCACTCTGCCTGCCTTTCCATACACGGATACTACACGCGCTCCTTAAAAACACCGGAAGGCAAAAGTTCTTTCCGCATCTGCCGTGTCATCTGTTCCTGCTGTTACCATACCCACGCACTTCTTCCTTCTTCCATGGTTCCCTATTCACAGGTATCTACCGAAGAACACGTTGATATCATTTCCTCCCATGAAGACGGGAAAGGATGGGAAATCCTCATGGAGCATAATCCTTCTATTGACGAAAGCAACTGCAGATATATCATCCGCAGTTTCCTCCTCCACTGGAAACAGCGTATCCTTTCTGAAAAGATAACCCTTACTGACAGGACTGTCCTGATTCATGACTGTTTTTCGGCTTTCGCAAGACACTTTATGCAGATTCACTGCACCCCAAATATTCTTTTTACCAATACCACATAACATGACACGACTTCCTTTTCGTTTCTTCCTATACTAAAGAAAACTAAATTTTCTTATTAAAAAACGAAGAAGGAGCCTGACATGACACAGAAAAAACAGCATGATACCGCCCTGATGCGGTATTCTCTCATCTCACCCATTATTAACGGGCTTCCGGAAGAATACAGTTCCCTGGATGCCTTTTATCGTGATGCCGCAAAAAAGGGAACAGTTTCACCGGACGGCACCGTAAGACACTTTTCTGCCGCCACCATTGAACGCTGGTACCGTAATTACAAAAACGGCGGCTTTGATGCCCTCATCCCCCAGGGACGCGTGGACGAAGGAAAGCCCAGAAAGCTGGATGTGGATTTACAGGAGCAGATTAAATATCTTAAACAAAACTATCCACGCATGTCTGCATCCGCGATTTTCAGACAGCTCCATGACAACGGCAGTATTGTTACCGGTGAAGTTTCCCAATCAACGGTATGCCGCTATATCAACCAGCTGGCTCTGGAACTGAAGACCACAACAAACCGCGACATGCGCCGCTATGAGCGTCCCCATATCAATGAGGTCTGGTGTGGTGATTCCAGTGTGGGACCTTATTTAAAAACTGCCGACGGGCAGAAGCATAAGGTATACATTATCGCTCTCATTGATGATGCCAGCCGTTTCATTGTGGGTATCGACGTATTCTTCAATGACAACTTTGTAAATCTGATGTCCGTTATCAAATCTGCCGTTGCAAAGTACGGACGACCACAGCTTTTCAACTTTGACAATGGCAAGTCCTACCGCAACAGGCAGATGGAGCTGCTGGCGGCAAGAATCGGATCCGTCCTGCATTACGACCAGCCGTACTCCCCTACACAGAAGGCAAAAATCGAGCGTTGGTTCCGTACCATGAAAGACCAGTGGATGGCTTCCCTTGATATCCGGGATTTTCATACCCTCGACGAACTACGCGGAAATCTTCTTGCCTATGTGAATGCCTATAACAATTCCCCCCATTCCTCACTGAAAGGAAAATCCCCACAGGAACGCTTCTTCTCTGAGCCTGATTGCTTCCATCGTCTTAGGGAAGACGAGCTTGACAGAAATTTCCTTCTGGAAATCGAACGCAGGGTCTCTGCCGACAGCGTCATTGTCATTGACCAGGTGGAGTATGAAGTGGACTGCCGCTTCGCAAAGCAGCGTATAAAGCTTCGCTATTCCCCTGATTTAAAAGATATCTTCATTGTGGAAGCAGACAGGACAATCACACCCATACGGCTTTTAAACAAAACAGAAAACGCATTTGTGAAACGCGAAAAAATACATTTATGCAGAGGAGAACAGGAATGATGGAATACTTTACAAGGTACGGTCTGGAATTCAATCCGTTTTTAAAGAATTCCAAGGAAATCCTAGTGGATACGGACGAACGCAGGGAAACGCTCTTTCGGCTGGATTATCTGGCTAAAACAAAAGGGTTCGGACTTCTGACCGGTGGTGCCGGACGCGGCAAGACAACCGTCATCCGCACATGGGCTACCGGGCTCAATCCTTCCCTCTACAAAGTGATTTACACCAGTCTTTCCACTCTGACGGCAAATGATTTTTACCGGAATCTTGCACAGGAGCTGGGTGCACAGCCTTCCTTCCGAAAACCCGACAACTTCCGGACAATTCAGGAGGAAATCGCACGTCTTTCCCTTGAAAAACGAAAGACTCCTGTCATTATCATTGATGAAGCCAACTACATCAACAATGCCATCCTTAACGACCTGAAAATCCTGTTCAACTTTGAAATGGATTCCAGGGACAGGGCTGCCATTCTCCTTGCCGGACTTCCAAAGCTGAATTCCACCTTGCGGCTTGCCATCCATGAGCCGCTTTATCAGCGACTGGTTATGAATTATAACCTAGAAGGCTTGTCCAAAGAGGAAGGACGCTCTTATATCCATGAAAAGCTGAAAGGTGCCGGCTGTAACCAGACCGTATTCCACGAAGCTGCCGTGGAAGCAATCCTAAATGCCGCTGACGGAACACCACGTATCATCAATAAGCTATGCAATGCCAGCCTGCTCATCGGCGACAGCAGCAAATCGGAAATGATTACCGCCGACATCGCAATGCAGGCAATCAACGACTGCGAACTTGGCTGACCCCGAATCCCTCACTCATTTAATGTGCGTGGGGGATTTTGAAACTTGAAATAAAATGACAATCCAGCTTTATATAATCTGCTACATCTGTGTAATTTCAGCACAAAATAGTTGCATTTAATGTGACGTTAACAGCATCATCTAATTTACCGAACAACA
>JAGBCL010000009.1 GCA_018110825.1 Oscillospiraceae bacterium
GAGGTGGTAAAATGCACAGAATTATCAATATGTACCATCCGATAACAGCCACACCTTTTACTGATAATGACACCTATTGCGAAATTCTGCCTTGTGAAGCTTTACGGCCATATGTAAGGTGTTTCTGGGGTACGAAAAATCCTGTTTCAGCACATCCTGATACCGCTTCATCGGGAATTGTTATTCCCGACACCTGTATGGATATTATCTTCGATATCAATTACACCGAAAATAATTACAGCGGCTTTTTCTGTACAGTCGATGAGCATTCCTACCCCACAGGCGGAGCAATAGTTGCCGATACTACCGCAACCTTCGCCATTCGCTTTTATGCGTGGACCGCTATTCTTTTCTCGGAAGAGGATTTTACAGGTAGAAAAAACAGTGCGTTTGCTGTTGAGAAATTTTTCAGCAAGCTTAAAGCGGAGCTTGAGTCGCTGTTGTTTGATGTTCCGACATTAGATGGGAAAATTGCCGTAACAGAAAAATTATTGCTGAAAAAGCTATGCACCAACCGCATAAATAATAATCTTATGAACGCAATTCATTATATGCTTGAAACAAACGGAAGAGCAAAAATTACCGACTTATGTGCTTATGCCTCCGTTTCCGAGCGTCAGCTTGAACGCATTTTCAATTATAATATGGGGGTTTCGCCTAAAACCTTTTCCTCGCTGCTCCGATACCAGCTTTTATGGCAGGATATTGCGTTATCGCCCTGTTTCAATATTCTTGACGCTGTGGATAAATACGGCTTCAGCGACCAGGCACACCTGCTGAACGACTTCAAAAAACGTCATCTTATGACTCCGAAAGCGGCGGTCCAATATGCTCGCAAGGATTTATGATGTCGGATTTTTACAATACATATCCTTTTATTTGTATTATGATTAAGAAAAAACGCAGGAGGGTTACTATATGAACACACTGGAAAAAGCAAGACAATTTATCTACAAAAACGCTCGTCCGCTTGAACTTGCAACATGGCAATATCACTTTGAAAACGGAAGCAAGGAAGCTGTGCTCAACGCATTGAGCTTTTATCAGAATGAGGACGGCGGCTTCGGAAATGGGTTAGAAGCGGATTTTCTTAACCCAAATTCTTCGCCTATGACTACCTGGGCAGCAACGGAAACTCTCAGAGAGATAGAGTTTGCCGACAGAAATTACCCGATAGTAAAAGGCATACTTCGCTTTCTTGAAAGCGGCGAGCATTTTGATGAAAAGCAGAATAAATGGCTTAACACTATTCCATCCAACAATGATTATCCTCACGCAATATGGTGGGAATACAACGAAAAAAGTGATGATATAAGCTACAATCCTACGGCGGCACTTGCTGCATTTATTATCTCTTACGCTGACGCAAAGTCCGCAATTTATGAAAAGGGATTAAAAATTGCAAAAGAGGCGGTAGAGTGGTTTGTTTCGTCTGCTCCCATAAACGATAATCATGATATTGCGTGTTTTATCAGACTTTATAATGCACTTGACGGTGAAGCGATAATTACTGAGGATATGCTTGAACGCTTCAGAGCAGGACTTCGTGAGAGTGTAAAGCTTACAATCTGCCCTGATACAGAAAAGTGGGCGGTTGAGTATGTTACAAGACCTTCCGATTACAGCATTACACCAGACAGTATGTTTTATGAAGATAATGCCAAAATCGCCCTGTATGAACGTGATTTTATCAAAACAATACAGCGAGCTGACGGCGGCTTTGATGTTCCTTGGAAATGGTGGACAGATTATACAGAGTTTCATGTAAGCGAACATCGTTGGCAGTCGATTCTGACTATAAAATATATGCTTTATTTGAAAGCATATGAAAAATAAGACTTTACATAGCGTATAAACAACCGTCTGATTATCAGAACAAATGACAATCAGACGGTATATCTTTATATAAAATTGTGACAATACGGAAGTATTGCCGAGTACCGTTACGTTACGCACCTATTTGGAATAAATTCAAAAAATTCTGAACCTTTCTGCCTCCAGCTACGTCTATATTAGTGAAAGCGCTTTTAGTAAACACAAGGAGGTGACGATATGACCGAATTTGAAATACTGCTGAATGAATGTAAAAATGCCGTAGAGCGTTTTGTGCGATTTAAGTTGTTATCAAAGCCTGACGCAGAGGATATTTTGCAGGAAACCTATCTGACCGCTTTTCAAAAATTTGATACACTTGCAGATAAATCTCATTTCAAGGCGTGGATAATCAGCATTGCCCGAAATAAATGCAATGACTATTACCGCAGAAAAGCGAAAAGTGTTGATGTTTCCATCGACGAACTGACCGAACAGCCGCTTACTGCAAGTCGATACGGATATGTTGAGCAGCACGATGTTTATGATACGCTTGAATCATTATCCGAGAATGACAAACAGATAATCGACCTATTTTACATTCAAGGCTATACTCAAAGCGAGATTGCCCAAAGGCTTGATATTCCTATTGGAACTGTAAAAAGCCGACTTTACACAGCAAGAAACAATTTCAAAAGGTTATATCTGCCTGATACGATTTATAGAAAGGTTGATGAAAATATGAAAAAGCTGCCCGAATTTATGCCTGAATATACAATTACAAAGCTTGATAAAGAGCCTTTTTCCGTTAAGTGGGAGGAGCTCATGGGCTGGTTTATTGTCCCGAAGCTGGGCGAAAAGCTAAACTGGGCAATATACGATTTTCCGAAAAGAAACCGCACAGAATATGATGAAATGCAGGTTATAGGTAAAGCAGAAATCCACGGCATTGAGGGCGTAGAAATAACTGCAAAGCAATACGCTCCTATGGATTGCAACAAAACAGATAATGATAAAATTGCGGAACGAACCTTTATTGCACAGCTTACTGATACACACTGTCGGTTTCTTGCTGAAAGCCACATAAGCGGTGGAGTAAAGAAATGCTACACCTTTCTTGATGGTGATGATTTTATTCCAAACTGGGGTTTTGGCGAAAACAACTGCGGAAACGAAGTCAATTTGTTTGCAAAGGGTGATATTATTCGTAACGGCAGTGAAATTACTGTTGCTGATAAGCCGTTTTTACTCGATGTTGTGGGAAGATATGAGGTTAAAATCGGCGGTAAAGTGTATGATACAATTTGCGTTATGGACATCGAAACTTATGATGGCGGTGTTGTCAGTGAGCAGTATCTTGACAAGAACGGCAGGACTATTCTTTGGAGAAGATTTAACCGTAACGATTGGGCAAAAGAACGTTATAAGAAAAACTGGACGGAAATTCTTCCTAAAAATGAACGTATTACCGTGAACGGTGAGGTTTATGTCCACTGGTATGATTGCATTACCGACTATATTCTTTAATTTAAAAGTAAAAGCCATCGTATCGTTTGATACGATGGCTTTGTTCAAAAATTATATGTTGTTGAGCTCAACCTTTCAATATAGCTTTCATTAAAATCAATAATACGCTTCCATAGCTAACAAGTTTAAATTTCGTGCGAGATTTTTTACATTAACGGAAACGTCTGCTTTTCTTCTATAGAAAATATAATAGAACTTATCTCTTGCACTTTTTTCCGAGGACAGCGTATTGGCTACATCTTTGAATTTTAGTGTGGCAGATAACTCTGGGAAATAAATTTCCAATTCATCAAAAGCGACTTTACCAAACCCGCTATTAAATTGGTCTGCTTTAATAATTACAAAGTCAAAATCAATACCTTGTTCTTCTGAAAATTTTTTAAAACAAGAAAGCCATTTAAGATGTTTCCTTTTTTGCTCTATTTGTTTCTCAAATCTTTTAGCCAAGGTCTTGTTCTCTTGATTATCAGCTTTAAGTTCAAATTCGGATTTGGCAATATCCTCATTTAATGCCGAAAGTGCTTGGTCATTTATTACAGATGACATATTGTTATAGTTTAGGTATTTGGCCAATTCCTCAAACTCATTTTCAAGTTCTTCGAAATTGTCTCCTGAGAAAGGTTTAAAAATAGCTTTATATTCCGATTCTGATTTCCATAATGGATGACGCCTCTTATTTCGAGCGAAATATTCTTCAATTAATCTGTCATCAAAACAATTTTTCATTAAAAAGATAACATCTCCATCACTTAATAACGAAATCTTAAAATCGTCATTTAAAATTTTTCCGGACTTAGAAAGCGCTTCATAACCAAAAAGCGAATAATCGTTGTTAAGCTTTTCCATTGCGTGTTTTAAAATAAATGCTTCATATTGAACAACAGGGTGATTCTGAATCCATTTTCTTTCAGCATCATGTGCAAACACAACGTTTTCTATTATGCTTACCGCAGATTTAGAAAAAACAAGCTTGCATTTATCATCTTCAACAATAATTTTGATGCTTTTTAATAGACGTTCGTAATCAATAGCAACAGTATCAAATCCTGTTATGTAAGCGTCCCGAATCAAATAGTCAAGCTTATCAACGTCGATTAACGAGGAATTAAGCATTGATATCATACAATTCAAAAAACTTTTATCAAGGTCAACATTATTAAAATAATTATAACCTAATATACACCTTGCAAAAAAACTACGCTCGCCATCGTTCTCGAACAATGGCTCAAATATCTTTAACGCTACAATTACACTCATTAATTCATGAGGAGCAGCACTATACTTACGCTTTTCAATTTCATCTTTCAATGAAGCGTCAGAGGTTAGAGTTAATATTTCTTGATGAAGTTTATCTCTTGATGAGCCAACGTCTAAATAAAAATACTCGCCTGTATGTGAGAAAGGAGCATGTCCAACATCATGAAGTAAGCAAGCATATTCAAATATGGTTTTATATCGTTTTAAGTCAATTGATAATTCAGACATCTCATCTGGCTTTTCGATAATCGAAGTTACTATTTTGCCTAAGTAATATACTCCCAAAGAGTGCACAAACCTATTGTGCACAGCAGAAGCATATAATGGCGAATAACTGGTTTGAATCACCTGACGTAATCTTTGAAACTCAGCAGTATCTATAATATTTTCAGCGACGAATTCGTCAATCTCTATATACCCATATATTGGGTCTTTAAATCTTTTCATAAAAAATTCCGCACTTTCGCAACAGATTAAACACCTAATTCTTTTACAGATGTTTCACTCATAAAAGCCATCATCACATCAAAAGATAGATATCCACGGAACTTTTCCCAAAGTTGGTCTACAGTGACATCTTGCTTTAATCGAAAACCTTCGCCTTCTTTGGAATCAAACAGTTCAAAATATTCAGAATAATCATGTAAAAAAACATTAGTTTTTTCTTCTGATAAAACAAGAACAGCTTTTTTTCCTTCAGCTAAAAGAAGTTTCACTACAGTTGCACCGTAATTACTTATTTGACTAAACAATACTTCTTTTTTCTGAGACTTTTCAACTAGTTCGATAAAAGCATTAGCAACTAAATCTTCAATACCAATGTATACACACATACTCAAACCCTCTAATATAATACTTAAAGCACAATTAAATATATGCTGATTTGCATCAAATTGTGCTTGTCCAATAAAGATAGTATTTATAGTATACCACTTTTGTGACATAAATTCAAGTGTCCTTGATGAATTTCAAAAATTAATTTTTTGAAATTATTGAAGTGACTTAAACAAACAAATCCTCCCCACATCGTTTCACGTTGAAGCACTAACGATATGAGGAGGTTAATTTTGTTTATCACCCAACATCAAGACAAACCCTTACGGTCAAGTCTTTCCATTGGTTTTGTCGGAGATAGGCATTATGTGCTTTTCTCCAGTTTTTCGCCATTTCGTATGTGATTTTGAAGTCCCAAACGAGTGCGAATTCAGGTTTGACTACCTTAGCGTAATGCAGCCTGTGCAGCAGCGAGTCTTGCGATTGGCACACGGAATGGTGAGCAGGATACGTAGTCAAGACCAATCTTGTGGCAGAACTCAACAGATGTTGGGTCACCGCCGTGTTCGCCGCAGATACCGATGTGGAGCTTTGGATTTACTGGCTTACCGAGCTTGATAGCCATATCCATGAGCTTACCAACACCTGTCTGGTCGAGCTTAGCAAATGGGTCGTTTTCGAAAATCTTTGTATCATAGTAAGCGTCGAGGAACTTACCAGCATCGTCTCTGGAGAAACCGAATGTCATCTGTGTAAGGTCGTTTGTACCGAAGCAGAAGAAGTCAGCTTCCTTAGCGATATCGTCAGCTGTAAGAGCAGCACGTGGGATTTCGATCATTGTACCAACTTCGTACTTGAGGTCGGAACCAGCAGCAGCGATTACTTCGTCAGCTGTCTTAACAACAACGTCCTTAACGTACTTGAGTTCCTTGATTTCGCCAACGAGCGGAATCATGATTTCAGGAACGATAGCCCAGTCTGGGTGGTTCTTCTTAACGTTGATAGCAGCCTTGATAACAGCCTTTGTCTGCATTGCAGCAATTTCAGGATATGTTACAGCAAGACGGCATCCACGGTGACCCATCATTGGGTTGAATTCGTGGAGACCAGCGATGATGTTCTTGATTGTTTCAACAGACTTGCCCTGTGCAGCAGCGAGTGCAGCAATGTCAGCTTCTTCTGTTGGTACGAATTCGTGGAGTGGTGGGTCGAGGAATCTGATTGTTACAGGGTTGCCTTCGAGAGCTTCGTAGAGAGCTTCAAAGTCAGCCTGCTGGATTGGTTCGATCTTAGCAAGAGCAGCTTCTCTTTCTTCAACTGTATCGGAGCAGATCATTTCTCTGAATGCTGCGATTCTGTCAGCTTCGAAGAACATGTGCTCTGTACGGCAGAGACCGATACCTTCAGCGCCGAGTTCACGAGCCTTCTTAGCGTCAGCAGGTGTATCAGCGTTTGTTCTTACCTTAAGAGTTCTGAACTTGTCAGCCCAAGCCATGATTCTGCCGAATTCGCCAGCAATCTGAGCGTCAACAGTTGGGATAAGGCCGTCATAGATGTTACCTGTTGTACCATCGATGGAGATGCAGTCGCCTTCGTGGAATGTCTTGCCAGCGAGTGTGAACTGCTTGTTTTCTTCATCCATCTTGATATCGCCGCAGCCGGATACACAGCAAGTACCCATACCACGAGCAACTACAGCAGCGTGGGATGTCATACCGCCACGAACTGTGAGGATACCCTGGGATGCCTTCATACCTGTGATATCTTCTGGGGATGTTTCGAGACGTACGAGAACAACCTTTTCGCCTCTTGCGTTCCAAGCTTCTGCGTCTTCAGCAGTAAATACGATCTTACCGCAAGCAGCACCTGGGGAAGCACCGAGACCCTTACCCATAGGAGTTGCAGCCTTGAGAGCCTTAGCGTCGAACTGTGGGTGGAGGAGTGTATCGAGGTTACGTGGGTCGATCATTGCAACAGCTTCCTGCTCTGTTCTCATGCCTTCGTCAACGAGGTCACAAGCAATCTTGAGAGCAGCCTGAGCAGTTCTCTTACCGTTTCTTGTCTGGAGCATATAGAGCTTACCGTGTTCAACAGTAAATTCCATATCCTGCATATC
>JAGBCL010000010.1 GCA_018110825.1 Oscillospiraceae bacterium
AAGGTATCGCAGGCAACGACAAAAGCATTGGTTTTGACCGAATTCGTTAGGCACTGCACCTGAGATTATCAATATCGACGGAGCGAGAACTACTACTTTAAAATAATAGGTTGCTCCTATTACGCCAAGACAAGCAAGAGGTATAATGATACTTCCGTTCAGACCGAAAGGTAACGGCTTCTCCATAAGAATGGGTTGAGGTGAGAGTCCTATGAAGCTGCTTTAGCGAGTGGCTGGCTTGAGTTGTTCCCTATACTGTGGCATTGTTCACAGTTGTTCCGTCAGGGGTGTCGTGGACAAATATGACGGTACATACCGATTACTGGGCTATTATTTACAGGCTGATTTTCAAAATCAGCCTGTTTCCTTTCTATACATAGTATTCGCTATGAATATATTAAAGGAAGGAAAAACACACCTATGGAAACAACTCAGAAGATTTTAAGAGGACAAATTTACTTAGCAAAACTTTCCGGCAAGGGCAGCGAACAGCGTGGCAAACGCCCTGTGTTAATTTTGCAAAACGACATCGGAAACAAGCACAGTCCTACAACAATCGTTGCACCAATTACTTCGTCAATGAAAAAGAAGTTTTTGCCTGTTCACGTTCCTATTGAAAGCAATCGTCTTTATAAAAATTCGATGGTACTTTGTGAACAAGTTCAGGTCATCGACAAGTCAAGGCTCGGCAAATTGCTGTGCCGAATAAGCGACAAAACGCTCACTGAGGTCGATAAGGCTATGGCGGTAAGCGTTGGAATTAACAAGAATGTTGGAGGAAATGAAAATGAATAACGAAATCAGAATTTTTGAAAATGAACAGTTCGGAAAGGTAAGAACGCTCCTTATTGACGGTCAGCCTTGGTTTGTAGGTAAAGATGTAGGGAAAGCTCTTGGATATAGCAATACAAGGGATGCTCTTTCAAAGCACGTTGATACGGAGGATAAAACCACCGTCGCAATTTGCGACACTGGTTCTAATTACAAATCTCAGGCGGTTATCATTAACGAAAGCGGAGTTTACAGCTTGATTTTCTCAAGCAAGCTCGAAGGTGCAAGGCAATTCAAACGCTGGGTCACTTCTGAAGTCCTCCCGTCAATCAGGAAATACGGTGCTTATCTTACTGAAGAAGCATTAGCACGGGTTACGGGCGACACTTCCGAAGCTGAAAAACTTTTCACAGAACTTAAAAAAGAAAAGCTCCGTGTTAAACAGCTTCAAAAGGAGTGCGACTCTCTTGAAAGGTTGATGTCAGTTACACGAGAAGCAAATGAGCTGTTGAGTACAACAAACGAACTTCTTGAAAAGCGCGTTGAGGTCTTGGAGCCAAAAGCTTCTTATTATGATAGTGTACTTGACAGTGAGGAACTTATTCCGATAAGCCTGATTGCCGAAGATTACGGCTTGACAGCTCAAAAGCTGAATGGCTTGCTTCACGGCTTCGGTATTCAGCACCCCGTAGGAAAATCGTGGGCAATCAACCGTGAATATCTCGATATGGGATATACCCAGACAAAGGTGTTGAAATATGGTGCTGAAACAATTACAGTAACGTATTGGACACAGAAGGGCAAAAAATTCATTTATGAGTTTTTAAAGGAACTTGGTATTGTTCCGTTAAACGAACGTAAATCAGCTTAATATAAGAAAGAGGTTAATATATATGAATAAAAAAGTTATTATTGTTGAGAAAATTACAATCGAAAAAGCTATGATTGAGCTTGACGAGGTTCTTGAAAAGACTTGCGACATTGCAGATATGCTTGTTCAGAACTACGGGATTGAAATAAATGACGAGGAATTTGAAAATATCCTCAATATTATCAATCGTTGATTGCCTTTCATATATCCCCCATTTCGTAGGGCAGTTCTTTAAGAGCTGCCCTTTTTTATATAACCTACTATAAGTAGGTACGCATTTGCACTGAGCAAAAGTCAGGAAACACTCTTGACATTTACGCTTTAAAGTGCTAAAATGTAAGGAGAGATAAATTATGCTTAATACACCACAAATCGAACGCAATTATGGTATCTGGTTGGCTCTGAAAGTTCTGCTCAAGCACGAACTTATCAATCAGGAAACCTTTGACAAAATTGTAAAACACGAGCTTAAAGAATTTAAGGCTTAATGCCAGAAGGAGGACATATTATGTATATTCCAGCAAATCCGCTTTTTCTTGACAAAAACAGACCAAGAAAGGTCGTTTTCTACGGACGAGTTTCAACGGAACACGAAGCACAGCTCTCTGCTCTTGAAAATCAGATGCAGTGGTATGAAGATACTGCAAAGCGTTTTCCAAATTGGGAAGTTGTAGGCAGATACATAGACGAAGGTATTACAGGTACTCAGGCAAAGAAAAGACCTTCGTTTATGAGAATGATAGCAGACGCCGAAAAAGGAATGTTTGACCTTATCGTTACTCGTGAAGTATGCCGTTTCGCTCGAAATACCGTTGACACGCTTACTCATACCCGTGCATTAAAGGGTCGTGGAATTGAGGTATTCTTCGTTGACGATAATATCTGGACTATGGACGGCGACGGTGAACTCCGATTAACAATTATGGCAACACTCGCTCAGGAAGAAAGCCGTAAGGTATCCGAAAGAGTAAAGGCAGGTCAGCGTATCAGCCGTGCAAACAAACAGCTTTTCGGCAGCGGAAACATCTTAGGCTATGACAGAAATCCCGGTGAAACCTATAAGATAAATCCTGAACAAGCTGAAACTGTAAAGATGATATATGACCTTTATGAAGAAGGCTACGGTACAATGAAAATCGCAAAGATTTTGCAGGAACGCAAACGCCTTACTGCAACAGGTACTACAAAATGGACTTCCCATAATGTGGGTCGTGTTCTGCAAAATGCCACTTACAAGGGATATATTGGTTACTACAAATCGTACAGCAATAACTATCTTGAACAAAAGCGAGTTCATAACCTCGACAAAGATAGCTATGAATATGTTAAGGGCGATTTTGAACCGATTATTACTGAAGAACAGTGGGACAGATGTCAGGCTATCCTTAAAGAAAAGCGTAAAACTACCCTCGTTGTAAACGGCGAGGAAAAGAAAAAAAGCAATCGCACTTCCAGAGACCTTTGGGTAAAGAAGTTACGTTGCTCTTGTGGTTCATCATTCAGAAAAAACCGTTATCATAAGCATAATGACGGTACTGTTACTTATAATTATGTTTGCTATAATCAAATCAATAATGGCAAAGCTTCTCAGCGTGAGAAGATGGGACTTGAAACTGATGGTTACTGCAACGAACACTCCGTTACAGACTGGAAAATGGAAATGATGGCAAAATATTTCTTAAATGAAGCTTGGAAAAGTCGTAAAGAGGATTTGATGATTGCTCTTGAATATATCAAGAAATATTATACGGATGCTACACGAGAAAATTCCAAGCACAGAGAGTTGTTTATCGACGCACAAATTGAGAAGATTGAGAAAAAACTCAAAAATCTCATTGAACTTTATACTGACGGTCAGATTGACAAGGAAGAGTTTGCCGAGTTCAAAAAGACTTACAGTGCAGATTTACAGAAGTTCAAGGACGAAAAAACATCGTGCGGAGAGCAACAGGAACTGGTTGAAAGTTGTATTTCAGATATGTCAGCAGTATCTCAGGCTCTCGCAGGAATGATTGATATGAGTTCACCTGAATACACTCACGACCTTATGAATGAAATCATAAATTCTATATTGGTTAAGGATAACCGCTTTATATGGAATTTCAATTTCAACAGAACAGCAAATGCAGATATGAATATTAGTATTGAAGGAAACAAACGTAAAAAACAATGCCCTGTAATCACGATTGACGGCGAAATTATGGGGACTCCTTCGGGAGTCCCCGATTTTTCTGTTTTAGGTAACACTACGGGGATTCCTTCGGGAGTCCCCGACTTTTTACATATATCAGGGAATAATTCTTTGGATTTACCAGTAGATATGTCCTCCAATCCACTGTTTGCCAAAAAAGCATCCCTATTACACCACCTGCACATACCGGTGGATGAAACTCTATCCCAGCCTGATAAATGCCCTGAGACAGCGGATTTTCCACCGGATAAGCCACCAGACTGAAATATGTATAATAAACCATCTTCAATTATATCACAAAATTCAGCAAAATACAAGAAAAACCTGCTTTAAACAGCAGGTTTTCTTTGTAAAAGTAACAAAAGCATTTATTCTGATGTATAAGTCGGAGAAGGATTTATGGCAAGCGTCCTTTTAAGTGTTCTCGTTACCTTTCTCAGTTCCTCTTCATCAAGACGACAAAGCTTGTTCTTCAGCCTGTATTTGTCAATGCATACAATCCTATCGCACAGTGCTTTGGAACGTCTGCGGAGTTTTGCTCCCTTCAGTGGTATGCAAAACGGACTTTCCTCAGCGAGGGTGAATACAGGAACAACGATTGTTGTTGATGATTCCGGGTTAACCCTGTCACTCTGCACGATAATCGCTGGTACAAAACCATACAGTCCGCAATCCAGACCTCTGAAATCTGCGATGTAAACATCACCGCGCTTGAGTTTGATATTATTGATTTCATTCATAAAATCAGCTCCTTTCAGCTTTATACTTCCATTATATCATAGTCGTTGTATCATTTTCGGGACAACGACCGCTCCGTAATAAAAAAATTACGGAGCATTTTTTATACCCAAAAACAATTACATAGCAGCAATCAAGGACTTGTGAAATTCACAGGTCCTTTTTTGTTGCCCGAATTCAAAGGAGGACAATTATATGTCAAAAGATATTTTCATTTTTAACAACAAAAACAACCCCGCAGAAGGCTACTATCAGATTACAGAAGCTGAGCTTCAGCTCTACAAGAAAAGCTGTGATGGGAAGCCTTACATTATCAATCTCGGTTATGCTCTTATGGAAGTTACCGAAGCTGACTACAAGGAATTCTACAGGGTACGCCGCAGAGAAAAGTACATTCAGGAGGAAGCTATCCGTGTCGGTGAATTCTCATACAACGCATTTGACACAGAAGATTATGACGGAGCCTCAGCTATTGCAGACGACAGCGAAGCACTTGAAGACGGTGTTATTCGTAAAATGATGATTGAGAAGCTTCCCGAAGCTGTTGCAACGCTTACAGAAGAAGAAAAGGAATTGGTTTATCAGCTTTACTTCAATCACAAATCCGAGCGTCAGCTTGCACTCGAAACAGGTGTATCCAATGTTGCTATAAACAAGCGAAATAACAAGGTTTTAAGCAAGTTGAAAAATTTTTTTGAAATTTGTGGTTAACACTACCTCATTTTTTCGGCTTGAATATTGAGAGGGCAAAAACAACAGACACAGAAAGGAGGAACCGAATGGTCAAAGTCAAAAAAGAAAGGAGAGGATTATCTGGAGAACTCAAACTGGATTAGTCCCGTTCCGCTCAGGACGGACAAGTCTGCCCTGCCTGATTTTCCGCTGACCTGTCTGCCTCTTGTGCCACAGGCTATGGCGGTCGGAGTTGCAGAAACAACATCAACCGATATTTCAATGTCGGCAACGGCATTGCTCAGTGCATTGTCGTTCTGCTTCTCTGGTGTTTACCGAATGTTCGGTAAGGCAGACCACAGCGAGCCGCTTACTCTTTATTCCCTTATCCTTGCAAACCCTGCGGAAAGAAAATCGCCTGTGATGAGATTTGTAAAATCTCCCTTCCTGTCCTTTGCCGAGGATTACAACAAACGGCACAAGGACGAGATTTACACTTCTCAGGAAACCTACAAAAAGCTTGAAGCAGAGATTTCTGAAATGCAGAACAAGAACGAAAGTACAGCTGAGGAAATTGCCGCAAAACGCACCGAGCTTGACAATATGGAAACTATGAGCTTCAGGCGCGTATGTGTTGATGATGTTACCCCCGAAGCACTTGTAAAGCTTCTGAAAGAAAACGAAACACTGCTTATGCTTTCCGATGAAGCGGGAGCCTTCAAGAACTTCGGCGGACGATATTCAAACGGCGTTCCGAATGTTGACTTGTTCCTCAAATGCTGGGGCGGAGAAAGCTTTATGAAAGACCGATGCAACAGCGACACGGTAATTCTGAAAAAGCCGTATCTGTCGGTTTGCCTCTGCGGTCAGCCCTATATCCTTGATGAGCTTATGGACAACAAGGCTTTTCTTTCAAGCGGACTTGTTGCACGCTTCCTCTACTGCTATCCGAAATCCTTTGTGGGCAAAAGAAGCTATGCAACAAAAGCAATCGACAGCCGCATCACCGAGGGCTATAACAATTTTGTCTACCACGCTCTTGAAACGAAATTCAATCACAAGGGTGAGGAAGCTCCCCTGAAATTTTCTGGGGAAGCACAGAAAGCTTATGCGGATTATTACGACACCGCTATCGAGTCTGTTCTGCTGACAGATTTTGCCGAATGCCCTGACTGGGGCGGAAAGTATCACGGACTTATACTGAGGCTCTGCGGAATAATTCACTGTATCAAGTGTCTGAGTGAGAACGTTTCTCCCGAAAGTTGTGAAGTCGATATGAAAACTCTGGGACAGGCAATCGACATTGCAGACTTTTACAAGCAGCAGTCCCGCTACGCTTACAGTCTTATGGACGGCGACGGCAGAACGGCAGCGGCAGAGTATGTTCTTAAAAAGCTTAGAGCCAATAATGTCAGGCAAATCAGCGGCAGGGATTTGCTTCACCTTTGCAGAAAGTTCAGGACGATGGACGAGCTTTCACAGCCTGTTGCTATTCTTACCGAGCACGGCTATCTCAGAAAAATCAGAATCGAAAACGAAAATGGAAAGACGGTCTCCGTTTTTGAAGTCAATGAAAAAGGTTAATGTACCACGTACCAGGTGTACCGGACGTAACAAGTGTAACAGCCGGTACATCTGCACCGTCTGGTACGTGGTACGCCAATGTAAATTTAAAAACGAAAGGAAAATGAAAATGATTATCAAGCATGAAGCAAACGACAAGAAGACAACTGAATTTATGGAGGCTTTTATGAAGAAAAACCAGAAGAATTACCAGAATAAAAACGAGAATAAGAACGACCCTTTAATGGAAACTATCAACAATCTTTTCCCCGTCGGAAAGGAAATGACTCCTGAGGATATTGATATCATCATGGATATGATTGTCAATATGTCTCCCATCAGGAGAACTCCCGAAGAGCTTGCGGCTATCAGAAAGGAAATTGAACTTGGACTCATTTTGGCAAACGCTGATGTGGATGAAAATGCAGTTATCAGAATTCATAAGGAGGGCGAGAATCTTTCGGATTTTGAAAAGGCAAAGCTTGAATTCCTCAAAGCAATCTATCCCGAAAAGGTAATCGCTCCCGAAGATATGGAGGACTTTACAAAGCTCTGGTACGGAGATTTTGTTCCGAAAAAGTTTATAAGAGCCGTTAGAAATTCTCGAAAAAGCTAATCAGCCTGCGGGCGTGGGAGTGTCATAGCAAGCAATGATTTTGTGGACACACTCCGTCAAAATCGCTTGTCGGTGATACTCCCCAAACCCCTCGGCAATCGACAATTCTGTCTCGATAAAAATTGAAAGAGAGGAAAATTTTATGGCAAAAAGACTTCGCCCTGTGCAGATAAAATTCTTTGTTTCGGAATATGAAAAAGAGCTTATCCGAAAGAAAATGAAGTTGTTCGGCATCAGGAATATGTCGGCTTATCTTCGTAAGATTGCCATTGACGGAAGGCTTATAAAGGTTGAAACCTCAGGGCTTGACGAGCTGTGCCGACAAGTCAGCGGCGTTTCAAAAAACATCAATCAGATTGCAAAGCGTATCAATTCCACAAATGATATTTACGCCGATGATGTAATCGCAATAAAACAGGAGCTTGAAAAGATATGGCAGTTACTGAAATCCACGCTATCCGCACTACTCTGAACAAGGCGCTTGACTACATTATGAATCCGAAGAAAACCGATGACCGTCTGCTTGTGGACGGCTTCGGCTGTTCTCCCGAAACGGCGGCTTTACAGTTTGAACTGACGAAGAAAAATTTTCTTAAGGAGAAAGGTATTCTCGGCTTTCATATCATTCAGTCCTTTTCTCCGGGAGAAGTAAATTACGAAACTGCTCACAGAATCGGAATGGAGCTTGCGGAGAAAATCTTTGACGGAAGGTTTCAGTTTGTCTGCGCTACGCACATTGACCGAGGGCACGTTCACAACCACATCATTGCAAACTCTGTCAGCTTTGAAAACGGCGACAAGTTTCTTTCCAAAAAGCACACGATGTATGATATAAGAAATTTCAGCGACGAGCTTTGTCGTGAGAACGGCTTGTCAGTTATAACCGAGCCGAAGGAAAAAGGCAGAAGCCAGTATGAACACAGTCTTGACAGAAAGGGCAAGAGCTGGAAGTCGCTTCTTCGTCAGAATATTGATAAGGCTATTCTGAAAACGCAGTCCTGGGATGAGTTTCTTTTGTATATGCAGAAGCTGAAATATGAAGTAAAGCAAGGAAAGTATATTTCATTCAGAGCCGAGGGTCAGGAACGTTTCATCCGTTCAAAAACTCTCGGTACTGACTATACCGAAGAAAGACTCCGTGAAAGAATTTCAGGAGCAAGAACAAATCCGACGGTTTCTCTTATCATCGATATTGAAAACTGCTTCAAGGAGAAACAGAGAAATCCCGAAGCGTTCAGGCAGTGGGCTACTGTACAGAATCTTAAAAGCATGGCGAATACGGTAAACTTCTTGACCGAGAGAAATATGCTGAGTTATTCGGCGTTATCGGAAAAGCATACGACTTTGAAAGAAAAGTATACCGCTGACCGAACTCGTATCAAGGAAGTCGAGCAACGCTTGAAAAATATTGCCGAGGATATAAAAAACATCGACAATTATCGTAAGCACAAGCCTGTTGCTGACAAGCTTGAAGCGGTTGTTTTCAAAGAAAAGTATAAGCGTGAGCATGAGAGCGAACTGATTATTTTTACTGCTGCCGAAAAATATCTGAAGAAAAGGTTTGACGGCGGGAAAACTCCGCTTATCAAGGAGCTTCGTGCTGAACAAAAGAAGCTTTATGCCGAGAAGGACAAGTTGTATAATTCCTATAACAGTGCAAAATCTGAAATCAAGGAGCTTGATACAGTGATAAAAAATGTGGATATGATTCTTGGGAAGGGCAAAGAAAAAGACCGCCAGCGTGATGTTCAGCGCAAGCGGTCGGGCGAATTGGAGTGATAAAAGGGAAAACCGTGCCCGTGGGTACGGGTACGGCTAATTACTTACTTTATTCTTGTGTAGTAACCATTGTGAAGAACGATAGTGCCGCCATTAACAGCCCCGCCTAAACTTCCAGCTGCTTTATGCTTGGCATAAGCATGTCCAGAATAAAGGGTAATCAACTGCGAATATGCATTTGCGATTGATAATCGAGTACCAATGCGGGGAAAGACATGTAATATCATATTAACCCTCCTTGTTATATAATCTTATATATTGCGTGGCCCTTGCGATTAAATGTTTCAGTAAATCTTATTTTATCTGAATACTCGGTTTCAACAAGTTTACAGAAACGACGACCAAATACGCCTGCATAACCATTAGTAAGCGTCCATTCATCTCCAAAAATTTCAGGCACACTGAAGGTATCACCTTTATTGTATTTTGAAAGTGCTTTTGAAATTGCGATTTCTGGAGTAATGGGATTAGTCTGGTCAGGAAATAAAATAGAGCGTATGTAATCCTGTATTGACTGATTACCCGCTCTTTCTACAAGTTCCTTGTAGTTTTCATCGGAAAGAGTGAATTTAATAGTTTCAGACATTGATTTTCCTCCTTAAATATAAGTCGAAGACTTGCCAATGGCATGTCTCTAACCTTATTATAACGCATGTCCAAGCAAAAGTCAAGTCCCTGCGAAAATATTTTTTGGCATTTGACCCCGAAATTTCTCCCAGGTACTTGACAAACGCACAACAAATCTGTATAATCGCTTTAAAGCGCTAAATTGACTTGCGACAAACGACTTTCATTTACATAGCAGAAGTTCACGCTTCTGCGAAAAATCACAACACGAAAGGATTTGAAATTTATGACTAACACAACAATGTCAGGAGTAAAACCAACATTCAACAGCTTTATGGACTACACAAAGCTTGACCGCAACCGTCAGCGTACTGTCGTATTCTACGGACGAGTTTCCACTGAACACGAAGCACAGCTATCTGCTCTCGAAAACCAGATGCAGTGGTATTCCGACCAGGCGAAATATCACCCCAACTGGAATGTAATCGACAAGTATATTGACGAAGGTATCACAGGAACTCAGGCTAAGAAACGTCCCTCATTCCTCAGAATGATTGAGGACGCAAAATCGGGAAAGTTCGATTTGATTGTTACACGTGAGGTTTGTCGTTTCGCTCGTAATACTGTTGATACTCTCAACTTTACCCGTGAACTTAAAAACATCGGCGTTGAAGTTTACTTTGTTGAGGACAACATCTGGACAATGGACGGCGACGGCGAACTTCGTCTCTCCCTTATGGCGACACTCGCTCAGGAAGAAAGCCGAAAGGTATCGGAACGTGTTAAGGCGGGACAGAAAATAAGCCGTGAGAACAAGACTCTCTACGGCAGTGGAAATATCCTCGGTTATGACAGAAAGCCAGGCGAAACCTACACAATAAATCCCGAACAGGCTGAAACTGTAAAGATGATTTTCGAGCTTTATGCCAAGGGTATGGGTAGCTCAAAAATCTGCAGAATGCTCACCGAAGCAAAAAGAAAGAATGCGTCGGGCAAGGTAAAGTGGGAATGTTCGAGTGTACTGCACATCATCAAGAACGCTACTTATATGGGGTACATCTGCTACAACAAATCACGCAGTAACAACTATCTCGAACAGAAACGAATCAACAACCTTGACGAAACAACTTACGAGCTTGTCGAGGGAGATTTTCCGCCGATTATTTCGGAAACCTTATGGCACGAATGCAACCGCATCAGAAAAGCAAAGTCAAAGCCAAGCGTTGTTGTAAACGGAGAGGTCAAGGCGTTTTCAAAGCGTGGCGCAAATGATTTCTGGCAGTCGAAAATGAAATGCAAGTGTGGTTCATCATTCCGAAAGGACAAGTGGCATCAGAACAAGCACAAGGATGTTACCTACGGCTACAGCTGTTACAACAGAATACGCCACGGCGATGCAAAGAAGCGTGAGGAGTTAGGGCTTGACACAGACGGCTTCTGCGATATGAAGATGATTTGCGAATGGAAGATGGACCTTATGGCGAAAACCATTTTCGACAACATCTGGGTTGACCGTCAGGCTATGGCGGGACAGGTTATGGAGCTTATCAGAAAGCACTACACCGAGAGCGTCAAGGAAAAGGGCTTTGTTACTTTGCAGTATATTCAGGCTCAGCGTGAAAAGCTTGAGAGCAAGAAGAAAAACATTCTCAATATGCGTGCTGAGAATGAAATCAATGCTGATGAATACGCACAGCTCAAAAAGGAAATGGACGCTGAGTTCGCAAGACTTTCCGAGCAGGAAAAGAACCTTACAGAACAGCAGGAGCTTACAACGGATTTCTCTGAAAACTTACAGCGTATCAAAAAGGCATTGCAGGGTCTCTGCGACGGAACGGACAAGGAGCTTACACAGGATTATATCGGCGGACTTGTAGAAAGTGTCATTCCAGAAAGCAACAATAAATTTGTCTGGAACATCCGCACGGGAGCTGATAAGGTTACACCTTTCAACACTGAAGTGAGCGGAAGAAAAAATAAAGCAATCGTCAAGGTTGACGAGTTTTCAGAAGAGGGCGAAACGCCCTCTTTACATAAAAAATCCCGAATATTCGGCAAGCTACACAGGCTGCATTACGCTAAGGTAGTCAAACCTGAATTCGCACTTGTATGGGACTTCAAAATCACATACGAAATGGCGAAAAACTGGAGAAAAGCACATAATGCCTATCTCCGACAAAACCAATGGAAAGACTTGACCGTAAGGGTTTGTCTTGATGTTGGGTGATAAAGTAAACGACGCCCCTGTTCAATTAAGAACAGGGGCGTTTTGTTGTATCCATAAAAATATTGAAAATTCCTACCAAGTGTGCTATAATTATAATGTATAGGTATAACCACAGCTCTGAAAGGAGTTTTTATGAAATATAAAACTGTAAAACCATTTGTAAAATGGGCAGGCGGAAAAAGCCAGCTTCTCAATGATATTCGGGCAAAGTATCCCGAAAAGATAGATAAATACTGTGAGCCATTCGTTGGTGGCGGTGCAGTTCTTCTTGATGTGCTTGCAAACTGTCAGCCAAAAGAAGTTCTGATTAACGATATAAACGCTGAGCTTGCAAATACATATTCACAGATTAAAAATAGCGTTGATGAGCTTATAGAAATGCTTTCTGAAATGCAGAAAACTTTTTGGGAGAAAAATGATACAGACCGTAAGATTATGTATCTTGCAAAGCGTGAGCGTTTTAATGACCTGAAAGTTAACGGCGACGAGCAGATTAATCTTGAAAAAGCGGCATTGTTCATATTCCTTAACAAGACTTGTTTCAACGGATTATATCGTGTAAATCGCAAAGGGCTTTTCAATGTCCCCATAGGTTCATATAAAAAACCACCTATCTGCGATGCTGAAAACCTCAGACTTATAAGCGGACTTCTTAAGAATGTTCAGATAAAGTGCGGAGATTACAGTAAATGTGCCGATTTTATCGATGAGAACACCTTTGTCTACATCGACCCTCCCTATCGCCCGCTTACCGCAACAGCTTCGTTCACTTCTTATTCAGAAAACGAATTTGGCGATAAACAGCAGATTGAACTCGGCAAGTTTGTTGATGAAATCTCAGCAAAGGGTGCAAAGGTTGTTGTCAGCAACTCCGACCCGAAGAACAGCGACGAAAGCGATAGTTTCTTTGATGATTTGTATTCAAATTATACAATTATGCGTGTTTCTGCCAAGCGTATGATTAACAGTAAGGCTACCGGCAGAGGTAATGTAAATGAACTTTTGATTTGTAATTGTTAATTAAGAAAGCGAGGTGAAGGATATGCCATACGGTGAATATGCAGAATGCCCTAACTGTGGTAAAACTGCACACGGCGAGGATGAAATTGACGAACTTTTCGGCTATAGAAATATGGGCGACGGTAGAACAATTCCTCAGTCTTGGTGCAGAGAATGCAGAAGTTCGGGCGGAAACGACGACGATGAATAAACAGTATCGGAAGGAGTAACCTCTCCTTCCGACAACTTAATGGAGAAATGTATTATGAAACGAAATTTTAAAGACTGGCTCTCAAAATTCCGTGGCAGTATCGCCAATTATGGATATTACATAGATTTCGAAAAGGTATATCGCAATGTCAATGAAATCAAGGTTGAACTTAATATCCTCAATTCCCTCATTGGTTCAAAGAATATCGAGGACGATTTCAAAAATATCATAGCGAAATATCCCGAAACGCTGAAATGTATCCCTATTTTGCTTGCCGTCAGAGCAAACGAGATTTACGCCATTGATGGCGACGGAGATTTCACATACAATTTCAAAAATTCAAACTGCACACCTGAACAATATGTGGTATTTATGCGTAAAACAGGGCTGTTTGACCTACTTGAAAATCATATAATCAACAATCTCGTTGACTATGTAACGGGTGTTGAAACAGGACTCGACTCCAACGGTCGCAAAAATCGTGGTGGACACCTGATGGAAGATTTGGTCGAAAGCTTCATTGTTAAGGCAGGTTTCGAAAAGGACAAGACCTATTTCAAGGAGATGTATATTCACGAAATCACAGAGAAATGGGACATTGACCTTTCCGCAATTTCCAATCAAGGCAAGGCAGAAAAGCGTTTTGACTTTGTAATCAAAACCGATGATGTTATTTACGGTATTGAAACGAACTTCTACGCAAGCGGTGGCTCAAAGCTCAACGAAACTGCACGAAGCTATAAGCAGATTGCTCAGGAAGCTGCAACTATTGATGGCTTTGAATTCGTATGGTTTACAGACGGCTCAGGCTGGACAAGCGCAAGGCACAACCTTGAAGAAACATTTGACGCTATGGAACACATTTACTCCATTGATGATTTGGAGAATGGGATAGTAGGTGATTTAATATGAAAAAAACAAAAACATACAGTTTTAAAATGTTAGCAAAGGACACGCTTCAAAAATCCAATATCCCTTTAACAGTTGAAGAAATATGGGAGAAATCCAAAATATATGGGTTTCAGGATAAATTGAATTCTTGTGGAAAAACACCTTGGAGAACACTTGGTGCACAATTGTATGTGGAAATAAGAGATAATCCTGATAGCGAATTTATACAAGTTTCAAAAAGACCGGTTAAATTTGCATTAAAGCAACACCCTAATTCTACCATCACAAATAGCAACGTAGAGTCAAACGTGACGGAACAAACGGAAAGTTATTATGAACGTGATTTACATCCTCTTCTTACTTCGTTTGTTAATGGTGATTCTCATTTTAAATGTTATACTAAAACAATATATCATGAAAAATCAAATAAAGATAAAAAAGGAAAAAACAAATGGCTACACCCAGATATCGTAGGCGTATATTTTCCATTTGATGACTATTCAGAAAGTACATTAAACATAATAAAGTCGTTTAGCGAGAACTCTATAAAATTATTTTCTTTCGAAATGAAAATAAACATAGACATGTCGCATTTAAGAGAATACTTCTTTCAAGCAGTATCAAACTCTAGTTGGGCAAACGAAGGTTACCTCGTTGCACTTAAATACTCTGACGATTCTGAATTCAGAGATGAAATGCGTAGATTAAATAACGCATTTGGAATAGGATTTATCAAACTAAATGCAGAAGATGTAGCACAAAGTGAAATCTTACTGCCAGCAAAAGAAAATAAAAGTAATGACTGGGAAATGATAGACCGCTTAGTAGAAGAAAATCCAGATTTTAAGACCTTTATAGATTGGATTACGGAGGATTATCAAGTAAAAAAGGTTAAAAGTGATTATGATGAGGTGTTCTCTCCTGAAGAAATGCAAAACTATGTTATTAAGCACAAAATCGTGTGAGGGGAAATAATATGCCTAAAAAAATAACCAAATGGCAACCCGATGACTTCGAGCTTGAAATGACTACACACTGGTCATTCCCAAAGCGTGGAGATTGGGCTACCCATGATGCAAAATGGCGAGGAAACTGGTCGCCGTATATTCCGAGAAACATCATTCTTCGCTACTCTCAGGAGGGCGATTTAGTTCTCGACCAGTTCGCAGGCGGCGGAACAACTCTTGTTGAAGCAAAACTGCTCAACCGTGATATAATCGGCATTGATATAAACGATGTTGCTCTTGAACGCTGTCGGGATAAAACCTCTTTCGACTATGAGCCTGCAAAGGGCAAGGTTTATATCAAGAAGGGTGATGCTCGTAATCTTGATAGTATTCCCGATGAGAGTGTAGATTTAATCTGCACTCATCCTCCCTATGCTGATATTATTAAATACAGTGAGGGCATTGATGGCGATTTATCTCAGCTTAAAGTCAAGGATTTTCTTGAGCAGATGAAGCCTGTTGCCGAGGAAAGTTATCGTGTCCTGAAGAAAGGTAAGTTCTGTGCTGTTCTTATGGGAGATACCCGTCAGAAAGGCTGTATGATCCCGATGAGCTTTGATGTAATGAAAATCTTTCAGGACGCAGGATTTGCTCTGAAAGAGCTTATCATCAAGGAACAGCATAACTGTAAAGCAACGGGCTACTGGAAAACAAACAGCGTGAAATATAATTTTCTGCTGATTGCACACGAGTATTTGTTTGTGTTCAGGAAGTAAAACCAAATTTGAATTGCTATAGGAGGTAATATGAAAATTAGTGAACGATTCAAGTTGAATAAAACTCAACACGAATTAGATTTTGTTGATGTAGATACTGATTTAGATTTTCCGTTATTTTTAGATCCCTATTTTATTGCTAAAAATGACTTTCCTATAGCCTCTGAAGCACACAGCTCCTTAAGATCATATTTCAAATGTCTTTTGTCTGCGTTGAAAGAAGGCAGAATGAGAGAAGCAGAAGAATTGTTTAGTCACTTAGGTGAAACTAACGAAATCTGCTTAGGTTTCTCTCAAACCAAACCACAAGGAAAAGGCATGGGTCCTTCTGATGCATCAAGGATTTTTAAAAGCTTAAAGGAAAGCCATGCTCTTAAAACTGGCATAATGGAAGATATAGAAGATTTTCGTATTTTTGTTGATAATGTTGACAAGGATAAAATGTCAGATATGACAGCTAATATTATAAAAAAGCACTTGATTGAATATACACAAGCGCAATGCGCTGTATGGGGAATTCCGTTAACACATGACACCCCTTCCGGATACTATTGGGAACGAGAAACAAATACATGGGAAAACAAGTATACAGATATGTTAATTGTTGATGATAGAAAGATTTTATTAATTCCCAAAAGAATAGTCTCCTTTTCTACTGAATATACACCTCAAAAATATAAGCAACATTTCGTTTTGAATTTTTTGCAAAATGAACAATTGAAGCTTAATGGTCCATTAGTTCAAAAAAGGAAAGACCAAAGCGAATATGTAACAAAGAAATCCGTATGCGAATATTATGGACAAGAACGTGAACTTGACAAAAAATGGCTTGCAGAATTCACCGAAAAGCACCCAGAAGTTTTTTCTGAATTCAGACAGAACACCAAGAGTAGAATATCACCTATTTCAAATTCTGAAATCACTACAGAACCTATTGATAAAGTATGTAATTTTTTATCTGAACAATTAAAAAGCACTCCATCAGGAAGAGACGATGCAACAAAATATCATAGATTAATTGTAGGTATATTAGAGTTATTGTTTTACCCTAATTTGTGCAATCCTGTAATAGAGCAAGATATTCATGAAGGAAGAAAAAGAATAGACATAACTTTTGACAATTGTTCTGAAACAGGATTCTTTTTCCGCTTAAGCACTACACTTCGAATTCCTTCGCAATTTATTATGATTGAATGTAAAAATTATTCAAGAGATGTTGCGAATCCGGAACTTGACCAAATTGGAGGTAGGTTTAGCCCTGCAAGAGGACAGGTCGGAATAATAGCGTGTCGTTCGGCTGATGATATGAGTTTGTTGCTTTCCAGATGTAGTGACACATATAAAGACTCACGTGGATTAATTATTCCTTTAGTAGATAAGGATATTTATGAATTACTCAATTATAAAGCTCAAAACAATGAGAGCGCCATTGATAGTTTTCTCCAAAAAAGATTTCATTCTATTGCAATGACATAATACAAACGAATAATAACTGTCAAAGGCAAGCAAATATCCTATTTAGCAGCGTCACTCTCAAAAGATAAACTACATCACTCCAGCTTTTCCAACCCCACACACCACAAAAAATCCCCGTTTTTCTTCCCGGATTTGTCCCTTTTATGAGGCTGCATTGACTAATCCCCTCGGAGAGCGCAAAGACTTATGATAGCCCCGCTGTCAAAAGTATCTTTGCGTTACTTCTGGAAGAAGTAACAAGACCAAAGCAAGCTTATCCGGAAGGCAGAAATGCTTTAAAAAAGTGATTTACCTCCACCCCTATACTGCCGGAAAATCGAATATTTCAGATAGCTGTTTTTGTGTATATTGCACACGAACAGCTATTGTTTTTCCCGAAAAGGATCTTCTATGAGTTTCTTTTTCGGGATTTTTTATGTAAACTGCAACAAAACACGAACAGGAAATACAGCATATCGCCAGTCAAATAATCCCTATTGCTATCAACAATATACCCCCGGAAAATCGGCTTTTTCAGATCCGATATTTCTGGTATTCTGTCAATTGTGCCGAACATACATTTCGTAGTATAATGGAAGTGCGAACAAAGAGAGTGCACTCGTTCGCAAGTACCTTGAAAATTTAATATACCTCCACCCCGAATGTCCTTTACATATACGAAAAGTGTATGTCAGCTTTATGCTGTATCACATTTTAAAGGAGGAATTTCCTATGAGAAATCCAAACTGGGACATCTTCGGGGAAGTCAAAGAAACCGTCAGCGTTCCCTCTGCCGCAGAATATTACGGTATGAGCGTACGCAATGGAATGACCA
>JAGBCL010000004.1 GCA_018110825.1 Oscillospiraceae bacterium
ATTTTTCTTTGTATTCCGTAATTTCTTTCGGTACTTTAATTTCAATCAAGCATTATACCCCCTTTACATTGAGCCGCAGATACGCTTTGCCCACGCACCCGAACTCATAACGCCTATACCGAGGGTAAGCGTTGTCACCAAGCCTAAAATGCCGTCAAGAGCCAAGTTTTGACTGCCGATGTTTCCCGCTATGAGTGCGTTGTTTATCGCAACATAGGCTATGAACATAATAGCAAGTACAATGGATTGAATTGTGACGGCGGCAAATGATTTAAGGAAACTCTTTCCTACATCTGAAAGACCGTCGCAAGCAAATGTTGACAGCGGAACGGGAGCTACCAGCGTATATACAGTAAGCTCAAAAAGTCTTGCAATAACAATTACATTTGCGATAATCATTATTATCTTCATAATCAGACCTTGAATTGAAATCTGCATATTGAGTATAAGCGGTTGGAAATTTAAGAAACTTGCGTCAACATTGTTTATAATCTGCGTTGCTTGTGACGAAGAAACGAAATACTTTGTAGCCGTAGTCCAATCGCTTGTGTCGATAAAGGAATACTGTGTGATAGTGCCAGCTATTGCATTTACAAAGCTGTTAAAGCCGTTATACAGCGAGGTTGTGAAAAACTCCGCATTATCCACACATACCTTTGCGACTATAAGTTTAATTGCTAACATCATTACATTTTCCCAAGTCACCCATTGTAAGTGTAGGGTTTTTGTAAAGAAATCTATTAAAAAGAACATTACGCAGAGTATCAGCGATGTTCCTTTTATTGCCGATACCAAGTCAGGAACGGCACTTGTAGCCGACAAATAAAGGCTATCGTTCGTCAAAAGCTCGATAAGCATAGAAAATAAGCTGTTCAGCTCTACTACAATTCCCTTTATTGTATCAAGGCATTGTCCGTAACCCCACATTGTAAGTTCACCTCATTTCCTTGAACGAAAACAGCGGCGGAACGCTGTCGCTGCGATCCGCCGCATATATTCGTGCCTGTTGTTTTTTCTCCGAGATTATACCGTTCCCGCCGTAATGCCGAACAGGTCAAGAGAGAGCGTGAGTGCGAACACTACAAATCCACTTGCAAGTGTCATAAGACCACGAGTTTTCGCCTCTGCGTCATCGTTCTTGATAGCGAGAGCGAACATAATGCCGCCGACGAACGCAACAACAAGTCCAATTCTGCCAATCCAAGTGGCGAAGAAACCGATAACATTGTTGAACGCCGCCTCACCGTCAACGGCGGGTGCGTCGCCGTCTGCAAAAGCAGTTACAGCCGACATCATAGCCATAGTCATCATTGTAGAGATAGAGAGTGCAATCTTCTTTCTCTTTGCGTTGAGGGCGGAGAAAAAGCCCTTAATGGGGTTGGTGTGCTTTGCTGTGTCCTTCACAGCGAGTGTTGTCTTGTTTTCCATAACAGAAAAACCTCCTTAATAAATATTGATTTATGTATAACCGCTGGTGCGGTCATAACCGAAATAAAAAAAGAAGAAATCAAAACTCACTGTTTATGATTTCTTCAAAGTCTGGTTCACCGATTGTTTTCGGCGCAGTTAAATCCATAGGTATCAGATTGTCAGGAACGCTGTCGTCATCGGTAAAATCAAGGTTTTTGTTTTCCTCAAACATTTCGTCTATCACATCACGGCTTTCGTGTTCCTTGAGAGCCGCAGCGATTTCGTCCTTGTCAAACTCATCTTCAATGCTCATATTGTCCTCCTCATCGGGTACATCAATATCCGCTATCGCTTGTTCTTCATCGTCCGCAGCCGTTTTCGGCGGTATGGTTTCGGTGTAGTTCTCAAGCATATTCGGAGCTTTCTCGGTATGCAAATCGTCTATCAGATAGGCATACTTCGGGTTGCTGTCCTCTAAATACGGATAGTTCTTGTGCTTTTCAATATCGAATTTGTGGCAGAAAAAAGGGTAGAGCGCTCTTACAATCAGAACGCACTCGTTCGGTTTCATAACCTTCAGCTCGTCTGTTGTCATAAGTTCTCTACCTAAAATGCTGTTATTTTCAGATGTTGACGGAGATTTGTGACTTCTTGTTCTGTTCTGCGACACTACATCAATAGTTTCCTTGCCGAGAGATTTGGAGATAGCCTCCAGCGTACTTGCCTCCTGTCCACCGAGGAACAGCAAGCTGTCACAGTTACCCGTCAGAATTTCCCACGATTTATCGTACATCTTCTTTAACTGTGCCAAGTTCTGAATGATGATATTTGCGGATATTTCCATTGAACGCATAGTCGCAAGCAGCTTGTCAAAATCGGGGATAGTGCCGACATTCGCAAATTCGTCCAGCAAACAGCGGACGTGTACGGGTAATCTTCCGCCATATTTGAAATTCGCCGTATCATACAGCGTATCAAAAAGCTGTGTATACATCATAGCTGCCAAGAAATTAAAGGTTGCGTCCGATGACGGTATAATAACAAAAAGGGCGGTTTTCTTATCGCCCAATGTATCAAGATGAATATTATCCGTATGTGTTAAGTCCGCTACTTCGGGAAGATTAAACGCTGCAAATCGTACCGCCGCAGATATAAGGATTGACTTTGCTGTTTCAGCGGGAGCTTTCTTGAAATCTGCATAGAACGATACCGCCATACTTTGCGGGTTTTCCTCACGCAGCTCGTCCATCATATCATCAAGGGGCGAACGGTGATTTTCGTCTTGTTCGGAGATTTCCGCAAGCCTCAACATCTTCATAACCGTGCTGAAATTACGGTCAAGAGAGTTGTTGTTCACATCTTTGGCGTCTGCTTTTTCCAAGAGATAAAAGGAAATAGCAAGTATGAGTGCCTTTGTACTATCGTCCCAGAACTGGTCACCACCCGATGAGCCTTCCTGTTTGGTATTCTTCATAAGGCAGTTGACCATTTTCATAACATAGGTCTTGTTTACATTTCCGTCCTTGTCATAGATATAGTTGAAAGGGTTATAGTTATTGCTGTGTGCCATATCAATGAGATTGAACACACGGATTTCATAACCAGCCTTTTTCATAAGTCTGCCACAGGAACGGAGCAGCTCGCCCTTTGGATCCGTCACTACATAAGAAGTATTAAGCTGCATAAGGTTTGGCTTAACATAGAAACGGGACTTACCGGAGCCAGAGCCGCCTATTACAAGCACATTCAGATTTTCTCTGTGCTGTCTTGTATTGAGCGACATTCGGACTTCCTGCGTCAAGATGATATTGTTGTCCGTTTCAAACTGCTTTTTAACGCATTTCTTGACCTTACTCACTAACTTTCGTGCGGTCTTGCGGGGAATGTTAAAGTCGGCACATATCCTGTCCTCGTTGTCCTTGTCATATATGCCGTAGGTCATTGACACTTTTCCCAGCGTTACTATAAAGCAGTTTTCGCCTTGAATACGGAATTTTGTTGTATGCTTTTTTCCGCTTTCGTCGGTGAATGTTTCGGACTTTATAATCTTTTCAGGTTTGTCCGCAAGGAACTTTTCTTCCTTTTCCGTTGCCCATCGAGCAGAGCCGTGTTCAACGCCTTTTCTGTGCAGCCGCTTTTGTGATGTCATTTTCAGCAGAGCATAAATGCCGAGAGCAAAAGACACCATAAGCGTTATCTTAAAGCTGTACGATGAAAAGTCCGTAAAATGCTCACCCACAATATCGGTTGCTGTCAGCACCGTTTCAAATTCAGCCATAAGCAGATTGAAATCAAGTACGCCCTCATCGTTTACAGACAAGTCCATAGCCGCACCGAGAGCCGCCGAAACATACAGAACGGCAAATATGATAATTCCGTAAAGGAGTATCGTCAGCATATCAGGCTTTTTCTTCTTCATCGTTTCAGCCCCTTACTTTCATTAAGTTTCAGCGTAGGAGCTGCCACGCCCTGCGGTTTCTTCTTCATAGTATTCTTGATTTTGTTCTGCAACACACTCTGCATACTTGCCTTATGAACGATATTCGCCGCATTTGCCTTTGGTATGCCGAAATCCTTTGCAATTTTATCAGCAACATTGATTGTGCTGAAATTGTAGGTTTTGGACTTGCCGCCGAACTGTACTGTAAAGCTGTTCTGCGAATTACGCTCAATGCTTATACTATGGGAAAGACCGTCCTTTCCGACAGTACGCTCCTCAATCTGCGACTTGACCTGTTTATCAATCTTGACAGCCTTTTCAACCGCCTTGTCAGCTTGATATTCAGACATACCGAGCTGATTTGTGCAGATGTTTTTCATCTCGGTTTCTGTCATAGTATCGGGAGTGAGAGCTGCGGTCTTGCCGCCGTTGGATATTACAATATGCGTACTGCCGCCGTCCTTGAAATTAACGGAGCTGAAACGCATATCTCGTAATGTCAAATCGTCACTCTGATAGCGGATATTCGTTTTCAGCGAGTTCAGATTATCATACTGCTGTGTACGGGCAAGGAATTTTTCTTTATCCAAGCCTAAATCTCGGCATATCTTGTTAGCCGCCAAATCTGCCTTTGCCTCGGAATATCCGAACTGTTCCTGTAACACCTGCATTGTCTGTGCCTTGTTTGCAGAGCTGAAAGAAAAAGACTTACCGAGCTGTTCATCGGAAATGGTAATGCCGTTTTCGTCTTTCTGAACGGTAAGGTTTTCGGCAATCTCGCTGTGCATTTGCTTGTAATCAGCCTTTATGACCGCTACCTGTTCAGCATTTTCAGCGGGATAAACGCACTTTATCTTGCCGTCTGCGGCTCGCATAAATTGACATTCCACGCCGTTTTCCTCAAAGGCGGCTTTCATAGCGGTGATATTGTTCTCGCTTATATTAAAGCACTTAACGCTTTGCGGAGCCTCTTTCAGACGGTCCTGCAACACTTCCTGCGTTATCTGTTCCACAACACCCTTGTCACGGTCAAGAAATTCAATGGTCTGCTTATCGCCCTTGCCCACAACAGCAACGGGAATGTTGTATTCCTTTGCCTTTTCGACAAAAGCTCCCACATCTCTTGAAAGAATGTTGCTTGTGGTAGAAATGCCGCAGCCAGCTTTTTGTGCCTCCATAAACAAGGCTTTGTTGGATACTGTACCCTTGCTGCGTATATCCGAAATCTTTTCTCCGATACCGCCTATTCCATCAACTGATTTATGGTAAACCGTTGACAGCAGCTTTTCAGCAAGGGGAGCGAGGAGCTTTATCAGCTCCGCACTAACCTCAATCGCTTTTTGCCCAGCGGACAGAGCCGCAGAGCCTACTTCATCTGCCATTGTTATTCCTCCTGTCTATAAATATTTTGTGCTATATATAGCACGACGGCAATTACAATAACCCTCGTTCCTTTGCGTAATCAGACCAAGAGGCTTTTCTGTAACTGCCGCCGTAGATATATCTTTGTGCAAATTCCAACTGTAATCTGTTCGGTTTTATTCCGAGCCGTTCGTTGCGTTCTGCCTGTGCGTATATGTTTATTCCTTTCAGAGTTTTAAGCTGCTCCACACGGTACTCCGCATTTTCCAAGTCCGATGTGACGAGCAGATATATAAAGAGGCGGTACGGTTTCACACCGTACTTTTCAAGGAGAGCCGCAGCGTTATGTATCGCCTCAATCTGCGGAATACTGTCACAACTGAAACGAATGTATTTTATCCATTTCAGATTAGCAAGGATTACGGCTATCTTATCCGTAACAATCCTTGCGTCCATACCTTGATTAAGGTCTATCGAATAGCCGCTGTCTATAAGGCTTTTGAGCTGTTCAACGCCGTAATCAAGCGAAAGAATGTTGTTATCCATAAGGACGAGCTTGTTTGTATCGGGACGGACGAGCTGTTCCCAAGTTCTGTACGGTCTGATAGCACCCTCTTTATGAGGGACTACACACCAGCGACAGTTATTAGGACAGCCTCTTGTAATATATCCCACAGCATAATCGCAATCGGGATAAATGGAGTAGTCGGGGAACATTTCGTCAATCTCCTGCGGCAAATCTGAAAACAAACCATAACCTGTGCCTCCTTTTATTGTGTCAGCGGGGAGCAGAGGGTTTTCGGGAGTGAAATCGAAAATCTTGCTTGAATATACCTTGTCATAGGTCTTATCGCTGTCCCACCACTCCACAGTATCGCCAAGAGCCTTATGAAATGCGGATATTTTCATAATAGCGTAGTTCGGAAACACCTTGTTACGCCGCCCTTTGTTGAGGTGTTCCATATCTGCGTCGTGCAGACCGATTATCATTGTTATGCCTTCTTCCTTTTGTGCTATATATAGCACAATTCTCATTTCTTGTGTTTCGGAGTAATCTGTATCTGCGTATTGTTCGTAAGACCTTTACGCCCTCGGAGTTCATCACGCTTTTTCACATACTCCCTTGATAAGTCGGGGTTATTCCGTAACACATCGTTTACCTCGTCGATTTTCGCCCGCAGCACCTTACAATTCGTTTCAGCCACTTGCAAACGGTCACGGACAGTTGAA
>JAGBCL010000011.1 GCA_018110825.1 Oscillospiraceae bacterium
CGTGCAATAAGACTTTGTCTTAATCGTCCTGAAATTTTCAGAACACAGCTTCGTGCTTTGTTCAGAGCGTCGGCATTCGGCAATCTCGGAATAATGTTTCCTATGATAGCAAATGTATGGGAGCTTGAAGAAATCATTGCTGTGTGTGAAAGCGTAAAAGCTGAGCTGAAAAAAGACAGCATTGAATATTCGGAAGAAACAGAGCTTGGTATTATGATTGAAACACCTGCTGCTGCCCTTATAAGTCATAAGCTTGCTCCGATGGTTGACTTTTTCAGCGTTGGTACAAACGACCTTACACAGTATACCCTTGCCTGCGACAGACAGAACCCCGATATTGACCGTTTCTGTGATACGCACCACGAAGCTGTTCTTAAGCTTATTGAAATGGCGGCTGAAAATGCTCACAGATATGGCAAGTGGATTGGTATTTGCGGAGAGCTTGCTGCTGATACAACTCTTACAGAAACTTTCCTCAGAATTGGCATTGACGAGCTTTCAGTTTCACCATCATTCGTTCTGAAGGTAAGAGATACCGTAAGAAGCATTGATTTGTCAAAAAATTAATAATACATTTGTCAAAGACAAAAGCCCTGTTTTCCAATTGGAAAACAGGGCTTTTATAATAACGCCGTCTGCAAGATTGTTGAGGAGGTTCAATAGCAGACAACCGAAATTATTTTAATATGGATACTGCATCTGTGATAGTCTTTTCAAAGGCTTCTCTGCCGTATTTATCGACCTCTGCCTTATCCTTCATTCCGTGGGTAAGACAGCCTGCACCGCCGATACAGCCGCCAATGCAAGCCATACCTTCGATAAAGTTTCCGTCAAGCACATTCTTGCTTTTCTTCAGCAAAGCAGTTCTGCACTCTTCTATTCCGTCACAGGTAACGGCTTTAAGCTCAAAATCTATATTCTGTTCCTTAAGACCTTGTACAACAGCATCGGAAAGTCCGCCTGAGCGTGCGAAAATTCTTCCGAAATAAGATGCATTGTCAAGAACATCTTCTTCAAGTGCGGTAATGTCAATGTCACGGCTGTCAAACAATGCCTGAAGCTCTTCAAAGGTAAGCACGGAGTCAACATAGGGCTTTACGCTGTCAAGCTGTGCTTCGGCTTTTTTGGCGGTACACGGACCTATGAAAATGGTCTTTGCATTTTCGGTTGTGTCTTTTATGTATTTTGAAATAGCCGCCATCGGAGAAAGATTGTGGGATACATAAGGAAGCAAATCAGGGAACGATGACTTGATATACTGAACGAATGCAGGACAGCATGAGCTTGTAAGAAAACCCTTTTCGGCAAGTTCACGGGACTCAAGCTGTGCAACCATATCTGCACCGAGAGCAGCTTCAACTACTGTATGGAAACCAAGCTGTTTAAGTCCCGTAATAACCTGTCCCAGCTTTGCATATGTGAACTGACTGGAAATTGATGGAGCAACAATAGCGTAAAGCTTATAATTTTTCCCCTGTTCGCTCTTCTTTATCAGGTCTATTACATTCAGAATATATGATTTATCCGTTATTGCACCGAATGGGCACTGATATACACAAGCACCGCAGCTTGTACATTTCTCATTATCAATTGACGCCGCATTCTCTGTATTGATTGAAATAGCTTTTACCTTGCAGGCAATCTGACAAGGGCGCTTACGGTTTACGATTGCGGAGTAAGGGCAAACCTTTGCACATTGTCCGCACTCAACGCATTTTGACTTGTCAATGTGGGCAACGTGATTATGGTCAAAGGAAATTGCCCCCTTTTTGCACACGTCCTCACAACGGTGAGCAAGACAGCCGCGGCAGGAATCCGTAACCTCGAAGCCAGCTGCAGGACATTCGTCACAGGCGATATCAATAACCTCAATAACATTCGGGTTTTCCTTATCGCCGCCCATTGCGATTTTTACTCGTTCAGCAAGTATTGCACGTTCCTTATAAACGCAGCACCGCATTGTGGAGGTTTTGCCCGGCACAATTATTTTAGGTATATCCAGCACATTTTCAAGCAAAGTATCATTCCACGCCTGACGTGCAACCTCACGCAGAACCTTGTATTTAAGGTACTGTACTTTGGTATCGAATTTTCTCATTGAAACTCTCCTTATACTATTCTTCAATCTCCCTATAGACAAAGTCTATAGGGAGATTACCCCGCAAAGCGGGGTTGCGGCGTAGCCGCAGAAGAAGTTGTTCAATACTAATATTGTCAAAAATAGCTGACCTTGATACGCTTGCCCATCTGCCTCAGACAAGCTGAAAGCTCTTCAACCAGATTCATCTTGATACTGAAATTGATAGGCAGGTCAGGGTTCTGATGTGCAGGGTTTATCGCTCTGCCCACATAGAAATTTATATCGGTGGCTTCTTCAAAAAGCAATCGGCTGATAAGTGAAGCACCGTCACGCTTGAAGCTCCATTGCTCATAGCTTTCGTTCTTGTCAAGGTAATCCTTTGCGTATTCAAGGACTCTGTTTACAGTAATAACACCCTCTGTTACAAGATCAACGCCGTCAATTTCCGCAATAGGCGGAATATCCGAACGCTCAAAGTTCAATGACGGTTTAAGGGTTTTGCCAAGATATTTTGCGGCAATGGAGGAGGTAGTTCCGCCGCAGATAATATGCTTGCCCTCCTTGGAAAAGAAAAGGGACATCATTCTGTCACAGTCGCTTCTGTTGGACGGCGGACCGAAAAGCATATTCATCGGCTCTCGCTTTCGGATTTTGACAATGCAAGCGGTGGCGTCATCGCCGGGTCGGTTGCCGTAAAGTTTGTTGCATTCATCAACAAGAATAGTGGAAAGGGTTTTCGCTGTATAACCGCAATGGGATATTGTTTCCATAAATGCAGCGATATCCTCTCGCTTCCAGCCGAAGTTAAAGGCCGTGCCTATTCCTGCATGAGGACAGCCGTCACTCATTGCAATAAAGATATCATTTTCACAAAGCTTGACAGTTGATTTGTAAATCCGCTTTCCGTCAATGTTCATTTCGGTTTTCGGGTAATCACAGCTTACGTTGTCACGGATAAGAATAACATGAGGGTTGTCATACTGGATTATTTCAGCGGTTTCGTTATCCTTTATGTGCATAATCGTAAAGGTTGAATATGCAACGCCTCTTACTGAACATACGGGAAGGGTAGCGGCAATGGTGCTTACACATTCTTCAAGAGGAAGTCCTGCCGCCATCATTGTAGAGATGATTTTGGATGTAAGAGTGGAAAGTATGCTTGCCTTTACGCCGCTGCCAAGACCGTCGGCAAGGACAATAACCGTCGAATCCTCATTTTGCTCCACTATATCAACGTGGTCGCCGCAAAGCTCCTCTCCGTAATGGTAAATGCTTTTATAGCCAATGTCTGCACAAAGATTATTCATCGGAAATCGACTCCTTTAATTTTGAAAGAGCAATTTTTGTTTCAGCAGCAGTTTCACCAAGCAGTGAAGCAATTTCCTGAACAATTCTCATCTGTTTTTCAACTACCTTATCCGCAACCTCAACAGTCTGACGGTCAAGACTTTCCTTTCGTTCCTTTGCCTTTTGTTCATCTGTTATATCACGCATAATTCCGATAAGCAGACGGGAGTCCTTATCGTGAACAATAGTCTGTTCAACATAACGGTTATATTCGGCAAGATATGCACGCTGGTTACGGATTTCCTCACCCTTATGAAGAACATTCATAAATGCTGTCGGGTCAAGAATACGGATAACCTGGTCGCCGAGAATATCGGAAGCGTTGCGGATGTTCATAATTGCTCTTGCTGAATCATTTATCTGCTGAACTTCAAGGTCTTCATTTAGAACGATAAGTCCGTTAGGTGTGTTCTTAACGATTGTATCCGAGAAGCTTTCAGCTTTATCTTTAAGGAACGGCAGACACATAGAATATTCCGCCTTGCCCTGACAGATTGCAATCGCCTTTTCACGGCAGGTATTGTAGCCGCAGGAGCCGCAGTTGAGCATATCGGACTCTCTTACCTTGCCCATCTGACGAAGGACATTTCCGATTTCAATTTCCGACGGTTGCTGAAGTCTGTGTTCAATAAAGGTGAAACTCTTGTGCATCTCGTCAGCGTCAGGCTGAATTACATCAAAATCTTCACTGCCTGCATAATTTGCAACGGCAACATAATCCCTGATAGGTGAACGATGATACTTTTCCATTACAGGACCGCCGATACAGCTTCCTGTGCAGGATGACATCTCAATAAAGCATTTGTGGATTTTTCCGCTTTCTATATCACGCAATGCTGCCATACAATTTTCTACACCGTCAATCGCCATATATGTATAGCCGTTTATGCTCTGCTCCATTGTTTTAAGAATACCGCCCGTTGTAGGGAAGAAGCGTGTTCGGCTGTTTCTGGTTGTATCAATTTCCTGTTTAAGCTCAATGCCTTCACTTTTCAGCCATTCGGTAAGCTCCTCAAAGGTAAGCACGGCGTCAACAATGCCTTCGTAATATTCAGCCTCGTCCTTTTTGGCAACGCAGGGACCGATAAATACTGTCTTTGCATTCGGAATACGCTTTTTAATATCTGTACAATGAGCCTGCATCGGTGAAACAACGTCGGCAAGATATTTAAGCTCTGAAGGGAAATATTTCTGAATAAGCAGATTTACCGAGTGACAGCAGGAAGAAATGAGAATATCCCTGTCCTCTTCACGGAGGATTCGTTCATATTCGTTTTTTACAATTGCCGCACCGACAGCGGTTTCTTCAACATCATAAAAACCGAGCTTCTGCAAAGCCTCACGCATTGATTTGATTCCCACGCCATCGTAGTTTGCAATGAAAGACGGTGCAAGACTTACAACAACAGGACTTCCACTCTGGATAAGCACCTTTGTCTTTTCAACCTCACCTGCAATTTCCTTTGCATTCTGTGGACAGACTACAAAACACTGACCACATAATATGCACTCATTTCCGATAATATGTGCCTGATTTCCAGAAAAGCGAATAGACTTGACGGGACAATGACGGATACATTTGTAGCAGTTTTTACAGTTGGATTTCTTAAGAGTAAGCCAGTTAGACATAATTTAATTCTTCCCTTCGTCTTGGAAAACCTTTAATACCTTTTCGGTAAAGAACTCTTTGAAATTTTCACGGGTGACTCCTGTGTGAATGTCA
>JAGBCL010000012.1 GCA_018110825.1 Oscillospiraceae bacterium
GCAAACCATCATTTTTAACATCGGTCGGTGCGTATGTCAATCCGGGTAAAAAGGCTGAATAGTCGGATAATTTCATTACCACCCACGGCTCGGAAAAGCCTTTAAACCGTAATTTCGGACACTTTTCAAGACCGTTACTTGAAGATATATACTCGCCCTGTCCATCTCAATTATGATAATCTTTATAGGAGGTGGTCAAAAATGACTGAAAACACTCAATTTAAGACGCTCGTTAATACTTGGCTAAATTCCAAACAGGCTATGATTACGGCGTCAACCCACGCAAACTTCGTCCTTATAGCGGAAAATCATCTTATTCCGCAGTTCGGTCGGAGGAAAATCGGCACTATCACGGAGTCCGATATTCAAGGGTACATATTGTACCTTTACAATGACGGTCGTTTGGATAACGGCGGCGGTCTCACAGTAAAAACAATCCGTGATGTCATCCTTGTGCTACGGCTTGCGCTCACGTATGCATATAAGGAAAAAGCAATACCGCTGTTGAATTGGGAAATGATAGAATATCCCAAAGAAATAGGGGTAAAGCGTGTTGTGTCATTATCAAAGGAGGAAGAGCAAAATCTCATTCAGTGCATTTATCTCAATCTCAATCGTAAAACGGCGGGGATTTTAATTGCATTGATGACGGGGGTGCGTATCGGTGAGCTTTGCGGTTTGCAAATGAAGGATATTTGCTTGTCAAATAATACCTTGAGCGTAAATAAAACCGTTCAGCGCATTTTCGATAAGCGTAAAGGGACAACCTATATCCATATCGGTCCCCCTAAAACCAAAACCTCGGCAAGAACGATACCGATACCATCATTGCTCGGCAACATCATTAGGAAGTTTTTAACCGACAACCCCAATCACTACTTCTTGACGGGAAAAAGTAAACCGACCGAGCCTCGTACATATCGGCAATTTTTTGCGAGATTTATAAAACGGCACGGGCTTACAAAGGTAAAATTTCACGAAATTCGTCACACCTTTGCCGTCCGTGCTATTGAAATCCCGGAGTTCGATATAAAATCGTTATCGGAAATATTGGGGCATAAAAACGTATCTTTCACGCTGAATGTATACGGCAGCGCCAATATTCAGCAAAAAGCAAAATGTATGAATTTGCTTAACGATTTGCTGTAACGCCCCCGGTTTCGTTCACAATTTGTTATCTGGACTTATGCGTCTCCTTGTGGTATAGTGTTGTGCTACAAGGAGGTGCGCATATGAAAAATATACTCGGTGAATTATGGCACGGCAATATTAGTCCCCAAGAGGACTGCCGTAACAATACCCCCGAAATGAAACAGTTGATGGAATATATGGCTCGGCATCACGATGACCTTTTGAAAACGCTCTCTGACGAGCAACGTGATATTTTTGAGCGTTTTGACGATTGTTGGAGTGAATATGCGAGTCTTGCGGAAGAAGCAATATTCGTATATGCGTTTCGGCTTGGGGCGCAAATGACCCTTGATGCCTTGCACGGCGGTGGTGAATAAATGCACCATTTCCGCTTTCGGCAGTTCATTGTATTAACGATTGAGTTATTACACAA
>JAGBCL010000013.1 GCA_018110825.1 Oscillospiraceae bacterium
AGTTAGTCCTGAAGAAAAGCTTCGGGCAGTTTATGAATACTTGGAAGGCAAAGGAAGTCTTAAAAAAATTGCACAAAAGTATGGCATTGGTGGCACACCATTTAGACAATGGATTCACAAATACCAAGCCTTTGGTGAAAGTGCATTTATTAAAGCAGGTCATAACGCATCATATTCTGTTGAATTTAAGCAAACAGTTATTGAAGCGTATTTGTCTGGTAAAGGTTCTTTTAAGGATTTAGCTGTAAAATATAAAATTCCCAGTTTTGAAACTGTACGCCGTTGGGTTTTGATGTATAATGGTCATAAGGAGCTGAAAGCTTCCGGAACAGGAGGAAATAGCCTTATGACTAAGGGAAGAAAAACAACATTCGAAGACCGAATCGAAATCGTGCAGTACTGCATTGCACATAATCATAATTATGCTGAAACAGCAGAAAAATATCAGGTATCTTACCAGCAGGCACGCAGTTACACAGTCAAATACGAAGCAGGTGGTATCGATGCCCTGAAAGATAATCGGGGAAAACGAAAAAATCCGGATGAATTATCCGAACTGGAACGACTTCGTGCAGAAGTCAAACTCCTAAAAGCACAGAAAGAACGTGCAGAGATGGAAGTGTCTTTCTTAAAAAAATTGGAAGAAATCGAGAGGAGGCGGGGCTGAGTCTGGTTCGCCATGAATTGATCTATCAGGCGGTCAAGGAAGAACACGAGGAACATAATTATCCGATACATGCACTTTGCAAGCTTGGTGGTGTTTCCAGAGCAGCTTATTATAAATGGTTAAAGCGTGAAATGTCAGAAAACGAGCAGGAGAACCAGCGGATTGCAGCAATAATAGAAAGAATCCATAATGAATCCCCAGATAAGGGTTACCGCAGAATTCGCGATGAACTGGAACGTTATCACGGAATTGATGTAAACGACAAGCGTATTCTTCGTATTTGCCGAAAGCTTGGTATCAAATCCACCATCAAGTATGCTAATGACGGCTGTACAAGACAGGCTGCAAACCCACAATACATAGCGGAAAATATCTTGAACCGTGAATTCACAGCCGAAGCTCCGAATGAGAAATGGCTGACGGATGTAACAGAGTTTCATTACTACATAGGCATTGAAAAACATAAGGTATATTTAAGTGCAATTCTTGACCTGTACGACAGAAGAATCGTAGCTTACCGTATCGGTGACAGCAATAATAATCCGCTGGTGTTTGACACGTTCGATGATGCAGTTAAAGATAATCCTGATGCACATCCTTTGTTTCACAGCGACAGAGGCTTCCAGTATACGAACAGGACATTCCATGCAAAGCTTGAAGCAGCCGGAATGACGCAAAGCATGTCCAGAGTGGCAAAGTGCATTGATAATGGTCCGATGGAGGGATTCTGGGGAATTTTAAAGAGAGAACGTTATTATGGTAAACGATTTACAGACAAGGAATCTTTGGCAGCTATGATTGAAGACTATATCAGTTACTATAACAATAAACGTTTGCAAAGAAAACTTGGTATATTAACACCAATGGAAAAACACGAAACATATTTGCAGGCGGCATAAAAATCTGCCAGCAGGTAGTACCTACTGGCAGAAAAAAATTTATATTTTTTTGATTGTCTACTTGACGGGAAGCAGTTCA
>JAGBCL010000014.1 GCA_018110825.1 Oscillospiraceae bacterium
AGCAGAGTGAATATCACCCTGGCGATAGTTGTAAAGTGCATCAATCATCATAATCCGTCCTTTCGGTCATTTCAAACATCATTGTTATTTTACCGATTTTAAGCTGTTTTGGATATGGTGTCCTAATTTATCACTTACAAATATTAAAAAATATGTGTTATTCGAATAATATTTATTATAACAGAGGTCTAAGCAGAATATGCTCAGACCCCTGTTTATTATATTACATTCAATTATTTATCTTTTATTTTCATGTATCAAAATCTTCGTTTTCCTTTTTTATTTTGAAGACTATTCTAAAGAAACTTGAAAGAACTTTAGGACTCTTAATAACTACAATTTTCATATATAATACCTCCAAATTTAAAGTTATTATATACTATTCATATGTGAAAAAATTGTGCTACATTTTCGAAAAGATAATCAATATTTGCCCCTCATATACATTTAAAATGCAATTATCATCTATAATTTCATTACTTACACCCAATGGAAAATTATTTGTAAGTGTATAATTGGTTAAGTTGTATTTTGTTCCAAGTGTTGTAATAACAGAAGTTTGACTATAGGAAAAGACGGAAAAATACATATTATTTATTTTAGGAAAAATATATTTACCTGGATTTAATAATTGAACAAAATCATCTTCTCCTAAAAGTTTTCCTTGTCCTCCGTTATTTATAATATAAGCTAAAGTTTGAATATTGGCAAATGTATGGTCAAGACGTCCGCCAATAGATGCAGCTATAGTAATATCAGTATACCCATCAGATAGTGCCTTCCTTACAGCATACATTGTATCTGTATCGTCTTTTTCTGCTGGAAGATGAATTATTTTGCAATTATCCGGAAAATCTTCGTGGAGGCTATCAAAATCACCAAGTAATAAGTCAGGCTGTATATTCATTCTTTTCAGCAAAGAATATCCATTATCAGCTGCAATTATATATGCATTATCCGGAGGAAAAATATTGAATTTATCTGAAGGGGCACCACAGAAAATCCAGCATGGTTTCATAATATACCTCTTTCTATGAGAAAGGTGTTTATTTTTTTATTTCCCATTCTTTAATAAGTTTTGCCTCGTTATACATTTCTACATAGCTATTGTGTCTTGAAATTGGAATTATTCCTGAATTGACAGCCTCAATAACTGCACATCCTTTTTCCTTAACATGAGCACAATCTAAAAATTTACATTTATCTGCATACTCATTAAATTCAGGAAAACATGATGCAAGCTCGTCTTTAAAAATAATATCATATTTTTGAGTATCAAACGTTGAAAATCCAGGAGTATCTGCAATATATCCGCCGTTATCAAGTTTATACAATTCAACATTTCTGGTTGTATGACGTCCACGTCCAAGTTTTTTACTTATTTCACCAGTTTTTATATCTGTATCTTTGAGAATGTGGTTAAGCAGTGTTGACTTACCTACACCTGTATTTCCGGTAAATGCAGTTATTTTTCCGGAAAGCATTTGATAAAGTGACAAGTACGAATTCGGATTTTCATAATCAATTTCAATAAAATCCGCTCCTGAATTAGAGTATATACCCAATAATTCTGAATTGCGTTGTAAATCAAGTTTTGTAATTGCAATAATACTTTTTATCCCCTTATATTTAGCTATTGCAAGAAATTTATCGAGTAAGGTAAGATTAGGTGATGGTTCACATGTTGAGGTGACAAAAACAATATAATCAAGGTTTGCAAGAGGTGGCCGTATAAGACTATTCTTTCTTGGAAGAATTTTATCAACAACACCATTATCATCTGCAATATCTGTTATAATAACTTTATCACCAGCACATGGCGAAATATTTTGTTTTCTGAAAATTCCTCGTGCCTTGCATTCCAAAATGCCCAAAGGGGTCTCAGCGTAATAGAGACCCCCTATAGCTTTCAGAAGCATACCTTCAACTGAATTATTATTGCTCATTAATATCCAAAAACCTCATTCCAGAATGCTTCATCATCTTCATCAATGTATATTTCTTCAGGTACTTCATTATTATCAACATTAGTTGGTTCATCTTCTTCGGAGAAAAGATTTTTTAACAATTTCTTTTCAAAATTAACTTCAGTAACAGTTCCTTCTACAAAATCAACAGAGTACTCACCTATTGTTTCACTGTCATTTGTAGTGTTATTTACAGCTTCAAGAACTATCTTTTGCATTTCTGTTCCCTTAATTGTAATTGAAACTGTTGATGCGTAAGCAAGATTGTCAATTGTTGTTGTTCCAATAATTGTACCATTTACATAACAATTAAAGGTAGCTTTGCCCTTTACACCACTTGGTACACTAAATGTAATTACCTCTTCTGTTTCAGGCATAACACCAGTACTGAGAGTAAGAATAATCGTGGTATTAAGCTTAACAATATTATGCTGTCCTGATTCAGTAAGTGCAGGAATACTTTGTTCAATAACAGTTCCTTCTGGCTCGATAGAGTCAACTGTAATTGTTTGAATGGTAAACTTATCACCAAGAAGTGATTTTGCTTCATCAAATGTGTAGCCTACACACTGAGGAACTTTGATTTCCTGTTCCTCAGGACCACGGCTTACATACATTCTGATAGTTGATCCATATGCAACTTTTTCGTTTCTTGCCGGATCTGTCATAATAACCTGATCTTTAGGAATTGTTTCATCAAATACGCTGGTAATTATTACATTAAATCCTTCATTATCTCTGAGCATGGTCAAAGCTGTATTTGAATCAAGCTCATAAATATTAGGAATTGTAACCATACGAGGACCCTTGCTGACAACAACTTTTACTGTAGCGTTTCCAATAATATAATCTTTACCCTCGGATGGAGTCTGTTTAATTATAGCGCCTGCAGGAATATCATTTGAATATTCCTGAGTTTCAACCTCTAAATCAAAATAGTCTGCATAATATGTTTCTACTTCCTTGTAGCTATATTGAATAAGGTTTGGCATTTTTCCTATTTGTGTTTCAGTTTCATTTACGTTGATATATTTCATTATCATAATTGCAATGAATGCAACTACAATAATAATGATACCTGCTGCAATTGCAGTCAGTACAACAACAAAATATGAGGATTTAGATGGTTTATCATCTTCTTCATAATCGTCATAATCGTCATAATCATTAACCCTGGAACGAGTATGCATTTTCTTTACATCACTGCCTTTTTCATTTCGTGCTTTTGATTCAGCAGCAGCTTTTGAAACCGCACTTGCATTGAAATACTGTGTTTTTTCAGATAAATACTTATATTCAAAAACTATGCTTGGATTTTTCTTGAATTCTTCAATATCCTTAATCATTTCTGATGCAGACTGATAACGTTTTAAAGCTTCTTTCTGTATTGCTCTGATAACAATTTCTTCAAGACCTTCAGGAACAGCGTCGTTTACAGAACGAAGTGGTTTTGCTTCATTCTGCATATGCATTAAAGCAACTGAAACAGGGTTATCACCATCAAAAGGTTTTTCTCCGCAAAGCATTTCATACATCATTATACCAACAGAATAAATGTCGCTTTTTTCATCTGTTACATCGCCGCGGGCTTGTTCAGGACTTATATAATGTACACTTCCGATTGCTTTGTCAGAAATAGTTTTTCCTTCTTCTCTTGCAAAACGAGCAATACCAAAGTCCATGACTTTTATTGTGCCGTCAGAAAAAAGCATAATATTCTGAGGTTTTATATCACGGTGTACTATTCCTCTATCATGAGCATGCTGCAATGCACGGAGTATCTGGATTATAAAATGAACACAGTCCTTCCATTTGATTACACCTTGCTGTTCCATAAATTCTTTCAGAGTAATGCCGTCAATATATTCCATTACAATAAACTGGATTTTTTCATTGAAACCAACGTCAAAAATTTTGACGATGTTTGGATGCGAAAGAACGGCAATAGCTTTGGATTCATTTCGGAAACGTCTGACAAATTCTTCGTTATCAGCAAATTCTGTTTTGAGAATTTTTACAGCAACAGTTCTGTTTTCAAGAATATCTGTTGCTTTATAGACATCTGCCATGCCTCCGACACCAATTAGTTCGGTTATTTCATATCTTCCGTCAAGTTTTCTGCCAATGTTTTTATCCATTAAATTCACTCCTGTAAAATACGATCTATAGTAAATTTATTTTATATATGCTACGGTAATATTATCGTTTCCACCGTTTTTTAAAGCAAGATTTATTAATTCTTTCGGAATTTCATCAGGATTGTAATTCTTTACAATATTAAAAATATCTGATTCATCACAATAATTTGATAATCCATCCGTACATAATAATACAGAACTATTTTCACTTAATTCAAATTCAAAATAATCCGGTTCTATGTTACTGGATACACCAACAGCTTTTGTAATATAATTACGCTGAGGGTGGTTTTTCAATTGTTCCTTAGTAATTTCTCCATTTTCATACATTCTCATTACAATAGTATGATCCTTAGATATTTGGCGTATCTCGTGGTTAATGATATATAGACGTGAATCTCCGACATTAATTGCATAAAGCTTATTATTTGAAATAAGAGCTACAACACATGTAGTACCCATGCCTACCATTTCATGGCTTGAAAGTGCCATGTCATATATTACAGAATTAGCTGTTGTAACAGAAGAAATCAATAGATTTTTTATCGATTTGGTATCAAAATCAGAGCGGAAAACTTTTGTAATTCTGTCAAAAATAATCTGTGAAGCTTTTTCACTGGCTTCACTGCCTGCATTTTGTCCACCCATACCATCACAAACAACTGCTAGTACTGTATTATCATCAATAACAGTATTACAGACCCTGTCCTGATTTTCTTTTCTTGAAAGGCCTATATTTGTTTCAGAAGTTACTATCATTTTCTCACTCCTTTTTTCAGAGTTCGTATTCTCTTCGTAATTGACCACATGCCGCATCAATATCAGCACCGAGGGTTCTTCTTATTGTTGCATTTAATCCGCCTTTAATTAAAATTGACTGAAAAGATAAAAGTGCGTTTTTGTCTGAACGATAATTACGTTCTTTTATCTCATTTACCGGAATTAGATTAATATGACAATTTAGTTTTTTTAAAAGTTTTATAAGGCGTGTAGCATCTTCATGAGTATCATTGACACCATGAATTACTGCGTATTCAAATGAAATACGTCTTCCCGTTTTTTCAATATAATCCTTGCATGCTTGTAACAGTTCTGCAATATTATGTCTTTTATTTACAGGCATTATTTCATTTCTTTTTTCATCTGTTGTTGCATGAAGTGAAATGGAAAGGGTTAATCCAAATTTATATTCTGCCAGTTCATATATCTTATCGACTAAACCGCAGGTTGATAATGAAACATGCCTCAAACTCAGATTTTTACCGATTTCAAAAGAAAGAATTTTTAAAAATTTAATTACATTATCAAAATTATCTAATGGTTCACCTATACCCATGAGAACAATACTATCAATATGTTTGCCACTGTTTTTTTCAGCTTCATAAACTTGTAGAAGCATTTCTGAAACAGTAAGATGTCTTTTAAAACCAGCAATAGTTGAGGCACAAAAATTGCATCCCATTTTGCATCCTACCTGAGTAGATATACAGAGACTATTTCCATGCTTATATTCCATCATAACTGATTCTATATGGTTTCCATCTGACAATTCATAAAGATATTTTACAGTATTATCTATGGATGATTCAAGTGTTCTAACAACATTTATACGATTTATACAATAAATTTCACTTAATTTTGTGCGTAAAGCAGATGAAAGATTACTCATATCTTCAAAATTATGAATTCTTTTTGTATGTAACCATTCATAAATCTGTTTTCCTCTGAATTTTTTTTCACCGATATTCTCAAGATCAGAACATAATTCATTTAATTCCAAAGATAAAATATCTTTTTTCAAAACATTTAGTCAACCTTTCTTATTTTGCTGATAAAAAATCCTTCGCATCCAAAATGCATAGGAAAAATTGTAGCTTTATAGCCTTCTGAAATCTTATATTCTTGTAATATATCAACAGGTTCAAAATTTCTGTTTTCACGAAGAAATTTGTCAATTACCATATCATTTTCTTCCTTATTTATAGTACATGTAGAATAAACAAGTTCTCCGCCTTTTTTCAGATATTGAGCTGCTGTAGACAATATTTCATATTGAATTTGAGGTAAATTATTTATTTTTTTTACATCAATATACTTTATTTCAGGTTTTGAACGAATAACTCCTAACCCTGAACAAGGAACATCACATAATATTTTATCAGCTAAAGGAAAATCAGAATTGTAGTTTTTAGCATCATTTTTTATGGCTTCAATTATGTTTATACCGAGTTGTTCAGCACCAATTTTTATTAAATTTACACGTTTTTCATGTAAATCTCCAGCAATAATTTTGCCTTGATTTTTCATCAGTTCTGCAACTGTAAATGTTTTTCCTCCTGGTGCAGCACAGAGGTCAATAACTGTTTCTCCAGGTTTTGGATTGAGTACTTTACAGCAGAGTTGTGACGATAAATCCTGAACATGAAAATATCCTTTGGTAAATTGATTGTAATCTGCAACATTTCCTGGTTTATCTAATAAAATGCAGTTATCCGTAACAGATGATTTTTCTGCTTGTATCCCAATTTTATTAAATTCTGTTATTAAATCATCAGAGGTGATTTTTAAATTATTGACACGAATAAATGTATTGTGTTTGTCAAGAGATGCTTTCAAAAAATTTTCTGCAATTTCATATGAATAGTCAAGACATATCTTTTTTACAATTTCTAAGTTACACGAATATTCAATACTTAATCGTTCTATTTTATTATCAGGATAATTTATTTCTTTTTTGTCCCTGATAAAATTACGCAATACAGCATTAACAAAGCCAGAGGCACTCCCCTTCTTTACTTGTTTTGTTAGATTAACAGTTTCGTTGACAGCTGCATTATCAGGAATTGTATCCATATATTTTAATTGATATAATCCAATTTTTAAAATATTAATTACATCGGAATCTAACTTGTGTAAAGGTTTTGAACTGTACGATGAGATTATATATTCCAATGTTATTTTTCGTTCAATTATTCCGTAAAATAAATGAGATATGAATTTTTTATCGCTTTTTGAAAAATATGAGGAATTTAAAGTTGAATCAAGTAAAAGGTTAGAATAAGCGCCCTTATCCATTTTATTTAGCAATTCAACAACTGTAAAGCGTGGTGACTTAACACTCATATGTTACCTTCTTCTTCCTCTATTTGCAAGTAAAATTAATCTTAGTAAGCTCATAAGCGATGAAAACATAGCTGCTACATAAGTCATTGCTGCTGCTGTAAGCACCTTTTTGGCCATTTTAATTTCACCCTTATATAGAATTACATTATCATCGAGAGTTTTTAAAGCTCTACTGCTGGCATTAAATTCAACAGGAAGTGTTACTGCCTGAAATAAAACGACACCTGTATATAGAAAAATTCCTACTGGAATTAACCATTCAAGAGCACTAAAAAGCATTCCCAATAAAACTAAAGGTACAGCAAGATTTGAACCAATTTGTGTAATTGGTATAATTGCTTGTCGTATTTTTATAGGACTATAGCCTTGTGCATGTTGAATAGCATGTCCAACTTCATGTGCTGCAACACCTATTGCTGCAACAGATGTACTGTTATATACAGTATCAGAAAGTCGTATTACATTGGCTGACGGATCATAATGGTCGGTAAGATTTCCACTAACATATTCTATTTGAACATTATGGAGTCCATTTTCGTCTAATATACGTCGAGCTATTTCCTTAGCAGTATATCCATGTTCATTTTTTTCTTTACTATATTTATTAAATGTTGATTTTACCATTAGCTGTGCAATTAAAGCAAAAATAATGGCTGGTAAAACAACTATATAAGTTGGATCAAACAACATAATTGGTAATTCTCCTATTTATTTTAATATTGTTCCGCTTTCAATTGATTTTCCACGAAGATAGTCAGCTGTACTCATTCGTTTGCTACCTTCTGCTTGTACTTCGATAAATTTTATGCATTTGCCATCACCACAAACAACTGTAAAGTCTTCTGTGTTTACAACAGTTCCCGGTGCTGCAGAAACAATATAATCTGTACAAATTGATTTATATACCTTAAGTCTTTTACCATTAAGCATAGTTACTGCACCTGGAAATGTTGACAAACCTCGTATATGATTATGAATCTCAAGTGCTGATTTGTTGAAATCAATGACACACATATCTTTTGTAATCATTGGAGCATAACATGATAAAGAATCATCTTGTTGTTTTGGTGTAAGTGAATTTTCCTTTACAGCTTTTATTGTTTCCAAAAGCACTTCTGAACCAAGTATTGACAATCTATCATGTAATTCAGAAGCAGTTTCGTTTTCACCAATTTCAATGGAACTGCTTAAAAGCATATCACCAGTGTCCAAACCTTCAGCCATAAGCATTGTTGTTACACCGGTATTTTTTTCGCCGTTAAGAACACTCCACTGAATAGGTCCAGCTCCTCTGTATTTAGGAAGTAACGACGCATGAACATTAATGCAATACTTTGGTAAATCGAGTATTGTCTTTGGAAGTATTTTTCCATATGCAACTACAATTATCAAATCAGGAGAAAGTTCATTTAATACGTTTATAGTTGTTTCAGCATCATCACCGCTTTTCAAACTAACAGGTTGATAAACAGGAATGTTATATTGTAAAGCGAGTTCTTTTACAGGTGGTGGAGTAAGTTTGTAACCTCTTCCTTTGGGTTTATCGGGCTGAGTAAATACAGCTTGAACATTTTCACCGGTTTCTATCAGTGCTCTTAAGCATGGTACAGCAAAGTCAGGAGTTCCCATAAAAACGATATTCATTGTAGGTGATTCCTTTCTTTAATCTTTAAGTTCATTAGGGTCGACCATTTCATCTGCTATGTCGATAAAAAGTTTACCATCAAGATGATCGAGTTCATGGCAAACAGCTCTTGCAAAAAATTCTTTAAGTTTAAGCTGACAATGTTTACCGGAACGATTCTGAAACTTTACAATAATTTCATTTGGACGTACAACATATCCCCATTCATTTGGACATGAAAGGCATCCTTCTACATCACGTTGTGTACCTTTGGATTTTATGATTTCCGGATTAATTAATTCAAGTAATCCTTCACCAACATCAACAACAGCTATACGGCGCAAAACCCCAACTTGTGGTCCTGCAAGACCAACACCATTAGCTTTGTACATAGTTTCTGCCATATCATCAAGAAGTATACCGAGTTTTTCATCGAAGTTCTCTATTGGTTTACATTTTTTTCTGAGAATATCATCATTTTTTATTACGATTTTACGTAAAGCCATATTAATTCAGCCCTTTCATTGTTATAGACCAATATCTCCATTTATATCAAGAGTAGTCTGGACATTAGCAAATTCTTTCATTTTTAATGCTTTTTTATAAATGCTTCCTATATATTCGCGAAACATCTGATTGTTTTTACATTTTATTATTATACGATATCTATATTTGCCGTTTATTTTTTCATATATGCATTTTGAAGGTCCTAATGCTTTTATAGGAACATTAATTTGTCCTGCATTAATAGAATTCCTTATTAAATCTATGAATGCTTTTGAAGCAATGTCTGCACATTTTTCTATAACTGATGCAAATTCAATAACACAAATATCACAAAAAGGTGGATACATTAATACCTTTCGTGCAGAGATTTCCTGTGCATAAAAAGCTTTATAATTCTGTTCAGATGCAAGATTAATTACATAATGTTCCGGAGCAAACGTCTGAATAATTGCTCTTCCTTGTTTTTCACCTCTTCCACAACGTCCTACAACCTGAGTAACGAGTGAAAAAGTACGTTCATAGCTTCTGAAATCTCCGGCAAATAAAGCTTTGTCTATTGATAGTACTCCAACTAATGTTACATCAGGAAAATCAAGTCCTTTTGCAATCATTTGTGTTCCAAGCATTATATCATATTCTTTATTTTCAAAAGCCTTGAAATTTTTTTCGTATGCATATCTTGAATAAGTTGTATCTGCATCCATTCTGAGAATACGTGCATTTGGAAATAATTCTGCGATTTCATCTTCAACTTTTTGCGTACCTACTCCGGTTAATCTTAAATGTTCAGAACCGCATTCAGGACACTTATTTATCATTTCAGTGTTATAATTACAATAATGACAAATCAGTCTTTTATTGATTTTATGATAGGTAAGAGGGATACTGCAATTAGGACAAACTAAAGGTTCCTTACAATCAGAACAACTTATATATGTATGGTATCCTCGTCTGTTAAGTAACAGAATTACTTGTTCTTTTTTTTCAAGATTATAATTAATTTCTTCAACCAATCTTTCTGAAAAAATTGTTGAGTGACCATAAAAACCATCAGTAGCCATATCAACAATTTCTACAGAAGGCAAATTATTATGTGAATATCTTTTTTGAATTTCAAACAACTTATATCGTCCGGATTTGGCATAAAAATAGCTTTCGATAGAAGGGGTTGCTGAAGCCATTAACACCAAAGCATTATGTGTAATACATCTTTTTTTAGCAACTTCCTTGGCATTATATCGTGGAGCAGATTCAGATTTATATGTCATTTCCCCTTCTTCATCAATAATTATCAGACCTATATTATCCATAGGTGCAAAAACGGCACTTCTTGTACCAACTACAATTTTTGCCTGCCCTTTTTTTATTCGTTTGTATTCATTCAGTCTTTGTGTTAACGATAAATTACTGTGCATTACAGCGACAAGGTCACCAAATAAAGTCTGAAATTTCTGTACCATTTGAGGTGTGAGAGAAATTTCAGGAATAAGCATAATTACATTTCGATTCATTTGCAAAGTATATTGAATGAGTTTTGCAAAGACTGATGTTTTACCGCTTCCTGTTACACCATATAATAAAGCAACATTGGGAATCCTTTGTTCTATTAATTTACTTATTCCATCAAATACTTGTTGCTGTTCATCATTAAATTTTATATTATTTACATCATATTCAGCTTTTACATCAGGAGTCTTAATAACCTCATAGTCGTATGTTTCCAAAACATTTTTGTTGATTAGATTTTTCACAACACTTGTTGTTATACCGCAAATATATGTTATTTCTTTTAATGATGCGGTTTTATTTTCTTCGAGAAGTTCAACAACAGAGCTTTGTTTTGCCGAAAGATTAATTTTAATATTTCCGGATAAATAATCATCTGTAAGGCAAACCATTTTAATGGTTTCATCATTTTTACGTCTTTTAAATACATTCTGTTCAATTAAAAAACCGTTATTGACAAGTTCAGCGATAATATTATTATCAGCATAATCAATTAATGAGAAGTCATCTTGTATTTCACTAAGCACCTTTGTTGCTTTTTCTGATAAATTATCGTTAGAACAATTAATATCCTCAGATAATTTATATTTGATTGTATGATTAACACTCATTCCAACAGGAATAAGTGTTTTAAAGGCATCAAAATACGTACATAATGTCGTATTCCTTATCCACATCAATAAATCAATCATTTCTTCGTTCAACAACGACTCATTATCAATTATTGAATATATTGGCTTAAATTTACTTAAATCTTCTTCTATAGCATCATCGATACGAATAATAACACCTATTCTTTTTCGGTTCCCTTTTCCAAACGGAACAAGAACTCTTACACCAACAGCAGCTTTTTCTTCCATTTCATATGGAATAGTATACTGATATCTTCTATCATATTCAAAAGATGTTGAGCTAACAGCAACAGCTGCCAGGTGCTTGATTTTAAGCAAATTTATTCCTCCAGATGATTAGTCTTTAGCAGAGCGAAGAGAAGAGTCTTCAACAAAACTATATTTTCTGCTTGCAAATTCTTCAACAGCTGTTTTTACTGGTTTTTCTTCTAAAATCTCATTGTTTGTATACAGTTCATCTGCAATTTCTCTTGCACGTTTTGCAACAGCAAGTACAACAGAATAATAACTTTCATTTTTTGTAGCAATTTGGTTAAGGGATGGTCTAAGCATTTTTTAACACCTCATTAATAATATTGTTTGAATTTTTCAAATTTAGTTCTTCTGCACGGATTATAGCCAATAAATCATCTACTGCTAAAGAAAGTTCACCATTGACTAAAGCATAATCATATTTATAGGATTGTTCAATTTCTCCTACAGCTTCGTTCAATCTTTTTCCGATTACTTCAGCACTTTCTGTACCTCTTTTATTAAGCCGTCTTTTTAATTCTTGAAGTGAAGGCGGAAGAATAAAAATAAACTTTGCTTCTGGACATTTTTCTTTAATTTTCATTGCTCCCTGAACTTCTATTTCGAGAATAACATGTTTACCTTCATTGAGCATATCCTCAACTGGTTTTCTTGGTGTGCCATAGTAATTATCACAATATGATGCATATTCAAGCATGCCATCATTTGCTATCAATTCTTCAAATTTATCTTTTGTAAGAAAATGATAATTTACTCCATCAATTTCACCAGGTCTTGGATTTCTTGTTGTAGCAGAAATAGAATAAAAAAATTTATCGTCTTTTAATATTTCTGATAAAACAGTTCCTTTTCCACATCCTGAAGGTCCGGAGATTACAATCAGTAATCCTTTATTCATCATCAGGTACCTCCTCATTGTTAAGTCGTTTTGCAATAGTTTCCGGTTGAACAGCAGATAAAATGACATGATCGCTGTCCATAATAACTACCGAACGTGTTCTTCTTCCATATGTTGCATCAACTAACGCACTTTTTTCTTTTGCATCTTGAATAATGCGTTTTATCGGAGCAGATTCAGGACTTACAATTGTAATTAAGCGGCTTGCATTAATCATATTACCGAAACCAATATTAATTAATTGCATATAATCCTCCATTTATTCAATGTTTTGAATTTGCTCTCTTATTTTTTCAATTTCAGATTTTAACTCAACAACAATTCTTGTAATTTCAACATCTTGAGCTTTTGAACCAATTGTATTGCTTTCACGATTAAATTCCTGAATTAAGAAGTCGAGCTTTCTTCCTACAGCTTCTGTAGAATCAAGAAGTACTGTAAATTGCTGAATGTGACTTTTTAAGCGTACAGTTTCTTCATCAACAGCAGTTTTTTCAGAAAATATTGCTGCTTCTGTAAGAATACGTTGTTCATCAATTTTTTTGTCATTGAGTATTTCCGAAATTTTGTTATATAAGCGTTCGCGATATGCTTCTGTTACTAATGGCGAACGGGTTTCAACCTTACCTACTAATTCACTTATATATGAAAGTCTTGATTTGATATCTTCCTTCATTTTTTGACCTTCTGTTTCGCGCATCGAAACAAAGTTATCAAGAGCTTCTTCAGCTACGGTTTTAACAAGATTCCAAATAATTTCTTCATCCTCTGTTGTTTTAACAACATTGAATATATCAGGAAGTTTTATAAGCTGTGATAATGCAAGATCATCAGTAAGACCTATTGTTTCGTTAGCTTTTCTAAGTGCATCGACATAGCCTGTTGCAATAGAATGATTTACTTCAATCTGAGCATCTTTGCCCTCAATATTGAAAACAGTTACACCAACATCAACTTTACCTCTTGAAACTTTATTCTGAATATGAGTTTTTAGCTTTTCTTCGAGATATCCATATGCTCTTGGGACTCTCGCTGAAAATTCAAAATATCTATGATTAACAGATTTAATTTCTACCGTAATTTCTCTTCCGTCTATAATCTGCTGACTTCTCCCGTATCCTGTCATGCTCTTAATCATCTATGATAATCCTTTCCGCAAATGCAAATATTAGTTTTAACACTTACTTTTAATTATATCATTTTTAACATTAAAAATCAAGTGTTTTGCAATAAAAAAGAGCCGTTTAAACGGCTCTTTTAACGATTAAATTAAACAGCGTGTACTTTATTTTCAACATCTGCATGTGCACTGTCAACACCATACTTCAAGTCACGTCTTTTAGCAAAGAATTTAGGAGCAACCTGTGGGAACATAGCATAGCTGAGTACGTCTTCTTCCTGTTCAACCCATTCAGATGCTTCTTCCTTAAGCTTGTCCAGTTCAGGTTTAAGGAGATCAGCAGGACGGCAAGTGATAGGTTCTTCGCCTTTAAGAATCATTTTGCTGAATTCTGGAGAAATTTCAGAAGGTGTTTTTCCGTATTCACCCTTAACAAGCGCCTTGAATTCCTTTGTTACAGTCTTATAACGTTCACCAGTAATAACATTGAATACAGCCTGTGTACCAACAATCTGGGATGTAGGTGTAACAAGCGGTGGATAACCGGAATCCTTACGAACATTAGGTACTTCCTTGAGAACTTCTGTAAGTTGATCTTCCTTACCTGCCTGTTTGAGTTGAGAAAGAAGGTTGGAAAGCATACCACCTGGAACCTGATAAATAAGAGCATTTGCGTCAACAGCAAGCATCTTAGGGTCAAGAAGGCCACTATCAATATATTTTTTACGGAGTCCCATAAAGTAATCTCTTACTTCTGTAAGAAGAACAAGGTCAAGACCTGTATCGTATTCTGTACCCTGAAGAGCAGCAACCATAGATTCAGTTGGAGCATGGGAAGTGCCGAGAGCAAGTGGTGACATAGCTGTATCAATCATGTCAGCACCGTTTTCAATACCCTTAAGAAGACACATAGAAGCAAGGCCAGAAGTATAGTGAGTGTGAATCTGTACTGGGATTTTTACAGCAGCCTTAATAGCCTTTGTAAGCTCAGCTGTTCTATAAGGTGTAAGAAGAGCAGCCATGTCCTTGATACAGATAGAATCAGCACCTTCTTCTTCAATCTGCTTACAATAGTTTACATAATAATCAGTTGTAAACACATCACCAAGTGTATAAGAAATAGCAACCTGAGCATGTGCACCTTCCTTCTTGGCAGCAGCAATAGCTGTCTTAAGGTTTCTGATATCGTTAAGCGCATCAAAAATACGAATAATATCAATACCATTAGCTACAGACTTCTGAACAAAATATTCAAGTACGTCATCTGCATAATGACGATAACCGAGCATATTCTGCCCTCTGAAAAGCATCTGAAGCTTTGTGTTAGGCATTTCATTTCTAATAATACGGAGTCTTTCCCATGGGTCTTCATTAAGGAAACGGAGACAAGAGTCAAATGTTGCACCGCCCCATACTTCAGCGGAATAGAATCCAACCTTATCCATTGTGGAAAGGATAGGACGCATTTCGTCTATTGTCATTCTTGTAGCAAGAAGTGACTGATGAGCGTCACGAAGGACAGTTTCGGTAACTTTAATTTTAGCCATCTTAATCAACCTTTCGTAAGATTACTGGATAGATGCAAGTGCATCGTTGGAGTTTACAGAATCGCCCTTCTTTACGTTGATAGAAGCGACCTTACCTGCAACTGGAGCAACAATATCATTTTCCATCTTCATAGCTTCAAGAATCATGAGTACCTGACCTTCAGTAACAGTATCACCTACATTAACCTTTACGTCAAGGATTGTACCTGGCATCGGAGCGTTGACTGCTGTTCCGCCTGTTACGACAGGAGCTACTGGAGCAGGAGTAGCTGCAGGTGCAGGAGCTGCTGTCTGAACAACAGGTGCCGCAGGGGCGGTTGCTACAGGAGCACCGCCTGTTACTTCTTCAACAGCTACATCGTATGCTTTGCCATTTACTGTAATATTGAATCTTTTCATAACTATATACCACCATTCATATATTTTTAAATTTACTTAACAAAATCAGAAAGGCATATTGCTGTGCTTCTTAGGAAGACGCTTTGTCATTCTCTTGCCTGACATTACTTCAAGAACTGCCTGAACCTTAGCACGAGCTTCTTCAGCTGTGATAATATCATCTACGCAGTTCTTTGCAGCAGCATCAAATGCGGAAGCATTTTCATCAGCGTACTGAACAGCAAGTTTATTTCTTTCAGCAGTAAGGTCTGTAGCACCCTTGAGCTTGTCATGCCACAGGAATTCAACTGCTGTAACAGGTGCAACAGGAGAAATAACTGCATCTGCATAAGCATAAGTTACATCAGCATTACCTGCACCAAACGCAGCCATTGCAGCACCATATGCTTTGCCAGTAATTACGGAAACCTTAAGTGTTGTAGCTTCTGCATACGCATTTGCAACCTTAGCCATATCTCTTACGCAAGTATCAGAATCGAAACCTTCTGTATCAATAATAGTAAGTACAGGAATTGTGAAAGCATCACAGGTTCTTACAAATCTTGCAATCTTAGCACAATCGTCTGAAGTGAGCTTATTTGTAGTTCTGTTTGTAGCAACAATGCCCACAGCAGAACCGCCAATTGTTGCAATTGCAGTGTAGGAAGCTGTACCAAAACCATCAGAAAGTTCAACAATGCTGTCAGCATCAGCGATTGCTTCTGCGACATCGGCAGCAGTACCGCTTGCTGTTTTACCTGTAGCTGTAAATTCAAACATAGGAATTGCGGAAATATTATTTGCTGGAAGCATAGCAATAAGCTTCTTGACAGCTTCCATAGCTTCCTTATCGTTCTTAGCAGCGATAGCAGCTGTACCATTTGCTACAGCATCTTCACCCTTTATTTCCTTTCCGACTGTTGTATAAAGTTCAGCATCATCTGTTACTACAACAAAATCAGCAGAACATGCAACCATAGCGGCACTTCCCGCACAAGTTCCTGCAATAACAGAAATAAGAGGAACAACACCAGAAAGGTTATTTGTCCACATAAGCATATCACTGTAAGCCTTGATTGCTTCTGCTCCATCATCAATGAATGCACCGTTAGAGTCATAGATGCCTACAACAGGAACACCTGTTCTTGAAGCAAGATCATAAATCTTGCAAATCTTTTCAGCGTGTTGCTTGCTTACAGCACCACCCTTTACAGATTTATCCTGAGCAAACGCATATACAGGACTTCCATCAATATAACCATATGCAGTTACAACACCTGCATAATCTTCGCCGTTTTTGACACCTGCATTAATTTCGGTATACATTCCTTCATCAAATAAATTGGCAAGTCTTTCCTTAGCCTTGCTGCTATTTGCCGAAGCTGTTTTATATGCTTCAAACTTAGCTTTCTGGCTTTCAGTCAACATAAACGTTCCTCCGTTCAATATTTAAAATATTCCAATATATTATACAACATTTTTCAAAAATTTACAAGGCAAAAACAATATTTTTTTGTATATTTTCAAAAAATTCATATTTATTTGTCGCCCATTGCGCTTCTTAACGCTCGAAGTTCTTCGGATGTAAGTTCTCTATATGTCCCAGGTTTAAGCATTCCAAGTTTGACAGGACCGATTGCAGTTCTTTTAAGACGTGCAACCTCGAGCCCTACTGCTTCACACATTTTTCTGACCTGACGATTTCTTCCTTCATGTATTACAACCTGAAGCACAACTCTACCCTGTTCTTGTGTAAGAACAGTAACATTTGCCGGAAGAGTTTTTCTGTCATCAATTACAACACCTTCAGAAAGCTGGACAAGCTGTTCATCTGTAATTCCTGGTCTAACGGTTACACGATATGTTTTAGAAACGTGTCGGCTCGGATGCATAATATCATTTGCAAATTTACCATCATTAGTGAACAGTAAAAGTCCTTCTGAATTACGGTCAAGACGTCCAATAGGATATACTCTTTCCGGAAAATCATCTAGAAGCTCAGTTACACAACGCCTGTCAAGTTCATCAGACATAGTTGTCACATATCCTCTTGGTTTATTAAGCATAAGATAATATTTTTCACGTTTCTTCGAAAGGTAAATACGTTCTCCGTCAACACTGATTACATCTTTTAATGTTGCCCCGTCACCAATTGATGCAACGTGGCCATTGACTTTAACTTTACCTTGCTTTATATATTCCTCAGCTTTTCTTCTGGAACACAAGCCGCTTTCGGCAATAAGTTTCTGAAGTCTGATTTTTTCCACTGCTTTTCTCCTTATTTAAACAATTCTTTAATATAATTAAATAATTTTTCTAAAAGTGAAGGCTTATATTCAAAACGTAATGCTTCACATTTTTCCTGAGTAATTAGGTCAGTAGAAAAAATCATTTTATCATTTGAATAGAAAATAATTTTTCCTACTTTCTTTTTAGCTTCAACAGGAGCATATATAAACTTATCCAGTATAATTTCATATGAAATAGTTGTAGAATTTCCATCAATTCTTGTATACATAGGCTCTTCTAATGGTGCAATTGCTATTTGCTTTTTTGTACCTCCAACTACACTTGCAGATAGTTTTGAATAATCAAGGTCAATATTCACTGATTCTGATACTGAAAAACCATATTCATAAAGCTTTATATGATCATTCCAATCATTAGGTGCATTCAATGTAACGCAAATTAAGAAAACACCGTCTTTTTCTGCGGCAGAAACCAAACATCTCCCTGCTTCGTCAGTGAATCCTGTTTTCACACCTATACAATGTTCGTACAAATACAATAATTTATTTGTATTTGTAAGCCATCTTTCATACGGCGGGTTTCCGAAATATGTTTTTGCTTGTTCGGTACTGCAGATTTTTTTGAACAAATTGTTTTTTAATGCTTCTCTTGTTAGCATAGCCATATCAAATGCTGTTGAATAATGATTTTCATCATGTAAACCTGATGGGGTAACAAAATTAGTGTTTTTTAAACCTATTTCAGCAGCGCGTTTGTTCATTAATTCAGCAAATCCATTTGTATTTTCTGCTAATAATACAGCAGTTTGATTAGCTGCATCGTTTCCGGATGGCAACATCATACCATAACAAAGAGCAAGTTTGGTTACTATATCATCTTCACATAATCCCATTGATGAGCCTTCAACCTTTATTGCTTCATTATCGACCTTAAACTCTTCTTCAAGATTTCCGCTTTCAAGAAGCAACAAAGTTGTCATTATCTTTGTTGTACTGGCCATAGGACGTTTTTGGGTTTCATTGTGAGAAGCGATTATATTACCTGAATTAGCTTCAATAAGCACATACGATTCGGCAGAAATTCCTTCCAATGAAACTGCTTTCGCATCAAATGGTAAAAAAAGCAATACTGAAATAAAAAAAACTATACTTGAAAGGATATGTTTCATATAAACCTCCATACAACATATTATTCTAAAATAATAATATGGAGGCTGAAGTTAAAATATATCAGAAATCAAAACCTTCTGTATTGATTTCTACTTTTTCAAGTTCAGGTTCAACGGAATTAGGAGTATCATCAATGGTTTCTTCATTCTTTTTCTTTGAGAACATTCCCTGAATTTTTGTAATGAGTTCAGGAACTGCACTTACAATAGCATTGGCCGGAGAACTACCGGAACCAAGTTCAAGAAGCTTTACTTCACCATTATTTATTACAATGAATGCAAGCGGCTGTATTGACATACCAGCTCCACTTCCACCGCCGAAAAGTTCTTTTTCATTTTTAGAAGGAAGATCAGAACCACCTGCTGCAAATCCATATGATATCTTTGAAACTGGTATAATAGTAATTTTATCGTCGATTTTTATAGGATCGCCGATAATGGTGTCAGCATCGGAAAGTTCATGAATTTTACCGATTGAAGAAGCGATTAAATCTTTTACTTTTGTATCCATAATTATTCTCCTTTACATTGAAACAGCTTTTTTATCAGTAGGCTGTTTCTTTTTTTTGTTACCAATAAGTTTTTTGATGTTTATTAATAAACCGAACAATATTCCGAAAGCTGCCGAAAGTATTGTTGCAGGTTTTACCGTAATTTTTGTTGATATATCATATATTGGTTCTTTAGCATCGAAATCGCACACGATATCAACAGTTTTTATTGTTACTGTAAAAAATGTCCTGATTAGATTAATAAGATTATATACAGCTGCATTAATCCTACCATAATTCATTGCAGTATTGTAAGCATCTTCATCTGCAACTAAAAAATCAATCATTAATTCTTCAATATATATGTGTTTGAAAATATTAAGTAAATGTTTTTTAGAAACATTCCAAATAATCTTAACTTTTTCAATTATATCAACCAGCTTGTCGATTTTATCAGAAAGCGGTTCTTTAGATTTGTCCTTCTTTTTTTCTTTATTTTTCTTTTCTTTTTCATTGTTAGCTTGTTCAGTGGGTGGTTCAGATGATACGTCATCAGTTCTATCAGGATCATCTGATAAGTCTTGTTCTGATTTGGATTGCTCTATAGAAATGGATTCTTCGTCACGGATATCTTTCTTTTTTGTTTTGGTGGATTTTTCCTTTTTTTCTTTGAAAGGAAAAATTGTAAAGCATAAATACTTCACCTTAAATGTAAATACTCCACTCAGATAACTGATTTCTGCCTTGATTTTTATATTCAGCAGGATTGCAAATACTAGAATTATTATTGAAATCATTATAATTGCAGTCAATATTTACCATCCTTTCTGAATTGAATTCATTAATTACAGTGATTATTTATCTTTGGAAATAAGAATTTCATCAAAAGTTACCTGCCCTTCGGAATTAGGGAGTGCAGGCATATCATCAAGTGATGAAAGTTGAAAACATCTTAAAAAAGCTGGAGTTGTTTTATAGGCAATAGGTTTACCAGGAACGTCAAGTCTTCCGGCTTCTTCGAGAAGATTTTTTTCTACAAGTGAGTTTACAACACTCGAACTATCTACACCTCTGATGTGCTCAATAAAACCTTTTGTAACAGGTTGATTATAAGCAATAATTGTAAGTACTTCCATTGCAGCTGGAGATAGTGGTGTGTTTTTCTTTGACTCCATAGCTGCACGTATATATTCAATATAATCTGCTTTTGCAGCAAGCTGATAGCATGAACCTAATTTTAGTACAGTTAATGCACTTTCTGATGACTCATATCTGTCCATAAGAAGCTGTATAAGCTTTACTAAAGTTTCATGTTCTATACCTGCCGCAGCAGAAAGCTTTTCAGCTTCAATCGGTTCGCCATGAGCAAAAAGAATTGCTTCTATTACAGAAACGCCTTCATTTATTTTCATTGGTAAGATACCTCCGTATCGGTAAGTTCTGTTGTATCAGCTGTTCTACGATTTTTATTGAATGTAATAATCGTATTATCATCATTCAGCCATATTCTTCCCGATTTAGTAAGTTCCAATATTGCGAGAAATGTTGCTACACGCTCGGAACGATTTGTCATTCCATCGAAAAGTCCGTCCATCATACAGCTTCCTGATTTGTACAGATGACGAAGAACGTAGATGATTTTTGAAGTAACTGAAACAATTTTCTTTTTTACTATTGTATTAAATGCTTCAGTTCTGATTTTTTCGTTTTGTGGTTTAATCTGTATTTTAAGATAAGCATCAAGAAGTTCCTGAGGTTCGTGAGTTAGTGTATAGGTATTGTCAAACTCTATTTTCAGAGGCTTTCTTATGGCATTAACGTTTCCTATATAACGGTCTTTCATTAACTCAGCAGCTTTTTTACAGAGAGAATACTCAATAAGTCTGCCTTGAAGTTCCTTTTTAAGCTGTTCAGCTTCTTCGTGTTGAGGGAGAAGTGAAACAGTCTTGATATAGACAAGACGTGCAGCCATTTCCAGAAACTCCCCTGCTATTTCCATATTCTGCTCAGACATTCTGTCAATATATTCCATATATTGATCAAGCAGGGTGACAATCGGAATATCATTGATATTAAGTTTATGCTTTGAAATCAGATGCAGAAGCAGATCAAGTGGTCCTTCAAAGATTTCAAGCTTAAACGACATTTGTTCCATTTAATTTACTCCAAATCATATAAATAGCATATCTATCCAACCTGATAGAAAATTCATAGTTTCAAGTGCTTTTACTTGCAGAAAAGCAAGTGGTGTATCAAGCAAGCCCAGCCATATTATTGCAAAAAGGATAATGAAAATAACATTTTCATATTTCATAACCTTAAAATAAAGTTTTTCAGGCAGGATTAACAGTAAAATTCTTGAGCCATCAAGCGGTGGTACGGGAAGAAGGTTGAAAACGGCTAACCCAACATTGATAAGCATTGCATTTATACATATTATCGAAAGTTCTTCACTTGTTTCGGTGTACAAAAGAATTTTGGACAGAATCATTGAAATATAAGCAAGTATAAGGTTTGAAACAGGACCAGCTAAAGATGAAAGTGCCATTCCCAGCTTACGCTTCTTGAAATTGTTGGGATTAATCGGTACAGGCTTTGCCCAACCGAAACCAGCAAAAAGCATAAGGATTGTTCCGAATAAATCAAGGTGTTTTACTGGATTAAGCGTAATTCTTCCCTGCTTTTCTGCTGTATCGTCACCAAGCCATTTTGCCACGAGTGCATGAGCACATTCATGAATCGGAAATGCAATAAGCAAAATTATTCCGTGGATAAGGATTTCGGTTATTCGTTCGGTAGAGAACATAATTAAATATGTATGCCCCTTTCGGATATAATTACAATCATATTTAATATACCATATTCCTCACAAAATTACAAGGACAATTCTCAATTTTTAGCCGTATTTCCAAAAATAATTTGAATTTTCAAACTTTTTTTCAAAAAAGGCTTGCAATTAGGAAAGTTTTGTGATAAAATAGTAGCGTTGACTTTATAAATGATATTGAAAAGGAGGTGTAACCCCATGGCAAAGTGCGATATTTGCGGAAAGGGTGTTACTTTCGGTATAAAGGTTTCCCACTCACATCACCGTTCCAACAGAACTTGGAAGCCAAACGTTAAGCGTGTAAAGGCTATTGTAAACGGTACTCCTAAGCATATCTATGTATGCACAAGATGTCTCCGTTCCGGCAAGGTTACAAGAGCTGTGTAATTTACCGTATATGTACACAACAAACGGCACTGATTTTCAGTTGCCGTTTTTCTTTTTGTGTGCTCCCCTGCTCTTTATAAAAGTTTGACCCGAGAATTTGTTTCTCGGGTCATTTTAGTTATTTATTTTACATCAGAAAGCGTAATACCATTTTCACCAAGCGGAATTTCGTGGTCAAGACCAACAAATTTGCCGTTCTGCTGCCAGAGAACTTCCTTTACAAAGGCATATTTGTCCTCGTCCCAGGTTGTGAAGTCATCAAGAACAAGTCCGCCTGTGTCGCCTGAGTTGGAATTGAAGCACCAGAATGTATGGTTAATTTTATTTTCCTTGATAAGCTGACGGAGGTATGTCATCCACTTGAGGTTAGGGTCACGCATAAAGCCGCCCCACTCGCCTATCAACAATGGTGCGATGTCCTGTTCTTGAATGTAAAACCAGTTATCGTACCAACAATCTTCGTACAAGCTGTCAAAAGTATATCCTCCCTTGAACCAAGGCTGTTCGTATACAGTTGGACCATAATCATGCGGTGAATAAACAAGCTTATTCTGATATTTGCCGAGGTCAACAGGATTATCCTTTACGCCACGGAGGTTACCGCCCCACCAGGTACAATAATAGTCACCCATATTTGTTGAGGAGAAGTCACCATTGGATTTTATATCAATCGGGTAGATTTCGATACCCTCTACCATTACAAGAACATTAGGATTCTTGCTAAGCACGGCATTTGCTGCCTTTTCAGCAATATATTTCCAGTTATCAGAGTCCTTTGAGTCGTCCCATTTAGCTCTCGGAGATTCGTTTGCTTTTCCGTGAGGTTCGTTTTTCAAATCGTAGGCAATAATTGTGTCGTCATTTTTATAGCGTGCGGACATCCATGAAAGTGAATCAAGGAAGTCCTGTTCGGATATATTGCCTTCTGACCATATTGGTTTCATATGACCCATGGCGTCAGTTTTTGCACTGTGAATGTCAATCATAATCTTGATACCGTTTGCACGACACTGACCTACTACATAGTCAAAAATTTCAAGGCTGTTCATACCGACCAGATAGGAATTGGTTGCCTGATTGAAATTTGCATTTGGATAATTTCCGTTAGACCAATTTTTGATTAGTTCGGTTGAAATCGGAATTCTAAGCAGATTAAATCCTCTGTCAGCAATTGCGGAAATAGATGTGTTTAGGTCACATGCCCAAAGTCCGTCAAAAGTGTTTGTGCCTGTGTTGTATCCAAACCAGTTGATGCCTGTAAGCCAAACTTCCTTGCCGTTTTTGTCAATAATTTTGTTTCCGTCAGTATAGAGCCAGTCATCCGTTGTTGGCTCAGGTACATCCTTTGCCTGCTTGATTTCGGGATTATTGTTTCCGACTGTGCCGTTGTTGGAATTGTTATTATTTGGGTTATTAGCAGAAGAACCTTCAACGGTTTTTGTACCGTATTTAACTGTTGAATCGGAAGCATTAATATTTCCTGCATTGCACAGAATCATACCAAATGTCCCCTCGCTTCCACAATCAATTTTTGAATTGTGTTCAACAGGAGTAACTGTAAGTGTTCCGCCATTTACAGAAATTTCACAATTCCAGAACTGGTCTACAGACACACCAGAAGCTGCTTTGATTGTTACTGTCCAGCTACCGATTGACTTATCAGAATCATTTTTGACTGTACCATCAACTTGAGTAAATTTATTACTTCCATTTTCCCAACTGTTTGAGGTATTAAGCATAAGTGAAACGTCACTGCTTGATGATTGAGTTTCGGAAGAAACAGGTTTATTATCTGATTTTTGATCTTTTTCTTCTTTATTTGATGTTGTTGATTCAGTTATAGCTTCAGTTTCAGTAGTTGTTTCTGAAACTGATTCTACTATATTGGTTTCAGGTGTATGCTCAGCACCTACAGCCTTATTACCGCCATAAGGGTCATAATTATCTGCAAAAGGGTCATAGCCCTCACCAAAAAAATCAACAGTTTCTGTTTCAGAGTTTCCGATTGTTTCTGAAATCCCTGTTTCTGATGTCTTTGTATTTGAGATAGTTGTATCTGAGATGATTGATTCTGTATTGGATTTACCGCAGGCAGAACATGTTGTAAAAATCATTACTGCTGATAAAAGCAATGCTAATCTTTTTTTCATGATGTATTCTCCTTTTGTTAGTCAATTTTCCAATCTATTGGTGTAATTCCTTGGGATATAAGGAAATCATTTGTTTTAGAAAAATGCTTACAGCCGAAAAAACCATTGAATGCTGATAATGGACTAGGATGTGCGGCTTGCAAAATAAGATGATTTGGATTTGTTATAAGTTTCATTTTTTGTTTGGCATTATTACCCCAAAGTAAATAAACTATTGGTTGTTCACGATTATTGAGAAGTTCAATCACTTTATCCGTAAATATTTCCCATCCCATATTACGATGTGAGTTGGCTTGTCCACCTCTTACAGTTAGAACAGTATTCATCATAAGTACACCGTTATCGGCCCATTTTTTTAAATACCCATGGTTTGCTGGCGGTATACCAAGGTCAGAATATAATTCCTTATACATATTCTGCAATGATGGCGGGATTGCTACTCCTTTTTGGACAGAGAAGCAAAGTCCATGCGCTTGTCCTGGACCGTGATAAGGGTCCTGTCCTATAATTACAGCTTTTACGTCTGAAAACGATGTGTATTTTAATGCGTTGAATATGTCATACATGTTGGGATATACTTGATATGTAAAATATTCTTTTTTGAGAAATTCACGTAGTTTAAGGTAATATTCCTTTTTAAATTCGTCTTTAAGAAGGTCATCCCATTCGTTGCCTATATTAACCATTTATATACCTTCCTTATTTCTTATTTGTACAAATGCTGCGTCAAGAAGTGCAATTGTATCATTCCATCTGATTGCAGAAGTTTCTGCACCGAATACAATACATACAACATCGTGTTCAAAGCGTTCTGCTGTAGCTACAACACAGTAACCGGATTGATCTGTCATACCTGTTTTAAGTCCGTTAGCGTACATATAATAACAATCGCTGTATTCATGTAATAGTAAATTTGAGTTTTCCCAGGAAACTTCTTCGCCTGATTCGAAGATTGCATATTTGTTTGTTTTCCCTGCTGATTCCATAAGAAGCGGTTTCTGACGGGCATATAGTGTTATTTTCAACATGTCGAGGACTGTTGTATAATGGTTGTCATCATGAAAACCGTCAGGGACTGTGAAATGTGTATTTTCCGCGCCTATGTACATAGCTGCCCTATTCATTTCATCAACAAAGGTTTGCACGGCCTTTTCAGTTGTAATCATGTCATTTCCGGCAATAACACGTCCTACGTTTGCAGCTGCAACATAAGAAGCATCATTTCCCGAAGGAAGCATAATTGCATCAATCATGGTAGGAAGGTCAAGAATACTTCCTTTATTTACATATGCAAGACTTGAGCCAGGATTTACCATATCAAGCTCATCACCTGCGGTAAACTTAAAATCATCTGCAACATTATCAAGAATTACAGCTGAGGTCAGAATTTTAGTTGTACTTGCCGGGAAACATTTCTGATCGGCATTTTTTGCATAAAGCACTTCGTCAGCAGTTATGTCATATACAATTGCGTATTCTGAACGGATAATCATATCAATAGGATATGTACTTTTAAGTCTTGGCTGTGTAATATTGTACTTTAAAAGAGATTTATCAATTTCTACATCATCAAGATTAACAACTGCATCTACATCTTCCGTCTCTTCCAGTAAATCATTGTTAATTTCATTTTCTTCTTTAATTTGATAATAATTTTCAGCATTTACGCTTAATGGACGTTCTAATGATTTGTTGAACTGTATAACTCCTATTACAGTTCCAACAATTAAAACAATAGCTAAAGCAGCTCTGACGCGTGCATAAAAAATTCTTTTCTGACGTTTTTTATGTGCTTTTACAATAGGAGTTCCTTTTGAGGAACGTGATTTTTTTTTCATAAAAACATAGCACCTTTCAAAACCATACATATTTAATAATATTTTATCATATATTTTCTTCCATTTCAAGAGAATTTTTTGTTATATATAATTATTATGGCATCAATTAAGAATCAAATTAATTGACAATGACAATAATTTGTGTTAATATAATTTTTATAAATATTTTAGAAAGAAGTTGAAAAAATGGTAATATCATTCATACTGCTTATTATTGGCTTCGTTTTACTTGTTAAGGGAGCAGATTTTTTTGTTGAAGGAAGTTCTACTATAGCTAAATTCTTGAAAATTCCTTCTATTATAATTGGTTTAACAATTGTAGCTATGGGAACGAGTGCTCCTGAGGCTGCTGTAAGTATTATTGCAGGAATAAACGGCTCAAACGATATTGCTGTAAGTAATGTTATGGGTTCAAATCTTTTTAATTTGTTGGTAGTTGTAGGTATAAGTGCAATTATTAAACCAATTACTATTCAAAATCAGATTATTAAGAAAGAATATCCTTTTATGCTTATGGCAACAATTGTTCTAATTGTAATGTCTTTTGATGTTGTAATCGGAAACAGTGCGGATAATATGATTACAAGAAGTGAAGCTATTGTTTTGCTTATATTTATGTGCGTGTTTATGTATTCAATTATTTCTTCTGCACTTCAATCAAGAAAAGAAGCTGTTGATGAAGAAACAGAAAAACCAAAACATAGCATACCTTTAAGCATTGTATTTACAATTGGCGGACTTGCGGGTATTATTATAGGCGGTCAGTTTGTTGTTGACAGTGCTGAAAAAATTGCACTTGGCTTTGGCATGAGCCCAACACTTGTCGGACTTACCATTGTAGCGGTGGGTACTTCCCTTCCTGAACTTGTTACAAGTATTGTTGCTGCCAGAAAAGGAGAAAGTGATATTGCTGTCGGTAATGTGGTGGGCTCAAATATATTCAATATTCTTTTTGTACTTGCTTCATCAGCGGTAATTACACCAATGAGTATTAATGCACTTTGCCTTACAGATATGCTTATTCTTATTGCAGCTTCATTGTTTGCTTATGTTTTTTGCATTACCAAAAACAAAGTTAACAGAACTGAAGGTATCATTCTTACAGTAACATATGTCATTTATCTTGCATACGCAATTATCAGATAAGGATTCGGAAAGGTTGCAAAAATATGTATAATAATTCAGTAAAGGTTGCAGCTATTCATGACTTATCAGGAGTTGGACGCTGCTCACTTTCGGTAATTCTTCCAACACTTTCAGCACAAGGGATTCAGGTTTGTCCTGTTCCGACTGCGATTTTATCTGCACATACCGGTGGATTCGGTGATGTTGTTCTCAGAGATTTGACAGATTATATTTCCCCTGCTCTTGAACATTATAAGGTGCTTAATTATAAATTTGATTGTGTATATAGCGGTTTTCTTGCTTCAACAGAACAGATTGACCATTGCCTTGAATTTTTTGAATATTATAAAAATTCACTCAAGGTTGTTGATCCTGTAATGGCTGATCATGGAAAACCTTATAAGACATGTACTTCTGAACTCCGTTCACGGATGAAGGAACTTGTAGCAATTGCTGATATAATTACACCAAACATTACAGAAGCGGCAATTTTACTTGGCGAAAATCCAATGCAATCTGATGTTTCTATGCAGCAGATAAAAAGCTATCTTGTACGTCTTTCAGAACTCGGTCCTAAAATTGTTGTAATTACAAGCGTTTTCTCTGACGGAAAAACTTATAATGTAGGTTATGACCGTGAGCATAGTAAATTCTGGAGAATTCCATACAATATGATTAGTGCAAATTATCCCGGAACAGGTGATGTTTTTGCTTCGGTTCTGACAGGTTCTATTCTGCGAGGTGACAGTCTTCCGATTGCAATGAACAGAGCGACTGCTTTTTTAGAACGAGCTATAAAAACAACATATAGTTATTCAACTGATACACGTGATGGAATTATGTTGGAAAATTGTCTTGATTTTCTTATTTCCAATCCAACTCTTTGTGACTATGAACAGATGTAAGGAGCGGTTATTATTTATAATCTTAATATAGTGCTTGTAGAACCTCAGATTCCGCAGAATACTGGGAATATTTCGAGGACTTGTGCAGTTACGGGGGCAAGACTTCATCTTGTCAGACCTCTTGGATTTGAAGTTACTGACAAAAATCTCAAAAGAGCCGGATTAGATTACTGGAATGAGCTGGATATTACTTACTATGACAATATTGAGGAGTTTTTTGAGAAAAATCCTGGTAATTATTTTTTCTTTACAACAAAAGGCAGAAATACATACAGTGATATTCCATTTCCAAACAATAGCTATCTGATTTTCGGACGTGAAGACGCAGGACTGCCTGAAACTTTGCTTGTGCAGCATCCTGATAGATGTCTGAGAATCCCTATGCGTCCTCGTCTGAGAAGTCTTAATTTGTCAAATTCAGTTGCAATTGCAACTTATGAAGTTTTAAGACAGTGGAATTACCCTGAACTTGCTTCAGAAGGCAAACTTACTCAATATGAATGGGAATAATTATAAAAATCCGTTAAGAAATAAATCTTGACGGATTTTTTTGCATAATGTCTTGAATATTGTCTTAAAATCTGCTAAAATAAAGTGATATATATAGAAAGGCAGTGTTTGATTATGATTTCACAATTCACTAACCTTATTGACTTGAACGATATGCCGGTAAACTGGTGGAACGAGGTTATTGACCTTGGTGCAAAAATATCAGATAATCCATCAGCATATGCACATGAATGTTACGGAAAAATTATGGCAACACTTTTCTATGAACCGTCAACAAGAACACAAATGTCCTTTCAGACGGCTATGCTCAAGCTTGGTGGCACAATAATCGGATTTGACAATCCTGCTACTTCATCTGTTTCAAAAGGTGAAAATCTTAAGGATACGACTAAAATTGTATCAAGCTATGCGGATATTATGGTTATGCGTCACAATCTTGAAGGTGCTGCAAAGGCTGCTGCCCTTACAGCAGATTGTCCTGTTATAAATGCCGGTGACGGTGGACACCTCCACCCTACTCAGACTCTGACAGATTTACTTACATTATCCAAAGAAAAAGGAAGGCTTGATAATCTTGTAATTGGTCTTTGTGGAGACCTGAAGAACGGACGTACAGTTCACTCACTTTGCAAGGCATTGTCTTGTTATAAAAACAATAAATTTATACTTATTTCAACACCTGAGCTCAGACTTCCATTTTATATAAAAAGCATACTTAACGCTTCCAACAGTACATTTGAAGAGGTCGATTCTATTGAAGATGCAATCGGAAAGCTGGATGTACTTTATATGACAAGAATTCAGCGTGAACGATTTGCTTCACCTGAAGAATATGAAAAACAAAAGGATGTATATAGACTTGACCATACCAAAATGCTTAAGGCTAAAAAGGATTTATGTGTACTTCATCCGCTCCCTAGAGTTGATGAAATTGCTGTAGAGGTTGATGATGATCCAAGAGCTTTATATTTCAAGCAGGCTAAGTATGGAATGTATGTAAGAATGGCACTTATAATGACTATTCTGAAAAATGAATATCCAACAAAACTTCTTGTTGGTAAAACAAGAGCCGGTAACGCATGTACAAATCCTAACTGCATTACTAACAAAGAAACTTATCTTCCTAAAAGTTTCAGAGGCAGCGGTGATACCCTTGAATGTGAGTATTGTGATGAACGTTTTCTGCAAAAGCATTAAATAAAAAAGATAACTCCACTTTCTTAATGAAAATGGAGTTATCAATTGTTTGTTATTGTATAATCAATTAGTCAACGATATATTCCTTGATTTTTGCAAAGAATTCAGAAGCGTCATCAGTGTGAGCTTCAAGCTTGATTGGCTTAGAGAGGTCAAGGCTGAAGATACCCATGATAGACTTAGCGTCGATTGCATATCTGCCGGAAATAAGGTCAACATCGTAGTCGCAGAGAGAAACTGTTGCAACAAAATTCTTGACATCATTAATTGTACCTAACATTACTGTAGTCTTGTTCATAAAAATGACCACCTTTCTTACGTTGCGAGGCTGGTATAATCATCTTTTTTTCTTGTGATTCAAGCCTCTGAAATTGTTGCTTTTTATTTACCTTTTCGGTATGTGCATAGCATATCACCTTTGATTTATTAAGTCAAGAGAATTTTGGAAAGTTTTTTTATTTTTGTAACAGTATGAATTTTCAAACAAATCGAAAAGGTTTTTGTTTGTTAAAATGCACAAAAAATATATGAGGTATTTATGAATATTTACTTTATAACCTTTGGGTGTAAGGTTAACTTATATGAATCTGAAAATATGAAGCAGAATTTTGTCAATCATGGTTATACATTATCAAAGGTAGAAAATGAAGCTGATATTTTTGTGATTAATTCCTGTACTGTTACCGGTACGGGCGATAAAAAGCTAAAAAAAGAAATCAGACGTTTGAAAAGAATATATCCTGATTCATTAATTGTATTGACTGGCTGTTTTCCTCAGGCTTTTTCTGCTGAAGCTGAACAAATTGATGGCGTTGACATTGTTACAGGAACCAAAAATCGTAATATTCTGCCTGAGCTCGTTTCTGAATATATCACGAAACGTGATAAAATTTGCTGTGTATCGAAATATACCAGAAATGAAACCTTTGAATTTATGTCAAATTTAGGTTACGAAAATAATACCCGTGCATTCGTTAAAATTCAGGATGGCTGTAATATGTTCTGCACATATTGTATTATCCCCTATTCCCGTGGAAATTTTCGTTCCAAACCAATAGAGGATATTATTTCTGAAGTTGACCAGCTTGCAAAATCTGGATACAAAGAAGTTGTTTTAGTTGGAATCAACCTTTCTTTTTATGGGATTGATTTCGGAAAAAGACTTGTTGATGCTGTTGAAGCTGTTTGTGGTGTAAATGGTATTGAACGAGTGCGATTGGGGTCTATTGAACCCGAAATGATTACAGAGCAAGATGTTTTAAGATTAGCTGGATTGAAAAAGTTATGTCCGCAGTTCCATTTATCGTTGCAGAGTGGTTGTGATAAAACTCTTAAAGCAATGAACAGACGTTATTTGACAGCAGATTATGAAAAAATAGTTGATTTGCTTAGGAAAAATTTTGATAATTGCTCGATTACTACGGATATTATGGTTGGTTTTCCGGGTGAAACCGATGGTGATTTTGAAGAATCTTTGAAATTTGTAGAAAAAATTGGATTTGCTAAATCACATATTTTTCCATATTCTCCAAGAAAAGGAACTCCGGCAGCTAATTTTGATAGTCAAGTTCCTGAAAACGTAAAAAATCAACGTTCAACAAGAATGATTGAATTAACTGACAAAAGTACGCATAAATTCCTTGAAAGTCAGTTAGGAAAAGAGTTTCCCGTTCTTTTCGAACGTGAGAAAAGCGACGGAATACATCACGGATTTACACCAAATTATACACATATAAAAATTTTAACAAAAAATTCAGATAAAAGTTTGCGTAATTTGCTTTTTTATGTTAAAATATTAGAGTTAGGAAAAGATTGCTGTATTGGCGAAATTTTATCTTAATAAACAAGGAGAGTATTATTTATGTCAGTTTTTCGTATCTATGTTGAAAAAAAGCCAGAATTTGCAGTTGAAGCAAAAAATCTGCTTTCCGACGCAAAAACGGCTCTTCGTCTTGACAATCTCAGAAATATTCGTCTTCTGAATCGTTATGACGCTGAAGGCCTTAGCGACGCTGATTTTGCACTTGCTATCGGCAATGTATTTTCAGAGCCTGCTGTAGACACTTGTTATCGTACAATGCCTGAGCTCAAGGAAAATGAGACTGTTTTTGCTGTTGAGTATCTTCCAGGTCAGTTTGACCAGCGTGCAGACTCATGTGAACAGTGTATTCAGATTCTTACTCAAGGCGAGCGTTGCAAGGTTAAAAATGCCCGTGTTTACATTGTAGAAGGTAAGCTTTCTGTTGATGAGCTTGCTCAGCTCAAGGCATATATTATCAACCCTGTTGAAAGCCGTGAAGCTTCTCTTGAAGAGGTTGAAACTCTTGCTTCTGAATATGATATTCCAACAGAGGTTGAAACTCTTAATAATTTCATTTATCTTGAAGAAGTTGAACTGGTTAACTTTATCAACAAGTATGGTCTTGCTATGGACCTTGATGATATTAAATTCTGTCAGAAGTATTTTAAGGACACTGAAAAGCGTGACCCAACAATTACTGAAATCAGAATGATTGATACATACTGGTCTGACCACTGCCGTCACACAACATTCTCAACAATTATTGATGAAGCCAATATCAATGCTGATTATATTCAGAAAACTTATGATGAATATATCAATATAAGAAAAGAACTTGGACGAAGCGATAAGCCAATTACACTTATGGATATTGCTACTATCGGTGCAAGGAAGCTTAAGAAGGACGGAGTTCTCAAGGATCTTGATGAATCTGAGGAAATCAATGCTTGTTCCGTAGAAATCAAGGTTGATGTTGATGGTGAACTTCAGGATTGGTTCCTTATGTTTAAGAATGAAACTCACAATCACCCTACTGAAATTGAACCTTTTGGTGGTGCGGCAACTTGTCTTGGCGGTGCTATCCGTGACCCACTTTCCGGTCGTTCATATGTATATCAGGCTATGCGTGTAACAGGTGCGGCTAATCCGCTTGTTCCTGTTGAAGATACAGTTCACGGTAAGCTTCCACAGAGAAAGATTACTGTAGGTGCAGCTGCCGGTTACAGTTCTTATGGTAACCAGATTGGTCTTGCTACTGGTCACGTTTCTGAAATCTATCACCCTGGTTATGTTGCAAAGCGTATGGAAATCGGTGCTGTTGTTGGTGCTGCTCCAAAGGCAAATGTTATCCGTGAAGTTCCTGATCCTGACGACGTAATCATCCTTCTCGGCGGACGTACAGGTCGTGACGGCTGTGGTGGTGCTACAGGTTCTTCCAAGTCTCACACCGAAGAATCAATTGAAAACTGCGGTGCAGAAGTTCAGAAGGGTAACCCACCTGAGGAAAGAAAACTTCAGAGACTTTTCAGAAATCCTGAAGTTACAAAGATGATCAAGCGTTGTAATGACTTCGGTGCAGGCGGTGTTTCCGTTGCTATCGGTGAACTTACAGATGGTTTGATTATTGACCTTAACAAGGTACCTAAGAAGTATGATGGTCTTGATGGTACAGAACTTGCTATTTCTGAAAGTCAGGAACGTATGGCTGTAGTTGTACGTAAGACAGATGCTGACAAGTTTATTGCTGAAGCTGCTAAGGAAAACCTTGAAGCAACTCTTGTTGCTGTTGTTACTGCTGAGCCACGTCTCAGAATGAAGTGGAATGACAAGGTTATTGTTGACCTTTCAAGAGAATTCCTCAATTCTAATGGTGCTGAAAAACATACTACTGTTGCAGTTCCTGTTCCTGTTACAAATCAGATCAAGACTTACAGCGATACACCTGAAAGCTGGGAACAGCTTATGACAAACCTTAATGTCTGCTCTCAGAAGGGTCTTGTTGAACGTTTCGACTCAACAATCGGTGCAGGTACAGTTCTTATGCCTTACGGTGGTACATATCAGCTTACACCAACACAGGCTATGGCAGCTAAAATTCCTGTTCTCAAGGGTGAAACTGACACTTGTTCTATTATGGGTTGGGGTTTTAACCCTTATGTTTCTGACAGAAGCCCATACCATGGTGCTATGTTTGCTGTAATTGAGTCTATTGCTAAGGTTGTTGCTGCTGGTGGTAGCTACAAGCATTGCTGGCTCACATTCCAGGAATATTTTGAAAGAACACAGAATAATCCTACACGTTGGGGCAAGCCTTTCTCTGCTCTTCTTGGTGCTCTTAAAGCACAGCTTGAGCTTGGCTGCGGTTCTATTGGCGGTAAGGACTCAATGTCAGGTACATTTGAAAATATTGATGTACCACCTACACTCGTTTCCTTTGCTGTTTCCACAGCTTCTGCAAAGAAGGTTATTTCTCCTGAATTCAAGAAGGCTGGCGATAAGGTTATCCTTATTGTTCCTGAACTTGATGAAAATGGTCTGCCTGTATTTGACAGTGTTAAGGAATGCTACGAAAAGGTTGAAAAGCTCATTGCTGATGGCACAGCTGTTGCCGCTTGGGCTGTAGGTTTCGGCGGTGTTGCTGAAGCTGTTGCAAAGATGTCCCTTGGTAACAGAATCGGCTTCAAGTTTGACAAGAAACTTTCCGAAGACCTTCTCTTCTACTCCAGATATGGTGCATTTGTTGTTGAGCTTGACGGTGATCCATTCACAGTTGAAAATGTAATCGGTGAAACAATTTCTGATTATAAGATTGACTGCAAGGATTATGTTGTTGATATGGCTGATATTCAGAAGAAGTGGGAGGACAGACTTGAACCTGTATTTCCTTGCAATATCAAGACAGAAGACAAGCCTGCCAAGATATTCACATACACAACTAAGGATCCTATTCAGCATGCTTCTTCTTTCGCTAAGCCACGTGTACTTATTCCTGTATTCCCAGGTACAAACTGTGAATATGATACTGCAAGAGTATTCGAACGTGCTGGTGCTGATCCTGAGGTTGTTGTAATCAAAAATCTTTCTACTGCAGCACTTGAGGACAGCGTTTCCTACTTTGAAAAGGCTATCAAGCAGTCCCAGATTATTATGATTCCTGGTGGCTTCTCAGGTGGTGACGAGCCAGATGGTTCCGGTAAGTTTATTACTGCATTCTTCCGTAACCCACGTATCAAGGATGCTGTTCACGATCTTCTCAATAATCGTGATGGTCTTATGCTTGGTATCTGTAACGGCTTCCAGGCTCTTATCAAGCTTGGTCTTGTGCCTTACGGAAAGATTGTTGATATGGAAGACAACTCCCCTACACTTACATTTAACACTATCGGCAGACACCAGTCTATGATGGTTAATACAAGAATTGCTTCCAACAAGTCTCCTTGGCTTGCAGGTTGTGAAGTTGGTGACATTCACAGAATTGCAATTTCTCACGGTGAAGGTCGTTTCGTTGCTTCTCCTGAACTTATCAAGCAGCTTGCTGACAACGGCCAGATTGCTACACAGTACGTTGACCTCAGCGGTGCTCCTACAATGGATATCCGCTTCAACCCTAATACTTCCTTTGACGCTATTGAAGGTATCACATCCCCTGATGGACGTGTACTCGGTAAGATGGGTCACAGCGAACGTATTGGCTCCGAAATCTGCAAGAATGTTCCTGGTAACAAGGACCAGAAGATTTTCGAAAGCGGCGTAGCTTATTTCAAGTAATATTTTTAAAGGTCACTTCCGATTAGTCGGGAGTGACCTTTTTACCAATCAATTACTGTAACTTTTAATATATGATAGTAGCCTGAGAAACCAAATTTCTCAGGCTATAACTTTTTAAAGGATAAAACAAATCAGACCGCCGCAGCCCTCGTTGATAATACGTTCAAGGGTTTCCTGAAGCTTCATACGGGCATCAACAGGCATACGGTAAAGCTTGTTATGCAGTCCCTCATTGACAAGCTCGTGGAGGGATTTGCCGAAGATATTGGACTCCCAAATTTTCTGCGGACTTTCTTCAAACTCTTTAAGCAGGTACATAACAAGTTCTTCCGACTGCTTCTCCGAGCCGACAATCGGACTTACTTCGGTTACGATATCGGCTTTCATCATATGGATTGACGGTGCAGAGGCTTTGAGGCGTACTCCGTATTTACCGCCCTGCTTTACAATTTCAGGTTCTTCAAGGGAAAGTTCCTCGATGGACGGCATTACAATTCCGTAGCCAGTTGCGTCTACCTCAGAAAGTGCGTTTTCAATCTTCTCATATTTACGCTTAACAGCGGTAAGCTCCTTGAGAAGCGGCATAAGGTCGCTTTCACTGTTGATTTCAATACCTGTTTCCTCTCCAAGAATTTTGAAAAAAAGATTATTTTCAAGCTCAACACAGATTTCAGTGCTTCCCTTTCCCAAGTCAATTTCCGTGATATTGGCTTTATTTATGTAATCGCAAGCTGTAATTGTATCGGTTACTCCATTTACATCACGGACATACTTTACATTTTCAGCGGCGGCTCTGATACAATCAAAGACATCTTTTTTAAGCCAATGGCCTTTAACAAGTCCAGTTACCCACTTAGGCATACAGATGTTGATTTCCTTGATTGGAAAAGCATAAAGTACTTGTTTAAGAATGTTGTTGATATCTTCTTCATTAAGGTCAACACAATTTACGGGAATAACGGGAGTGTTATATTTTTCTGAAAGATCAGATGCAAGTCTTTTTGATTCAACTGAATCAGGATATAGACAGTTAAGCAGAATTACATAAGGTTTGTTGATTGAATTAAGCTCGTTTATCACACGCTGTTCTGCTTCTTCGTATTCGTCACGAGGAATATCAGAAATACTTCCGTCAGTTGTAATAACGAGTCCTATTGTGGAGTGATCCTGAATTACCTTTTGTGTACCTACTTCAGCTGCCATGGCAAAAGGAATTTCTTCTTCAAACCATGGTGTAACAACCATTCTGGGTGCTTCGTTTTCAATATATCCGATTGCACTGGGTACAATATATCCAACGCAGTCAATCATTCTTACGTTGAAACGTGCTTTATCTCCGATTGTCACTTCAACAGCTTCCTCAGGGATGAATTTTGGTTCTGTAGTCATAATTGTTTTACCTGCTGATGATTGTGGAAGCTCATCAACTGCACGTTCACGTCTGTACTCACTTGAAATATTAGGGATAACAAGTTGTTCCATAAATTTTTTTATGAAAGTTGATTTTCCTGTGCGTACGGGGCCTACAATACCGATATAGATATCCCCGTCTGTTCGTTTAGCTATATCGCAATAGATATCGTTATTTACCATTTAAGTATACCTCCATGATTTTATTAAACAATTGGAATAAGGATCATTCCGTTGCCGGTAATCATATCATCTTCAATTTCATTTTCCTCAATTATTGCAGTGACTGATGTACCATATTTCTTTGCAATTTCCCATAAATCCTCATTTTCATCGGTGTAATATATTTTCAGTGCATAATTTTGATTCTTATCCAATAGCTCATCTTCATTAATTTCAATGTCAGTAATACCGTTAATTATCTTTGTATTTCTGATACAGCCTAACATTTTTAATTCAGCTTTAATTTCAACATTACTATCGGATGCAAGGTTATACGAACAAGACATCGGAATAAGCTTTACTTCCAAAATAGAATTTTCAGATATTCCTTCCGTGTTGAATTGTGATATGAAACTGTCTTCTTTTTCATAGAATATGGGATTACCTTCAGAGTTTTTTCCCATTACATAGTACACAACATTACCATTTATTACGAAGATATTATTATCATTGTTTACAGTATAGTTTTTTATTGTACACCATACATCATTAACACAGTCTATTTCATCATCTGTTGAACTTAATGTATTTTTGATTACACAAGATGAATTAACAGCTTGAGAAGGAAGTTCTATTTTGATACTTGATTTTTCACTATTGGTTTTATATGAGGTTGAATATTCATCAATAACCAAATCTGCTGTGGCTGTTCTATATGCGGAAGCGAAAATAATAACTTTCATATCACATTCAACTGATTTAGAATTACCATCTCCGTCAGAATATGGTTTGATATTACACAATACAACATCTGCATTAACTGAACATTTGAACCTGTCATCAATTCCTTCCATATCAAGTACATGAGAAAACGGTAAAGTAAATTGCATTGCTTCAATTCCATTATTGGTTTCTGATAAATATGTATATAGCATATTTATACATATTTCTCCTTTTATGATAAGCTTATTAGCTATAATTTTATTATCAATGGATGTAATGACAGCGTCACTTCTTATTATGTTTAATATAGGTGGTTTAGACATTCCCAAATCAAATTTATCTGAAATATTAACGGTCTTTTGACTTTTGATATAATCTGATTGGTATGTTACAGATTCCTTTTTCAACTGAATATTTCCTCCGGATACATCTGTAATAATATCATTTGAAATTAAATCTTTTACAATAATTGTTGTAAGGACAGCTCCTCGTATATCAAGACGTCGCTGATTTACCGCACGGCAATTTATATAATTTACCTGAGGTGTTACAGATATATCAGGATTTGTACATTTTCTCCCTAGCTCAATTTTTTTGAAATAGGTTAGCTTTTGCTCAATTGATTGAACAGAAGGGTTGTTTTCTGTACAATAAAGTACACGAATGCATACTTCCATTTCATAACTTAGTTTATCATCAACAATATCATGTGAAATTATACTCGGAATAGTAATGCATTTAAGTATTTTGAATATTTCAGGACAATAATCCGGAAGAATATAATCAAGTTCTACCGATTGTTCATTCGTGTCTGAAAAAATTATCTCCAATGATGAGATTGTTTCTTTTGTAACTTTTAAATCCATATGTAATCCTCCTTGTTATGGTTCACTTTAACTGCTAGAATATTTATATTCCTTAAAGAAAGCTTGTATGCCGTTTTTAGAAATTTATATATGAACAAAACGTTAAAATTTCTAAACCCCTTGCAATTTTTATGTATATGTTGTACAATGTAATCAATTACATAACAAAGGAGTTTTGTATATGAAGTTTGCAGACGGCTTTTGGCTTAACAAAAGAGGATATGAGGTAAATTATGCTTCTCAGGCCTATGAAATTCAGACAGGCAAGAACTCTATTAACGTTCTTGCTACAACAAATTATATCCAGAACAGAGGTATGACTCTCGGTGGTCCTGTTCTTGATATTACTTTCTCTTCTACTCAGAAGGATGTTATCAAGGTTACTGTTGATCATTATAAGGGCACACTTGATAATATGCCTAAATTTGAGCTCCATGAAGATCAGGGCTTCGTTCCTGAAATTGTAGAAGGACCCGATTATTGGGAACTTATCTCAGGTGGTACAAAGGTAAGAATCGGCAAATTCAGCTGGAATGTTCAGTATTACTACAAGGATAAGAAACTTACAGGCGGTGCTTGGAGAGCTACTACTGTTGTAAATGAAAACCAGTTCAGAGTTTCTACTCGTCTTGCTCATACACAGGATGAAACTTTTTGGAGCTATCCACAGGATGAACGCAGCACATATATGCGTGAGCAGCTTACTCTTTCTGTCGGTGAAAATATTTACGGTTTCGGTGAAAAGTTCACAACATTCGTAAAGAATGGTCAGAGTGTTGAAACATGGAATTCTGACGGCGGTACTTGTTCCGACCAGTCCTATAAGTGTATTCCTTTCTATGTTTCATCAAGAGGCTATGGTGTATTTGTAAACAGCTCCGATAAAGTTTCCTATGAAGTTGCTTCTGATACAGTCTCCAAGGTATCCTTTACTGTTCCTGGTGAGCGTCTTGAATATTTTATGATCGGTGGCGAAAATCTTACAGAGGTTCTTGCTAATTATACAACACTTACAGGTAAGCCTGCACTCCCTCCTGCTTATACATTCGGTCTGTGGCTTACTACTTCCTTCACAACAAACTATGATGAAGAAACTGTAAGTTCCTTTATTGACGGTATGGCTGAACGTGATATTCCGCTTCAGGTATTCCACTTTGACTGCTTCTGGATGAAGGAATTTGAATGGTGCAACTTTGAGTGGGACAAGCGTCAGTTCCCTGACCCTGCGGCTATGCTTAAGCGTCTTAAGGCAAGAGGTCTTGAAATCTGCGTATGGATTAACCCATACATTGCACAGCGTTCCAAGCTTTTTGATGAAGGTAAGGAAAACGGCTACTTCATCAAGAACCTTGACGGCAGCGTATTCCAGTGCGATATGTGGCAGCCTGGTATGGCAATTGTAGACTTTACAAATCCTGCTGCTTGTGAATGGTATGCTTCCAAGCTTCGTGCGCTCTGCGACATGGGTGTTGATTGCTTCAAGACAGACTTTGGTGAGAGAATTCCTACCAAGGTTAAGTATTTTGATGGCTCTGACCCGATTGCAATGCACAACTACTATACATATCTCTATAACAAATGCGTATTTAACGTTCTCAAGGAATACTATGGTGAAAATAAGGCTTGTCTGTTTGCACGTTCTGCAACAGCTGGCGGTCAGCAGTTCCCTGTACACTGGGGTGGTGACTGTTCTGCAGAATACACTTCTATGGCAGAAACTCTCCGTGGCGGTCTTTCACTTTGTCTCTCCGGTTTCGGTTACTTCAGCCACGATATGAGTGGTTTTGAAGCAACTGCTACACCTGATATTTACAAAAGATGGGCAGCTTTTGGTTTGTTCTCTTCTCACTCCCGTCTCCACGGTAACAGCTCTTACAGAGTGCCTTGGAACTTTGACGAGGAAAGCTGTGACGTACTCCGCTTCTTTACAAAGCTCAAAGGTAAGCTGATGCCTTATATCTGGGGACAGGCTATCAAGACTTCTACAGTCGGCGTACCAATGATGAGAGCAATGGTTATTGACTATGCTGATGACCCAGTTTGTCTCAACCTTGACCGTCAATATATGTTCGGTGACAATATTCTTGTTGCTCCTATCTTTAATGAAGAAGGTACAGCTGAATTCTATGTACCTGCTGGTAAGTGGACAGATATTATTTCTGGCAAGCAGTATGAGGGTGGCAAGTTCTACAACGAAAAGTTCGACTATTTCTCTCTCCCATGCCTTGCTAAGCCAAACAGTGTTGTTGCTTACGGTAACTTCGAGAAGAACTTTGAATATGATTATCTTACAGACACAGAGTTTGTAATTTACGAACTTGAAGAAGGCAAGACAGCTGAGTGCAAGATTTACAACACTGAAGCTGAACAGATTTTCACTCTTACTGCTACAAATAACGGCGGAAAGATTGAAGTTTCTTATACTAACACAACTTCTTCCTTCAAGGTTAAGGTATTCGGCAAGGATGCTATTACTGTAAATCCTACTTCCGAAGGTAAGGTTATTATCAATCTTTAATTGAAATGCGAAACCTCCTGTCTTTTGGCGGGAGGTTTTTGTGTACTTGCTTGACTTTTTATAGTAGCATTGCTATAATTTACTTATTAACATAACAGAATGTGGGGAGGATAAACATAATGAATATTACAATCAGACCCGTTGTTATTGAAGATTACGATGGTATTTATGAGCTTTGGAACAGTACTGAGCAATCAAAACGTGCGTTGAATCCCGTTGATGATAGTAGAGAGGGTATTGAACGCTACTTGAAACGTAATCCTACAACTTGTTTTTTGGCATATCTGAATGATAATACTGAGAAAATTGTTGGTGTTATACTTACTGGTCACGACGGTAGACGTGCGATTGTTCATCATATGTGTGTACATCCTAATTATCGTCGTCAAGGCATTGCTCATATGCTTGTTCAGAAGGCAGAAAATGCTTTGCATGATGAGGGTATATCTAAAATATTCGGCTTGGTTTTTAAGGATAATGATGCGGCAAATGCATTTTGGGAAGAACAAGGATATACGCTTCGTACAAACTTGAATTATCGTAACAAAAGTCTGAATGAAGATGTTCCACAAGGAGAATAGTTAATTCATGGAAGAATTATTAGTTTACGCGATATTGATATGTGAGGGCTTTGATTTGGAAGATGAATTTCATAGTCGCCTTGATGAAATGTTTATCAATAATCCGAATAATAATGTTTTATTAGAATTAGAATGTATGAATAATAAAAAAATCAAGTTGTTTACATAAGAGTGAATTTTGATTACAATAATATCAACATTGAAAACTTTGGTAAAACGTTAATGAAAAAGTTAAGGATATTATATTATTCTACTGATTTAACCTATTTCGCCAGCAAAATGTATCAAGTATGGAAATCATTACCCGATAATATACAGGATATTAAACCATTTCAGACATTAGTATATGGGGATGACTTGCTAAGTTTTAATGGCAAAAAACAAACAAAAGCTATTATTGAAAAAATGCTTAATTATTATGAAAACAGCTGTCAGGATTAATTCCCGACAGCTGTTGTTTTTTTACTTATTATCTTTATCTCTGATTGCAGTTCTTCTGATTTTACCGCTGATTGTCTTTGGAAGCTCATCAACGAACTCGATAATTCTTGGATACTTATAAGGTGCGGTATTAACCTTAACGTGATTCTGAAGCTCCTTGACAAGTGCTTCGTCACCCTTATCCTTATATTCCTTTGTAAGAACAATTGTTGCCTTAACAACCTGACCTCTGATTGGGTCCTTGGCGCCTGTTACAGCAACTTCAAGAACAGCTGGGTGTTCCATAAGGACGCTTTCGATTTCGAATGGTCCGATACGGTAGCCTGACGCCTTGATTACGTCGTCTGTACGTCCAACATACCAGAAATAACCATCTTCATCCTTCCAAGCGGTATCGCCTGTGTGGTAAATATCGTTGTTCCATGTACTGTTGGTTGCTTCAGGGTTTCTGTAATACTCCTTCATCAACCCAATCTGTTTCATACCATTTGTACGGATAACAATTTCACCTGTTTCACCTGCCGGAAGAGAATTGCCGTCCTCGTCAACTATATCTGCATTGAAAAGAGGTGTAGGTCTTCCCATTGAACCTGGTTTTGGTTCCATACCAGGGAAATTTGCAACAATCGGAACAGATTCTGTCTGACCAAAGCCTTCCATAAGTTTCAGGCCTGTGTATTCAAACCATCTGTTATATACTTCAGGATTGAGGGCTTCACCTGCGATTGTTGAATACTTAAGACTGGAAAGGTCATAGTTTTCGATACCCTCCTTAATAAACATACGATACATTGTAGGAGGTGCGCAGAAAGATGTAATCTTATAATTCTGAATTTTTGTAAGAATATCTGCAGAATTGAAGCGGTTGAAGTCGTATACAAAAATTGTAGCAGCACAAGAGAACTGACCGTACATTTTGCCCCACATACACTTACCCCATCCTGATTCGGAAATTGTAAGGTGGATAGTATCCTCTTTAATATTGTGCCAATATTTACCTGTAAGAATATGAGCAGCTGCATAGTGGTGACCATGAAGAACCATCTTCGGATATCCTGTTGTGCCGCTTGTAAAATAAAGAAGCATATCATCATCAACCTTATTTTCAATGCGGTCAAGAGTTTCTGGGTACTTTTCCATTTCTTCATCAAAGCTTACCCAACCGTCACGCTCACCTCTTACGATATATTTTTCCTTAATTGCTGTGTATTCTGTAAGAGCTTCTTCGATATGTTCCTTTACTTCTCCATCAGCTGTTGCTACAACATATTTTACATCAGCAGCCTGAAAACGATAAGTATAATCTTTTTTCATAAGCTGGTTTGTAGCAGGAATAAGAACTGCACCAATTTTACAGAGTGCAATTGTAAGAAACCAGAACTGATAGTGACGCTTAAGAACTGCAAGAACTTTATCGCCTTTCTTTATGCCATGTGCAAGGAGCATATTTGCAACCTGATTGGACTTTTTCATAAGGTCGGAGTATGTGAAGATATGTTCCTCACCTTCTTCATTAACCCAAATCATTGCACGGCGATCAGGCTCATTTTTGGCAATTTCGTCGATTATATCATAACCGAAATTAAAGTTTTCAGGAATATGAACATCGAATTTGTTAAGTACACCGTCAGCATCATATCCATCAGAAACATACCTTTTATATAAGTCTTTCATTTCCATATTAGTTACAACCTTCTTTGAATTATTACTTGATAAGTATTGCAAGGAACTCGCAGTTTTCACCATTTGTAGCAATCATACCATGAGGTGCGCTTGAATCGTAAATAATTGAATCACCTGCTGTAAGAACCTTGATTTTACCGTCGATAACAAGCTTCAGACTACCTGAAAGTATGTAGTCATATTCCTGGCCTTCATGAACAGAAAGTGAAATAGGCATATCCTGTGCTTCAGTTGAATATGGTGCTTTAACAAGGAATGGCTCAATTTTCTTATCCTTGAACATATAAGCGAGATGATGATATTCAAAACCTTCACGGCGTTTTACAGGAAGACCTGTGTCTTTTCTTACTACACAATAACGCTTGAGTTTTGGATTTTCACCTGTAAGAATTTCAATAATATCAACACCAAAAATTTCTGCACATTTATAGATAAAGGTTACAGAAAAATCCTTTTCTCCATTTTCGATAAGTGCATAATCTTCAGCGGAACAGCCTGTTTTTTCACACATTTCCTCTACGGAAATACCGAGAATATCACGAAGTCCCCTTAATCTTTCAGCTACTTCTTTAATACTGTAGTTCATACTCCTGACTCCTTTTTTATTGGATTTAGGTCATATCAGCGTTGCGTAACAATATACTTTAATATTATAACATAAATATAGTTATTTTTCAATAACTATATTTAAAAAGAACATCAAATTGAAAAAATTATAGGCGTGAAGCAAGTAATGATGAATATTTTGCTCTAAATTCTGAAAAAGTTCCATTATCAAGTGCTTCACGAATTTTTTCCATAAGTGTGTTATAGAAATAAAGGTTATGCATAACTGCAAGGCGTCCTGCAAGCTGTTCATTTGCTTTGAAAAGATGTCTGATATAAGCACGTGAGAAATTACGGCATGTCGGACAATCACATTCAGGGTCAAGTGGTAACGGGTCAGTTTCGTAGCATTGATTTGTTGCGTGCATAATACCATTCCATGTGAATACTGTTGCATGACGTGCGTTACGGCTTGGCATTACGCAGTCAAAAAGGTCAACTCCCCTTGCTACAGCTTCGATGATATTTGAGGGAGTTCCAACACCCATAAGATATCGAATTTTTTCTTTTGGCATAACTGGTTCGACAGCGTCGATAATGCGATACATTTCCTCTGTCGGTTCACCTACTGCAAGTCCGCCGATTGCATAACCATCAAGGTCAAGCTTTGCGATTTCTTCCATATGTTTTATACGCAAGTCTTCAAAAGTACACCCCTGATTGATTCCGAAAAGCATTTGTTTTTTATTGATGGTGTCATGTAAAGCGTTAAGCCTTTCCATTTCATCTTTGCAGCGGTAAAGCCAACGTACCGTTCTTTCGCAGGAACGCTTTGAATATTCGTGAGTAGCAGGGTTTTCAACACATTCATCAAACGCCATTGCAATAGTTGAGGCAAGATTAGACTGAATCTGCATGCTTTCTTCAGGGCCCATAAAAATTTTGCGTCCGTCAACATGAGAATTGAAGTATACGCCTTCTTCCTTTATTTTGCGAAGCTTTGAAAGAGAAAAAACCTGGAATCCACCGCTGTCGGTAAGGATTGGTTTGTCCCAATTCATAAACTTATGCAAACCACCCATTTCTCTGATTACACGGTCAGATGGGCGGACGTGAAGATGATATGTGTTGCAAAGCTCAACCTGACATTTCAATTCCTTCAGATCGATTGATGAAATGCCGCCTTTTATTGCTGCTGCTGTTCCTACGTTCATGAAGCAAGGTGTTTGAAACGTTCCGTGGACGGTTTCAAATTGTCCTCGTCTTGCTTTACCTTCTTGTTTTATCAGTGTGTACATAGTGTTCTCCTAACTTCTTATATTATAATCATTGAGTCGCCAAAGCTGAAAAATCTGTATTTTTCTTCAACAGCTTTTTTATAAGCATTCATAGTATTATCGTATCCCATAAATGCAGAAACAAGCATAATCAACGTGCTTTCAGGCAGGTGAAAGTTTGTGATAAGTCCATCAAGCACCATGAATTCATATCCGGGATAAATGAAAATATCGGTATAGCCTTCAGATTCCTTGATTTCACCATTAAATGTTGCAACGCTTTCAAGTGTGCGGCAGGAAGTTGTGCCTACAGCAATAACACGTCCGCCGTTGGCTTTTGTTTGTTTGATAAGGTCAGCTGTTTCCTTTGGCATATAGTAATGCTCACTGTGCATTTTATGGTCAAGGACATTATCTTCTTTAACAGGACGGAATGTTCCGAGACCGACGTGGAGTGTTACATACGCAAGGTTTATTCCTTTACACTTTAATTCTTCAAGCATTTCTTTTGTGAAATGCAAGCCTGCTGTCGGAGCTGCCGAAGAACCTAATTCACGGGAATAAACCGTCTGATAACGTTCCTTATCTTCAAGTTTTTCGGTAATGTATGGCGGGAGTGGCATTTGTCCAATATCCTCAAGTGCTGTAAAGAAGTTGCCTTCACACTCAAATTTGGCGATTCTATTTCCGCCTTCAACTGTTTCGATGATTTCAGCTGTAAGTCTGCCGTCACCAAAAGAGAACTTTGCTCCCGGTTTTGCTTTTTTACCAGGACGGACAAGAAGTTCCCAGAGTTTGTCACCTTTTTGTTCGAGCAACAAGAACTCTACAACTGCACCAGTTCCCTCTTTTACTCCGAAAAGACGTGCAGGAAGAACACGGGAGTCATTCATTATCAACAAGTCACCTTCTTTAAGGTAATTGCATAAATTATAGAAATGGTTGTGCTCAATTTCGCCTGTTGTTCTGTTCACTTTGAGCAGACGTGAGTGATTTCTTGGTTCAACAGGAGTTTGTGCAATCAGTTCTTCGGGTAAATCATAATAGAAATCTGAACGTTTCATAGTTGAAATGTCAAGCTGAGTGTTGCAGATTACATTTTCAGCATCACGAAGAACGGCAAGAATGGGTTTGCTCCACTCGCCTGCTGTACTTGAATTAACAAGAGTTACTTCAATTGTATCGTTAATTTCAGAAATACAATCGTTAAGCGCATCAGCATTATTTCCAAAATGTTCAGGAAAATCAAGCTGTTCAGAAATAAAAGAGTAAAATTTTTCTTTTGTATCGAGTGTGTTAAAGTCAAGGGTAAGTTTTATCATTGTATTGCTCCTTAATAAAGCTGTGTAAAGCTTTCATAATGGTCATCTGTATAGAAAATTAAGCCGTCATTTGAAAATACTATGCGTTCTCCGCCGCGGTAGCCGCCCTCATAGTTTACGTCACATTCTGTGTATTTACGTCCGTCAGCTTCGGGAAGCAGTCCTTCGTAATTGCCGAAATAGTCGCCGCCAATACTCATCTGGTTGGTAACATCCCAAAGGTTGCCCTTTTTATTATCCCAGCCGAGCTTCTGAGCTTCTTTTTTGGTGATGAAGTTTGAAGGAAGCGTGCCAAATGTATGAATATATTCAGCTACATCTTCGGGTGTGGTATATCTGCCATCTTTTTCTACGGACAGTTTTTCAACAGAACTTTCTGTTACTGTTTCTGTTTCCGGATATTCAGGAATTGAAGATTCTGAAGTTATTGTTTCAGATATTGTTTCAACAGTTGTTTCGGATGTTTCTGATTGTTCTGTCATATCTTCATCCACATAATTTTCGACATTGTCATTATAATATTCCTCTGTTACAACTTCTTCTGACAGAATGTATTCCAGTGCTTCTTCACAGCCTGTAAATGTGCACAGAACAGTTGCAATCATTACTAAAATACATATAAGTTTGGTTTTTAAAGTTAATTTTTTCATTTTGATACCTTCCTATCTTATTTATTTTAAAAAATCTATTGACAAAGGTTTTTAGTTTGGCTATAATAATTATTGAACCGATAGAGGCGCAGTAAAAATGAGTATTGCCGCAAAGACAGCCAGGGTCGATTGTATGCGGTATTGAAAGGTGATACTGCCGAAGGAACTCGTTTGGCAAGCGGCTTCCTGATTGCATATTTAAGAAGTATGCAATTGTCATCATTCGTATGGTGGAGTGCTATCGACATAAATTTATGTACAACATAAAAATGTCAGTATTTCTATTATATAGTATGATTAGTCGGTTTGCAACCGATTTTTTTATTTTTATGTAAATTTTTAATTAAAGGAGCTTTTATTATGAAAAAGTATAATGTCGGTATTATTGGTGCAACAGGTATGGTAGGCCAGAGATTCTCCCTCCTGCTTGAAAATCACCCATGGTTCAATGTAGTTGCTCTTGCAGCTTCCCCAAGAAGTGCTGGTAAGCGTTACGAAGATGCTGTTGGTGCAAAGTGGGCTATGACTTCCCCTATTCCTGCTGCTATGAAGGATATGGTTGTTATGGATGCTACAGCTGATGTAAACAAGATTGCTTCTATGGTTGATTTTGTTTTCTGTGCTGTTGATATGAAGAAGGATGAAATCAAGGCTCTTGAAGAAATGTATGCTAAGGCTGAATGTCCTGTTGTTTCCAACAACTCCGCTCACCGTGGCACACCTGATGTTCCGATGGTAGTTCCGGAAATCAACCCTGATCACATTGAAATTATCAAGGCTCAGCGTGAACGTCTTGGCACAAAGCGCGGCTTTATTGCTGTTAAGTCAAACTGTTCTCTCCAGAGCTATGTTCCTGCTCTTCACCCACTTATGGCTGAATTCGGCGTAACTAAGGCTCTCGTTTGTACATATCAGGCTATCAGCGGCGCTGGCAAGACTTTTGAAACAATGCCTGAAATCGTTGATAATATCATTCCTTTCATCGGCGGTGAAGAAGAAAAGTCCGAACAGGAACCACTTAAGATCTGGGGTAAGATTGAAGGCGATAAGATTGTAAATGCTACAACTCCTTCTATCACAGCTCAGTGTCTCCGTGTACCTGTTTCTGATGGCCACACAGCTGCTGTTTTTGCTTCCTTCGAAAAGAAGCCAACTAAGGAACAGATGCTTGAAGCTTGGAAAAACTTCAGCGGTGTTCCACAGGAACTTGAACTTCCATCTGCTCCAAAGCAGTTCCTTAACTATTTTGAAGAAGATAACCGTCCGCAGGCTAAGCTTGACAGAAACCTTGAAAATGGTATGGCTGTTTCTATCGGTCGTCTCCGTGAAGATACACAGTATGACTACAAGTTTGTATGTCTTTCCCACAACACACTCCGTGGTGCAGCTGGCGGTGCTGTACTTATGGCAGAACTTCTTGCTGCAAAGGGTTATTTTGACTAATTTGAGTATTCCCTACTATTCTTTTAAGGAGTAATATTTATGAAAAATACAATTTTTACCGGTGCCGGAGTTGCTATTATTACTCCGATGAATGCCGACGGCTCTATCAACTGGGATGAATTCGGAAGAATTATTGATTTCCAGATTGAAAATGGTACAGATGCAATTATTGTATGTGGTACAACAGGTGAATCTGCTACAATGACTGATGATGAGCATGTTGAAGCTATCCGTTATTGTGTTAATCGTGTAAATAAGCGTGTCCCTGTTATTGCAGGTACAGGAAGTAACGATACAAAATATGCCGTTGCTCTTTCCAAACACGCTGAAGAGCTTGGTGCTGATGCACTTCTTGTTGTTACACCTTATTATAACAAAACTTCTCAGCGCGGATTGGTTGCACACTTTACAGCTATTGCTGACAGTGTTAATATTCCGATTATTCTTTATAATGTACCTTCAAGAACAGGCACAAATATTGCTCTTGATACATACATTACACTTTCCAAGCATAAGAATATTGTTGCAACAAAGGAAGCAAGCGGTAATCTTTCTACAATTGCTCAGATTATTGACGCATGCGGTGATGACCTTGATGTATACAGTGGAAATGACGACCAGATTGTTCCTATTATGGCTCTTGGCGGTAAGGGTGTAATCAGTGTTCTTTCAAATGTTCTTCCTAAGGAAACTCACGAAATGACAAAGCTTTGTCTTGATAACAAAGTTCTTGATGCTGCTAAGATGCAGATTAAGTATCTTGACCTTGCAAACAACCTTTTTATTGATGTTAACCCGATTCCTGTAAAGGAAGCTATGAATCTTATGGGATTCAATGCAGGTGAATGCAGACTTCCTCTTCTCAAGATGGAGCAGAGCAAGATTGATAAGCTTGCTTCTTCAATGAAAAATGTTGGTTTAATCAAGTAATGATAAATGGCAGTGTATAAGTATATAGCTTTACACTGCCGTATTTATAAATTGAAAGGAATAATAAAAATGGTTAAGATTACACTTACTGGCGCAAACGGAAAAATGGGCAGAGTCATTGCGTCTGTTATCAGTGAACGTTCCGATTGTGAGATAATTTCCGGAATTGACCTCAATACAGCGCAGAATGATAATTTCCCGATATATAAACTACCTCAGGAATTACCTGAAAATCCTGATGTTATAATCGATTTCTCACATCCATCTGCACTTGATGATTTACTGGAATATGGTCTTTCTACAGGTACAGCCATTGTATTTGCAACAACAGGCTATGATGATGAACAGATTGCTAAAATCAAAAAGGCGGCTGAACAGATACCTGTATTCTTTACATTTAATATGTCCCTCGGTATTAATTTACTTTGCAAACTTGCAAAAGCTGCTGCAAGTGTTCTTGGTGGGCAGTTTGATATTGAAATAATTGAAAAGCACCATAATCAGAAAATTGATGCTCCGAGTGGTACAGCAATTATGCTTGCAAACGCAATTAACGAAACACTTGATAACAAGTATCAGTATGTTTATGACAGACATTCTCAGCGTAAAAAGCGTGAAAAGAATGAAATCGGTATGCATGCAATCAGAGGCGGAACGATTGTTGGTGAACATGATGTAATTTTTGCGGGTCGTGATGAAGTTATTACACTTTCCCACTCTGCTGCTTCAAAGGAAGTCTTTGCAGTTGGTGCTGTAAATGCAGCTGTTTTTCTTGCTGAGCAAAAAGCAGGACTTTATGATATGGCGGCACTTCTTGATATATAAATTAAAACGGACTATTGCAAATGCAGTAGTCCGTTAGTTTTACTTGTTTTCAACAACGTGTACATCAAGCTGATTATAAGGTATAGATATTCCCTCTTCATCAAACTTATCCTTGATTTGTTCCAGTAAATCGTAATATACTGTCCAATAGTCAGAATTTTTTACCCATACTCTTACCTTTATATCAAGCGAGCTGGAAGCAAGTTCACTCAGACGTATGAATATTTCTTCATTTTTAAGGACAAGTTTATTTTGATTAATTACATTTTTAATTGCTTCAATGGCTTTCTTATAGTCATTATCATAGGAAATGCTGAAAATCTGGTCAACTCTTCTTTTGCCTTCACTACTAAAGTTAATGAAAGGTGATGTTGCAATCAAACCATTCGGGAAGAATATGTCCTTATTATCTACCGTTGTAAGTTTAGTGTACAGTATAGAAATTTCGTCAACAGTTCCTTCATAGGAATCAATCTGAACGTAGTCGCCTACTTTGATTGTTCTGTTGATAAGCAGGATTACACCACCTGCAACGTTGGATAAGCTGTCCTTGAGGGCAAGACCTACAGCTACACCAGCTGTACCAAGAACGGTGATGATTGAGGTCATCGGAATACCTAAGACTGTGAGTACGATTATAAGTGTAAGTGTTGTAATCAGAATTTTGATTACAGAAGCAAGGAATTTGTGTACAGTTCTGTCAAGTTTTGATTTTTCTACACCTTTTGCAAAGAGTTTCATTACAATGTGGTTCAAAATGCAACCAATACTAAAGATTACAACTGCCCAAAATAATGTAGGCAGATAATATAGGATTTTTTCAGCAAGACTTTCAATAAATTCTAAAATAGTTTCCATTTTTACATCCTTTCTGACAAGATATATTCAATATATATTATTTGACAGGATTTTGATACTTAATCATCCTAAAAAACAATTAAGAAATTGTTAAAAAAATTAATTTCTGGAAAAGATACGGAAAAAATATAAATTATGATAAAAATATACAAAAACATCTTGCAAAATTTCGTAAAAAGATGTATAATAAATTAGATATTGATTAAAGGAGGTTATTCTATGAATATGCAGATGGAACTATCTGAAGTAATCGCTATAACAATAACAGGTCTTGTGGTTGTATTCCTTGGATTAGTTATTCTTATTGCTTTTATCAGCATTGTCGGAAAAATATTTTCAGCTATTGACAAGTCAAAAAAAAACAAAAATGTTGAAGCACCATCAAAAGATATAAAAGTAACACCTTCTGTTAAGGAAACGGTTGCTGTATCTGACGACACTGAAGTTGTTGCCGCAATTGCTGCTGCTATTGCAATGATGGGAATTGCAGACAATACGACATATAAAATCAAATCAATTAAAGCTGCAAATAATGCTCGTCCATCAAGAAATGCCTGGGCTATGGCGGGTCTTAACGAATCAACCTCCCCATTCTGATTGTGCGATATTATTTCAGTATAGAAAGGAATTGTCCAGATGTTTGATGTTTTTAAAGACGCCATTGTCGGACTTGCCAATGACAGTGGTTTTATGAACATTGGAATAAAAGAAATTATTATGATTTTAATTTCTTTTGTTTTTATGTATCTTGCAATTGCAAAGAATTTTGAGCCGTTGCTTCTTCTTCCGATTTCATTCGGTATGCTTCTCACTAATCTTCCAGGTGCAGAATTGTATCACCCTGAATTATTTGTTATTAATGACACTGGTCATATTAATGTTCTCAAGGTGCTTGAAGAAGGCGGTTTACTTGACTTGCTTTATTTAGGTGTAAAGCTACAGATTTATCCACCGCTTATCTTCCTCGGAATTGGTTGTATGACAGACTTCTCCGCACTTATTGCTAATCCTAAGAGTTTCCTTCTCGGTGCTGCAGCTCAGGCAGGTATTTTCTTCACATTTATTGGTGCTGCTATTCTTGGCATGTCCCCTACTGAATGTGGTTCCATTGCAATCATCGGTGGTGCTGACGGTCCTACAGCTATTTATGTATCAAGTAAGCTTCTTAAACCTACTGATTCTATCAATACAGGTACTATTGCTCTTGCTGCTTATACTTACATGGCACTTGTTCCTATTATTCAGCCTCCTATTATGAAGGCACTTACAACCAAAAAGGAACGCGGCGTTGTTATGGAACAGCTCAGAACTGTTTCACAGACAGAAAAAATTCTTTTCCCTATCATTGTTACAATCGTTGTATCACTGCTTGTTCCTTCTGCTGCTCCACTGGTTGGTATGCTTATGCTTGGTAACCTTCTTAAGGAAAGCGGCGTATGTCAGCGTCTTGTTGATACAGCTCAGAATGCGCTTATGAACATTGTTACAATATTCCTTGGTGTATCTGTTGGTGCTACAACAAAGGCTGAATATATCCTTAACGCTTCTTTTGCTAAGGTTATTGTACTTGGCGTTATTGCATTCTCTATTGGTACAGCTTGTGGTGTACTCTTTGGTAAGCTTATGTATGTTGTTACTAAGGGTAAGGTTAACCCACTTATTGGTTCTGCTGGTGTATCTGCAGTTCCAATGGCTGCTCGTGTTTCCCAGAAGGTTGGTGCTCAGGAAAATCCAACAAACTTCCTGCTTATGCACGCTATGGGTCCAAATGTTGCTGGTGTTATCGGTTCAGCAGTTGCTGCAGGTGTACTTCTCAGTATTCTTTAATCAATTAAGGGTATCGGAAACGATACCCTTTTTATTATACAAAAAGGATACATAAGACTAATCTTATGTATCCTTAATTTATTTATTCAATCCAAACTTATCAATAATTGCTGCATAGTCCTTATATGCATAATCTAAGTCTACATCTTCTGTAATACCATTTACAGAGCCTTTATCTGTATATTGCCACATTCCATAATGTCCATCATAATAAGAATTAAGTTTTTCTTCATCACCCCATGATGCAATCCATATATCATATTGAGAAATTCTTGATGAATCCAGATTATCTTTAATAAATGAAGGTGAACAATATATCATTGCATAATATCCGGCGTCTTCAAGCTCTTCCATAAACGTAACAACAATATCAGTAACTTTTTTTCTGCTCATTTTATTATAGAAGCTTTCCTCAATATCCATAACAATAGGATAATCAGGATCATATTTTTTTATTGTTTTTAAAAAATATTTTGCTTCTTTTTTTGCTTCTGAAACATTTCGTGCATATGTGTAATGATAAAAACCATAGTCAATGCCATACTTTTCACAACCATCCACATTAATTTTTAATTTAGGGTCTGTATCCTCATATCCATATGAACTTCTTATCATTACAAAATCAATACCATCATTTGCAACCTTTTTCCAATCAATAGTTCCCTGCCATTTTGACACATCAATTCCATTAAAATAATCATTATAAACTGTTACTTCTACTTCTGCCGATACCCCATCATCTGTCGTAACTTTAATTATTGTTGAACCGGATTTTACTGCGGTAATAAGTCCGTTTTCAGAAACTGTTGCTATACTTGTATCAGCTGATTTATATACAACATTATCATATATTCCAAGCGGATAAAAAATAGGTTCAATCTGAGTTGTTTTACCTTTTCTAACCATTGCATATTTATCAACAAACTCAATTGATGTAGCATCGCCTTTTACAAGTTCAGTTTGGACATTTCCTTCAGCATCGGTTACAGTAAAATAAATATTTCTTTTTACTCCGCTTGATGCTTCAATCTGAATCTTGGCAGTACCATATCCAATTGCAGTAACAAGTCCATTCTCATCGACCTTAACAACCTTTTTGTTAAAGTTTCTGTATGTAACATAATCATCTGACTTTAAAGGACGAAGGCTATATTTAATCTGAAAAGTTTGTCCAATAACAATTTTATTCTGCTGAGTAGTTTTTAGACGGATATTCCTTGCAGGGACTGAAACCTTTCTATTGTCTTCATTATTGCTTCCGGCTATAGCATCATCTATATTTTTTTCAGTAACTACTTCTTCTGTTTCGGTATCTATTGTTTCAACCTCTTCAAGATTTTCTCCATACACAGCAAACGTCATTACAGAAGTAATCATTACAAATGCTAAAATAGTACTTAATATATTTTTTATCGCTTTTTTCACTTTTGCTTCTCCTTATTTTTTCTTTTATTTATTCTATAATAATACATTGATTTTGTCAAGTAATTTATGTTTTTTCCATATTTTATATAAAAAAGCTCCTATGTTTTTCATAGGAGCTTTTTTAATCTACCCAAATATTTTCTGTTTCATGACGTTTAGGACGCCCCATAAGATTACTTAATGCACTTTTTACATTAAGAGAATTAAACAAAACGTTATTGCATTGCTCTACAATTGGCATATCTATTCCTACCTTTTGTGCAAGAGCATAGGCTGTTTTAGTACACATGTATCCTTCAACTGTTCCTACACGTTCCACTGCTTCAATAGGAGAAACACCCTGGCCAATAAGAATTCCAGCACGTCTGTTACGACTATGCATACTTGTACATGTTACAATTAAATCTCCTATTCCCGTAAGGCCTGCAAAAGTTTCATCTTTAGCTCCCAAAGCGACCCCAAGACGAGCAATTTCAGTTATACCTCGTGTCATAAGTGCTGCCTTTGTATTGTCTCCAAGTCCCATTCCGTCACAGATTCCTGCGCAGAGAGCAATAATGTTTTTGAAAGAACCGCCAAGTTCACAACCAATTACGTCATCATTGATATAAATTCGGAAAGTGTTATTTGACATTATACTTTGAATATAATCTGCATACTGCATATTTTTCGATGTAACAACAACAGTTGTGGGTATTCCAAGGGCAACTTCTTCTGCATGTGAAGGACCAGTGAGGACTACTATAGGATTTTCAGGAAGTTCTTCCTCTATTACTTCACTCATTCTCTTGAGGCTGTCTTCTTCAAGACCCTTACTTGTATTTACAATTATTATATCTTTAGATAGATAATCAGAAATTTGTTTTGCAACAGAACGGACAAATTTAGTTGGAACGCCCAAAATAATAATTTCAGTATTGCAAGCTATGCTTAAATCATCTGTAAGGGTGATCTCATCACTTATTTTTATACCCGGAAGCTTGATTTTATTTTCACCATCACGGCGTATATCATCAATTTCCTGTTTAAATGCTGACCAAACTATAACTTCATGCCCAAAATTATTTAGCATTACAGCAAGAGCAAGTCCGAATCCGCCCATACCTAAAATTGTGAATTTAGCCATTGTTCTTCTCCTTCTTCTTACCAAATTTATTTTCTGTACCGTTTCTCAAACGTTTTATATTTTCGCGATGCATATAGATAAGGAGTATTCCGGTTACTGCAACGAGGCAAGTATGAACAATACAAAGATTAATATCTATATCTTCAACAAAGTAATGAAGAATAAATGTAAGTATAGGATAGAATATTGCCGCAGAAATTGAACCTACGGATACATAACGTGTAATAAAAGTAATAATTAGGAAAAATGGGATAATAATTGCAAATGTCAATGGATCAATAACGATAAGAATTGATGATGAAACAAGTACACCTTTGCCGCCTTTAAATCCGTAATAAATCGGAAAAATGTGCCCAATTATTGCGGCAATACCTGATATGTAGCCGATTGTCTGCAAATCGAAATTATCTGCACCAACGACAAGCGAAAATATAAGACGACTGATAAGAACAGCGATAATTCCTTTTGCAAGGTCACCTATCAGTGTTATAAGTGCAGGAATTTTACCGTAGCAGCGTAAAGTGTTGGTTAAACCGGCATTTTTGCTTCCATGTTCTCTGATATCCTCGTTTTTCAAGAGACGTACAGTTATTATGGCAGAATTACAACTACCAAGCAAATACGAAATAATTAATGAAATAACACCTGCAATAATCAATTTTATCATTCTGATTTCCCCTTATTTATCATCATTTTTTCCACGTTCACGAATTATGAAACGCACTGGTGTTCCTTCAAGTCCGAATGTTTGACGAATCTGATTTTCAAGATAACGCTGGTATGAAAAATGGAACAAATCTGCACGATTGACAAAAACTACAAATGTTGGTGGCTTTGTAGATGGTTGTGTCATATAATAGATTTTTAGACGCTTACCTTTATCTGACGGTGGCTGAACACGGGTTGTTGCATAGGAAAGCACGTCATTGAGCATACCTGTAGTAACACGCATACTATTCTGACGATTGACATTATTAATCATATCGAAAAGCTTTTCTACACGCTGACCTGTTTTAGCAGATATAAATATGAACGGAACATAAGACATAAAGCTGAAATCTTCTTTGAGCTTGTTTCTGAATTCGTCCATTGTATTGGTTGTTTTTTCAATCGCATCCCATTTGTTGATAGCGACGATACATGCTTTTCCTTGTTCGTGAGCATATCCGGCAACCTTTGAGTCCTGTTCAGTAAAACCAACAGAGGCGTCAATGAGGATTACACAAACATCGGAGCGGTCAACTGCCATATAGGCACGGAGCACACTGTAATGCTCAATTTTTTCAAGAACCTTTGATTTTTTGCGGATACCTGCTGTATCAATAAAAACATATTTACCATGTTCATTTTCTACGATTGTATCTGTAGCATCACGTGTTGTGCCAGCAATATCTGAAACAATAACACGTTCTTCACCTGCAATACGATTGATGAGTGAAGATTTACCTACATTTGGTTTACCGATAACTGCAACCTTAACGTAGTCTTCATCATATTCTTCTTCATCATTTTCGGGGAAATACTTGAAAATTTCATCAAGCATATCGCCTGAACCGTGACCGTGGGCTGCTGAAATAGCAATTGGATCACCAAGACCAAGGCTATAGAATTCATAAAATTCAGCTGGTGGTTTACCAATGGAATCACATTTATTTACACAGAGGACAATAGGCTTACCACTCTTGCGAAGCATACGGGATACATCATAGTCATCGGCAGTTACACCTGTCTTCATATCTGTAATAAACACAATTACATCAGCACGCTGAATAGCAAGTTCAGCTTGTCTTCTCATTTGTGAAAGAATGATATCATCACTTTTAGGTTCGATACCACCTGTATCTACTACCATAAATTTTCTGTTTCGCCATTCACATTCAGAATAGATACGGTCACGGGTTACACCAGGAGTATCTTCTACAATAGAAAGACGTTTACCTACCAGTTTGTTGAAAAGAGTTGATTTTCCAACATTTGGTCTTCCTACTACAGCAACTATTGGTAAAGCCATATTATCATCTCCGTTCTTTTAGTTTCCGGTAATTGCATCAAATAATGCAAAACCATCATTATCTATAACTTTAATTTTTATATTAAGAGCATTTTCAACATCTGAAATTGAATAGTTGTCAAGGAATAAATCACTTTCACTTTTTAACATATTTGATGTGATCAGCAATGTATCACCTAACTTCTGATTTTTTAACTGTGCAATCAAATCCTGTCCTGTTATCAATCCTGTAACAGTAATTGTTTCGCCAAAAAAATCATTCCTGATTTTATAAACCTTACAACTAATATTATGCCACTTTTTTTCTGTTTTTTCAATAAGTTTGCAAATAAAATTATATGCAAGTGCACCTGTTGCAATAGATGTATTACATTCATTTATTTCGTTATCTTCAGCGTTTTCAAATGCGCTATCAAATTCATTAATAAATGAACGCATCATGCCTACGCCATTTTCGTATTGACAGTAATCCTCATATTCTTCTTCTGCAGGAAAATCACGTTCTGCAGTAATATAAAATTCGTCTGCAGGAAAAACAAGTCGTGTTCCATATTTTTCAAGGAATTCATTCTGAAATTTTTCAATCAAATCAATGGTTTCGATTGCGCCTTGTTTATCAAAAAGTTTTAATGGATAAAGTCCGTCTCTGTATTTAGTTAATCCCACTGGAACAACTGCTATACTCTGTATATTAGGCATAAAATTTCCCAAATCATTAATCGTACGCTCAAGTTCTCTTCCATCATTTATTCCAGGGCAAAGAACAATCTGACAGTTCATAGATATGCCTGCATTAGCAAACTGCTTCAGATAGTCAAGCTTTTCACCAGCAAATCGATTATTCATCATCATGCAGCGTAGTTCTGGGTTAGTTGTATGCACTGACACATTTATACTTAATTTCATTTGAATGATTCTGTCAATATCTTTCTGATTAAGATTGGTCAGGGTTACATAGTTACCTTGCAAAAAAGATAATCTTGCATCGTCATCCTTGAAATAGAGAGTTTCACGCATATTTGGAGGCATTTGGTCAATAAAGCAGAAGATGCACTTATTACAGCAACTTTGTTTTTTATCCATAAGAAAAGTTTCAAATTCCAACCCCAAATCATCATATTCACTTTTAGTGACAGAAAATGTTTGTTGTAATCCGTTTCTTTCGATACATAACTTTGTATGGATTTCAGCTGAATAATACATATAATCAAGAACATCAACAATTTGATGTCCGTTAACAGAAACAAGTATGTCCCCTGATTTAATATCAAATTTGCTAACAGGTGAATTATTTATAACTGATTTGATTTCTACTGCCATATTCAGCTTCCTTTCTATTGATTTAAAAAAAATAGAGGAAGATTTCTCCTCCTCTATCGCTTTGAAGCAAATTAAGCTTCCTTCTTAATAACTTCAACACCCTTATAGAATCCGCAATTCTTGCAAACCTTGTGAGGAGCAGTCAGCGCTCCGCAGTTTGTGCATCTTGAGAACGCAGGTGTATCCAGCTTCCATACAGCTGAACGTCTCTTGTCACGTCTAGCTTTTGATACCTTTCTCTTTGGTACTGCCATTATTCAGCACCTCCTTATCCATTACAGTCGCATTCATTTTCATTCAAATCTGTTCCGCAATGAGGACATAAGCCTAAGCAATCCTCTCTACAGAGCATTTTTGAAGGTAATTGCAACAGACAATCAGTTAATGCAAGCTCGTCCATATCAAGCTTATCTGATTCTGTGACAACATACTCATCGTTATCTCCGTTCATTGAACGAACGACGGTATGTTCAAAATCAAAGCTATAATCACGGTCAAACTCAATCAGACATCTGTCACAGCAAGCGTGCAGAGTAAACGCTGCAGTATAATCAAGCGTTACTACGCCTGCACGGTTTACGATTGCACCATTGATTGTTATAGGGCGGGAAAAGCTATAACCTTTTAAATCATTCAGATTCTGAATATCAACTTCATAATTCAGCGCAATTTTTTCACCTACTATATCATAAAGCTGTTTTAAGTTAATAACCATATTGCACCCCAAACATAACAAAAATTATTATAACATATTATACCTGATATGTCAATACTTTTGTTAGAATTAATTAGAAGAATATTTTGTTACACTTTCAGGGAGATCAGCAAGATCAGCAGATACTGTAAGAACAACCTTTACATCGTTGCCTGTGAGCTTGTCAATCTTATTGAGCATTGCTCCAAGAGCTTCAAAATCAGCGCCACCCACCTTAAGGATAGAGTCAACAAAAATTTCCTTGATGTCATAGTTACCAGCCACAAGACCAGCAACAAGGCCATAGAATGCTTCGAAAGAATAGATATTGTTAGCGTCTGTATCAACAATTCTTACAGAATGTGGAATATCATATCTGAGCTTTTCACTCTTGTCGATGCAAACAACATAACCGCTTGTAGACTTAGCAGCATTATTAATCATATCAATTAAGATCTTAGTTTTACCTGTACCCTTAGTTCCTGTAATAATTTTTACCATAAAAACACTCCGTTCCGCCGTTTCCGGCATTTTTTATTAAACACCTGATAACTCTGCAGGTGATAACAGACTTAATTAACCAAGTTTGGCTTCAAGTGCAGCTTTCTGGTCTTCATAACCAGGCTTACCGAGGAGAGCAAACATGTTCTTCTTGTAGCTTTCAACACCTGGCTGATTAAATGGATTTACACCAAGCATGTAACCACTTACTGCGCAAGCCTTTTCGAAGAAGTATACCATATAACCAAAGCTCTTTTCGGAAGTATCATCAAGCTCAAGAACGATATTAGGTACGCCACCTTCTGTATGAGCAAGAACTGTACCTTCGAAAGCCTTTCTGTTTACAACAGACATATTCTGGTTTGTAAGGAAGTTAAGACCATCAAGGTTTTCTGCATCGTCATCAAGGAAGAAATCCTGCTTTGGCTTCTTTATATCAACAACGGTTTCAAATATAATTCTGGAACCGTCCTGAATAAACTGACCGAGAGAGTGAAGGTCTGTAGAGAAGATTGCGGAAGATGGGAAAATACCCTTGTTATCCTTACCTTCACTTTCGCCGAAGAGCTGTTTCCACCATTCAGCCATCATTGTAAAGCTTGGGTCGTAGGAAATAAGCATTTCAACAGACTTGTTCTTTGAATAAAGGATATTTCTGATTGCAGCGTACTTGTAGCAATCGTTATTATCAAAATCAGCACATAGTTCATCCTGAGCCTGCTTTGCACCAGCCATGATTGCATCAATATCACAGCCAGCAACAGCGATAGGAAGAAGACCTACAGCTGTAAGAACAGAGAATCTTCCGCCTACATCATCAGCAATAACGAATGTTTCGTAGCCTTCTGTATCAGCAAGCTGCTTGAGTGTACCTCTTGCCTTATCTGTTGTACAGAAAATTCTGTCCTTAGCACCTTCCTTGCCGTACTTCTTTTCAACCATACTGCGGAACACTCTGAAAGCAAGTGCAGGTTCAGTTGTTGTACCGGACTTGGAAATAACATTAACAGAAAAATCCTTGCCATCGCAAAGAGAAATAATTTCGTTGAGGTATGTTGGGCTGATATTGTTACCAACATAATAAATTTCAGGAGTATCCTTCTTGAGATTATTGTAGAGTGGTGATTTAAGAAGTTCGATTGCAGCTCTTGCACCAAGGTAAGAACCACCAATACCGATTACGATAAGAACATCAGAATTGTTCTTGATTTTTTCAGCAGCAGCCTTGATTCTTGCAAATTCCTCTTTATCATAGTTTGTAGGAAGGTCCACCCAACCAAGAAAATCGTTTCCTGCACCAGAACGTTCAGCAAGAGTTTTTGCTGCAAGTTCAACAGAAGCCTTAGCAGATTCCATTTCATGAGGTGCGATAAAATTCTGTAAATATTTAGTATTCAATGAGATTGACATAACTATCTCCTCCAAAAATAATTCCTAATATAATATTACTATAAAACTGTAAATTTTGCAACGTTTTTTATCAATCTAAAGCACTTCAAAGGTGACTTTTGGATGTTTTCACTAAAATGTTAAAAGTTTTTTGAGTATTATGTTTAGTGCTTTGGGTATATTGATTTCATCTATATTTTCTTTCGTAACTATATCTACACAAAACATTAATTTATCGTTTCTGAAAAATTGTATCTCCCCTACCTTATATCCTTTTTTTACAGGAGCGTATACATAATCTGTAATAATTATTTTTGAAGAAACAGAGTTAATGGCACTATTGGGCAAAACAACATTTCTGATTTTTTCGTATTCAACAGGCACACTTTTATTTAATCCGCCCTTTACAATTATTTCTGTTGGAATTTTATCAGGTAGCTCCGGGGTTACAATTTTATACTGAGAAAACGCTGTATCAAGCAATGATTTTGCTAATGAAAGATTATCGGATTTATCCTCGTTGCCAAGCACAATTGCTACGTAGGTTGCATTATCTCTGACCGCCGCAACTGCTGTACAGTATCCTGCATGTTCTGTATATCCGGTTTTAAAACCAACTATTCCTTTATATGATTTAACCAGTTCATTTGTATTGACAAGTTCGGTTTGTTCATTCCGGACAAAGTCACGCCAACAGGTAAAATAATCATACAGGAAATTGTACTTGATAAGTGCAGAACAAAGAATTGCAAGGTCATAGGCCGTTGAAAGCTGTTTATTATCATCATAAAATCCGTTGCAGTTTGTAAAAGTTGTATTTATCATGCCAAGCTGTTTGGCTGTTTTGTTCATTTTTTCAGTAAATTCATTTTCCGTTCCTGATATTTTTTCAGCAAGTACAACTGCTGCGTCATTTGCATTTCCGATGATAACAGCTTTAAGTAATTCATCAACTGTGATTTCTTCGCCCGGCATAAGCCAAATTGTTGCACCTTTTGCAGAATTTGCATATGTAGATGTTTTTAAAGTATCAGTTAACATTAGTCTGTTTTGTTCTATTTCTTCTGCAACAAGATATATTGTCATAAGTTTTGACATTACACCAATAGGTACAACTTTATTTTCATTATTACTTGAAATAATCACCTTGCTGTTCGCTTCTACAAGAACAAAACATTCTGATAATTCGTTTTTGGTAGCACATACGGAAAAACTATTTGAAATTATGCTGTATAACAAAATAATGCAAATAAAAATTATCATGAATTTATTTCGCATATGAAATTCCTCCCTAAATGTTTATATTGAAGTTTATGCGGACAAATTCACTTTTAGTAAAACGGCTATTGACTTTTGCACATAAAAGTATTAAACTACTAATATAACATTTGGAAACAGAGGGATAATTATGAAAATTACAGCAGTTGGTCTTGGTCTTATCGGCGGTTCTATGTGTAAAGCTATCAAAAAGCATACAAACCATACTGTTTATGGTATTGATATAAACAAGGAAACAATTGAAATGGCTTTGTCGCAGAATGCAATTGACGCTGAAACCGATGATTTAGGAATCGCTGATATAACTATTGTTTCGCTTTATCCTACAGACACTATTGATTATATTATTTCAAATGCTGACAAATTCAAAGAAGGTAGTATTGTAGTTGATACTTATGGTATCAAAAAAGAGGTTGTTGACAGGGTTACTCCTATACTTGAAAAATATGGTGTAACATTTATTGGTGCGCACCCTATGGCAGGACGTGAGTTTTCAGGCTTTGAATATTCACTTGATAATTTATTCGATGAAGCAAGCTTTATTATTACACCGTCAGAAAGTGTTCCGCAGGCTAAGCTTAATCTGCTGGAGGATTTGATTTACTCAATTCATTTCAAGAAGGTTGTTTTTGCAACTCCTGAGGAGCACGACCAGATTATCGCTTTCACCAGCCAGCTGGCACACGTTGTTTCCAACGCTTATATCAAGAGTCCAACCAATCAGAAGCAGCTTGGTTTCAGTGCGGGAAGCTTTCAGGATTTGACCCGTGTTGCAAAGCTTAACGAGGTGATGTGGACTCCCCTGTTTATGCTGAACAAGGAGCCGCTTTGTTTTGAGATTGATTACATTATAAAGAGCCTTACGGAATATCGTGATGCTTTGATGAATGAGGATAACGAAAAGCTGAAGGCACTTCTGCGTGATGGACGCATACTTAAAGAAAATTCGAAGAAGTTATAAAAGGAAAAGGTGCTATTGCACCTTTTCCTTTTATAACCAATAATTGCATCAGCCAATGAATCATATATGTTAAACTGATTATTATATACATACCAGAAAGCTACACTTAAACTTAAATTGAATTTTAATATATTGCATAGCCTAATTGGTAAGTATTATCTTTATCATCTCTTATGATAATATTGGTAATTCCAACGTAATTTTCGTTATGAGCATAAATTTCATATGCAAAAAAAGTAATCTTATACGTTTTTTTTGCATCTGTTTCTATGTCAAATATTACTGGTACAATATGTTTTTCTGCAATAATTCCATCCTCATATGAAATCCCATCACCAACAGAAATATGCTCATTATATGTTATAACTTTTCCTTCAAAAAAAGACATCGCTTCTCGTAAATTAACATCAAAATCAGATGAATTTTGAACATCTTTGCAAAATAACATTTTTAATTCTTCTGAATTCTCTGAGCTAAAGCAGTCAATAACTTTATTTACAAGTTTTGTTTGATATGATAGGGATTCTTCACTTCTAATATTTGAATTAGTACACGAACACAAAAATACTAATAAAAATACTATAGCAATACATACTTTTCGCATATCAAAATACCGCCTTAAATTTTTCACTTAAACTTCCTCAAAAACGTAGGTCTGAACCACTTTTTATATGCGGCGATTACCTGTGTTAATGTGTAATCGTAGAATATAAAAATAAGGTTGCCGAAAACAAGAAGTCCGGGGATAAGCCATTGGTTATAGAAGCCGAATTCTTCAAAAAGGTCGATTGTACCGAGGATATTCATTGTTACATAGAAAATTATCACAACGGAAATGTTGAACGAAACAAGCTTGCACAGCCAGCACAGCACCTTACTTTTCATTGCTTCAAAATAGGATTTTGCAACGGGATAATATCCGAAGAAAAATGTGAAGAAAAGCCACGCTTCTTTATCAGGTGTTACAAAGAACGAAAGCACGGCGACTACTGCGTAAGTTACAAAAGACCAGGATGTGCTGACCTCGATTGCTACTACCGTGATTAACATTCCTGCAAAAAGCGGGAGGGTTATATTAAGCGGTGGGAAAACGGCTGTAAGAAACATCATTACAAGGCAAAGCGCCGCCACTATTCCGCCAAGTGAAACTCTATAGCTGACTTTTTTCATATTTACGCTCTTTCAGAGCTTCACTTCCTTTCTTTTTAACAGCAGCCAATCAAGTCTCCGCCCATACATTCACAGCAGCAATCTGCACAAATGAGTCCCTCGCATATATCGCAAGTGTCACAGCAGCAGAACTGATAGCCTGAGTCATTGTTTGTATTCTGATTTGGATTACCCTTCATAAATCCGCCTTTACTTGCAGACATGTGTTTTAATGCAGAGGCATACTCCTGATTATACGGCTCCATTTTGCAGGCCTGAGTAAAATGAAAATAAGCCTCATCAAGCCAGCCTTTTGCGTAACAGGTGCTTCCTTTAAGAAAATACCATTCTGCAGGTCTTTCAATCATATCGTCAAGCATAATATCGGCGTCGTTATAATTACCGTTCTGAAGCTGGTGGCGAATTTCAACAAAGCCATCAGCGGCGAATTGTTCAAAGCTTCCTCGGCGGAGGTTCATTATTGTATCAAATGCATTTGTGATTTCAGCGATTTTTTCTGAATTGCCATTGTACATCTGCAAAAGTGTTTTGTAGGCATCCTTTACTTCTTCGTCTGTTGCGTTGGGAGAAATTCCAAGTATACGGTATGGATCGTTCATTTTGTTATCCTTCCTCTTGTAATTTTATTTTAGCTTCTTTTTTCTTTATCAGGTCATAAAAGCTGTTTTTTAATCCAAGATAAACAATATTATCTGTTATAGGCTTAAATCTTTTAAGTTCAAGCTGAACATAGGTATCGGCAAGTGCACCAAGGGTGAAGTTGATACTGTCTTCTGTTTTTTTCTGAACCCCTTTTATGTTAAGGTCATGTATTGCACTGTCACCAACAATAAGTGGGTTGAAGCCTCTTGAACGAAAGTCCTTTTCAAGGTCATCAAATGCATCAGCAATATAAATAAATCTTCCGAGAAGATAACCAAAACGATGAAGTATACGCTTTTCATTAGGGTCTTTGCTAAGATATGACGCTATTTCTGCAAGTATATTTGATGACGGTTCGGATGCACGGTCTATTGATTTGCAGTTTTCAGCTTCAAGCTTATTTTGCTGTTTCATTTGTTCAGAAATGTATTCAGAAAGCTCAGGATACTTTGCAGAAGCTTTCTTATATGCTTTAGTGGCAGCAAGTTTAGCGATCAGTGGCGGAAGCTTTCCTAAAAATCTTTTATCTGCGATATCATCAGTTATTTTATTATAAATAAGAATTGACGCTGCTGCCGCAGTATAATCAAGTCCGTCAGGAGATTTAATGCAGGATTTTCTTCTTAAAGGATGTACTATGCAACGCTGAGGTTCAAATTCTGTTTCACTGTCTTTCAAAGCAAGTTCCATAAGTCCAAGGAAAGCAAAATCATAACTTAATGTCATTCTTGACATTAGGCCATAATTTTTTCCAAGAATTTTGCAAAGTCCGCAGTAAACTGCATTATATGTTTCAAACTCACATATTCTCATATGCGGTTTAAACGGCTTTACATATCCAAACATAATCTTCCCCCACTTTATTTTCCTAATATAAAATTATAGCACAGTGTTTAAATTATGTCAAATCATTAATTAAAGTTCACATAATAGGTACTCATGTTTTAAAAGTGATTAAAGTTATAACTTTTTAGAATATCAATTGCACACAAAAAAGCTTGACAAGAATAGATTTGCATGATATTATATTATTAATATATATAAAATGCTTTGATGAGGAGCAAAACAGCACAAGAACTTTTCAGAGAGCTGTCGTTTGGTGCAAGACAGTATTTCCTGCTGATAATAAATCACCTCGGAGCAGTCTGCCGAACAATTATAATTCAGTAGGTCAGAACGGGTTTCTCCCGTTATAGAGGAGCGCATTGGCTGATGCGGCAGAGTGCGGATTAATTATCCGAATGAGAGTGGTACCGTGGATGTATTTTATACCTTCACCTCTTGATTTTAAGAGGTGAAGGTTTTTTATATTTTAAGGGAGAGTTTGAAATGTTACTGAATGGCTCGCAGATTATTCTTGAATGTCTTATTGAACAAGGTGTCGATACAGTATTTGGTTATCCAGGAGGTGCTGTACTTAATATTTATGATGCACTTTATGATTACAGCGATAAAATCACACATATACTGACTTCTCATGAACAGGCTGCATCTCACGCTGCTGACGGATATTCACGAACGACCGGAAAAACGGGTGTTGTAATTGCAACATCAGGACCAGGTGCAACAAATCTTGTTACGGGTCTTGCAACGGCTTATATGGATAGTATTCCTATGGTTGCAATTACCGGAAATGTTGCTACTTCCCTGCTTGGTCTTGATAGTTTTCAGGAAGTTGACATTACTGGTATTACTATGCCGATTACTAAACACAACTACATTGTCAAAGACGTTACAAAACTGGCTGATGCAATAAGAGAAGCTTTTTTTATTGCAAATGACGGAAGAAAAGGTCCTGTTCTTATTGATGTGCCAAAGGATATTACAGCGGCAATGTGTGAATATGAACCTAAAGCACTTAAAAATCACAGCTACACTATTGATGAAGATGAAATCAAGACTGTTGCAGAACTTATTTCCAGATCTGAAAGGCCCTTTATTTATGCAGGAGGCGGAGTGGTATCCTGCGATGCAGTTAAAGAACTTGCAGAATTTGCTGAGCAGATTGATGCGCCGGTGTCTCTCTCGCTTATGGGACAGTGTGCGTTTGATAATTCCGATGAACGCTATACTGGTATGCTTGGCATGCATGGAACAAAAGCTTCTTCCCTTGCATTGACTGAATGTGACCTTATGATTGTCCTAGGTTCACGTTTTTCAGACAGAGTAACTTGCAATGCAGAAACTTTTCGTCAGGCTGCTGAAAAAGCAAATATACTTCATATTGACATTGACCCTGCGGAAGTCAACAAAAATATTACTGCTGATTACAAGGTTTGTGGAAATGTTAAGCTTGTACTTGCAAAACTCAATATGCTTATTGAGAAGAAAAATCATTCAGAATGGATGGACAGAATTATTGAATGGAAGAAAAGTTATCCGCTTTGCCAAGTTTCTGATGATGCTGACGATGTGCTTCCGCAGGATGTGCTGGAAACTCTAGATGAGCTTACAAATGGTGAAGCTATAGTTTCCACAGAAGTTGGGCAGCATCAGATGTGGACTGCTGAATTCTATAATTTCCGCAAGCCTAGAAGTTTTGCTTCATCAGGTGGTCTGGGTACAATGGGTTATGGACTTGGAGCAGCAATCGGATGTAAGGTTGGTAATCCTGACAGAGTTGTTGTTAATTGTGCAGGTGACGGAAGTTTTTATATGAATATGAATGAACTTACTACGCTTGCCAAATATCAGCTTCCTGTAATCGAGCTTGTGTTCAATAACAGTGTGCTTGGAATGGTAAGACAGTGGCAAAAGCTGTTCTACAACAATCATTTTTCTCAGACAACTCTTGAAAAGCCAACTGATTTTGAACTGCTTGCTAAGGCAATTGGGATTGAAGCACTTACAATCAGAAAAAAAAGTGATATCCGTCCTGTTCTGGAAAAAGCAATTTCACTCAATAAACCTGTTCTTATCAACTGCATTATTGACAAAGATATAAATGTTCTGCCAATGGTACCGGCTGGTTCTTCAATCGCAGAACCGATACTGGAAATAAAGTGAAAGGAAAATGCTATGAATAAAGTCTTTATCTTTGATTCTACTTTGCGCGACGGTGCGCAGGGCGAAAATGTGAATTTTTCTGTTGAAGATAAATTCAATGTAATGAAGGCACTTGATGATTTTGGAATTGACTTTATTGAAGCAGGAAATCCAGCTTCTAATCCAAAGGATATGGAATTTTTCAAAAAAGCAGAATACTTCCCTCCTAAGCACTCAAAGCTTGTTGCTTTCGGGTCAACTCGTCGCAAAGATGTTTCCTGTGAAGAAGATGTAAATCTTAATGCACTTGCTGATATAAATGTTGAATATGTTTCCGTATTCGGGAAAAGCTGGGATATGCATGCTACTGATATTATTCATACAACACTTGAAGAAAATCTGAATATGATTTCGGATACTATTCGTTATCTTATTGCAAAAGGAAAAAAAGTTTTCTTTGATGCAGAACATTATTTTGACGGCTACAAAGCTAACCCTGAATATGCTCTTTCAACGCTTAAGGCAGCGGAAGAATCTGGTGCGGAAGCTGTTGTTCTCTGTGATACAAACGGCGGTTGTTTTCCTGATGAAATTGCCGAAATTGTAAAGATAGCTGTCGATTATGTTAATATTCCTGTAGGTATTCACTGTCACAACGATACAGGTTGTGCAGTTGCAAACTCAATTGTTGCTGTAAAGGCAGGTGCTTCACAAGTTCAGGGTACATTTACAGGAATCGGTGAGAGATGCGGAAACACTAATCTTTCTACAGTTATTGCAAATCTTCAGATTAAGCTTGGTATAAATTGTGTTCCAAAAGAAAATATGACAAAGCTCACACAAGTATCAAGATTTATTTCTGAAATCTGTAATATAAAGCTTACAAGTAACATGCCTTATGTAGGCAAAAGTGCGTTTGCACATAAGGGTGGTATGCACGCTGATGGTGTAATAAAAAAATCCCACAGCTTCGAGCATATTTCTCCCGAAACTGTGGGTAATAAACGTAATATTCTTCTTTCAGACGTTGCAGGTCGTTCAGCTATTCTTCAACGTATTAACGAAATTGCCCCTGAACTTACCAAGGATAGTATTGAAACCAAAACTATTATTGATTTAATTAAAGATATGGAATTCAAAGGTTATCAATATGAAGCAGCAAGTGCATCATTTGAACTTATTGTAAAGAAATATCTTGGTATGACAGATAATTACTTTGAGATAAATTATTTTAAAATTATCGGAGAGAAAACAGGACGTATGCCCAATCCATCTTCTGCTATTGTAAAACTTGCAGTAAATGGTCAGAGCTGTATTGCTGCTGATGAGGGGGATGGTCCTATCAATGCGCTTGACAAGGCACTTCGTCAGGCACTCACTGTATTTTATCCTTCTATTGCTGATGTTCACCTTACTGACTATAAGGTTCGTGTTATTGATGGAAGCGCAGCAACTGCTGCAAATGTTCGTGTTTTGATTGAGAGCACGGACGGAAATGACATATGGACAACAGTTGGTGCATCAACCGACGTAATCAATGCTTCAGTTATTGCACTTCTTGACAGTATGGAATACAAACTTATGAAGGATAATTCTCATAAAATTTCTTAAATCGCTCCATTGCGGAAGTAGGTTTTGTATTTTTCATATATGCAAATCCTACTTCCCTTTTGTTTATCGGAACAGAAAGCGGAATTTCAATAAGTACACCATCATCAAGCTCCTGTTGAACAAAACGCTTTATTGCACAGCCCACACCGATACCGGTTTTAGCAAATTCGATAAGCATGTCCATTCCACTTACTTCGAGAATATGCTCAGGGACAATGTTATTCTCCTTGAAGTAACGGTCAACATGCATTCGTGAATAATTTGCACCGTCGAGAAGCATTATATTTGCTTTTTCAAATATGCTTGAATTTTCACGGATATGTAGATTGTCAATGTAGGATTGTGTTGCTATAAACACATCTTCAATCTCACCAAGTGAATAAAAGCCTATATCCGATTGATTTTCAGGCTTTACCATAAGTCCGATGTCAATTCTTCCGTCAGCAAGAAGCTTCATTATTCTTGATGAAGACTGACATTCAATGGTAATTTTTATATGAGGGTTTTCATCAATATAATCTTTGAGATATGGCAAAAGCATGTGTTTGCAGAGTATTGAACTTGCACCAAGACGAAGTCTGCCAATGCCAAGTTCATTGATACGACGGATTGTATCTTCGCCTGTCTTGATAATGTCAAAAGCTGATTTAAGCTGTTCATACATTATTTTACCTTCTTCGGTGAGGGTTACTCCTCTGTGGTTCCTTATAAACAACTGTGTACCGAGGCTTTCTTCCATTTTAGTAATTGCTTTGCTTATCGCAGGTTGGCTGATATAATTCATTTCTGCAGCGCGAGATATACTTTCACATTCCGCAACAGCACAGAAAAGTCTGTAACGGTTGAGATTGCTTTCAGAAATCACTTAAATCACTCCTTGTATATCATATCTTTAATTTATATCAGATATTCATATTATGTATTTGAATTATACCATATATTATGTTATAATTTAATTATAAAATTATAAACAAGAAAGGAATAATTGCTATGGCTATGACTATGACGCAGAAAATTCTTGCCGCACATGCAGGTCTCGATAAGGTTGAGGCAGGTCAGCTTATTAAATGTAAGCTTGATATGGTGCTTGGCAATGATGTTACTACTCCTGTTGCTATAAATGAATTTGAAAAAGCAGGTTTTACATCTGTTTTTGACACAGAAAAGATTTCTCTTGTAATGGACCACTTTACACCTAACAAGGATATTAAGTCTGCAGCACATACAAAACAGTGCCGTGAGTTTGCATCAAATCTCAAAATCAAGAATTACTTTGACGTTGGTGATATGGGTATTGAACACGCACTTCTTCCTGAAAAAGGTCTTGTTGCTTCGGGTGAATGTGTAATCGGTGCTGACAGCCACACCTGTACATATGGTGCACTTGGTGCATTTTCTACAGGTGTTGGTTCAACAGATATGGCAGCAGGTATGGCTACAGGCGAGGCTTGGTTCAAGGTTCCTTCTGCTATAAAGTTCAATCTTACAGGCAAGCTTAACGAATATGTAATGGGTAAGGACGTTATCCTCCACATCATTGGTATGATTGGTGTTGATGGTGCGCTTTACAAATCTATGGAATTTACAGGTGAAGGTCTGAAAAATCTTTCTATGGACGACAGACTTTCTATGGCTAATATGGCTATTGAAGCAGGTGCAAAGAACGGTATCTTTGCTGTTGATGAGATTACAAAGGCTTATCAGGAAGGACGTGTAAACAGAGAATATACTATTTACGAGGCTGACCCTGACGCTGAATATGATGCTGTTTATGACATTGACCTTTCAACCATCAAGCCTACAGTTGCATTCCCTCACCTGCCTGAAAACACCAAAACTATTGACAATGTTGGTGAGGTTAAGATTGACCAGGTTGTTATCGGTTCATGCACAAACGGCAGAATGGAAGACCTTGAAATGGCTGCAAGAATTCTTGACGGCAAGAAGGTTCACGATGGAGTACGTTGTATTGTAATTCCTGCAACACAGAAGATTTACCTTGAGGCTATGAAAAAGGGACTGCTTGAAATCTTTATCAATGCTGGATGTGCGGTTTCAACACCTACCTGCGGTCCTTGTCTTGGCGGTCATATGGGTATTCTTGCTAAGGGTGAACGTGCTGTTGCTACTACAAACAGAAATTTTGTAGGACGTATGGGACACCCTGAGTCAGAGGTGTATCTCGCTTCCCCTGCTGTTGCGGCGGCTTCTGCTGTTACAGGTAAAATCAGTTGTCCTTGTGAGATTATGTAAGGAGGAATTACTATGAAAGCTTACGGTAAAGTACATAAATACGGCGATAATGTTGATACAGACGTAATTATCCCTGCAAGATATCTTAATTCCGCTGACCCTAAGGAACTTGCAACTCACTGTATGGAGGACATTGACAAGGATTTTGTAAACAAGGTTGCTGACGGTGACATTATGGTTGCCAATCTTAACTTTGGCTGCGGTTCTTCCCGTGAACACGCTCCTATTGCTATCAAGGCAAGCGGTATTTCCTGCGTAATCGCTTCTACTTTTGCAAGAATTTTCTACAGAAATGCTATTAACATTGGTCTGCCTATTCTTGAATGTGACGAAGCTGCAAAGGGTATTGATGCAGGTGACGAGGTTGAAATTGATTTTGATACAGGTGTTATCACTAACAAAACTAAAAATCAGACTTATCAGGCACAGCCTTTCCCTGAGTTTATGAAGGGTATTATCAATGCAGGCGGTCTGCTTAATTCACTTAAAAAGTAAGGGGTGTTTTTATGAATAAGAATATTGCTGTTATCCGCGGCGACGGTATCGGTCCTGAGATTGTTACAGAGGCAATTAAGGTGCTTGACAAAGTCGGAGAAAAGTTCGGACACACTTTCAACTACACAGACGTACTTATGGGCGGTTGTGCAATTGATGCGACTGGTGTTCCTCTTCCACAGGAAACAATTGATATCTGTCTTAAATCCGACAGCGTTCTTCTTGGTGCTGTAGGCGGCAAGAAATGGGATAATCTTCCTGGTAATCTTCGTCCCGAAGCCGGTCTTCTCGGTATCAGAGGAGCACTCAAGCTTTTCGCAAACATTCGCCCTGCAAAGCTTCTTGCTCCCCTTGCGTCTGCTTGTCCGCTGAAAACCGAAATCACTGATGCAGGCCTTGACCTTGTTATTGTACGTGAACTTATTGGCGGTGCATACTTTGGCGAACGTAAAACTTACACTGACGAAAATGGTATAAAGCACGCAAGCGACTCTATGGCTTACGCTGATTATGAAGTAGAAAGAATTTGCCGTGTTGCATTTGATATGGCGAGAAAGCGTCGTTCAAAAGTTCATTCTGTTGATAAGGCAAATGTTCTTGATTCTTCACGTCTTTGGAGAGAGGTTGCTCACAAGGTTGCATCTGAATATCCTGACGTTGAATTTGATGATATTCTTGTTGATAACTGTGCTATGCAGCTTGTAAGAAACCCTGGACAGTTTGATGTTATGGTTACAGAAAATCTTTTCGGTGACATTCTTTCCGACGAAGCTTCTATGATTACTGGTTCACTTGGTATGATTCCTTCCGCTTCTCTCGGTGAAACTTCACTTGGCCTTTACGAGCCTATTCATGGTTCTGCACCTGATATTGCTGGTCAGAACAAGGCTAATCCTATTGCTACGATTCTTTCTGTTGCAATGATGCTTCGTTACTCATTTGATATGGCTGATGAAGCTAATGCGATTGAAGATGCGGTTTCTGCTGTTCTTGAAGAAGGTTACCGTACAGCTGACATTATGTCTGATGCTGAGGGACTTAAATGTGTTTCCTGCACAGATATGGGTGACCTTGTTGCAGCTAAAATCTGATTTTTTCTCACTTATACTGCAATACAAACAACAGCACCACAACTCATTTTTGAGTTGTGGTGCTGTTGTTTTACTTATTTTCATTTATCAGAATTTCAAGTACCTTTGCTTCACGGAGTATAAAGGAAGAATGATAATTTTTTCCGACTTCCTTATTTGCTTCATAAGCAATTTCAAGGGGGACAAATTCAAGGTGATATCCCAGTGCTTTTTCATAATCATCAAGGGAAAGAGGAGAAACTTTATCTTCTACTTCAGCTGTATAGTAGTACGAATTCTGTATGAATATCTCATCGAAATCATATGTGCTTTTACGTTTTTCAGATGTGCAGCCATATTCCTTAATTGTTTCTGGTATTATTGACAGACCTGTTTCCTCAAGTGTTTCACGGATAAGGGCTTCAATCCGATTTTCATTTTTTTCCATACCGCCACCGGGAAATTTATAGTACCCTTCCTTATCACTTTTCACCATAGCGATTTTACCGTCTTTTATGATTATTGCTCTTACTGCGTTTCGTTCATAGGTTCGTATACATTTTCCATAATCATTATAGTCAAATTCGTATAGTAGCTTCATAGTCACTCCCCCTTGCTTTTATATAATAACACATTTTCTGTTTATTTACAAGCTTTCTTGACAATCATCATGTTTTTTCGTATAATTATAATGGATTTTTGTGTACTGAAAAAGGAGGAAAATCATATTTATGGTTATCTCGCTTGAAAATATAAGTAAATTTTACAATGGAAATCAGATATTAAAAAATGTTGCACTTACAATTGAAGATAATGACAGAATTGGTCTTATTGGTATAAATGGCTGCGGTAAGTCTACATTACTTAAAATTATTACCGGAAAAGAGTTACCTGAAACTCAACAGGAACCAAATGTTGCACGTATTTCCCTTTCAAAAAATATGACTATAGGGTTTCTTGAACAGAATTCGGGACTTGACCGTTCCTGCACCATAATTGAGGAAATGCGTTCGGTATTCAGTGAATTACTTGATATCTCTGAACGTTTACGTGAACTTGAAGAACTTATGGCTTCACCTGATGCTCATAATGATGAGGAACACTATAATACTATTTCAGCAGAGTATGCGCAGAAAACAGCGTATTTTGAAACAAATGACGGATATCTTATTAATGTTAATATTAACAAGGTACTTAACGGTATGGGATTCCCTCCCAATACTTATGATAGAATAATATCAACGTTAAGTGGCGGTGAAAAAACCAGACTCGCTCTTGCAAAGCTTCTGCTTGAAAATCCAAAGCTTCTTATCCTCGACGAACCAACAAACCATCTTGATTTTCAGACAATTATGTGGTTGGAAGAATATTTACAGGAATACAAAGGTGCTCTTCTCATTGTTTCACATGACAGATATTTTCTTGATAAGCTTACTACTTCTATATGTGAAATTGAACGTGGTGTTCTTAAACGTTATAAAGGTAACTATTCTAAATTTACAGTTCTGAAACAGTCTGAAGTTACACGACAACTGAAAGAATATGAAGCACAACAAGAGGAAATTGCAAAACTTCAGGATTTTGTAGACCGTAACCTTGTTCGTGCCACAACATCAAATATGGCCAAAAGTCGCATCAAGAAGCTCGAAGCTATGGAGCTTATTGAAAAGCCAATTCTTTACGAGAAATCTGCAAAAATCAAATTTGAATATGATATTACTCCACCCACAGATTTACTTACAGTAAAAGATATTGATGTTTCAGTAGGTTCCGGCACTGACAGAAAAAGATTAGTTGAGTCGCTTTCTTTCGATGTTAAGCGTGGTGAAAAGCTTGCGGTTATCGGCTCAAACGGTATCGGTAAATCCACTTTGCTGAAAATTATTCAGAGGAAACTTCCATGTTCACATGGTATTATTGAATGGACAAAAAATGTAAAGATATCATATTTTGATCAGGAAAATGCTCATCTTGATCTTAATAAAACGGTAATGGATGAAGTACATTCACGCTATAGAACGATGTCTGATTGTGAAATACGCTCTCTTCTTGGGTGTGTAAGACTTGTAGGTGAAAATGTATTCAAGCAGGTTGGCGTTATCAGTGGCGGAGAACGTGCAAAGCTCTGTTTTGCTATTATGATGCTGGAGCGTGGAAATGTTCTTATTCTTGATGAACCTACAAATCACCTTGATATTGATACAAAGGAAGTTTTGGAAGAAGCATTATGTGCATTTGACGGTACAATAATATTTGTATCACATGACCGCTATCTTTTAAATAAATTGTCAACAAGAATAATTGAAATTACAGAGAACTCCGTTGAAAGTTATAATGGTGGATTTGATGATTATCTTGCGGTAAAACATGAAAAAGAATCTGCTCAACAGGCTATTATTGATCGTGAAAAGCAAGAAAAAGCAAAACATGATGCTGATGAAAAGAAGGTTAAGGCTTATCGCTCAAAAGAACAACGTGCTGCTGACGCAAAAAAGAGAAATCGTATAAAGGAACTTGAAAACGAAATAGAACGACTTGAGGCAGAAATGTCCATAATTCAAGAAGAACTTGCTGATCCTGATGTATGTTCTGACTATGAACTTATGCAGCAAAAATGTACAAAACTTGAAGAAATTAAGATGTTATGTTCTGATTACGAGGACGAATGGGTTCTTCTTTCAGAAGAATTATAACTCTGCATAGTATATTTTATCTTTATTTTAATCCGGAAAAGCCCCTCACGTCATATTAAATATTGTTTCAAATCATTTTTTGAAAAAAATTTTAAAATATATGTTGACAAATCATATTATATGTTATATAATATACTACAGAAACCCAAATAAAGGAGGACTATTATGGTTTTTCCGGTTAGTGCAGCTTTACTTGATGCACTTGTACTTTCCGTTGTTTCTAATGAGGACACATACGGATATAAAATAACTCAGGAAATCCGTGAAGCTATGGAAATGTCTGAATCGACGCTTTATCCGGTTCTTAGAAGACTCATGAAAAATGAACTTCTGCTTAGCTATGATCAGGAATATATGGGCAGGAACAGACGTTACTATCAAATTACTGAAAAAGGTAAAGAACAGCTCAAAATTTATCGTGAGGAATGGTTGATTTACAAAGAAAAAATCAATACACTTATTTCCAAACATACGGATAAGGGGGTTAATTCATGACTCGTTCTGAATATTTGTCAGAGCTTGCGTCACATCTTATTTCACTTTCTAAAGAAGAACGTGATATGGCTGTCGGATTCTATGAAGAATACTTTGATGAAGCAGGTCCTGAAAACGAGCAAGTTGTTATTGCAGAATTAGGCAAGCCTTTCAATCTTGCAAGAAGCATTATCGGAGAAACTTCTTTGTATTCTCAAAGTATGGTTTATCTGAAATACAAAGAAAGCAAACCTATGCCGCAGAACAACACCAGTGTTTTTGCTTCACTGAGAAAGCCTGACGCTTTTGAAGAGACTGTTGCGAACACAGTCGAAGAGGATATCAAGCCTAATGGCACTCCTCAAAATATGGAACAAGATGTATTACCTAATGCTAATCAAGAAAGTCCGTCAGGAATGTTTGACGAGCATTACGTAAAGGATGTTCCTCCACAGCCTGACGCTGCTCCAAAACAATCATCAAACACAGCTTTGATAGTTATATTAATTGTAATTGGATTAATTTTCGGATTTCCGCTTATTATTGCACTTGCTGGTGTAATTTTTGCAATCTTTGTGGTAATGTTTGTATTTGGCTTTGTTTCAGCAGTATGCTTTATTGCTTCAATTATTGCACTGATTACTGGTATTATTCAATTCCCTGCTTCTGTTCCGAATGGAATCGGATTTATTTGTGCAGCACTTATCTCAGCAGGCATCGGTATGGTAATGCTTTCAGCTTCCCTTGCTTTCTTCTTCAAACTTGTACCTTTTACCTTCAAGGGTATAAGAAACCTTTTCAGAAAAAGGAGGGCTGAATGATGCTAAAAAAATGTCTTAGCCTGTTTATTACAGGTATGATACTTATTGCAATTGGCGGTATAGGCATTGCAACTCTTGCTATAAATGGAATAAATCTTAACGGTATTTCAATTGGACCTTCGTCTGCTGCTAATAAAGTTAATGCATCAGATGCAGTTACCATTGAGGAAACAGAGGAAATTACTTCCCTTGATTTTTCAGCAAATGCAGGTATATTTACAGTTGTAAGAGGTGAAAACTTTGGTATTGCTACAAATGCGGATACAGTAAATTATGAACTTACTGACGGTTGCTTGAAAATCGCAAATACAACCTCAACTTCATTTATGAGTTTTGAAGATGTAGCTGTTGAAATTATTGTAACAATTCCTGAACGCAGTTTTAAAGAAGTCAAATTTTCACTCAATGCTGGTGAATTTTATGCTGATGATATAATTGCCGACAAATTTACATTTGATATGAATGCCGGTGAAGCAGTATTAAATAATATTTCAGCAATTACAACTGCTGATATTTCCATTAATATGGGCGAATGTACATTTAATAATAGCGAACTGAGCAATTCGAAAATCAATATGGATGCAGGAGAAATGACTTTTGAAGAATGTAAGCTTACAGGTGAAAATAATATTAATCTTGATCTTGGAGAGGTTAGTATAACACTTCTCGGTAAGCGTTCCGATTACAAACTTGATATTGAAAATGATTTTGGCGAAGTAAATGTTAAAGGTGACGAAACATCCGATAATATTAGTCCTATTGGTACAATTAAATTTAATCTTGATTTAGGCGAATTAAACATTGATTTTACGGAGGAATAATTATGAATAAACTTATGAAATGTGAATCAGACAGAAAAATCTGCGGTGTGTGCTCAGGTGTTGCACGTTATCTTAACATTGACACAACAGTTGTAAGACTTATATGGGCTATCCTTTGTCTTTCTGGATTTGGAATTGCAGCTTATATTATAGCGGCACTGATTATGCCAAGCGATGCAGATATTAAACTGTAAAATGTAAAAATCCGTACCACTTAATTTATAGTGGTACGGATTTTTTACTTTGTCATATCAAGAAATTCTTGTTCGTTTAGGATTGTAATACCAAGTTCTTGTGCTTTGGTAAGCTTGCTACCTGCGTCCTCGCCTGCTACGACATAGCTGGTCTTTTTTGATACTGAGCCTACAGCTTTTCCTCCGAGGCGGACGATAATTTCCTTTGCCTCGTCACGGGTCATTGTAGGAAGTGTACCCGTAAGGACAAAAGTTTTGCCCTCAAAACGATTGTCGCTATTCTCCTGCTTCTCGTATTCCATTTTTACACCAAGAGATTTAAGCTCATCTACAAGCTCAGCAAAATGCTTATCGTGAAATGCTGAGAAAACGCTTTCGGACATAATGTCACCAAAGCCGTCAATTTCGGAAATTTCTTCGGCTGTTGCGCTCATAATTGCTTCAATGCTTTCGAAACGGTTACAGAGCAGCTTTGCACCGTTCTGACCGATATTGCGTATGCCAAGTCCGAATATTACACGTTCGAGGGAGTTTTCCTTTGAGCCTTCAATTGCTTTTACAAGGTTTTCGGCAGATTTTTTACCGAAACGTTCAAGTGCTTCAAGCTGTTCAACTTTAATTCTGTAGAGGTCAGCAACACCAGAAATAATTATGTTGTCAACAAGTTGGGTTACAATTGCCTCGCCTAGACCGTCAATGTTCATTGCACCCTTGCTTGCAAAGTGAATAATGTTTCGTTTAAGCTGTGCCGGACAATCCACATTAGGACAACGTAAAACGGCTTCATCAGCGTACTTGACAGCCTTATCTCCACATACAGGACAAAATTTTGGAAGTGTATACGGAACAGAATTTTCGCCGTGTGCAACAGATTTGAGTACCTCAGGAATTATTTCACCTGCCTTGCGGACAAGGATTGTATCGCCAATTCGGATATCTTTTTCGGTGATGAACTCCTGATTATGAAGCACTGCACGGCTTACGCTTGTTCCAGCAAGAAGAACTGGCTCAAAAATTGCGACAGGGGTTATAGCACCTGTTCTGCCGACGTTTACTTCAATATCAAGAAGTTTTGTTTCCTTTTCCTCTGGAGGAAACTTATATGCAACCGCCCATTTAGGTACTTTTGAGGTTGCACCCATTTTTTCACGAAGTGCAAAATCGTCGATTTTTATTACAACACCGTCAATATCAAAGCTATATTCGCTTCGCATATTGCCGATGTGGTCAATTCGTGCGGAAATTTCCTCGTATGTTTCAGCCTGAACGTACTCTGCAACAACCTTGAAGCCAAGCTTTTTCAGGTAGTCCAATGATTGCTTGTGTGAGGTTAATTCCACGCCCTCAATCTGCTGGACATTGAAAACAAAGATATCAAGCTTACGCTCAGCGGCAATCTTCGGATTTTTCTGACGGAGTGAGCCAGCTGCGGCATTTCGTGGATTTTTGAATGGTGTTTCGCCGTTGTTTTCCTGTTTTTCAACAAGTGTGAAAAACGTTTCACGAGGCATATAAACCTCACCTCTTACTTCGAGGAAAGGCACAGCTTCTTTAAGTTTAAGAGGAATTGATTTAATTGTTTTGAGGTTAGCTGTAACGTCCTCGCCTATAAAGCCGTCGCCACGGGTTGAGCCACGTACAAACTCGCCGTTTACATATTCAAGAGAAACGGAAAGTCCATCAATTTTGGGTTCTACGACATAAACCGGCTTTGAAAAAGCTTCACGGCAACGGTTGGTAAAAGCCTGAACCTGTTCAAGGGAGAATACGTCCTGCAGGCTGCCCATCTGCACCTTATGCTCAACCTTTTCAAACAAGTTGAGTGCCTCGCCGCCTACACGCTGAGTTGGTGAATTCGGGTCGGCAAGTTCGGGATACTCTGCTTCGAGATTTTTCAGCTCCTGCATAAGCATATCATAGGTGTAATCATCAATTGTTGGGTTATCCATAACGTAGTAATTATGGTTGTGCTGTTCAATTTCGGCACGGAGGTTATTTACTTTTTCGATTATTGATTTATCCATTTTGGTTGTTCCTTTCGGAAGAATTTATATAATCATCTTTGTTTATGCAATAACACACTTCACCGTGAGGTGACACATTTTCTCTTTTAAAGCGTTCAACAATATCGGTAACGTGCATTGCAGATTTTGAAAGCACTTTCCCCGATTTATCATTTTCAATTCTATGATATGCTTCAAGCTTGATAAAATCCGTTTTTTTAAAAGTAAAGTCAATTACACCTGACAAAGCTTCACCTGCATAGCCGTTACCCCAGAAGCTTTCACCGATACAGTATTCTATTTCAGCTGTTCCGCAATCGGAATAGACCTTGCAAAATGCAATCTGACCGATATTTTCACCGCTTTTCTTTTCGATAATTGCCCAACGGTAGAAATCAGGATTTTTATAGCTTTCGACGTATTTTTTAAGCAGTTCTTTCACTTCTGAAACGGTTGTGTAGACAGGCTCGCCGTATTCAAACTGAATATTCGGGTTGGCAATCCAGTTTTTCAGCATATCGCTGTAATCCTCTGTTGTAAATGGGCGACAAATCAGTCGGTCTGTTTCAAAGGTTTTTGTACCTGTGTGGAACATACTTCATTTCCTCCATATTATCCTCAACAACTCCTGTTGCTTCAAAGCCAACGGAAGCGTAAAGGTGTTTCGCTGTTTCGTTACCTAAAGAAACACCTGTAAATATTTCACTTACGTCAAAAGTATCAATCAGATAATCTATTGCAAGCTGTAATGCTTTTCTTCCATATCCTTTGTTTTGGTAGCGTTCATCTATTAAGAATTTCCACAGTGTATATTGCCTTCTTGCTTCATAATATCCCAACATAATAAATCCTACAGCTTTTTCATTTGCATATATTGCAAAAGGATAAGCAGATTTATACATCCACGCTTGTGCTAACGAATAAGCAACTGTTGATACTAAACCTTTTTGATGTTCAGCAACCTTTAATTTTAATACTTCTTCAAAGTTATCGGGTGTTATTTCTTTAAGTTCAATCACACTCATACTCCTTATCAAAATCACAATTTATACCTTTGATAATTATACCATTACCCCACTCAAAAGTCAATTATTGCAAAAACAAAGCCGCCCTGACGAGCGACTTTGCTATAATATTCAGTTGAACCGAATTACTTCTTCAAAGTAATTGCATACTTAACCTTTTCAACGATATTTTCAGCGGAAAGACCAAATTCCTTGAGGAGGTCAACAGCTGGACCTGAGTGACCGTAAACGTCGTTTACGCCTACCTTTACAACAGGTACAGGGCAGCATTCTGTTACTGCTTCTGCAACTGCGGAGCCAAGACCGCCGATTACGCTGTGTTCCTCGGCTGTAACGATAACACCTGTTTCACAAGCAGCCTTGCAGATAATTTCCTTATCAAGTGGCTTGATTGTATGGATATTGATTACACGAACGGAAATACCTTCTGCTTCGAGCATATCAGCTGCAATGCGTGCTTCATTTACCATAAGACCTGTTGCAACGATTGTTGCATCCTTGCCATCCTTAAGCTGAACACCCTTGCCTACTTCAAACTTATATGTGTCCTTGTCATTGAAAACTGGAACTGCAAGACGTCCGAAACGGAGGTATACAGGGCCGTCAATGTTGATTGCTGCTTCAACAGCTGCTCTTGCTTCAACATCGTCAGCTGGGTTGATGATTGTCATACCAGGAATTGTTCTCATAAGAGCGATATCCTCATTGCACTGATGTGTTGCACCATCTTCACCAACGGAGATACCTGCGTGTGTTGCACCGATTTTAACGTTAATGTGTGGGTAGCCGATTGTGTTACGAACGATTTCATATGCTCTGCCAGCTGCAAACATTGCGAAAGAGCTTGCGAAAACCTTCTTGCCTGTTGTAGCAAGACCAGCTGCAACACCCATCATATTTGCTTCTGCGATACCGCAGTCGATAAATCTTTCAGGGCACTTCTTCTTGAAAATGCCTGTCTTTGTAGCTGCTGCAAGGTCAGCGTCAAGAACTACCAAATCATCATATTTATCTGCAAGCTCAGCCAGTGCTTCGCCGTAGCTTTCTCTGGTTGCCTTTTTGATTACATCTGCCATTTTATTCACCTGTTCCTTTCCTCGGATTAAGCTTCTAAAGCTTTAAGCTGTGCGTTGAGTTCTTCCATAGCCTGGTCATACTGTTCCTTGTTAGGAGCCGCACCGTGCCAGCCTACCTGATTTTCCATAAAGGAAACGCCCTTGCCCTTTGTACTTGTCTGAATGATTGCAACAGGCTTGCCGTTAATCTTTTCAGCTTCATCAAATGCACATTCAATTTCGTCAAAATCGTGAGCATTGATTGTAATAACGTGCCAACCAAATGCTTCAAACTTGTCTGTGATAGGCATTGGTGAGCAAACCTCTGTGATTTTGCCATCAATTTGGAGACCGTTGTTATCTACAATTGCAACAAGGTTATCAAGCTTATTGTGAGCGGCAAACATAGCTGCTTCCCAAACCTGACCTTCTTCGATTTCGCCGTCACCAAGAATAGCGTATACCTTGTATGTTCCACAAGAAAGCTTGCCACCAAGAGCCATACCGCAGGCTGCGGAGATACCCTGACCAAGAGAACCTGTGCTCATATCAACGCCAGGTGTACCCTTCATATCCGGGTGCCCCTGAAGCATTGCACCAATGTGACGAAGTTTTTTAAGTTCATCTGCTGAGAAAAATCCTCTTTCTGCGAGTACAGAATAAAGTGCTGGTGCACAGTGACCCTTGGAGAGAACTACTCTGTCTCTTTCCGCCATTTTAGGGTTTTTAGGGTCAACATTGAGCTTTGCAAAATAGAGATATGTCAGAAGGTCGCAAATGGAAAGTGAACCACCCGGATGACCTGATTTTGCGTTGTAAACCCCTTCAATTACTCCCATTCTTACCTTACACGCTGTTGTTTCAAGCTGTTTTCTGATAGAAGCGTCCATAATTTTACCATTCCTTTCTATGACGTAAGTGAAAAGTTATTTCACTTTACAAACCTTTTCAATATATTCGATTGCTTCTGCAATCGCACCATCCTCACAGGTTGCTTTTGTAACATATGAGGCGGATTTTTTTACTATATCCTGTGCATTTTCAGGGGCAAAACCGATATTAGCGTACTCCAGCATTGCAAGGTCATTATCATAATCACCTGCAGCTGAAATTGTATAGTCCTGCCAATTACATATTTCAGCAAGCTTTTCAAGTGCTCTGCCCTTTGAACAATTCAATGGAAGGCACTCAAAAAGGAATTCACCCGAAGCGGTAAAGCTAGCTTTATTCCATCCCATCTGCTTAACATATTCTTCAAGTAAATACATTCTGCCGCCTTCAATTGAATAAAGCACCTTACACCATTTTTCATTTTTAACTGCATCAATGGTTGTTTCTGCATAAGGCAGATGCGTCATTTCAAGATGACGTTTCTCCCATTCGGTCATTCGTACAACATAAATATTGTCCATTGTATTGATTTCGACACCTATTTCGGGAAACTGCTCCATTAAAGCAATTGTATAATCAATTGACACTGGGTCAAGATAACATGAATACAAAGCTTTTTTTTGCTGTATATCGTATATAAGACCACCATTGTTCAGCAACACAGGAGCATTCGGTTTTAAAATATCAAAAAATTGCTCAGCAGCCTGATAGATTCTACCAGTTGCAATGGTAAATATTCCTCCGCAGTTTTTAAATCTTTCAATAGCTACAAGATCTTTAATGGAAACAATTTTACTGTGCGGTAAAAGGGTTCCGTCAAGATCTGTAATCAGCACATAATTTGAAAAATCTGTCATAATACAATTCCTTTATTTCGATAATTTATTAAGAACAGTAACAAAATATTCAGGAAGCTCACTGTCAAATTCGAGATAATTTCCGCTTATTGGATGAATAAATCCAATTTTTTTAGCGTGAAGGCATTGACCTTCACACAATTTCGAAGCTTTACCATAAACATCGTCACCATAAACAGGATGTCCAACATATGACATGTGGACACGAATCTGATGTGTTCTGCCTGTATAAAGTTTTAATTTTATATGAGAATATCCATTGAACTCATCAAGGACAGTGTATTCTGTTTTGGCTTCTTTGGAATTTTTATCTGTGACACACATTTTTTTACGATCAACGGGATGACGTCCGATAGGTGCCTCAATTATTCCTGAAGATTCTTTAAGTCGTCCACACACAATAGCCTGATATTCACGCGTAAAGGTATGTGCCTTTATCTGTTCGGCAAGTCCAGTGTGTGCTTTATCAGTTTTTGCAACAATCAGCAAGCCACTGGTATTCTTATCAATACGATGAACTATTCCAGGACGAATTACACCATTTATGGAGGAAAGCCGACCGTTGCAATGATACAGCAAAGCATTGACTAATGTACCGTTATAGTTACCTGCTGCAGGATGTACAACCATTCCCTTAGGTTTATTTACAACAAGCAAATCCTCATCTTCATAAACAATTTCTATCGGAATATTTTCAGAAAGTACGTCAAGTTCAACAGGTGCAGGAACATCAATTATTATTTCATCGCCATTAGTCACCTTATAACTTTTAGAAACTGACTTACCATTTACAGTAACCTGATTATCTTTTAATAGCTTTTGAAGCATTGAACGTGATATATCATGATTTTGTTCGCAAATCCACTTATCAATTCTTACATCATTGCAGATATTTTCAACTAAATAACTAAATTTGCTCATCAGGCATTTCCTTTTCTTCTTCAGCTTTTTCTTTTTCAACAATTTTAGGTTCAATCCAAAACAAGAAAATTAAAAGAAAAATTGCACCCAAAACAACGCAGATATCAGCAAAATTAAACACTGCAAAGTTGAATAGCTTTACATCGAGATAATCAATAACATATCCAAATCTTACTCTGTCAATAAGATTTCCTATTCCACCTGCCATAACCATTACTGCACTTATCAAAAAGAAAGGACACTTGTATTTATATTTGACGACAAATACTGTAAGTCCAATCAGCATAACAATTACCAATCCCACAAGAAACCATCTTGCACCACTGAAGCTACTGAATGCTGCACCTTCATTTTGTACATAATGCAAATCCATTATATCAAGCTTGCCAAAATGTATAAAGTCCATCACCTTTACAGGCTTCAGCACGTTACTAGCCCATATTTTTATTAACTGATCAATTACAACGAGAATTATTCCTAAAATAACAAGAAAAATTATCATAATCCTTAACCTAATCTAAGCCAAAGGAAATTTGTTCCCTTGGCTTAGAGAAAAAATCATTAAATTTCAGCTGTGCAACGTGCACAAAGTGTAGGATGTTCAGCATTTGCGCCTACCGTTTCAGAGTATGCCCAACAACGTTCACACTTATCACCGGAAGCACGTTCAACATCATAAGTTACACCTTCGAAGTTATCACTGCCATACTCACCTGTTCCGTCAGTTGTAATTTCTACAGCTGATACAATAAATACCTTTTCAAGAATATCCTTGAAATTATTGAATGTATCATAATTTTCTGCTGCGTGAATGATAACCTTAGCTTCAAGTGGAGCACCGATGAACTTGTTCTGGCGCTTAACTTCAAGTGCCTTTGTAACATCAGAACGAAGCTGATAGATTGTATTCCACTTTTCTGTGAAGCTTTCATCAACTATTACGTCAATCTTTTCTGGCATATCATTCATACAAATGCTTCTTGTATCGTCGGAAGATGTATGTGGGATATACTTCCAAATTTCTTCAGCAGTAAAGCTAAGAATTGGAGCAAGCATCTTTGAAAGTGCACTGAGGATCTTGTACATAGCTGTCTGAGCAGCACGTCGGTCAACAGATTTTTCACCTGTACAGTAGAGTCTATCCTTGATAATATCGAGATAGAAATTGGACATATCTGTAATGCAGAAGTTATGAATGCTGCTTACTACGATATGGAAATCGAATGCATCATAAGCTGCCTTAACCTTATCAATGAGTGCATTAAGCTTAATAAGTGCCCATTTGTCAATCTCATGGAGTTCATTTACAGCTACGCAATCAGTTTCAGGATTAAATCCCTCGCCATTGCAAAGGTTACCAAGAATATATCTTGCAGTATTTCTGATTTTCTTATAAGTGTCAGAAAGCTGCTTGAGGATTTCCTTGGAAATTCTTACATCGGAGTGATAATCGGAAGAAGCTGCCCAAAGACGAAGAATATCTGCACCGTAAACGTCAGTTACTTCATTTGGTGCAACACCGTTACCAAGGGACTTATGCATAGCCTTACCTTCGCCGTCAACTACCCAGCCGTGTGTGCAAACAGCCTTATATGGTGACTTACCTGCTGTAGCAGCAGATGTAAGGAGTGAAGACTGGAACCAACCTCTGTACTGGTCAGCACCTTCAAGATAAAGGTCTACAGGTGTTTCAAATCCACGTTCTTCCATAACAGCCTTATGAGTTACGCCGCTATCAAACCAAACGTCGAAAATATCCTTTTCCTTTTCAAATTCTGTGCAACCGCATTCACACTTTGTTCCTGCAGGGAGGAAATCCTTTGCATCCTTGATGTACCAGGAATTTGCACCTTCAGCACGGAACATGTCAGAAACAGCCTTGATTGTTTCATCTGTAACAACAGGCTTACCGCAATCCTTACAATATACAACAGGAATCGGTACACCCCATGTACGCTGACGGGAAATACACCAGTCACTTCTGTCCGTTACCATGCCCTTGATTCTGTCCTGACCCCATTCAGGAATCCACTGAACTTCATCAATAGCCTTGATAGCTTCATCCTTGAAGTTCTTAACAGAACAGAACCACTGCTCTGTTGCACGGAAAAGAACAGGATTTTTACATCTCCAACAGTGTGGGTACTGGTGGACAATCTTTTCAAGAGCAAAAAGTGCACCGCCGTCTTCAAGATCCTGAGCAATAATCTTATTGGAATCAGTTGTTGTAAGACCTGCATACTTGCCTGCTTCAGCTGTCTGAACACCCTTAGCGTCAACAGGTACAACAATACCAATTTCAGGATACTTCTTGCAAACTTCAAAGTCGTCAACACCGAAGCCAGGTGCGGTATGAACACAGCCTGTACCACTTTCAAGTGTAACGTGGTCACCTACAATAATCATGGAATTTCTGTCCATGATAGGATGCTTTGTCTGGATATATTCCAGATCCCTGCCGTAGATGGAGCCTGTTGTTGTATATTCTTCAATTTTAGCAGCTGCCATTGTTGGCTTAACAAGTTCAGCAGCCATAATGTAATTTTCACCATTTGCCTGAACAACTGTGTACTCATAATCAGGACCAAGACAGATAGCAAGGTTACCTGGAAGAGTCCATGTTGTTGTTGTCCAGATTACAAAATATGTCTTATCAAGGTCAATACCAAGCGGAGCAAGCTTGCCCTTATCGTCAACAACCTTGAACTTTACATAGATAGAGTGACATGGGTCATTTTCGTACTCAATTTCAGCTTCTGCAAGAGCTGTCTGACAGTCAGGACACCAATATACAGGCTTGAGTCCCTTATAAATGTAACCCTTACCAAACATATTGCCGAAAATCTCGACCTGTCTTGCTTCGAATTCTGGTTTAAGTGTAAGATACGGATCATCAAAATCGCCCCATACACCAAGGCGCTGGAACTGCTTTCTCTGATTATCGACCTGCTTAAGAGCATACTCATGGCAATGCTTTCTGAGTTCAACCGCAGAAATCGCACCATTTTCTACACCGATTTCCTTAAGAGCTCTCAGTTCGATAGGAAGACCATGTGTATCCCATCCTGGAATATATGGTGAACAAAATCCGTTCATATTCTTATAACGAACAATAATATCCTTAAGAACCTTATTAAGAGCTGTACCCATATGGATATCACCATTTGCATACGGAGGTCCGTCATGAAGAACGTAAAGAGGCTTACCTTCATTTTTCTTGATCATTTCATAATAAGTTCTTTCTGCTGCCCAGTTTTCTATCATTGCAGGTTCTTTCTGTGTAAGATTACCACGCATTGAAAATTCGGTCTGCGGCAGATTTAAAGTGGAATTGTAATCCTGCGCCATTGGTTTATCTCTCCTTGGAATTTATTTATTCTGTCCGAATTTTAATTCTCCGAACTTATTTTCAGTTTTTACTGAATTCGCAGCTATAGCATTATCAAATGGGAATGCTGTTTTTTCTGACTTAAAAGGACTTTCAAGAACCTTTGTAGCTTCCATATCCTGAGGTTCAGGCTTAGGAGCAACTACTTCTTCCTGTGCAACAGATGAAACACTTTCTTCAGTAACTGTTTCAGTTACTGTTTCCTGTACTTCCTCTTCATCTTCGTCATCATAATCAGGAATAGCTGTAATCTGTTCAAGATGCTGCTTATACATATTTAGAAGGTTTGCCTTAAAATCAGAAACTTCCTGCTGCATCTTCACAAGACAACGTTTCTCTTTTTCAAGCTGAACTCTTGTAGTACCGATAATCTCATCAGCTTTAATTCTGGCTTCCGCAATAATCTTATCTGCTTGTTCCTGAGCTTCAGCAATAACTGCTCTACCTTGCTTCTGTGCTCCAATAAGTGCATCCTTGAGTGCATCTTCATCTTTCTTATATTCTCTTACACTTTCAACAAGAACAGCAATTTTCTTTTCAGTTTCTTCCTTATCCTTCTGATACTGAGTAATCTGATGAGCAATTTCTCTAAGAAAATCGTCAACTTCTTCTGGCTTATAACCAGGTCTTGCTTGTTCAAAACGCTTATTATTAATATCCTTAACACTCAGCATATTTTTCACCTCATTAATTATATTTTTTCACTGTTATATGTATTCTGTCTTTTTTTGTTTTCCCATTTACGGAAAACAAAATAAATTTTCCGCTTCCACGTACTGAAAAGGTCTCACCTACACTCATCTGATAGGATGGTACTTCAACAACATTATACATAACTGTAACGTTGCCACCCTTGATAAGACTTGCGGATTTTTCACGACTAAGACCTGAAGCAACGCTAACTACGCTATCGAGTCGCAGCGATGAAACAGTACCTATTTTTTCTATAAATGATTGTTCAGCTTTAATATCAGCATTATCAATTTCAGTAATTTTTACACCGACTGAACCAATTTTGCTTATTTCTGATAGCAACATATCTTTTACAGTTTTATAAACAAAAACAGTTGCTTCTCCTTTTCCAACTACAATATCTCCAAGCATATTCCTTTTAATCTGCCTGGACATAAATACACCAAGGAAATCTCTGTGCGTAAGCTTGTCCGATTCTCTATATTTTATTGACAATATAGAAATAGGATAGTTTTCCTTGTCTTCCCAGTAAGCAGGAAAAACACCAAGTACTTTTCTTGAAGCATTGTCATATCCACCAGAAAAAGAATAATGCTCACAATGTTGTTCCTGCATTACATTTTCAGCAAGTATAACTTGTCGCTCATCAAGAAAAAATGAAAACTTAGGTTGATAGCTTCTTTCGCATATTTCAATCATATCAAGAATATGCGAAACAAGTATCCTATCATCTTCTGGTAATTTGGAATAATAGCTGTTAAGCTTTCCCATTATTAAAGAAACACACCATTATTTTCAAGTTCACCAACAAGATCTTCGCCAACGAAGCCCACATTATATGGTGTGATGATAAATGTATTATTTGCAACAGGCTTGATGTTACCACCGTTTGCGTAAGCTACACCACCAAGAAAGTCGATAATTCTTCTTGTTACATCAGGTGTTGTTGATTCAAGATTGAGCACAACAGTCTTTTTTGAATTGAGATGATCTGCAATCTGCTTTGTATCCTGAAAAACTTCAGGCTTTACAAGAATAACCTGCAACTGAGCTGTAGCATGGATATTTACAACCTTATTTCTTTTTCCTACTTCATCGTTTGAATCTGAATCATTGGTATTATCAATAGTATCAAATTCATCATCCATTTCGGTTTCCATACCAAGCATTTCCTTTAAATTACCAATAAAACTCATTTTTATCGTCCTCTCTTTTTTATTTTCTTGTTCCAAAAATACCGGAACCTATTCTTACTATATTCGAGCCGTATTTAACGGCAAGTGCATAATCGGAAGACATACCCATGGACAAAATATCCATATTTATATTGTCTGTCCGTTTTGCTTTAAATTCATTAAAGAGCATTTGCATTTTTTCAAATGACTCTTCAGAATTAAATACTGGAGGAATCGTCATCAAACCCTTAATTCTGATGTTTTTTAATAAAGACATTTCATCAAGTATTTCACCAAGCATTTCAGGGTGAACACCGCTTTTGCTTTCCTCTTTTCCGATATTCACTTCAATCAAAACATCCATACATTTCTGAAGCTTTTCGGATTGTTTATCAATTTCAGCAGCAAGCTTTATACTATCAACAGAATGTATAAGAGTTATATCATCGATAATGTATTTTATTTTATTAGTTTGTAGATGTCCTATAAAATTTACTTCTGCATTCTTATTATAAAAATTCTTCTTTGAAAGATATTCCTGAACACGATTTTCACCAAGAAGTGTAATTCCCTCACTGATAGCATAATTAACACGCTCATACGGAACTGTTTTTGTTACAGCCATTATCTTTACAATATCATCATGCTTTCTGTACTTAGCTTTAGCATCTTCTATGTCATATCGTATTCGTTTAATATTTTCTGAAATTGTGAAATCCATAATTCACCTCTTTCAGGACTATTACATAGTTTCATTTGGTTCTGATTCATCATTTGATTCCATTGAAGTTGTTTCTTCAATATACAAATCTGCAGATATTTCACCTTCACAGATTATGTCATCATAAACGCTGACATATTCCGTATCTGAAGTTATTTTTGAAAGAATATATTCATCACATTCATATATTGGTTCAATTTTTTTGAATGCAATTCTCTGTCCTAGAAGTATATACACACCTTTATCATTATTCTTGTTGAATCTAATGGCTTTACGTGGTACTTTTATTCCCTCATAATCATTTAAAATAAGTTCTACACGTTCAACTCTGCGCTGAACAAGATTATATGTAAGTTCATCACATCCAAGGACAATAATACTTTCTTCAGGATTATCTGACTCGATTATATCCTCGATTACTGCAGTTACCGTATCAGGCGTCGAAGCAAATTTAACTGTAACATTATTGCCGGTATAAATAGGCATTTGTTCTGTATTTACAATGCCAACCATTTTCCATTCATATCCATCTACCATTTTTCCTACAGTATTATCAGAGGTATCAAGATTAGAATTAGAAATTATTTTTTTAATATCATCTACTGAAAGATTATTAATCTTATCTGGTGAAAGTACATTTTCATATCCGTCAATATAACTTATAAAATAGCCTGTACTATCGGCAGTAATAGTGTTTTTAGGTTCTTTTTTATGTCGTTCGAGCTCTTTTATTTCAGCGTTTATATCATCTATCGCATCATTGAAATCAGTTTCTTCATTAATAACAATCTGATAAATGCCCATAAGAGTCTGAAGTTTTTTTCGTTCTTCTGCTAATGAAGTCAAATCATTTTCAGCGATAAGAAAAGCAACTGTTTGATACTGCTGATCAATCAGCGGCGAAATAATTGCAGGTGTTGTAACCTCAGTTGTACCAGGATTCTGAGCACTTTTCAGAAGTTCAACATCTTCCTTTAACTTTTTTATACGTTGATTAATAAAAATATCGCTTTCACTTTCATAAACATAAGCAATAACAGAGCCATTTGCAATCTTCCCGCCATCTGCACAAGAGTAGCTTAATACTCCGTTAATGTTACTATTTATCACAGTTTCGTTTCTTATATATACTCCCTGAAACGTTACTTTTTCTGCCGAAGAATAAATAACAGCAGTTTCAGTAACATAGTCCTCTTTTGTCTGGAGTATTATCTGACTTGATACTGTTACAAGAATAAACAGTGAAAGAAAAAAAACAAGTATTCTGACTGTAATAGTATTCATGACTTACTGTTCAGACTCAAGAATTGATATAGACTTTGAAGGAATAATTGTTGAAATAGCATGCTTGAACACCAATTCCTGTTTTCCTTCACTTTCAAGAATTACAACATAGCTGTCGAATCCCTTTACAATCCCTTTAAACTGAAATCCATTAGTAAGGATAAAAGTTGCGGGAATCTTGTCTTTTCTTACCTGATTAAGAAAAACATCCTGAAGGTTAATATTTTTATTCATTTTTAACCATTCCCTTCCTTTCAGGATAAAATATCATATTTTCAAGCAAAAACAAATGCTCATAATTATTATATCACAAAATTTTTGATTTGGCTACTATTTTTTTGCATATTTCCATAATTTTATTAAAATTATTTATTTCGTCCATATATATCCAATTAATTCGTTCATCCCGACGAAACCATGTCAGTTGTCTTTTGGCATATCTACGCGAACCTAATCGAATTTTGTCAAGACACTCCTCAAGAGACGCTTCTTTCTTAAAATATGGAATAAGCTCCTTGTATCCAATTGCCTGAAACGCTGTACCTATCTTTTTAGTATTAAATACCTCTTGACATTCTTGTATCATACCATTTTCAACCATAAGTCCCACACGTTTATTTATTCGGTCGTACAGATTTTGACGGTCACGATAATTCAACCCGATCATGCAAAGTTTATAAAGAGATTCAGCACCTTTATTCATTCTTTTATATTCACTGAATTTTATTCCTGTCAACTCATAAATTTCCAAAGCTCGTATTATTCTGACTGTATTCTGAACCGGCACTATTTCAGCTGTTTCAGGGTCAATCTTCTTTAAACGTTCATAAAGAATTTCAGCACCGTATAATTCAAGTTCATTGGTTAACTTGGCACGTACATTTCCATCTGTTTCTGCATTGCTGAAATCCACATTATCAACCAATGAATTAATATACAATCCCGTTCCCCCAACAAGTATAGGAAGTTTTCCTCTCAAACAAATATCATCTATTTTTTCTTTTGCAAGGGAAACATAATCTGCAACACTGAATTTAGTTTCCATATCAATAACACTGATAATATGATGAGGTATCCCACACATTTCATCAGTAGTAGGCTTGGCCGTAGCAATATCAAGACCTTTATATATTTGCATTGAATCAGCAGAAATTACTTCTCCATTCAATTCTTTAGCCAAAGCGATACCGAGAGCTGTCTTGCCTGAGGCTGTGGGACCTGCAACTACAAGCAATGGTTTTTTTTCTTCCGACATAGCACAACTCCTTTTATCAAACAATTCTTTTAAACTGTTTTTCAAGTTCACGTTTTGTAAGCTTGAACATAACCGGGCGACCATGAGGACAGTATCGTATACTTTCATCAGTAAGTATAGTTTTTACAATTACCGCCAATTCTGAAAGCGTATTTACATCGTTTGCTTTAATTGCTGCTTTACAAGCAAATGTGTGGTACATATCATCAAGTATCTCAGGCATTGGATTTGCTTTATTATCACTGAGATTTCTTGCCAGTTCAATAATCAGGTCAGATGGATCACACTGGTCAAGTATCGTCGGAACTCCACTTACAATAACTTTTGATGAACCGGATATTTCAAACTCAAATCCCATTTCCGATACAAAATCCTTATTTTGTATTAATGCATTGAATTCCTCAAAATCAAGAATGACTTCAGGACTATTCAGAAGCATCTGACAAACAAGCTTTTGTTTTCCGCTTTTTAATTTTTCAAAAAGTATGCGTTCGTGGGCAGCATGCTTATCAATAAAAACTATATCGCCCTCAACTTCAGCAATAATATAATTTTTGAAAACTTCTCCTATCACCTTAAAATATATTTCTTTCTTAGGTTCCGGCTGAATTTGCTTCTTTTTTTCAAAAGAAGCTTCTGATATATATTTGAATTGTATATCATCAACAGGCTCAAGTTTTTCAAGTGGTAAATCGTCATTTTTAATTTCTGACGGCATATCATATGGAACATCTGTAATTTTATTATCTGAAATATTGTTTATAACAGTATTTACTGTAGGTATAGGTTTCTGTATTTGTGGAGTAACTGGAATATGCGGCTGTGGGGTTACAATATGTTCCTGGACAGGTTCCTGATATACAGGCTTTATTTCCTGAACAATGGGTTCAGACTGGAATTTAATCTGTGTATATTCCGGCAATTCTTCCTGAACAGGTTTTCTGTAATCTATAACATGTTTCTTTATATTTATTTCCACAGGTTTTGAATCAAGAAGAATTGCGTTTTTTACAGCAAAGAAAATACTGTCAGCAATAACCCTTTCATCAGTAAAGCGCACCTCTATTTTAGCTGGATGCACGTTTACATCAATAATAGATGGAGGAATTGTAAGCATTAACACGCAAGATGGAAACTTCCCCTCCATAATGCTGTTCTGATAGGCATGTTCAAGCGAACGAGTACAAACAAGCGATTTTACATATCGTCCATTAATAAAGAAGTGCTGCATGGTTCGGTTCGGCCTGCCGAAAAGAGGTTTTACCGTAAAACCATTTATTTTAATACCATTCAATTCATAATCTACCGGAAGCATTGATGCTGCAAACTGCTTGCCCATTACTGCATACACAGATGAATAGAGTTCACCATCACCCGGAGTAACAAATTCTTGTTTGTTATCACGAATAAACTTAAATGAAATTTCAGGATGTGAAATTGCAATTTTATCAACAATTGAAGCAATTGCATTACCTTCTGCAACGTCCTTTTTAAGAAACTTAAGTCTTGCTGGTACATTATAAAATATATCACGGATTATAATGGTGGTTCCGTCGGGACATCCAGTCTGTTCATATTCCTTTTCAATTCCACCATTTATAGAATAATGTGTGCCGAATTGCTCATTAAATGTTTTTGTAAGGACATCAACTTTTGCAACCGCACAAATAGAAGCCAGCGCTTCGCCACGGAACCCAAGAGTGAGAATACTATCAAGATCAGATTTATCGCGGATTTTACTTGTTGCATGACGTAAAAAGGCTGTAGGTACATCTTCATGGTCAATTCCGCAGCCGTTGTCAGTTACACGGAGATAGCTTATGCCACCATGTTTGATTTCCACAGTAATTGCGGTTGCACCGCTGTCTATGGAATTTTCAATCAACTCCTTGACAATAGAGCTGGGTCTTTCAATTACTTCCCCCGCTGCAATAAGTTCGGCTGTTTCTTTGCTTAAAACCTGTACCTTTGCCACTTAATCCACCTCTTTATTCCAACATTCCGCAAAGCTCACGAAGAAAATATTTAGCATCTTCATCTGTAAGTTCATCAGCATTTGTCTTCTTGAGTTTATCGATTATTTTATCATTTCCAATTGTAACAAATGAAATCTGATCATCTGTTTTCTTGGTTGTTTCAATTCTTTCAGCTTCCATCTGTGTAAGAAGTTCTTTAGCGCGTTTTAACACCTTATTCGGAAGTCCGGCAAGTTTTGCAACATCAATACCATAGCTGTCATCAACTCCGCCGGGAACAATTTTACGAAGGAATTTGATATCCTCACCACGTTTTTTTACAGCTACACTGAAATTTTTAACACCGTCAAGTTCATCCTCAAGTTTTATAAGTTCGTGGTAATGAGTTGCAAAAAGAGTTTTACAACCAAGAATACGTGAATTTGCAATATATTCTGCTACAGCTGTTGCAATACTTATGCCATCATAGGTTGAAGTACCTCTACCTACTTCGTCAAGGATAACAAGACTTTGCTTTGTCGCATTTTTCAGAATGTCAGCAACTTCACTCATTTCAACCATAAATGTAGATTGACCTGCTGTAAGGTCATCAGAAGCACCTACTCGGGTGAAAATTTTATCTACAATTGTAATCTTTGCATATTTTGCAGGTACAAAGCAACCTATTTGTGCCATAAGAGTAATGAGTGCAGTCTGACGCATATATGTAGATTTACCTGACATATTAGGACCGGTAATAATAGCCATACGATTATTATTAAGGTCAAGATATGTATCGTTAGGCACATACATCTCATCAGTGAGCATAAGTTCAACAACAGGATGTCTGCCGTCCTTGATATCAATTATGCCATCAATCGCAATATCCGGTTTTGTATATTCATTTTTCAATGCTGTATATGCAAACGAACAAAGCACATCAAGCTGTGCAATTGCAGAAGCTGTTTCCTGAACTTTGACAAGCTGAGTGGCAATAAAATCTCTTACCTCACAAAAAATTTCGTATTCAAGTGATAATACCTTTTCATTTGCACCGAGAATTTCATTTTCAGCTTTTTTTAATTCATCAGTAATAAATCTTTCGCAATTAGCAAGTGTCTGCTTTCTGATATAATGTTCAGGAACAAGGTCATAATATGACTTTGTTACTTCAATATAATAACCAAAAACTCTGTTGTAGCCAAGTTTAAGGTTTTTTATTCCAGTAGCTTCCTTTTCTCGCTGTTCAATTTCGTCAATAATACCCTTGCCATTTTTAATGATACCTCTCAAACGGTCAAGTTCATCATTGAAACCGTCTTTAATAACACCACCCTCTTTTGCACTGACAGGCGGCTCGTCAACTATTGCATTTTCAATAAGTCCTGAAATTTCACTCAATGTATGTATATTATTATTAAGCTCACGCATAAGTTTGCAGTTAAAATTCTCCATAAGCATTTTTATGGACGGCAACTGTAAAGCTGTAAGTGAAAGGGATTTCAGATCTCGTGGTGTAGCAGTCTTATACATTACTCTTGTCATAAGTCTTTCAATATCATACACTCCTGAAAGTGCATCAGAAAGCTCTTCACGGATTATAGATTGTTTGCAAAGCTGTTCAACCGCATCAAGTCTATTCATAATAATTGCAGGTTTGATAAGTGGCTGCTCAATATATGCCTTCAGCAAACGCTTGCCCATTGAGGTTTCCGTGTGGTCAAGAACCCAAAGCAAACTTCCTTTTTTTTCTTTGTTACGCATTGTTTCGGTAAGTTCAAGGTTTCGTCTTGCTGTAAGATCAAGCTCCATAAAATAGCTGTCATTATAGCGTTTGATTTCCGTAAAACGTCCTATCAAAGCTTTTTGGGTATCTGATATATAATCAAAAAGTCCGCATACACAGCAGGCTTCAGTTGTATTCTCATTAATGCCTATTTCACATAGTTCAGAAACATTAAATTGCTTGAGAACGATATCAGTCTTAATTGATGTATCAAAGCACTCATTATCAAGCATTTGTACTGAACTATTAAGCTTATTTTTTATAAAATCAGTTGAAATTTTGCAATCCAGAAATTTATCATTGAACAAAATCTCAACAGGTTCAAATCTGGAAAGTTCATTTATAATTTCATTCTGAATGTCTTTTCCTGATTTTTTAAACAGGTGAACCTCGCCTGTTGAAATATCTGCGAAACACATTGCACATTCTTCGTTATCTTTATAAATCGTACAAAGATAATTGTTTTTAGATTCATCAAGAAGTGTACTTTCGGTAAGAGTACCTGGGGTAACAATTCTGACAACATCACGTTCCACAATTCCACCCTTTGCATCTTTCGGGTCAGTAAGCTGCTCGCAGATAGCAACCTTCATCCCCTTTTCAACAAGTCGTTTTATATAAACTTCACTTGAATGATAAGGAATTCCACACATTGGAGCACGTTCATCAAGGCCGCAATCACGGCCAGTTAACGTCAATTCCAATTCTCTTGAAACAAGAAGCGCATCATTGAAAAACATCTCATAAAAGTCACCGAGTCTAAAAAAAACTATATGTCCTTCATATTTTCTTTTTACAGAAAAATATTGTTTCATCATCGGTGAAAGACGGTTAAAATCGATCTGCATATCCATAATGCTTAATACACTTCCTCTATGTTCAGATTATTCTCTTTAAAACGCACTTCAAATTTACCACAATTGACCCGCTGTATATACAGCAGGTCAATCGGAACATTGTTATTTGAATTAGTGACAGCCACCGCAAGTTGAACAGCTTCCACCGCAACTGTGAGGCTCTTCGGTAGGGCATGTTTCAGGATCTTCACCATTTGCGGAATATGTTATAACCATATTAATCTGGTTAAGCATGACATCCATTGCATTTTTAGCTTCATTATATGCAGCCATATTTGGATTTGACATAATTGTTGAATAAAGCTCCTTGATTTCATTGTCAAGAGCAGTAAGCTTTTCTGCGCTTCTGTCTTCCTTACCCATTTCTGCATTCAATTCAATTCTCTTCATCTGGAATTCATTAATAAGCTGCTGGAGAGCTGAATCAGCATCGTTGGCTTCTTTTGCCTTACAGTAGGCAGCATATCTTTCATCTGCCTGAATCATTTTTCCTAATTCTCTCGCTTTGTCAATTACATTCATTTTTTATACTCCTTTATATTAATTTATTATTTCACCTTGTAAAGCCCAATTAAAAACTTTAGTGATTTTAACTTTTTTACGCTGTCCGATTATAATTTCATCAGATTTGGCTTCTACAATTATAAACTCATCACTTTTACCGGTATACCAGTTATCATTTTTACCTTCAGAATCAAAAAGTACATCAAGTACTCTTCCTTCAAAACGTTTGAAAAATTCTGATGATACTTCACGCTGCACTTCAAGAAGCTCTCTCATCCACTTACCTTTATCTTCAGCTGATGTTTTGTCATCAATAAGAGCTGCTTTGGTTCCAGTGCGTTTAGAATAAATGAATGAAAAAACATTATCATATTTAACCTTGCGCATTACATCGAGCGTACATTTGAAATCCTCATATGTTTCATTTGGGAAACCAATAATTATATCTGTACTGAATGAGAAATCCGGGATACGGCTTCTTGCATAATCAATGATTTCCATATATTTTTCAACAGTATACCGCCTATTCATTTCGTCAAGAATACGATTGCTACCTGACTGCAGCGGCAAGTGAAGATGTTTGCAAACTTTATCACACTCTACTATAGCATCAATAAACTCCTTGGTAGCATCCTTAGGATGAGGTGACATAAATCTGATTTTAAAATCACCTTCTATATTATTAATCATCCTGAGAAGTTCCGAAAAAGTTATAGGGTTTTCAAGTGTTTTTCCATAAGAATTTACATTTTGCCCTAAAAGCATTATCTCCTTATATCCTGCATCAACCAGTTCCTTAACCTCTTTAAGAATTGCTCCGGGTTTTCGGCTTCGTTCTCTGCCTCTGACATATGGAACAATGCAGTACGAACAGAAATTATTACATCCGTACATAATCGGAACACCAGTTTTTATTTTATCGTTTCTGACAGCCGGAATTCCTTCAGGAATTTCGTTATTATATTCCGTAATATCTACCATCAGCTTTCTCTCTGTCAAAACATTGTATACCAGTTTCGGAAGCTCATTCAAAGCGAAAGTTCCGAAAACAAGATCAACTTGCTTATAAGTTTTCTTTATTTTCTCAACAACATGCTCCTGTTGAGCCATGCATCCGCAAATTCCTATTATCAATTCAGGATTATTTTCTTTAAGATGCTTTAGATTTCCTATAAGCCCATATATCTTTAATTCAGCATTTTCACGGACCGCACAAGTATTATATATTATCATATCAGCTGAAGTGGCATCGTTAGTTATACCATATCCAAGTTCTGTAAGCAAGCCAAGAATTTTTTCTCCATCACTCACATTCTGCTGACATCCAAAGCTATGAAGATAGCAAAGCGGAGGTGATATTCTTGCAGATAATATTTTCTGAACCTTATTCTTATAATCAGTCACTTGACTGCTCCCCTTTTTAACGCAATAACAAAATACATTTATAATTATATCACTTTTCAAGTCAAAATGCAACTATTTCAATATACTTTTTCGCAACCATCAAACAATATTTTTACATCAGTAGGTATAAATGAACCATAGCCCTGATATTTTACATATATTTCATCTTCATACTTAAAAATAAGTATTTCATTATTCGGATTATCATTATCTACATACTTTTCTGCTACAACGTATTCTGATAAAAATGGATTTTCTTTATATGGATAAATCTCTGCATCAACATCGTCTATAGCATTACCATATTCAAAAAGTATTCCTTCATCAGCAAAAACTTCTGTATCTTCAACCCCTGAAAATAATACCGAAACTTTATATCCTGCATTATTTTTTTCAAGACGTGAACTTTCAAATACTAATCCGTATTCTTTCGAAACAGCAGCATATTCAAAATACAAATCAAGAAGTTCTTCTGATGTATTTTCAGGATATCTGAACATATGATATGGACGATTCAGTTTATCAATCAGTCCATTACCTCCAAAATAAATAATACAAAATATTGCAATTGAAATAATAGTATATATTACTGTCTGTTTTTGGGAGTTTTTGGGAACACGTTCTTGTTCTCTTTCATCAACAATAGTTACATCTTCTTCCATATGTTCAATATGCTCCTTTCTAGACTATGTTATTTATAGAATATCACGAATTTTTTTTTTGGTCAAGTTTATAGTGATTTTTTTCTTAATTTATGATATAATTACTTTATATAAACATGGGAAGGTTATAAAAATGAACTATAAAATCAATTGGGATGGTGCAAACGGAGTTTTTGCAGTTCCTGACAGTGTTGCAGAGTCATTGAAACTTGCAAATGGAAAAGCTGTCAAAGTTATTTTATACATATTAAAAAATAAAATAACTGATATAAATTGCAAATCAATTGCATCTGCAATCGGTGTTAGCGAGGAAGATGTAGAAGATGCTGTTTCATTTTGGCAACAGGTTGGAGTTATATATCAGGTTGGTAGCCAACCTGTCGAAGCTGTTAAAACCACACTTAATATACAACCTGCGATTGTTTCAGAAATTTCTAACGAACGTGCAAAGGAAAAAGCAACCAAAATGCTTTCACCTACCGAAATTGCTGAACGTGCTGAAAAAAATGATGAAATCAAATTCTTATTCAACGCTGCCGAAGCTACACTTGGAAAGGTTCTTACTTATACGGAACAAAGAACTATTATTTGGCTTTATGAATATTACAGCATTGCTCCGGATATTTTGATGATGATTATGGATTTTGCAGTTTCTCAAAAAAAAGCAAGTATAGGATTTATTGAAAAAATTGCAACTACATGGCATGACAATGGTATCACAACTCATGAGCAGGCTGAACGTGAAATACGTCAGCTTCAGAATTTCTACTCTTTATCCGGACAAATCACTTCTCGCCTTGAGCTCAATCGAACTCTTACACCTACAGAACGCAAATTTGTAAATGATTGGGCTGCCAAAAACATTCCCATTGAACTTATTATTTTTGCATATGAGAAAACGATTGATTCAATAGGAAAAGTAAAATTCAGTTACATGAATTCAATACTGAATGACTGGTATAATAAGGGCTGTGCTACACCAAATGATGTAAAATCAATTGAAAGCAGTCGAAGTATATCTCTCAAAAATGATGTAAAGGAACAGAAAAAACATTCGTATGACTTGGATTTACTTGTTGCACATGCAATCAACAACACTCCAAAAATAAAATGATATACCCGGAAGGAGCGACAATAAATGGCTTTCGACAGACTTACTTATGAAAAAGCGGAACACGCTATTAAACAACGACGTTTTTCTGCTGATAACCGTCTTGCGGAACGAATGAACGAAATCGGCACAAAAATTCCCGAAATAAATCAGATTATTAATACTCTTTCTCAAACAAGCATTGAATTATCAAAACTTATTATACGCAAAGAGACAGATTTTTCCAAAAATTTCAATAAGATAAAAGAGCAAAATCTTCATGGGCAAGCTATGATAAAACAGCTTCTTGTTCAAAATAATTACCCAGAAAACTATCTTGAACCAATTTATACATGTCCTGATTGTAGAGATAAAGGTTACATTAATGGTGAACGCTGTTCATGCTTCAATAAATTACTTACTCGATTTGCAGTTGAGAAGCTCAACTCGGAAGCGAATATGCCTGAATGTGATTTTGAACATTTTTCATTGGATTATTATAAGGGCACAAGCAATCCCAATTGTCCTGATTGTCACAGGAAAATGACCGAAAACCTTGCATTCTGCAAACATTACGCTCAGAATTTTTCACTTAAATCAGACAGTCTGTTTATTCTAGGACAAACAGGAATAGGTAAAACCCATATTTCTCTTTCCATTGCAAAAGAAGTTTCAGAAAAAGGTTACACCGTTGCATATGGTTCATTACTTAATTATTTAAGAATAATTGAAAAAGAACACTTCGGACGAACAACTAATTCTGAAAATGATACTTTGCAGATATTAATTGATGCAGACTTACTAATTCTTGACGATTTGGGTTCTGAATTTCAAACCAATTTTTATGAATCAACTCTATATAATATAATAAACACACGTATAAATCTCGGACTTCCTACAATTATCAGCAGTAACCTTTCTGCTGAAGAACTTCAAAGACATTATAACGAGCGTATTATCTCAAGATTGTTCAGTGTATTTACTACTCTTATGTTTTTCGGTGATGATATCAGACAGCTAAAGCGTTTACGGAATGAATTTTAAATATTTTTTATTTTTTGCAAAAAATATGTTGCAATTTTTAGTATAATGTTGTATAATTATACTAAAATCCAGGAAGGAGTTTTCCTATGAATACTAATATTTTACTTGAAAGTGGTACAAATGAACTTGAATTACTTGAATTTCAGGTTGGAGACAGCAATTTTGGAATTAATATTTCCAAGGTTGTTGAAATAATGATTAATCAGGAGGTTACTCCTGTCCCTAATTCTCCTGATGAGGTTGAAGGTGTTTTTATTCCTCGTGATAAGCTGATTTCCGTTATTGACCTACATAAAGTTGTCAATACGCCTCATACAAAAACTGGAAAGGAAATTTTTATTATTTGCGAGTTCAACCGCATGCATGTTGCTTTTCATGTTTCAAAAGTTAAAGGTATTCAGCGTATTTCCTGGTCTGACATTTCTGACCCACCTTCTGTTGCTAACGGTAATGGCACTGATGCAGTCGGTCTTGCTACAGGTGTTGCTAAAGTAAATGACAGAATAATAATCATTATGGATTTTGAAAAAATTGTTTCTACTCTTAATAAAGATGCTGGTCTTGATGTAAATGGTCTCGACAAGCTTTCAAGACCATCTGCTACTGTTGGCAACAAGCATATTGTTGTTGCTGATGACTCAAAATTCCTTAATAAGATGATAACAGATTCTTTAAGCAGTATTGGATTCCATAATATTATTTCTTTCAGCAATGGTCAGGATGCTTGGGATTATGTTGAGTCATTCCGTGATAAGGGAGATAATATTAACTCACACATTGCTTGCGTTATCAGCGACATTGAAATGCCTAAAATGGATGGTCACAGACTTACGAAGCTTATAAAAGATGATAAAATTCTTCGTAAAATTCCTGTTCTGCTTTTCTCTTCTCTTATTAATGAGCAAATGATTGCAAAGGGAAAATCAGTCGGTGCTGACGGTCAATTTTCTAAACCTCAGATTAAAGAACTTATAAGTTATCTTACACAAATTTTGTCATAAAATAAAAATGCTTGTCCTCCGATATTTTCGGAGGATTTTTTTTATTTATTATGCCGAAAAAATATGTTGTCCTATAATCGACATATTTTTAAACAATATAAATGTATAATTAGTTTACAATCTTAATTTCAATGGTGATTTAATGTACATATATATTGATATTTTATTAATTACAAACTTATACACAAATTTTTTTCTTTTGAAAACTACAGCAAAACTTGTTCATATGCCGCTCAGAAACTCAAAATGCATTATTGCAGCTCTTGCAGGAAGTTTATTTTCATTGATTATTCTTCTTCCTCAGCTTAATTCAGCTGTACTATTAATAATCAGAATCGCTTCCGCAGCTGTTATGATATTGGTTTCTTTCAGCGGAAAAACAATTCGTGAAATATATCGTACCAGTCTCATTTTCTTTTTCGTAAGCTTCATTTTCGCCGGATTTGAATATGGAATATCTATTTTATTCAACAACGGAAATATGTTGTGGCACAACTCAACGTTGTATGTAGATATTTCTATGATTACTCTTGTTATTTCAACTATTATTTCATATGTAACAATATGCATTTTCAGATATTATCTGGACAGTAAAAATATTGGCGATTATGAATTCACAATAGTTATTACATATAAAGGTAAATCTACAACAATAAGTGCTGTAGGAGATACTTGCAATAACCTGACGGATGTGTTTACAGGAAAACCTGTTATTGTATGCGGTAAAGAAGCTATTTCTGGATTGCTTGATAATGAGGAATCCAAATTGATTTGCGATAAAGATATGCTTTCTTTTGTTGATGGTTGGAGGCTTATTCCTTTCTCAACAATTCATTCTGATGGGATACTTCCTATTTTTAAACCTACTGCTGCAATAATCAAATGCTCTGAAAAAAAGATTATCAAACCAGTAGATGTATATATAGGGATAGTTAACAAAAATATGGATAATGCTGTTTTCAACCCCAAAATACTTAATTGATGAGAGGAAAGATTATGATGCTTTTAATTCAGAATTTTAAAAAAATTGTCAGACATATTCTGCTAAAAAAACATATTAATAATATTTTTTATATAAATGGTCCTGAAACACTTCCTGCTCCTCTTTCGCGTTCTCAGGAAGAAGAAACATTTCAACTTCTTGAAATAAATGAAGAAAAGGCACGTCAGACTCTTATTACACATAATCTAAGACTTGTTGTTTATATAGCAAAAAAATTTGAATCCACAGGAATTGGCATTGAAGACCTTATATCAATAGGAACAATTGGACTGATAAAAGCAGTTAAAACATTTTGTCCAAACAAAAACATCAAACTTGCTACATATGCTTCACGTTGTATTGAAAATGAGATTCTTATGTTTTTAAGAAAAACAAGTCAGCATAAAAATGAAGTTTCAATTGACGAACCTCTTAATATTGATTGGGATGGAAATGAATTGTTACTTTCTGACATTCTCGGAACAGATGAAGATACTGTAAATGGGAATATTGAGTGTGAAGCTGAAAAAACTATCCTCAGAGAAGCTGTTGAAAGACTTCCTGAGCGTGAAAAAAGTATTATGGAGATGAGATTCGGTCTTATTGACGGTAAAGAAAAAACACAAAAAGAGGTAGCAGATTTAATAGGTATTTCACAATCATATATTTCACGACTTGAAAAGAGAATTATTAAAAAGCTAAGAAGAGAGCTTGAAAAAGTTATATTATAATTTCCAATTATTGTTTTGCTTTTCAAATGCATATTAAAAAGTGCTGCTGACAATAATCTTAATAAGATTATCGTCGGGAGCACTTTTATGTATTATAATAAAGTTGATATAAGCGGTGTTGATACTTCAAAATTAATAATTTTAAAAGAAGCTGAAAAAATTGAGTTGTTAAAACTTTGTAAAAAAGGTGACAGAAAAGCACGACAAAAACTTATAAATGGAAATTTAAGATTGGTGCTAAGCGTTATTCAGAAATTTATCGGTCGCGGTGAAAATGCTGATGATTTGTTTCAGGTTGGATGTATTGGACTGATTAAGGCAATTGATAATTTTAATACTGAAATGGATGTACGCTTTTCAACTTATGCCGTACCTATGATTTGTGGAGAAGTCCGAAGATATATGCGTGACAACAATCCAATAAGAGTAAGTCGTTCCTTACGTGATATTGCATACAAGGCAATGCAGGCTAAGGAACAACTTATTAACAAAAACCAACGTGAACCTACGATGAAAGAAATATCAGAACTAATTAATGTTAAGCAATCAGATGTAGTACTTGCTCTTGAAAGTATAACCGATCCGGTTTCACTGTATGAACCTGTTTATTCAGATGCTGGCGATACACTATATGTTCTGGATCAAATTGGTGATAAAAATGACGATTCAAACTGGATTGATGAAATATCGTTGAAAGAATCTATTCATTCACTTCACCCAAGGGAAAAGAATATTCTGTATTTACGCTTTTTTCTTGGAAAAACTCAGGTTGAAGTTGCAAATGAAATAGGTATTTCACAAGCACAGGTATCCCGTCTTGAAAAAAACACCTTAGCTAAAATTAAGGGAAAAATATAAAATCCGGAAATTAATTATTTCCGGATTTTATAGATTATAATTCCATACGCATTTCTGTATTGCCACGTTCTATAAAGCCTTTTTTCAAGTATACATGTTTTCCCATCTCTGTTGCAGAAAGGTCAATACAAGTTATACCTTCTGATTTTGCGTCAGATATAAGTCTGTCAAGAATTTGTGAAGCAATTCCAAGTCTGCGATATGTTGAAACGGTATAAACATTCATAAGGTAACAAGTACTGCCGCTAAGGAAATGCACACTTGCAGGTTTTTCAAGTCTTACCATAAAAATTACAGAAACTGCCTTTCCATTATCTTCGGCAAGATATGCTGTAAAATCCTTATCCATATGTGTTGCAAAATAATCAGGCAATTGAGAATTGAGTGCATTTACTTGTTTTTCTGAAAGTTCACCTTCAACATCTGTCATGTACATAAATCTGAATTTAACTAATGTTTCAATATCTTTTTTAGTTGCAGTTCTGATAGTAATACTCATTAAAAAATATCCTTTTTCTTTTTAATATAACGCATTATAAGGATTGTAATTGAAAGAATTACACATATAAGCATAAATGCAGGGACAAGCCATTTATTCTTGGTTTCTGACTGTGTAGATTTAAGCTCCGTCCATAAATCCTGCATTTTTTGATTTGCTTCATCAGAAAGATTGCGGAAAACAGTTGTATTTGACATAAGGTATTCATCAGTAAGATATGAAATGCCATCATTCTTAATCTCATCATCAAGCATTTCATATGCCGCTGTATTCGGTGTTGAATAACCAACATAATACGTATTTGAGTATGCAATATCAGGCTCACATAGAAAATTGATATACATTTCAGCAGCTTCCTTCTGCTTTGCACCCTTTGGAATACAGATACCATCAATAAAGAGGTTTGTTCCGCTTTTAGGAATTACAAATCCTAAATCCTCGTATTCTGCCATAAGTGTAACAGCGTCCCCTGCATAATATGGTGCAATCAAAGCTTCACCTGCACCCATCTTATCAAAGATTTCGTCCATTACATAAGCCTGAACAACTTTTTTCTGCTCTTTAAGAAGCTCAGCAGCTTCTTCAAGTTCTTTTTCATCTTCAGTATTCAATGAATAACCTAAGCGAAGTTCTGCAATTGCAAAAGCATCTCTTGGATTATCAAACATAAGTATTCTGTCGGCATAGTCCTCACTCCACAGAATGTCCCAGTCGATATTTTCCTCTTCAATAAGTGTTGTGTCGTATATAATACCTACTGTACCCCAGAAATATGGAACCGAATACTTATTTTCAGGGTCAAAAGCCTGATTTTTATACGCTTCACCAATGTATTTATAATTCGGAATATTATCCATATTAAGAGGAAGAATCATATCTTCCTTTATCATACGCGAAATCATATAATCAGAAGGAATGATAATGTCATAACTTGCTCCGCCACCTTTGAGCTTTGCATAAAGTTCTTCGTTTGTAGCATAGTTAGTATAATTTACTTTAATACCGGTAAGCTTGGTAAATTCAGCATTTACATTGAGTGTTCCCTCATCTGAACCGTCAGAAATGTATTCGCCCCAGTTATAAACGTTAATACTTATGTCATCGTCATAAAAACGTTTATAATATTCTTCATCGGCAACGGTAAGGGTCTGCACTTCTGTTTCTTCATCTTCTTCAACAGCATCGGTTTCGGAGGAACAGCCTGTGAACATACTTCCGCACATTAATACTGCCAAAGCTGCTACAGCAAATCTTCTTTTCAGGAATTTTTTCAAACCCTCTCCCCCTTTACCTTGACTTTATTATTCTCACTCTTTCTTTCGATAACATTTTTCAACACAAGAACAATTACAACAACCAGGAAAATAATCGTTGAAAGAGCATTAATTTCTGGGCTTACCTTACGTCTTGTCATAGAATAGATTGTTACAGGGAGAGTCTGTGAATCGGATCCGCTTGTAAAGTAGCTGATAATAAAGTCATCCAGTGAGAATGTGAAGGACATCATGAAGCCTGAAAGCACGCCTGGCATAATTTCAGGAAGTACGACCTTAAAAAACGCTTGACGTGAATTACAGCCAAGATCTTGTGCTGCTTCGTAGAGAAACGGATCCATCTGTCTGAATTTCGGCATTACATTGAGAATTACATACGGCACGCTGAATGTGATATGTGCGATAAGTAATGTCCAGAAACCAAACTCAAAGTTCATTCTTGCTGCAAAGAACACAAACAGGAGCATAAGAGATACACCTGTTACGATTTCAGGATTGATAATTGGAAAATTGGTAATGTTCATTACAATTGCTTTCGGCACTTTCTTCATATTATTGATACCGATTGCAGCAGCTGTACCAAGAATTGTTGCGGTTATGGAAGCAATTACGGCAATGATAATTGTATTCCAGAGGGACTCCATAATTATTTCATTACGGAAAAGCTTGAGATACCATTCAAAGGTAAAACCTGACATTACGGTACGGCTCTTAGTTGTGTTGAAAGAGAATACAATCAGCACGAAAATAGGCACATAGAGAAAGAAAAGGACAAGTCCAAGATATATTTTACTTAATTTTTTCATCGTGTACTCCCCTTTCTTATAGCAATACAGCGCCGTCATCGTTATCGAACTGGTTCATAATTGTCATAATCAGAAGTATAATAACCATAAGTACCAGTGAAATTGCCGCACCAAGATTTACGTTGTACGCATTACCAAGAAATTGCATTTCGATAAGGTCGCCAATAAGCAGATTTCCGCCGCCACCCAGCATTCTGGAAATAATAAATGTACTGATTGCGGGGACGAAAACCATTGTAATCCCTGACATAACACCAGGGAGACTGAGTGGAAATACAACACGAAGAATAGTTTTCCACGGGTTACAGCCAAGGTCGGATGCTGCTTCGATAACGCTCTTGTCAATCTTGACCATTACAGAATAAATCGGCAGAATCATATACGGCAGATAGTTATACACCATACCGAGGACAACTGCGCCTTCGGTATTAAGCATTTTAAATGGTCCGAGACCGATAAACCCGAGAATTGTATTGATAATACCGTTGTTGCCAAGCATTGTCATCCAGGCATATGTACGAAGCAGGAAGTTCATCCACATAGGTAGCATAACTATCATCAGCATTGTACTTTGAACATTTTTGCTGAAACCTGTCAAAATGTATGCGAGAGGATACGAAATTACAAGACAAATTACTGTAGCAATTGCTGCAAGCCATATTGAACGAACAAAAATCTGCGAATACTGTGCAACATCTGCTACATAATCAAGTGTAAAGTTGCCATCCTTGTCAGTAAAAGCAAAATAACCTACCATTATAAGCGGAACAAGGATAAACACAAACATCCACACAAGGTATGGTGCGGCGATAAGCTTATTCTTCATCAGGCACTTCCTCCTCGGATTTTTCGGTTTCCTTGAGCTTATGCATGATATGAATATCGTCAGGACCAAAAGAAAGACCTACAGAAGCACCCTTATCAGCTGCCTTTGTGGAATGTACCATCCAGCGGTAATCATATGCATCAATGAGCATTTCGTAGTGCACGCCCTTGAAGATAACTGACTCGACAACACCACAGAGCTTAGCCTGCTCAGGCGGAACAATTGTGATATCCTCAGGACGGATTACAACGTCAACTGGTGTATTTTCACCGAAACCACCATCAACACAGTCGAATTCCCTGCCGCTGATTTCAACAAGCTTGTCCTTAATCATAAGACCATTTAGAATGTTACTCTCACCAATAAAATCAGCAACAAAAGCATTCTCAGGTTCGTTGTAAATATCAACAGGAGAGCCAATCTGCTGAATAACACCGCCATTCATTACAACAACAGTATCACTCATTGTGAGGGCTTCTTCCTGGTCATGTGTTACATATATAAATGTGATTTCAAGCTGCTGCTGGATACGCTTCAGTTCAATCTGCATTTCCTTACGGAGTTTAAGGTCAAGTGCGCCAAGTGGTTCGTCAAGCAAGAGAACCTTCGGGTGATTAACAAGGGCACGTGCGATAGCAACACGCTGCTGCTGGCCGCCTGAAAGGCGCTGTACCGTACGCTTTTCGAAACCTACGAGGTTAACAAGCTTAAGCATTTCAGCAACACGCTTATTGATTTCCTTTTCTGGAACTTTCTGAACACGGAGTCCGAAAGCTATATTTTCATATACGTTAAGATGCGGGAAAAGTGCATATCTCTGAAAAACGGTATTTACGTTACGCTTATATGGCGGAAGTCCGTTGATTTCCTTTCCATCAAACATAACTGTACCGCTATCGGGATTTATAAAACCGCCGATAATACGAAGTGTAGTTGTTTTACCACAGCCGGAAGGACCAAGAAGTGTTACAAACTCCTTATCTTTAATATTAAGATTGATTTTGTCAAGTATTCTTTCTCCGTCAAATTCAACCACAATATCCTTTAATTCTACAATATTGTTCAATTCCCCAGCTTCCTTTCATATCTTAATTTGTATTAAAGACATACAATTTATACTTTAACCTATTATAGCAAAAAAGTCAATATATTTCTATGAATTTTTTCATATATCGACATAAATTTTACAGTAAAAAACACCTCTGTAATTCATACAGAGGTTTAAAGTTACTTGACTTCATACATTATTTTCAAACGTTGTGCTTCATTTGTTGTGAAGCCTATTTTTTCATAAAACGGTATTTTGTCAGGTACAGCCGCAAGTTCAACAAATACCTGTGTACCCTTTATACCATTATCATTCACAAATTTCAACAATTCATTGACAAGCATTCTGCCTATCCCCTTGCCCTGATATTCGGGACGAACAACCACATCCTTGATATAATAACACAGCCCCATATCGCCTATCATTCTTGCCATTGCGATTGCTTTATCACCGTCATAAACGGATACTCTGAAAATGGTATTCTGCATTGCAAGTTCAGTTTGTTCCAAAGACGGTGCACCGTCCCAGACGCTTTCCCAAAGGGAGATAAATTCTTCGGCGGTGAGTTCGTTGTATTTTATTGTTAAGTTATTCATTATATCAAATCCTTTCTTTTTTATTGACTACATCACACAATAATGATATACTTAAATTAATAAAATAAGGGAGGAAATATTTATGGATATTACGTTAGATGCAGGAAAATTTTCTCTTTCATTAATTCCTGAAATTTATTTTTCTGATATTGAATATCCCGAAAATACTATTTTACATATACAACTTTACAGCAATGGTTTCAGTGCTAAAACAGCTATGGATATTGATTATAAAGAATTTAAGATATTTATTTCTGAAATAAATAATCTTTATAATACATTAAACGGAAGTACATCGATTACTGAACCATACGGCTCACAAAAAATCACTTTTTCAGCAGACAAAACAGGACATATTGATGTTATGGGGAGCCTTAACTCCATAACTGACGGATACAGTCATTCATTAGAATTTGAAAACTCATTTGACCAAACATATCTAAAAGACTTTATAGCTGAACTAAATAAATTGATAAAATGACCTTAGAAGAACAGATTTCTTCTAAGGTCATTATTCTTATTCCTCAAAAAATGCACTGAAAGCCTTATATGTCATATAAACGTCTGTCTTTGCAACTACTTCATAAGGAGCGTGCATTGCGAGAACAGGTACGCCTACGTCGATTACGTCCATATTCATATTAGCAAGGTATGCGGCTACTGTTCCGCCGCCGCCGAGGTCAACCTTGCCCAGTTCGCCTGTCTGCCAGATGATATCATTCTTTTCCATAAGTGCACGGACTCTGCCAACGAATTCAGCGGAAGCGTCAGATGTGCTTGACTTACCTCTTGCACCTGTGAACTTTGTTACTACAACACCGTAGTTAAGGAATGCTGCATTTCTTCTTTCCACAACGTCAGGGAAAGTCGGGTCGAATGCTGCATTAACATCAGCAGAAAGACATTCTGTATTGGAAATGAGAGTTCTGCCCTTTACGCCAAAGCTTTCAGCAAGGTCATAAAGGAAGTTTTCGAGGTATGCAGAGCAAAGACCTGTGTTGCCGTCGCTGCCTGTTTCTTCCTTGTCTGTAAGGCAAACAACCGCTGTCTTATTGACTTTATCACAGCCAAGGATTGCTTCAAGTGCTGTATATGCACAAACTCTGTCATCGTGACCGTATGCACCGATAAGGCTTCTGTCAAAGCCGATATCCTTTGCCTTGAATGCAGGCACCATTTCAAATTCTGCAGAAAGGAAATCAGATTCAATCATGCCATACTTTTCATTAAGAATAGAAAGGATATTCAGCTTTACCTTTTCACTGATATCATCGTCACGGAATGGTCTTGAACCAACGATTACATTAAGCTCCTCACCCTTGATACCTTCGTTGAGAGTACGCTTAACCTGTTCCTGTGCAAGATGTGGGAGAAGGTCACTGATAAAGAATACGGGGTCATTTTCGTCCTCACCGATACAGATTGTAACCTTTGTACCGTCTTTCTTTACGGCTACACCGTGGAGAGAAAGTGGAATTGTTGCCCACTGATACTTCTTGATGCCACCATAGTAATGAGTTTTGAAGAGTGCTACTTCGTTATCCTCATAAAGCGGATTCTGTTTCAAGTCAATTCTTGGAGAATCGATATGTGCAGCAGCAAGATGAACACCGTTTTCAATTGGTTCATTACCGATTACTGCAAGAATAATTGCCTTACCACGGTTGTTGTAGTAAATCTTATCCCCTGCTTTAAGGGACATACCCTGCGTGTACTCAACAAAGCCTTCTTCTTTTGCACGAGCAATTGTTGTTACAACAGCCTCACGTTCAGTTTTTGCACTGTCAAGAAAGCTCTTGTAGCTTTCGCAGAAATCATCGCAAGCAGCGATTTCTGTGTCCGCCATAATAAGACCTGCGTGCTTACGTTCCATAAAAATCTGTTCTTTAAGAAGAGCAGCAGCTGATTTTTCCTTTGACATTTAAATCAATCCTTTCATTATTTATCATCTTCATATAAATTAGTATACGCTTCATAAGCTTTCATTACTTTATTGACATAATGTGATGTAGTATCTGATGGAATTTTATCAAGTGTTTTACTGTCCAAACTATATTCCTTGCTTTTAAGCCATTCATTTACACTTCCTCTTCCTGAATGATACGCTGCAACAGCTGTTTCAACATCACCATATTCTTCATACAAAAGCATTATCAGATAGCTTCCGTATTCAACATTATATTCGGGAGTATACATATCATCATAACTTATGTCACGTTCATCATTCATACGGAATTTAACCCATTCAAATGCATCTTCCATCAACTGCATAAGTCCTCGTGCACCTACATCAGATGTAGCATCTGGGTTAAAGTTGCTTTCGGTTTTTATTACAGCATAAATAAGATACTTATCAATATCTGTTTCATAAGCAGCTTTTTCAACATAACTGCCGTACTCAATCGGATAGATATATTTTTTGCATATATTTTCAATATTCAGTATTCCTATTATAATCGCACCAAAAAAAGCAATAAGCAGAAAATTACTGAGTCTCTTCCGCATTATAATACTCCTTAATTTTCTCGGCAACCTCTTTTGACTTTTCTATAAGTTCGTCTACAGATTTATTGTTCTTAATTATGAAATCCGAATGATTGATAAAGAATCGTTCTGTATGCTGGGATGAAAAACGTTTCTTTATCTGTTCAGCGGTAATTCCGTCACGCTGTGCTATTCGTGCAGTGCGATTTTTTTCAGTTGCTGTTACGCTGATAATAAGATTACAGAAATCATCTGCACGACTTTCAAAAAGTGTTGGTGCATCAAGAAGAACATACTTACACTTTTCATCACTTAACTTTTTTATTTTATTCAAAATTTCAGAAGTTATGTATGGATAGCTGATTGCGTTAAGTTGTTTGAGCTTTTCCTTATCGCTGAAAACAATATCAGCAAGTTTATGTCTGTTAAGAGTGCCATCTTCCTGTAGAATATCATTTCCGAAACACTCGGTCAATTCCGCAAGACAAGGCATACCCTTTTCCATAATCTGACGGGCAATCTTATCGGCATTAATTATTGCAAAACCCTTTTCTTCAAAAACACGACAAACTGTAGTTTTTCCTGCTCCACTTTGACCTGTAAGACCAATCACAGCTATATCGGCTGCATCACACATTTTGATATTCATCCCCTTATTTTTACAATGTTATAATTTCAAATCCTGCAGCACGCAGCAAACGGTTATACACTGCTAATCCAACGCCATCAACAAAAGGGCAGTATGCATAAACCTGCTTTGCACCTATATCATCAAATTCCCTAAGAACCGCAAATAACTTTGACGCTTGTTCCTCTGAAGTATCACCGTAAGGTATACATGGTATTCTGCAATAACATTCATCTCTGCTAAATGGCATTGCATAAATACCATCCCCACCGTGACTGTTTACATAATCAATATATTGTTCACGGCTTCCACTTATTATTGTTATATTTGCCTTTGGTGAATAATGCTTGTACTTCATACCCGGCGAACGAACTTGTTCACCCTCAATGGCAGCTTCAGTAATATGTTTATCACAGATTACTTCGGAAAACTCTGAAAGCTCATCTGCTGAAATAAATCCTGGTCTCAACAAACGGATTTTTCCATTCTCAAAAGAAATAACAGTACTTTCAACACCTACAGGACAGCTTCCTCCATCCACAATAGCTGGAATTCTGCCATTCATATCGTTCATAACGTGCATCGCTGTTGTAGGACTTGGACTTCCCGAAAGATTTGCTGACGGTGCAGCAAGAGCTTTTCCGCTTTCCTGAATAAGTTTTCTTGCCGCAGGGTGATAAGGTATTCTTATACCAACCGTATCAAGTCCCGCACTTGTAACATTTGGAATTCTATTCTTTTTAGGTAAAACCATTGTAAGCGGTCCAGGACAAAATTTCTCGGCGAGCTTATATGCTAACTGAGGCACGTCATATACATATTCTTCAAGCTGAGAAATATCTGCAATATGGACAATAAGAGGATTATCCTGCGGTCTGCCCTTTGCTTTAAATATATTTTTTACAGCTTCTTCATTTTCTGCATCAGCAGCAAGTCCATAAACTGTTTCGGTAGGAATTCCTACAACCTCGCCATCAGCGAGAAGCTTTGCTGCATAAGTTATATCATACTCTGATGTACTAAGCAGCTTAGTTTCATAGTTCATTTTCTGACTACGCTTCGTATGAAGCGTATGTCCTCCTCTCTCGATGTTTCGTGATTTTCATAAGAAAAGTTCGGACTTTTGTCGCAAAAGCAAAACTCTGATCTAAAAACATCTTTTCCAACTTTACATTTCTTCCTGTTCGGATAATTTTGCAGCCTGATCAGCAGTAGCAAGTGCATCCACAATCTCATCAATATTACCATTTAAAATATATTCAAGGCGATAAAGAGTAAGACCAATTCTATGGTCTGTAACACGGCTTTCAGGAAAATTATATGTTCTGATGCGCTCAGAACGATTACCTGTTCCTACCTGAGATTTTCTTTCAGAAGCGATCTTATCATTCTGCTCCTGCTGTAAAGCCTCATAAAGGCGTGAACGAAGGATTTTCATAGCTTTATCCTTATTTTTATGCTGACTTCTTTCATCCTGGCACTCTACAACAACCCCTGTCGGCAGGTGTGTAATTCTTACAGCAGATTCAGTTTTATTGATATGCTGACCGCCTGCACCTGATGCTCTGAACACGTCAATCTTCAAGTCAGTAGGTGAAATTTCAAGCTCAACCTCGTCAGCTTCAACAAGAACTGCAACCGTTACTGTTGAAGTATGGATACGTCCTTGTGACTCTGTTTCAGGAACACGCTGAACACGATGTACACCGCTTTCGTATTTAAGACGTGAATATGCTCCCTCACCTTCTACGCTGAAACTGATTTCCTTAAATCCACCCAGTTCAGTTTCATTGGCATTAAGGATTTCAATTTTCCAGCGACGTGACTCAGCATACATAGAATACATACGATAAAGTGAATTTGCAAAAAGTGAAGCTTCTTCTCCTCCTGCACCACCACGAATTTCAATAATAACATTTTTGTCATCGTTAGGATCTTTGGGAAGAAGCAATATTTTTAATTCTTCACCAAGAACTTCAATCTGTTCACGACTTTCATCAAATTCAAGCTGTGCAAGCTCCTTCATTTCCTTGTCAAGTCCACCTTCATCAAGAAGTTCTTTTGCGTCGTCCATCGTCTTTTTACAATTACAGTATTCACGGTATTTCTCAACAATCGGAGTAAGATTTTTATACTCCTTCATCAATGAAGTATACAGCTTATTATCGCTTATTACTGCCATATCGGTAAGATTTTCACTGATTTCATTATATTTCTGCTCTGTAAGCTTTAATTTTTCAAACATTGTAACAGCTCCTTAATAATATTTTATAAAAAGTTGTCCGCTACAATTCTTTATCATCGGAGCGTTCCACAGTTTTTATATTTTTTTCAATTTTACTTCTCGGAACCATGAATTCGTGTCCGCAGCCTTCACATCGAAGCTTAAAATCCATGCCTGAACGTAAAACAAACATACGCTGACTTCCGCATGGATGTTTCTTTTTCATAACAAGTATATCCTTATTACGAATATCCATAAAACGCTCCTTTCATAAATTATCGAAATTAAAAATATTATAACATATTTTATATCGTAAAGGCAATTATTTTCTGCAATATTTATGCAACTTTAAAACAAAATAGATTAAAAGCACAGAAAATACGCAATAAAAAAAGCGTTTTGCACAAACACAGAGGAGGTTAAGTTATGAAAATTACCGCACACTTTAATTCACCTGACGATGCTGATTTTGCTGCAGGTGCATTAAAAAAGCTGTTATCCCCACATACAAAAATTGAAACTGAAAATTTGCAAAACTTTTTTACTGATACAGACATAAACATTTTTCCTGTCTTTAATCTAACAAGTATAACTCCAACCTATTCAGTTCCAGTACGCACTAACAGAAATAAAGATAATATTTCAAATAAAGAGTGCATTTTAAAAATTATTTGTCGTAGTGAAGAAGCTGCTGATGCCTCCCGCATTATTATAGGATATGGCGGACGCAATATTACAAAAATTTAGAATAACATGCCTGACCCGTGCATAAGATTGAAAAGCGGATACAATTCAAAATTCAATCAAAACTCGGGAGGTACAAAATGAGAAATTACTATCCGGAAGGCGAAATTTTTCTTACGCCTGACAATCAAAGCAGCATTAAAACTATTTTCTCTCTTCAGGAAGCTATGCTTCAGGAAAAGATTCTTGAAGCACGTGTTTCCTCATGCGACAATGACCACAATCTTCATATTGACCTGCCTTGCGCAAAAGGAATTATTTACCGTGAAGAAGGTGCAATGGGAATTGCTGACGGAACAACAAAGGATATTGCACTTATCACCAAGGTTAACAAGCCTGTTTGTTTTGTTGTTACCGAAATAATTAAGGATGAAAAAGGAAATTACACTGCCATACTTTCAAGAAGAAAAGTACAGGAAAGATGTATGAATAAATTCATCAATCATCTTTCTGCAGGTGATGTTATACCTGCAAAAGTTACACATCTTGAACAGTTCGGTGCATTCGTGGACATCGGATGCGGAATTCCGTCACTAATTCCCATTGACGCAATTTCTATCTCACGCATTTCTCATCCGTCAGACCGTTTTCAACCCGGGCAGAATATTTATGTTATAATCAAAGATGTATGCGGAGGACGTGTATGGCTTTCACATAAGGAATTGCTTGGAACATGGGAGGAAAACGCTTCAAAGTTTCACTATGGTGAAACCGTTTCGGGAATAATCCGAAGCGTTGAAGATTACGGTATTTTTGTAGAGCTTGCACCAAATCTTGCGGGACTTGCCGAACCTAAAGAGGGTGTTGCTGTTGGTCAGCACGCAAGCGTATACATAAAAGCTCTCATTCCCGAAAAAATGAAAGTGAAGCTGATTATTGTCGATGTTTTCAGCGGAACACACATTCATCGTGCACCTGAATATTTCATAACCGAGGGGCATATTTCGCATTGGAGATATTCATCGGATTCATCTCATAAAGTGATTGAAAGCAGATTCGGGGATTGATTAAAAATGCCGTTGTACTTCAGATTACAACGGCATTTTTTATTATGATTTCTCATTTTCAGTTCTGTCAGCTGGTTCATGCAGGAAAATCGCATACACCGTATTTATCTGCAAAGGATAGCTTTCCGCTATTGTACCGTCGTAGAAAACATCTACGATATCGCCGACACTGTACTCTGACTTACCGTCCTCGTACTGAATATCAAGGCTTACCCAGCATTGCACGTCCTGCTCATAGCCCTGCAAATCATGACAGGTGATGAGCATTGCACTGTTAGTTATTTCTTCAACTGTACCGAGCATGCTTGGTTTATTGCTGATGATGTAATTCAAATCTCTGCGGCAACCTGCAAACAGAATAAGGCATATTACTGATATTATTATTGCTGTTAATTTTTTCATTCAGACACCTCATTTTATCGCTTTATTTTCTCCCAATACTGCTTAGCTATCTGTTCAGTCTTATTATCACCGAATTCATAGTAAACCTTATCCTTAATTGGGTCAGGCAGATACTGCTGTTTAACATAATGATTAGGATAATCGTGGGGATAGAGATAGTGCTGTCCCACAATCTTTGCACCCTCGCCGTCGAAATGCTTATTCTGCAAGTGACGTGGGAAATCGCCGCATTCAATATTTTGAACATCAGCAAGTGCTGAATTTATCGCCTGATATGCGGAATTGGATTTTGGTGCCGTTGCAAGAAGAATTACCGCATTTGCAAGGGGTATCCGTGCTTCGGGGAGTCCTAGCTGCATTGCACTGTCAACGCAGGCTTTTACGATTGGAATTGCCTGCGGATATGCAAGACCCACGTCCTCGGCGGCTATAACAAGTAGGCGGCGTGACAAGGAAATTATGTCCCCTGCTTCGATAAGGCGTGCGGCGTAGTGTATTGCGGCATTTTCGTCTGAGCCACGGATTGATTTTTGGAGTGCTGACAAAATATCGTAATGGGAGTCGCCGTCACGGTCGTAACGCATATTACTGCGCTGGGTAAGTGCTTCGGCGGTTTCCATTTTTATTACGATTTCGCCGTCCGTGCTTGCAGCTGAAAGGACACAAAGTTCAGCTGTGTTGATGGACTTGCGTACATCTCCCCCACAACCTCTTGCAATATGCTCGACTACACCCTTTGCAACCTTGACTTTTACACCAAGCTCGTCCGCAACAATTCGGAAGGCACGGCTGATTGCAGGTGCAAGTTCTTCGGCTGTAATCGGTTTGAACTCAAAAACTGTTGAACGGCTGATAATTGCGTTGTAGACGTAAAAATACGGATTTTCGGTTGTTGAAGCGATAAGGGTAATCTGTCCGTTTTCTATATATTCAAGCAGGGACTGCTGTTGTTTCTTGTTCAGGTACTGGATTTCGTCCAGATAGAGCAGGACGCCGTTCATTCCGTCGATTGTGTTTGTATCGGCGATAACGTCCTTGATATCGGAAATTGAAGCTGATGTGCCGTTGAGCTTGTGGAGCTTCATATTTGTATTTTCGGCGATAATTCGGGCAACGGTGGTTTTTCCGATACCTGAACTGCCGTAGAAAATCATATTTGGAATTTTTCCGCTTTCGATTATGCGGCGGAGTGGCTTGCCTTCGCCAAGTATATGAGACTGACCTACTACATCGTCAAGCGTTTTAGGGCGTATTCTGTCGGCAAGTGGGGCTGACATAAATTCACTTCCTTACAATATAAAAGCGGTGCAAAACGGCACATATGCCATCTACACCGCTTTTAGTGTTTAGTTATTCAATTACTCATAAAGAGGATACTTTGCACAGATTTCATTTACGCCTGCACGGATTTCATCAGCCTTGTTTTCAAAGTCTGTTGCGCAGAGGTAGATATATTCTGCAATCTTGTCCATTTCTTCAACGCCGAGACCTCTTGTTGTAACAGCAGGTGTACCAATTCTGATACCGCTTGTTACGATAGGCTTTTCAGGGTCGTTGTGGATAGCGTTCTTGTTAACTGTGATATAAACCTCATCAAGACGGTGTTCAAGTTCCTTACCTGTGATATTGAAAGGACGGAGATCAACAAGCATAAGGTGGTTATCTGTACCGCCTGATACGAGGTTGAAGCCTCTCTTAAGGAGACCTTCAGCGAGTGCCTTAGCGTTCTCAACAACCTTCTTGCCGTATTCCTTGAACTCAGGCTTGAGAGCTTCACCGAAGCAAACTGCCTTACCTGCGATTGTGTGCATAAGAGGGCCGCCCTGTGTACCCGGGAAGATAGCGGAGTTAATCTTCTTTGCGAGTTCTTCGCTGTTTGTGAGGATGAGACCGCCTCTTGGGCCACGGAGAGTCTTGTGAGTTGTTGTAGTTACGATATCAGCATATGGCACTGGGGACTGGTGCTGACCTGCAGCAACGAGACCTGCGATGTGAGCCATATCTACCATAAAGTAAGCACCTACAGACTTAGCAATCTGAGAAAGTCTTTCGAAATCAATTGCTCTTGGATATGCACTTGCACCTGCAACGATAAGCTTTGGCTTGTTTTCTTCAGCAAGCTTCTGAACTGTATCGTAGTTAATCATTTCTGTTTCATCGTCAAGACCGTAAGAAACGAAGTTGAAGTACTTACCGGAAAGGTTTACTGGTGAACCGTGTGTAAGGTGTCCGCCATCAGCAAGGCTCATACCAAGAACCGTATCACCAGGCTGGAGAAGTGCAAAATAAACAGCTGTGTTAGCCTGTGCACCTGAGTGAGCCTGAACGTTTGCAAAGTTTGCACCGAAAAGCTTCTTAGCACGCTCGATAGCAATATTTTCAACGATATCAACGCACTCGCAGCCGCCGTAGTAACGCTTAGAAGGATAACCTTCTGCATACTTATTTGTGAGAACAGAACCCATAGCAGCCATTACTGCAGGAGAAACGAGGTTTTCACTTGCGATAAGTTCGAGGTTACGGCGCTGTCTTGCAAGCTCCTTCTTCATACCCTCGCCTACTTCAGGGTCAACTTCGGCAACGTAGCCGATTGTATCAATAATATCATTATACATTGGCGATTACTCCTTTACAAAAAATATTAATATAATTATACAACATCTTGGTTACAATTTCAACTATATTTGAAAATATTGTTCAAAAAAGCAATAAATATTGTAGGTTTTTAACGGAAATGGATAAATAATTATTTCAGAACGTGCTTCCAATCGCCGTTTTCCTTATAATAACGGAATTCACTCAGGTTATCATCAATAAAGACCTTCATCAAATCGTTCATATAATTAGCAAGCTTCATTTGGGACAACTCATTCAGGTCAACCCAATAAACCTCGCCTTCCTCGGAAGATTTCAACTCACCAGTAAACTTATTTGTTTTATACAGCAAAACCATATATCGTGAACCGTCATTCTGTATCCAATCCTTTATGCCGCAAAGCTGAGGTGCAGAAATTGTAAGACCTGTTTCCTCGAAAACTTCACGGATTACAGCATCGGTAAAGGGCTCCCATTTTTCGACGTGACCGCCTGGGAATGTTATTCCGCTCCAGCTTTCGTCATCTACTTTGTTCTGTATCAAAACTTTATCTCGGTCGTACACCATACACATATTTGTTAATTTGACAATTTCTGTTCGTGACATAAAATTACTCCTCAAATATAATGCTTCAATTATATCATCGCATAAAAATATTGTCAACAAAAGTCACTTCCGACAATAACCGAAAGTGACTTAAAAAAACATATTGAATTAAACCTTGAAAAGCAAATCTGCATAAGTCGGGAACGGCCACATCTTGTCGGGTGTGATTGTTTCCAGCTCGTCAACTACTGCACGAAGCTCCTGCATTGCTGCAAAAACAACGTCACGGTAATATCTTGCGGTAGGCTCACCCTCTGCGCAGTTCTTGACTTCGAGAAGCTTATCATCAAGCACATCTGTTGCTTCGAGAATGCTGTTTGTAAGGCTTGAAGCCTTGGAAGCAAGTTTTTTTTCAGCTGCACAGTTTATGCCGACCTGTTCCTTTGCGACCATTGCTTCGGCAAGCATTTTGGTGAACTCGATACCAGCTGGAATAATCTGCTTTCTTGCCATATCGACCATTGTGAGTGCTTCGATATTGATAATCTTGGAATAGTTTTCAAGGAGAATATCCTGTCTTGACTGGATTTCTGTTCTTGTAAGAACCTTGAATTCCTCAAAAATTTCAACGTTCTTGTCATCAGTATAGTGAGGAATTGCATCAACGGTGGAAACAAGGTTAGGAAGTCCCCTTCTTGCTGCTTCTTCAACCCAGGCATCATCGTAGCCATTGCCATTGAAGATAATCTGCTTATTTTCCTTGATTGTTTCGATAAGAAGTTTATTGAGATCCTTCTTGAAGTGCTTTGAACCTTCAAGCTTATCAGCAAATTCCTTGAGGACGTGCGCAACGCTTGTATTGATAATCATATTTGTACAAGCGATTGAGTCAGCTGAACCGAGTGCACGGAATTCAAACTTATTACCTGTAAAGGCAAACGGAGAGGTTCTGTTTCTGTCGGTTGTGTCCTTAGGGAAATTTGGAAGTGCTTCAACGCCGATTACGAATTCCTGATCCTGATTTTCATCAATCATCTTGCCTGTTTCAAGGGCATCGAGGATTGTCTGTAATTCGTCACCGAGGAAGATAGAAACGATTGCGGGAGGTGCTTCGTTTGCACCAAGACGGTGGTCGTTGCCTGCGGAAGCTGCGGAAAGACGAAGCAAATCAGCATAGTTATTTACAGCCTTGATTACTGCAACAAGGAATGTAAGGAACTGGATATTATCCTTTGGATTTGCACCTGGGTCAAGAAGGTTTTGTCCATCATTTGTAGACATAGCCCAGTTATTGTGCTTACCTGAGCCATTTACACCTGCAAATGGCTTTTCATGGAGAAGGCAAACAAGGTTATGCTTGAGAGCTGTTTTCTTCATTATTTCCATTGTGAGTGCGTTCTGGTCAGCGGCAACATTTGAAGTTGTATAGATAGGTGCCATTTCGTGCTGTGCAGGAGCAACCTCGTTATGCTTTGTTGTGGAAGGAATACCAAGCTTCCAGAGTTCTTCGTCCAGGTCCTTCATATATGCAGAAACACGTTCCTTGATGTTACCGAAATAGTGGTCTTCAAGCTCCTGTCCCTTAGGTGCTTTTGCACCGAAAAGAGTTCTTCCAGCAAACATAAGGTCTTTACGCTGGTCATAGAGGGACTTGTCGATAAGGAAGTATTCCTGTTCAGCACCTACTGTTGTTGTAACACGGGTTGCAGTTGTATTACCAAAAAGGCGGAGCACACGGAGTGCCTGATCGGAAATTACATCCATTGAGCGAAGAAGCGGTGTTTTCTTATCAAGAATTTCACCAGTATAAGAGCAGAATGCTGTTGGTATGTAGAGTGAACCATCCTTTACAAATGCAGGAGAAGTAGGGTCCCAGGCTGTGTATCCACGTGCTTCAAAGGTTGCACGGAGTCCGCCAGATGGGAAAGAGGAAGCGTCAGGCTCGCCCTTGATAAGTTCTTTACCTGAGAACTCCATAATAATTTTACCGTCTTTTGTTGGTGAAATAAAGGAGTCGTGCTTTTCAGCCGTTACACCTGTCATCGGGTGAAACCAATGAGTATAGTGAGTTGCACCCTTTTCGACAGCCCATTCCTTCATTGCGGAAGCAATTACTTCCGCTACATCAGCATCAAGAGCAATACCGAGGTGCTGTGTTTTGAGGAGCGCCTTATATATATTTTTAGGAAGTCTGTTTTTCATTATTTCCTCGTTAAAAACGTTGCACGCAAAATAATCTGGAACGTTTTTAACATTGCTTGTTGTTTCAACCATAAATAAATCCTCCCAATAAAAAAGCACTTTAACAAACGGCAATTACTCCGTTGTTAAAGCGCCATTGCTTCATAAAAAATATCACCGTAATATTTTACACTGAAATTTAGATTTTGTCAATACCCAAAATCAAAATAATCTCAGACAATGCTTTTCATGCATTTCCTGAAGAGCAACAAGAATACCCATTCTACCTGTTGGATAGGTTAATCCACCCTGAACATAAGCTGCAAACGGTTCACGGAGAGGAGCGTCAGCAGAAAGTTCAATTGATGCGCCCATATTGAAAGCACCTGCTGCCATAATTACCTGTGAGTCATAACCAGGCATATCCCAAGGTTCTGGAGTTACATAGCTGTCAACTGGAGAACCCTTCTGAACGCCCTGACAGAATGCAATAAGGTTTTCAGAATTTTTCATAAGAACAGCTGTGATAATATCACCGCGAACATCGCCTCGCTTAGGGAAACATTCAAATCCAAGAAGAGTCATTATTTCACTTGTAAATGTTGCTGTTTTTACAGCGTTTGCCACAACATCAGGTGCAAAGAAAAGGCCCTGATACATAAGCTTATTCTGATTGAGTGTACAGCCTACTTCCTTACCCATACCAACACAAGTAAGACGGTATGCACACTGTTCTACAAGTTCCTTTTTACCTGCAATATATCCGCCTGTTTCGGCAATACCTGCACCTGGATTCTTAATAAGTGAACCGATAATAAGGTCTGCACCAACATGAGTAGGCTCACGGGTTTCTACAAATTCACCGTAGCAATTATCAACCATTACAATAACCTTAGGATTTGCGTTCTTTACAGCCTTTACAATTTCAGCAATATTGTTAATTGTAAGTGTAGGACGAAGTGAATATCCTCTTGAACGCTGTATGTAAGCAACCTTAGCGTCCTTAACCTTCTGAAATATTTCACCGAGGTTTGGTTTTCCATCAGGAAGAAGGTCAACCTGATCATATTTTACACCATAATCAGCAAGCGAACCGTTTCCGCTGCCACGAATACCGATAACTTCCTCAAGTGTGTCATAAGGAGTACCTGTGAGACTAACAATCTTATCTCCTGCACGGAGCACACCGAAAAGTGCACATGTAAGGGCATGTGTACCTGAAACAAATGTATGACGTACGAGAGCATCCTCTGCACCCATTACTTCGGCATATACCTTATCAAGTGTATCACGTCCTACATCATCATAACCATAGCCAGTTGTTCCTGACATACATGCAGCACTTACTTTATTATTTATAAATGCACAAAGTACTTTTTCGCCGTTCCTTCGTGCAATTCTGTCAATTTCTGCAAATGCCGCTGAGCAATTTTCTTCAGCCTTATCTGCAAGTTTCAGAATTCTTTCATCTATTTCAAAGCCCTTTATTTCTACAGGCTTTGGATCAAAAATTTCTGCCATTTTTAATCAACCTTCCATTTCATATAGTATATCTTCAGCAACAGGCTCAAAACCTATTGACTCGTAAAACGATTTTCTATGGTCAAGTGCCCATAAATAAGCTTCATAACCTTCTGTTTTATATTGTTCAGCAAGGAAATACAATAATCTGCGTGCTGTCCCTTTTCCCCTTTCCGATTCAGCTGTAGCAATGTGTGAAAGAAAAACAAATTTATTTATGTTGAATTGCTGTGTTACCGTTGTGCTGTCATACAAATATAAATTTGACACCTGATGACGTATTCTATGATTGATATCAACATACCAGCTATCAAAATCTCCCATATTTTCAAAACTTTCCTTGAGAATTTCATAACAGTCACGCATAAAGCCGTTTACTTTTACACAATCAACATTTACATCACTTTCATTAGTAGTCAAGTGAAACAATGTTCTATGGTAATGCAAATAACACGGTTGAATCTGTAAAACTAATTTAGTTGACACCTCTATCGTTGCAGGCTTTATCATTTCTATCAACATTTCAAGTTCAGAAATATCAATATTCCCGTCTATAATCATAGATGAATTGTAAATATGAACAATACCGTCTCCGCATGAATAAAATTTGCAGAAATCATATTCCGAGCCATAAGCACGATATGCCGCTAAAATCTTGTATCCATAATATGAATTTGTCACACGCTCAGCTATACCGTCATAAATCTGTTTCATTAAAGTGTACACATCTTTTCAATCATAAGTTTTGCAAGCTTTTCGCAATCATCAAGATCTGAAAGCTTAACGACGCAGGATGGAGAATGGAGATATCGGCATGGCGCAGAAATTGCTGTTGTGCGTACACCTCCGCGGGAAATGTGAATTGCACCACTATCATTGCCACCTGCGACCATAGTTTTTGTCTGCCAACCTATCCCCTGTTCATTTGCAATCTCACGTGAAATATTGTAAAGCTCCTTATCGTAAATTGTTGAGCGGTCCATATGTGAAACGACTGCACCCTTGCCCAGCTCACAACAACGTTTTTCTCCGCTTGCAAGCGGAATATCAGCAGCAGTTGTTGCCTCAATCACAAGAGCAAAATCAGGGTCAACAGTATATGCGGCAGGACGTGCCCCACGAAGACCGACCTCTTCCTGAACTACAAAAGTAAACACGCAGTCATAAGGAAGTTCAGACTGTATAAGTTCAATCATCACTGCACAGCCGAAACGGTCATCAATTGCCTTTCCCTTGATATATCCGTCGCCGAATGTAAGAAATTCCGATGCAAAATAAACTCTGTCGCCGAGTGAAACAAGCTTTTCAGCTTCTTCCCTATCAGCCGCACCTATATCAACATAAAGAGAAGAAAATTTCGGTGCTTTCTTTCTTTCTTCGGCACTAAGATTATGGATTGCTTTTGCGCCGATAACACCATTTATATCACTTTCACCTACAGAAACCTGTCTGCCGATTACTACACGCGGGTCAACTCCTCCGACTTCGGAAACGGTAAGTGTTCCGTCAGACTTGATTGAAGTAACTATCATACCTACTTCGTCCATATGTGCTGAAATCATAACCTTGTTTTTAGCACTGCTTGCACCCTTTTTATAAGCGATAATGCTTCCGAGAGGGTCAACTTTGTGTTCACAGTAATCCGCAATCTGTGAAATGATAAAATCTCTAACTCTGCTTTCATCACCTGATGTTCCGTTAATTTGGCAAAGCTTTTCAAGAAGTTCTGTTCTCATACTGTCACCTCCTGAAGATATGCGGCAATAAGCTGTGCCGTATTTTCAACATCAGAAACCGAAATAACCTCAACCGGTGTGTGCATATATTTAAGTGGGATAGACAGCGTAACAGCCTTTACTCCGCTTTTATTAACAGAAAATCTGTCAGCATTTGTACCTGTTTCGCCATTCATCACTTCAATCTGATACGGCATACTATTCTTTTCAGCAATTGCTTTGAACTGCTGAGAAAGCTCTTTATCCAGAGTAGGAGCGAAACCAATCATACAACCCTTCCCCATTTTACCGCACTTTATTTCTGAATCGTCAGATGTAAGAGCAAAGCTTACATCAACTGCAAGTGCGATATCGGGGTCAATGTCAAATACGCCGATTTTTGCACCACGCTCACCGAGTTCTTCCTGAGTTGAAAACATAACTGTTAGCTCATAATCGAGCTTATTGTCCTTGATAATTTCAAGTGCACGAAGAATTGCCGCTACACCGCATCTGTCATCAAGTGCAGCACCAGTAATTCTGTCACCCTGAAGCTTCTTACAGCCTGTTGCAAAAACAATTTTATCGCCGTAAGAAATTACTTTTTCAGCCTGTTCCTTTGTCATACCTATATCAATGCAGATTTCGTCCATTTCTGGCACTTTACTTTCATCGGTTGAAAGATGTGGCGGAATTGCACATACAATTCCAGTAACAGGCTCTTTTCCGAGAACAGTAACCTGCTGTGCAAGAAGAAGTCTGCGGTCAATGCCTCCGCAGTTAGAGATTTTAAGGAAGCCATCATCTGTGATATATGTTACAATAAACCCAATCTGATCAATATGTGCATCAATCATAATATGCGGCTTTGTACCTTTTTTTCCGAGATGACCAATTACGTTGCCGTTTCTGATATAGCAGTCATCAGTAAATTCTTTCAGCATTTCAAGAGCAAGTTCAGCAGCTTTTGTTTCGTCGCCGCTTACGCCGCTTGTATCAGCAAGCTGAATTATTGTTTGTTCCAAATTCATATTATTCCTCATTTCAAGGCATTTACAACACTCTTGTAGTGTCTGCCTCTTTCTTCAAAATTCTTATACATATCAAAGCTTGCACTTGCGGGAGAAAGTGTTACAATATCGCCATTTACAGCAGCCTTTCTTGCAGCTTCAACAGCTTCCTCCATAGTTTTTACCCTGATAATTCTGCATTCATTTTCATTGTAATCTGCGTATGCTCTTACAGCTTCGTCGATTTTGTCAGCTGTTGCACCTAGAAGAACAAGGGTTTTAACATATTTATTGATAGGCTCTGCAAGCTGATTATAGTCAAGTTTTTTGTCGGAACCGCCTGCAATCATTATTACCTTTCTGCCGAAAGCGTTGAGTCCTGCAATTACGCTGACTGGACTTGTTGCGATGCTGTCGTTGTAGTAACGTACACTGTCAAGCTCACGGACAAATTCTATTCTGTGTTCAACGCCGCCGAATGTTCGTGCTGTTTCTGCAATTGCTTCGTTAGTTGCTTCGCCATGAACAAGTGAAATAGCTGTAAGGTAGTTTTCAACGTTGTGCATACCTGGGATTTTTATTTCGTCCTTGTGTACAATTTTTTCAGTTACACCCTTATTCGTAAAGCAGAGCCAGCCATCATCATCAAGGTATGAACCACGCTCAGGTTTAGTTTTAAGGCTGAATTTATACAGACTTCCACGCACATACTCACTGAGATTATTTACTTCATTGTCAAGATTGAGAACGGTTGTTGAAAACGCATTCTGATGAAGAATAAGATTTTTCTTTGCATCAATGTATTCCTGCATTGAGCTGTGGACATTCAAATGATCGGGATAGATATTTGTAATTGCTGCACGGTCGGGTGATTTTCTCATACTGATAAGCTGAAAGCTTGAAAGCTCCACAACTGCTACATCATCTTCGCTGATTTCTTCGATAATCGGTAAAAGTGCTCTGCCGATGTTGCCGCCCTTATGTACCTTTTTACCGCTTCTTTCAAGGATTTCTGTAGTTATTGTTGTGGTTGTGGTCTTGCCGTCTGTACCTGTGATTGCGTAGGTTTTGCAAGGGCAAAGGTCAAAGAAAACTTCCATTTCAGAGGTCACAACTATACCCATTTCACGAGCTTTCTGTAATTCGGGAATATGGTAGTAGACCCCGGGTGCACGGAAAATAATGTCACATTCAAAGATTGCATCGAGGTATGTTTCACCGAGAGAAAGCTTTGCTCCTGCTGCTTCGAATTCGTCTGCGAGAGCGCCTACCTGCTCACGGGTCTTTTTATCGCAAAGTGTTACATCAATACCTTTTTTCAGAAACAGGCGGATAGTATCGTTGTTTGTTACACCTGTTCCGATAAAGGCAACTTTTTTATCTTTTATATCATTGAAAAATCGTTCTGCTTTTGTCATTATTAAAGCTCATCTCCATATAGTTTTTTGAATACATATTTTATTATATCCAAATTTTATTAAAATAGCAACAGCATACATAGTTTTTTTACCAAATTCATAAATATAACTAAGAAAAGAGGGAGAAACATTGAAAATTTTTATGAACCGTATTGCACGGGATACTGCAAGGCTTACTGCTGTTTCGTTTATACTGCAGGGATTGAGCTTGTGGCTCAACATTGTTATTTCAAACAAACTTGGTACTGCTTCGGTCGGGGTAATGACGCTTATATTTTCGCTGTTTGGATTTATTATGGTACTTGCCAATGGTAACATTTTTATTTCAACAAGCAGGTTCGTTTCGGAAGAAATCGGTGCAGGAAATGAAAATGTTACGCACATAATGCGGTTGTCTACGGGATTTTCGCTGTTATTATCCTCATTTTTTGCATTGCTTTCTTTCGGGCTTGCAGGTATTATTGCCATATATGCAAAAGGTGAACCTGCTCTTGTGCTTGCGATAAGAATTATTGCGTTTTCGCTTCCACCTGCGGCTTTCGGGTCATGTATAAAGGGATATTTCAACGCAATACGGAATGTACGCATTCCATGCTATGGTGATATCATTGAATTTGCGGCAAAATGGAGCGTACTGACATTTGGTGTGCTTTTTCTGCTTGACCGTGGGTTAAGCATTTACATACTGATTTCGGGTGCAATTCTTATCGGCGAAATTATAAGCTGTGTTTTCTACATTGTAAATTATTATAAGGAATATAGGCAATTTTCTGCTTTGCCTGAAGTAAATCCGAGAATTGTGCGTATTCCGAATTATCTGAAATTATCTCTGCCAATTGTTGCGGGCGGATATGTACAGATGATTATGTCATCGCTTAACGAGGCACTTGTACCTGTTGCACTGCTGAAATACAACGTTTCCGCTGAACGTGCAATGAGTGAATACGGAATGTTTGAGGCTATGATTATTCCTACGGTTTTCTACCCTGCTGTAATTCTCACAAGCTTGTCAAATATCATTATACCTGAGATTGCGAGGGCTAATTCGTCGGGAAATGTCGGACGTGTTCAGGATTTGATAAAAAAGATATTCAGCCGTTCTTTTGCATACTCATTTTTCATTTCGGGAATGCTTCTTGCGGCAGGTGATAAAATCGGACAAATTCTCTGCCCGTCCGACAGTCTTGTCAGCGAAACGCTGGTGAAGATGTTCCCCGTTGTGCCGTTTATTTATCTGGAAATTGTGCTGGAGGGCATTATAAAGGGACTTGGCAAGCAGAATTTTTCCACGGTGAACAGCTTGTGTGAATATGTGATAAGAATTGTCTGCGTGATTATTTTTGTGGATTTGTACGGGTTTATGGGTGTGCTGATTTCCTACTACGCAAGCAACATTTACAGCAATATTGTGAGGATTATTTTTGTATGCAGGACGACAGGTGTGCGGTTTGAGGTATGGAATTACATTGTCAAGCCGTTTGTGATGTGCTTTTTCTGCTGTCAGGTTGCAGATATGCTGACAAGGTTTATTTCTTATTCGTCGGTTGTGTTTGAGGCGGTTATTTATCTTTGTGTGGCGGGGATTATTTTTGTGGTGCTTTATGAGGTAGATAAGAGGTGGTTTGTTGAAAAAATGAAACCAAAAGAAGTCAGACAAACTGCTTGACGATAAAATATATTTGATATATAATTTAAAAGAGGTGAAAATAATGAGCGATTATATTAAAATAGAAGTAAAAGAACTTCTTGATTGGTATGGTAAAGGTCCTGATGGATGTATAGCTTCTGATAAAATTACAAAGGAAGGCTGGAAAGTTGGTTATATGTTCCGTGAAGAACCTACTCCCGGATTTCCTGACAGCGGTTGGTGCGTTTTAGCAGGTAATGAAGATGATGACTATATGAATAATGCCGATAATCATCACCCTTTTGCATTAAACACAATTTGCAATTATGACCCGGATATCATTCCTTATCTTGACTCACCCGTCGGCACAGCATACATAAGGGTTTCAAGTGATAAATTTGAAATTGATGATAGAAGCAAGGAAATATTCCTGCAAAAGCAAAACAGATAAATAAAGCAAATCACCCCGAAAGGAAAAAAAATATTCCTCTCGGGGTGAAAATCATTTCAAAAGCCCACTATTATTGATTGCCGAAACAAGCGCATTTACAGAAGCTACGATGATATCGGTGTCGATACCTACGCCCCAGTATACGCCGCCCTCGGTCTGAATTCCTACATAAGCGGCAGCTTCGGAGGATGAGCCGTGTTCAAGGGCGTGCTCCGTATAGGAAAGAATTGTGTAATTGATTGAAAATGCGTCCTTGATTGCGTTGGAAACGGCATTAAGACGACCGTTACCGTTTGCTTCACGGGTAATAAGCTTGCCGCGGAAATCTGCGGTAACTGTTGCAATGATACCGTTCTTCTGTGTGAAGTGTGCTTCGTCGATACGGAAGTGGTCTGTTTTGTTGACATAACGTGCAAAGAAGATGTCATAAACCTCGTCAGGGTTGAGCTCCTTGTGTGCGTGGTCGGAAACGCTCTTGACAGCATAGCCGAAATCTTCACGCATTTTAGGCGGCATATTTATGCCGAATTTCTGCTCCATAAGGTAGCCGATACCGCCCTTGCCCGACTGGCTGTTGATACGGATAACGTCGCCCTCGTATTCTCTGCCGACGTCCTTAGGGTCGATTGCGAGGTATGGGACATTCCAGTAATCGGGGGCTTTTTCCTCACGCCACTTCATACCCTTTGCGATAGCGTCCTGATGTGAGCCTGAGAATGCGGCAAATACCAGTGCACCGCTGTACGGCTGACGCTCATAGACATGCATACGGGTCATTTTCTCGTACACTTCGGTAATTTCGGGCAAGTTTGAGAAATCAAGATTCGGGTCAACACCATGGGTAAACATATTCATTGCTACTGTTACGATATCGACGTTACCTGTTCTTTCGCCGTTGCCGAAAAGCGTACCCTCGATGCGGTCTGCACCTGCGAGGAGTCCCATTTCGGAGTCGGCAACCGCACAGCCTCTGTCATTATGCGGGTGCAGCGAAACAATTACGTTTTCACGGCGGTTGAGGTTCTTGCACATATACTCAACCTGACAAGCGTAGACGTGAGACATACTTTCCGCAACTGTTACTGGGAGGTTGATGATAACCTTATCATTTTCGGTAGGCTCCCATATATCAATTACAGCGTTGCAGACTTCCAGTGCAAATTCAGGCTCTGTACCTGTAAAGCTTTCTGGACTGTACTCAAAACGGAAGTTACCCTCAGTTTTTTCACGGTATTCCTTACAGAGCTTTGCGCCGAAAATTGCTATATCCTTGATTTCCTGCTTGGATTTTTTGAACACCTGCTCACGCTGAGCAACGGAGGTACTATTGTAGAGGTGGACGATTGCATTTTTACAACCTTTGAGTGCTTCAAAGGTTTTGGCAATTATATGCTCACGGCTTTGTGTAAGCACCTGAACTGTTACATCGTCGGGAATGAGGTTCTGCTCGATAAGTGCACGGCAAAAAGCGTACTCTGTTTCACTTGCTGCAGGGAAACCTATTTCGATTTCCTTGAATCCTACCCTAACGAGATACTTCCAGAATTCCAGTTTTTCTTCCAATGACATAGGAATTATAAGAGCTTGGTTGCCATCACGCAGGTCAACGGAGCACCAGATTGGTGCTTTATCGATTTTTTCTTTTGTTGTCCAATCATAACATGGAACAGGCGGCATAAAGTAACGTTTCTGATAGTGGTTGAAATTTTTCATAAGAATCTTTCCTTTCATTCTTGCGGTTGAGTCAAGAAGGTCAGGCAATAAAAAAAGCCCTCATCTCCTTGTAAGAGATGAAAGCTTGTAACTTCCACGGTACCACTCTTGTTCAGACTTTCGTCTGCACCTCACCGCATCTCAATCATTCGATATCCAATGCGTATCTCTGTAACGGGAGAACCCGTTCCAACCTACTTATCTGTGCACAAGATGTTCAGCGGACTGCTCAAGGACGAGTTATAACCGAAATTCTATACTGCCTTTCACCACACGGCAGCTCTCTGAAAAAGTCAATCGGGTTTTATTCCTATCAGCGCATTTGATTTATTACAAGTTAATTATACCATATCATTTTATGTTTGTCAACAGCTTAGATATAACTCTTTTTTATGATTGTTCAAAACATATTTATATTTTTTCCGCAAACTACTGGACAAGCTAAAAAATATATGTTATAATATTATGTATTTATAATGTATATGGAGGTTTTTAAGACTATGTCTTTGATTAAAAAGCTTTCTGCTGTTGCAGTTACATCTGCTATGGCACTTTCACTTGCTTCATGCGGCAAGGATACTACATGGGGTGCAAAAATTGATGATACAGAACTCCGTGCAGGTATTTTCATCTATTATCAGTCCGATGCTCTGTCACGTGCTTATGACTATATGACTGAAACCGATACCGACGTTATGGCTATCACAATTGATGGTATGTCAACTGAGGATTGGGTTAATGATCAGGCTTTAAAGGGTATGCAGGAATATGTTGCTATCGAAAACAAGTTTGATGAACTCGGACTTACTTTCGAAAACAAGGAAGATGAACTTGCAAAGGTTAATGTTGAACAATGGTGGGAATATGTAAGCGAATATTTTGAAGGCATTGGTGTAAGTCAGGAATCTTACCTTGATGTTGCTATCAACGGCGAAAAGAAGGCAGCTATTTTTGATTACTACTACGGTGAAGGCGGCGAAATGGAAGTTCCTGAAGATGAAATCAAGGCAATTCTTAACGCTGACTATGCAAGAATCAAGTACATTGATATGCCTCTCAAGGACGGCGAAGGTAACCTGCTCAAATCCGAGGGCAAGGCTGAAATCAAGGCTATGGCTGAGGAATACATTGAAAGAATGAGCACTACGGATGTTACTTTTGAGGAAATTTCCAAGGAATATGATGAGTATTACAACGGTCTTATTGAAGCAGCAAATGCTGCAGAAACAACTGATGACACAACTGAAGCAGATGATAATACAATTGAACTTAGTCTTGATGAAACAACTACACAGACAGAAGAAAATGATGAACTTGTTCTCCTTGGCAGCGTAACTTCCGCTGAATATCCTGTTCCGTCTGCTTCCGTTCATGAAAAGGTTGTTGGTGATGCAATGGCTGTTGGAGAATATCAGCTTATTGAAGAAGATGAGGTTTATTACATTGTTTACAAGATGGACCTTTTTGCTGATGAAGAATATTATGACTACAAGAAAACTGATATTCTTAACGAACTCAAGGGCGAAGAATTCGATGCAACTGTTGCTAGCTGGACTGAAAATCAGACTGTTATCAAAAATGAAGCTGCATTTGACAGATATACAATTGAAAAACTTAATGAAACAGAATAATATTAAAGCCGTCTGAAATTTCAGGCGGCTTTTTGTATCTCCTCTGAATTTACAGCATATAATGAAACAGCGGAGTATTCCGTATTAACTTATGAGGAGGATTGGTCTGCACTGCAGACACAATTATTATGCCAAGTGTTTTTTTAAGTCCTTCCACTCAGGAATGGAATCCATATATAAATGGCGGCAATGAAGAACAATACATGAATCTTATTGCTGATGAAATGGAACCATATTTACGTTCTTCCGGTATTGAATACCGAAGAAATGACCCTGCACGTGATGTACGCGGTGCAATAAGTGATTCCAATGTCGGAAGTTATGATGTACATCTTGCATTACATTCCAATGCAGGCGGAGGTCAGTTTGCCGGAAAACTTCGTGGAATTGACCTTTACTACTCACCTTATTCCGATAAAAGCCGACAGCTTGCTTCAATTCTTGCTAATAATCTGCAATATGTATATCCCGACCCTGCAAAGGTAAATATTCTTCCCACTACTTCCTTAGGTGAAGTTACAAGAACAAGAGCTGTTGCGGTACTTGCCGAACTTGGATATCATGACAATCAAGCTGACGCTGAATGGATTAAAGCAAACATTGCTCCAATTGCACGAAGTCTTGTTCAGGGGCTTTGTGATTATTTCGGTATTCCGTTTGTTGAGGCTCAACCAGTCCGCAGAGGAATTGTTGCAACCGATGGCTCTAATCTGAATATTAGAAGCTATCCATCAACTGATGCTGCGATTATAGGAAAGATTCCTAATGGTGCAGCTGTTTCAATTTACGGTCAAACCGGAAACTGGTATGTTATCCGCTATAACACTACAGATGGATACGCTGCTGCTGATTATATCACAATTGAATAATTAATGTTACGGAAACGGTGAAAAATTCGCCGTTTCCGTAACATTTAACAGCAAAAAACTGTTGCAGTTTCTGTTAATATGTGATATAATTAATTGAATATGCCTTTAACTGCCAAAATAAATTTGTATTGCAGTTATAAGCGTTTACATTATTTTGTTCAGTAAGGAGTCTTTCTATGTCAAAAATCAGGGTTGCCGTTCTGTTCGGCGGTGTTTCAAATGAACACGATATTTCACTTATTTCCGCAACAAACATTATCTCAGCTATCCCATCCGATAAATACGAGGTTATCCCTATCGGTATTACCAAAAAAGGCAGATGGCTTTTCTATCCTGGTGATACCGCTCTCATTGCATCAGGAAATTGGGAGTCACACCCGGATTGTGTTCCTGCAGTAATTCTTCCTGATCCGATGTACAAGGGAATTATGAAAATTACAGAAGGAAGCTGCACAATTTCTAAAATTGATGTTGTATTCCCTGCCCTGCATGGTCAGAATGGTGAAGATGGTGCTATTCAAGGACTTCTGAAGCTTTCGGGTATCCCTTATGTCGGCTGTGATATTATCTCTTCTGCAAACTGCATGGATAAGGCTGTTGCTCATGTTATTCTTGAAGCCGGTGGAATAAAAATGGCAAGATGGAAGAGTGTTACTATTGCTGACCTTAACAGACTTGAAGATGTATGTGATGAAATTGCAGGAGAACTTGATTATCCGCTTTTTGTAAAACCTGCAAACAGTGGTTCTTCCGTTGGAGTAAATAAGGCAAGTTCTTTTGAGGAACTTAAAAATGCTATAAAGCTCGCTTTTAGCCACGATAAAAAAGTTATTGTTGAAGAATTCATTAAGGGACATGAAGTTGAATGTGCTGTATTCGGCAAAGAAACACCATTTGCTTCCGAAGTTGGTGAAATAAGTTCCTGCAACGAATTCTACGATTATGAGGCAAAGTACATCCTTGGTACATCAGGACTTACAATTCCTGCAAATATATCCTCCGAAGCCTCAAAGGAAATTCGTGAAACTGCCGTAAAGGCATTTAAGCTTATGGGTTGTTCCGGACTTTCAAGAATTGATTTCTTCCTTACCGATGATGGTTCTGTATATCTTAATGAAATCAATACTCTCCCAGGCTTTACACAGATCAGCATGTATCCGAAACTTATGGAGAATATGGGCATTTCTCAGCCTGAACTGCTTGACAAGCTTATTACACTTAGTATGGAATAATAAGTTTATTATAGCTGATTTTACACAAGGAGGTTGCTATGAATAATAATGCAATCGGTGTTTTTGACTCTGGTTTAGGCGGTCTGACATGCGTAAAAGAACTCAACAAACTTATTCCGAATGAAAACATCATTTATTTCGGAGATAATGCGCGAGTTCCTTACGGCGCAAGGGGTAAGGAAACAATACTTGAATATGCAAAACAAGATATTGCATTTATAAAAAAACATAATGTAAAGATGATTATTGCAGCTTGCGGCACGGTTTCCTCCGTACTTGGAAGCAGTAAAACATCTGATGGTGACATTGCTTTTTCAGGGGTGCTTCTTCCTGCGGCACAGACTGCATGCAGTGTTACAAAAAACGGAAAAATCGGTGTTATTGGTACGGATGCTACAATTAAATCAGGCAGCTATGGTAAAGCTATAAGAAGTATCCGTCCTGATATCAAGGTTATCGGAAATTCCTGTCCGTTATTTGTTCCGCTTGTCGAAAATGGATTTACCGACCGTAATAATCCCGTTACAAAACTTGTTGTTGAACAATACCTTTCTCCGCTGAAAAAAGAAGGTGTAGACACGCTTATTCTCGGCTGCACCCACTACCCTATCATTCGTGACGCAATTGCTGATTATATGGGAGAAAATGTTACACTGATTTCTTCCGGTGAAGAGGTTGCCAAATATGCATATACAACACTTATGAAGAATGATATGCTTTCTGACAGCCATACCCCAGGCACCAATATATATTATACATCTGACAGTGTTGAACTGTTTGAAGAAAATGCACATGCATTTCTCGGTAATTCAATCAACGGAAAAATATTTAAAGTTGGAATTGATGAACTCATTTCATCTATTATAGATAATTAAGAGGACTGAAATGGAAAGAAATATTTTTTTAACATTAAAAAGCATTAATTCAATCGATGAAGAAAGTACAACTACCGAACTCAATTCTGTTGGCGTACTTAGAATTCTTGAAAATGATGATATAGAAATAAGTTATGAAGAATCCGAAGCAACAGGATTTAAAGGTTCCACAACATTCATTATTATTTCAAAGGATTCTATGGTTACAATGAAAAGAACAGGCTCTGCTCCATCGATTCTTACAATTGAAGAAAATCAAAGACACCTTTGTCATTACGGAACTCCATATGGCGATATATATATGGGAATATACACACATACTGTCGAAAACAATATTACTTTTGACGGCGGTGATCTTTATCTTAAATATACAATTGACGCAAATTCAAATTATGTTTCGGATAATGAAATATTTTTACATGTAAAATAACTGAAAGGATGAATAAAATGACAAACCCTATCAAATCCGCATCTAATGAACTTCGTGAGCTGCTTATGGCTGCTCTCGGCAGACTTGTTTCTGAAGGAAAAATTGAAGCTGTTCCCCTTCCTGCATTCAACATTGAAATTCCGCAGGATAAATCTCATGGTGACTTTGCTTCAAACATTGCACTTGCTTGTGCTAAGCCCCTTAAATCTGCACCAAGAAAGATTGCTGAAATGCTTTGCGAAGCAATTATTCTTGAAGGCAGCTCATTTGAACGTGTTGAAATTGCCGGACCTGGATTCATTAACTTTTTCTTATCCAGAAGCTGGTTCTCAAATGTTATCAATTCTGTATTTACTGAAAAAGAAAATTACGGACGTACCGATACCGGTGCAGGAAAGAAAATTCTTGTTGAATTCGTTTCTGCAAACCCTACAGGTCCTATGCATATTGGTAATGCTCGCGGCGGTGCTATCGGTGACTGCCTTGCAGCGGTTCTTGACTGGGCAGGCTACAATGTTGAACGTGAATTCTATGTAAACGACGCTGGCAATCAGATTGAAAAATTCGGTAATTCCCTCAATCTCCGTTATTTACAGCTCTGTTCAGAAAATGGACAGGCATTCATTGCTAAATATGCTGACAACGAAGAACTTTGTCAGGCAATTTACAATGACGCTGATACATTCCCTATGCCTGAGGATGTTTATCTCGGTGCGGACATTATTGTTCATGCTAAAAATTTCTATGATATTAACGGTAATGCTTTTGCTGAAAAATCCGAAGAAGAACGCAAGGAAGCTCTTGTTGCGTTTGCACTTCCTAAGAATATTCAGAAGCTTGAAGATGACCTCCGCAAGTATAGAATTGAGTACAACACATGGTTCCGTGAAAGCTCACTTCATAACAGCGATGCTATCAAAAACGTAATTGACCTTCTCAAGAAGAGTGGTTACACTTACGAACAAGAAGGTGCACTCTGGTTCAAATCTTCTGAACTTGGGGATGAAAAGGACAGAGTTCTCATCCGTGCAAACGGTATTCCTACTTACTTTGTTCCTGATATTGCTTACCACTACAATAAGCTTGTTACACGTGGTTTTGATACAGCTATTGACATTCTCGGTGCTGACCACCACGGTTATATTCCAAGAATGAAAGCTGCTATGCAGGCTCTCGGAGTTGACCCTAGCCGTCTCGACATGATTATTATGCAGATGGTTCGTCTTGTAAAGAATGGAGAAACATACAAGCTTTCCAAGCGTTCAGGTAAGGCTGTTACACTCGAAACTCTGCTTGATGAAATTCCTATTGACGCAGCACGTTTCTTCTTCAATCTCCGCGAAGCAAACTCTCACTTTGAATTTGACCTTGACCTTGCTATTGAACAGTCCTCAAAGAATCCTGTTTACTATGTTCAGTATGCTCATGCAAGAATCTGCTCCATTATCCGCAATCTTGAAGCTGAAGGTTACTCCGTTAAGGTACTTTCTGCTGAGCAGCTGAATGTACTTGATGCACCTGAAGAAATCGAACTTATCCGTTTTATTGCTTCCCTACCTAACACTGTTGATGCGGCTGCAAAGGATTATGACCCAGCCAAGATTACACGTTATACTCAGGACCTTGCTACCTTGTTCCACAAATTCTATGATAAGTGCAGAATCAAGGGTGCAGAAGAAAATGTACTTTATGCACGTCTTGCTCTTTGCGAATCTGTTAAGATTACTCTCAAGAACACACTTGATATGCTTAAAATTACCTGTCCTGAAAAGATGTAATCGAAAGGAGCACATTTCCCCTATCCCGGAAATGGTTATACTATGCAGATTATGATTGAATGTGAATACTGCAATTCACTTTATGATTTCAGTGAGAATCATAGTTGTCCGAATTGTGCAGCTATTCCCGATAAAAAGAAGGTGGCAGCTGCTAAAGCTACGGCAAAAGCTGAAACTAAAAAATCAACTGAATATGCCGTAAAATCTGACTATACGCCTGAAAAACCGCCTTCAAGTATGTTCATAACTATAATTGTAAAGCTTATTCCTTTGTGGATTTTTCTGATTATTGGTCTGACTTTTGTACCAAATATGGCAGAAAAATCCGCAGCCAAAAAAGCTTATGAAAATTTCCAGACGATTGATGAAATTACATACATTGAACACTCAATGAATGAGGAGTTCATTTATGATAACAAAATTAATTTGGAAATCGATGATGCTTTTTATGCTGAAAGTGAAGTGGTTGACGCACTTCTTCCTGATGGTATGAAGTTGCTGGTTGTTCATATTAAAGGCAGTATTGATAAAGATATGTATAACAGCTATGATTATAATGATTATATGAGAGTTAAACCTTATATAACCAATGGTACTGTTTGCCGTGAAAATCTTGGATATTCTGCACTTAATTCAATTCCTGAGATATATGGCAATACGCAATTTTCATTCAGTAATTTCTATAGTTTTTCAAGCGAAAAAGATGGCTACTGGTGTTTTATCATCGATGGAAATGATACAAATTTAAGCTTATGTATAGGTGACTTCAATGTAAAAGATTATGCACTTAATCTTGAATGTGTACATAAGATTGACATTGTAATTGCAAAGGAGGAATCCTGATGGCTTTTTTCAAAAGAAAAAGATATAACTTTTTTATAAAGCTTATTGCAATTGCATTGTTTATTCTTACACTTATTATGATTTTGGGCACAATTTTGATAGTTGCGGAAACAAAAACTCTATCATCTTATCATAGTTACCATGAATGGAATATTGTAGGACATACAATAAAAAAAACTGATAATGGTAACTATAACCTTACGCTTGAAATAAAAAATATAAGTGCTTATGATGCGCATATTGAAGATTATTGTATAAGACTCGAATACGGAAATTCCAGCTACATTGATTACATAGCTGCAAATTATCCGGATGGATATTTTTATGATACTCTGAATTCACCAATAATACCTCCAGGAGAAACCATTACGCATTCTATTACTTTTGAAGCACCTGAGGGATTAAGTTCGATAAGAATAAGATACATTGGTGAATCATATATGCTTGCTGATGTAAGAGGCAATGATGAAAATTATAAATATTATAGCGTTGATTTAAAATAATTCCAAAAAATCACCTCGGACAGTATAATTTGATTTAAATGGTCAAAACTATGTCCGAGGTGAATTTTATGAGTAATGAGAAATTCAAAATTTCAAGCAAAAGTCTGCTTATCACAACAGGAGTTTGTATTGCAGTTGCGGCAATTGCCGGATTTTACACCTATAACAAGGCATCAGACCAACTGAATGCCGAAATTATCGGCAACAACAAAACTACATTGTCCGCAGAAGCAACCACTGAAACTCATGTTAATGCTGAACAGACTAACATTGCAAAGACAGAAAATACGACAGATACTGAAACTGAAGTAATTGAATCAGCAATTGCTCCGGAAGTTGAAGTGGTTGAGGATGCTGCCGTTACTCCTCAGGTTATGGTAAGACCGCTTAACGGCGAAATTATCAACAGTTTTTCAAACAATGAGCTTGTAAAATCCAAAACACTCAATGTATGGAAAACACATGATGGCGTTGACATTGCAGGTGCTCTTGATGAGAAAGTAAAAAGCATGACAAGCGGTAAAGTTACAAAGGTTTATGAAGATCCAATGATGGGTGCTTGCGTGATCATTGACCACGGTAATGGTCTTGAGGGATACTATTGCAATCTTAGCAAAGACATTCCAATTGCAGAGGGTCAAAATGTTTCTGCAGGAACAATTATCGGAATGGTTGGTGACACTGCAGAAAGCGAAATCAGTGAGCCTTTTCACCTGCATTTCGCAGTTAAGAAAAATGGTGAATGGATCGATCCCATTGCACTTATTTCTGGAGAAGGAAGCTAAAATGCAAGAAAAGAGGTACCTTGTGGGTACCTCTTTTCTATAAAAAACGCACGACCGAAGCCGTGCGTTTAATTTATTATTTTAGACTTTTACGTAATTAAGCCTTCATAGCTTCCTCAACCGCAACTGTTCGATTGTAAAACTGGAATCCATAGGCAAAGACAGAACAATGGACTTACCATTATATTGTGCTGTCTTTGATAAAAATGATAGCTGCGTTCCCTGTCCATACAACTCTTTTAATAATTTTCTTTATGTATTCACGTTTGTTTTCTATTGACAGATTTTCAAAGTTATCCTTAAGATAAACTATAGCGTCCTCTAAGGAGTTGAGATTTCTATGAAGCTGTGCCTGAATAATGTCTTTATCATTCAATTCACAAATCTGCGTCTCAATCAGTTGATTCTCATTATTAAGTTCCTCAATTTTATTATTGATAGCAGCCATAGTCAACTCACTTGCGCCGTTAGCCAATGCTGTAACAAGATTATTTAAAGCCTTGGTGTTGTGATTCTTTTTGTCATTCAGCTTTTTAATCTGTACTGAAATATCATCGTCAATATTGTTAAGCTGTTTACGCAATGCATTAAGCTGTGTATTTACAACGCTGTCCTTAACATCGAATTCGAAAATTCTCCGCATAACAATTTTGTCAAGCTCATCACCGTTTACATTATGGTTTTCACAAGCAGCCTTCTTGGTTTTCTCCTTGTTTTCGCACATATAGTACATTACACCTGAACCATACAGTTTAGGACGCATATAAGAACCGCACTTACAGAACAATACTCCCGAAAGCAAAGACCTTGGATTAAAGCTGCGTTTTGTAGCACAAACTCCGCCATAACGGTTTTTGCTGTTCTGTTCAAGAAGATTCTGAATTCTTACCCACTCTTTTCCGCTCAATAATCCTTGATGAGTAGATACGGTAATCATCCACTTTTCAGGAGGTACACTCTTCTGATTAGTATGACGATTGTACGGAAGAATGCCTGAAACACCGTCACAATCAGTTTTGTCAAAGCAAATGTTACATCCGAGTTCGGTAAAGTATTCCAGACTATCCTCGTCTGCTATACAATAAATCGGGTTATTGAGAATACGTTTGGCATTGGCGTTTGACCATTCTTTTCCGTTACGGGTAAGATTCTTGGTTTTGTTAAGATACTGTTCTACTGCATGAACGCTCTGCAATTCACTGTACTTTGTAAAAATGAGCTTTACAAGTTCAATTTCGTCTTCGTTAATTTCAAGTGTAAAATAGCTTCTTGACTTACCATTGACGTCAGATACTGTATGCCTGACTGACTTGTAACCGAGTGGTGTTGTTCCTCCTGTCCAACGTCCCAGCTTAGCAAGCTGATACATATTGTCCTTGATACGTTCAGCTATGGTTTCACGTTCAAGCTGAGCGAATACAGCAGCAATATTCATCATTGCTCTGCCCATAGGAGTTGATGTGTCAAACTGTTCCTTGATGCTGATAAAAGCAGTTCCAAGAGAGTTGAGCTTTTCAATCAATCCTGAAAAGTCACCTACATTTCTGCTTACTCTGTCAAGCCGATACACGATAAGGCAGTCAAACGGCTCACTTTCTTCAACACTCATAAGCCTTTTAAACTGCGGTCTGTCAAGACTTTTGCCGGATACACCTTCGTCCTCATACACTGAAATTTCAAACTGGTCATAATCAGCGAAATGAAGCTTTAAATATTCCTTGCACATTTCAATCTGATTTTCAATGCTGTCACCCTTGCCTGTAAATTTGGACTTTCTAGAATAGATAGCTATTCTTTTCACTTAACTGTTCCCTCCCAGTCTCTATTTTTTTACGTCATTTTTTGTCATATAAGCAGTATACCATATATTTGTCTTATCTTGCAACAATTTTCGAAAAAATGTTTGCACAAGTTATTTATTTCTTGCATATAGCAAGTATAAAAATATACAACAACAGTGTATTATGATAATTTGCGACAAGTTTTGTGAAAATTTGATGAAAATTATTGACATACACAAAAAAATCAGTACAATGTAAATATAGTTTTTTAACTAGTGCATATATCTTTCTTTTAAATTTAAGGGAGATTATGCACTTTTTTTATTTTATAAATTAAGCCAGATGTTTTTCATCTCTGAGTAGGCAAATTTGCATTTACCAATTCAGTAAACGACATAATATTCCTTTAAAAGAACGTAGCAATGACAAATTTGTAGACAATGAGGTGTATCACTATGAAAAAATCAAAACGTATTAAAACTGTCGTTTACTTCCCCAATAATAGGGATGCTTTTGAAAAATTATATGTAGACGCAACCTTTGAAGCAATTAAACAGTTGGCAAGAACTACATCTCCTCCAAATATTCCAGACAAAAAGAATGATAAGGATAAAATTTAATCCCTCAAAGCTATGAAATACAGCTTTAAGGGATTGAAAGAAGTAGTTGTTAAGCCTTTACATTTGGTTAGTCAATAGAGCCATTTTATGCTGGCAACAAATATTGATTTCATAAACTTTTCTTATTCATCAATTTCCTTCATCATTTCCAACATAAGCTGAGCCCCGACCCTGACACCCATCTGAAACTGCAGAAATTCGTAATGATTGGCGGCGGCGTGGTATGTCACAAAGTATTTATCCAAAAACTCCTTTGCCTCAGGATATTTCTTGAACATCTCAACCTGAAGCTTAAGAATTTCCTCCAATTTTTCATCATATTCTTCTGAACGCGGGTTCAGTTCCATAAAGGAAAGAATATTTCCGTAATACATGTCTTTAAGTATACTGTTCATATATTTTTACCTCCAAATAGATATTAAGCGTTGGAACATAAAGTCCCAACGCTTTTTCGTTTATTCTGTCATCTGTGCAACATAAGCCGCATAAGCATCAAGCACATGCACTTCGATAATCTCTCTTGCTTCAGCAAAAATCGGATGCACCATATCGGCAAACCCACCGTCAACAGTTTTTCTGCTGGGCATTCCGACAAAGAGCCTGTCAGTCCCCTGAACAACCTTGATGTCGTGAACCTCAATAAAGTTGTCAATGACGATTGAAGCAACAGCCTTAAGCTTGCCCTCTGTGAAAATGTTATGGATATTTACGTTTGTAATAGTCATAAATTTTGTAACTCCTTTGTGATTGTAAGTTTAGTTTGTACGTTTGTAAAAGTTGCCTGTGCAAAAGCCGAACAGACCTTTGCACAAGCTTTTGAACATCAGAAAGACATCTTGTCATCTTCCGAATCAAGCACGCTTTCAAGTTCCACATAATTCTTGTAAGCTTCAAGAATCGTGTCCTCGAAATACTTTCTTGCCTCAGGATAAATCGGATGAACTACATCACGGTAAATCCCGTTTTCGTCCTTGCGTGACGGCATGGCGATGAACAATCTCTCGCTGCCCTGAACAACCTTGATGTCGTGGATGGCAAGGCAGTCGTCGATTGTGACGGACACAATACCTCTGAGTGCACCGTCTGTAAATGTCTTTCTGATTTTAATTTCTGTGATTTTCATGGTGAAAATCCTCCTTTAAAATATTAAAAATTATTCAGATACATAATTGCCGCCGGCAGGCATTACATATCTTTAAGAACAATCCGCCGTCTCACCAGAGACGGTTTTATAGAACATGATAATATCAATAATATAGAACGTGAATCCTAACTTTGAATTACCAAATTCTTTAGAAGAAACTCGCCAGCACACCAGTGCTGGTTTTGACATTCATCCGACCTACAGTCTGTAAACGCAAAACAGCAGACCGTTAATGGTAACAGTCCGCTCTTCACGTCTACCTGTGTTCAATTGTGGGAACAATGCCTGAGATGGACAGTGCAGACTCCTGTAATGTCATACACTATCCTAAACACTATCCCGACGGCAGCTTCTCTGCCGTAAAAGCAATATACAATTAGAATATGTATTACTTTAAATCCAATCCGGCAGTGCTTTTGCACTGCCCTTATATTTGCAGTACACAAGGTGATTACCGTTCCGTTATTGACTTTTAAGCAGGGTTTCGTTATAATAATTATAAATATGAACTTGAGGGAGATTACAGATGAGTGCAAAAAGGGTTATAGTTACACCTTATGATAAAGCGTGGAAAACTGCATTTGAAGAAATAAAAGCAGAAATTGAAAGTGCAATCGGCGACTTAATCATCGGCATTGAACATGTCGGAAGCACATCTGTGGAAGGACTTTCTGCCAAACCTTGCATTGATATTGATGTTATAATAAAAGATTATTCAGTATTTAATGCTATTGTAAAAGAATTAGAGAAAATCGGCTACATTCATAAAGGCGACCTCGGAATAAAGGACAGAGAAGCGTTTAAATGTGCAGATAAACCTCATTTGCAAACGCACCATTTATATGTGTGTCCTCAATATTCCGAAGAATTACGTCGCCACATTACATTCAGAGATTTTTTGAGAAGCAACGCTGAAGCTGTCAAAAAATACAGCTTGGTTAAGGAAAAAGCTGCACAGCTATTTCCAAATGATATTGATAAATACATAGAATACAAATCGCCTTGCATTGATGAGTTGTATAAACTGTGTGGTTTGAATTAAGTTACTGAATACATACAAAAAATGATGGACCACAAAAGCCCATCATCCAAACATATACCCATAATAAAAAAATAAGAGGTGTACCAAAATAGTAACAAAAAAGGCGCAATTTTGGTGTGCATAACGTAATTTAAAGCCGGTGTCCAAAATTGTTACTTTTTAGGTGCGAAAAATGCACCAAAATAGTAACTTTTTTGGTACAGCAAGCAAAATTTTTGAATCGTGTGCGATTTTGTAACAAAAACGGTGCAGAACCGGTGCATTTATTGCGCACTGAAATTTATGATAAAAAATTCCTGTTTCAAAAAAATTTAGGCTTGACATTTAATCCAAAAGGTGTAATAATAAAATCAAATAGAATATAAAATTTCATAAGATTGCATAGGTCTTGAATTCATACAAGAGCAACGCCCTGCTAAGGCAAAGCTTGAATTCAAGATAGAATAGAGCACGAAAACGAAAAAGCTTAAACTCATATAAGGGTGACGCCCTGCTAAGGCGAAGCCTGAGTTTAAGAAAAAATGGAGCACGAAAATGAAAAGGCTTAAATTCCTACAAGAGTGACACCCTGCTAAGGTGAAGCTTGAATTTAAGATATGATTGAGCATGAAATTATACTTCACTTGAAGTGTATTTTTATGCTCTTTTTTTGTACCCACATGCGGAAATATTTGTAAATTGCATAGTAGGTGCAAAATGGGTAGGAGGTCAAGGAGGAAGGGAGTCCCTACCTCCTTGCGCCACTATTGATGAAAAGGTCTGCCTTTTTGTCAATAGTTTCTTGGCTTATGAAACAATCGGCATACCGATTGACGAAAGCATTGACTTTGAGAAAGGACGGATATTATGGCAGCTGGAATTACATCAAACCACAACAAGAATTTAGGTAATGGACAGACAGGCAACCTTATTCACAATGACCGTAAAATCAACCCTAAAAATGTTGATCCAAGGCTTATTCAGAATAATATTATCTTCAAGAACAGTACGCTTGCTGCAGCTTACGAAGAAGCCTTCGGTGATGCTATTGATGAGTATAATCATAAGCAGAAGCGTAGTGACAGAAGAAAGTATGACAGAAAAGGCTACTTCAAGCATCTTTTCGGAGTTGAGCCTGAAAATGAAAGTGCACAGGTAATTCTTACTTCTACTGCAAGAGGTAGGCATGAGATAAAATCCTTTAATGAGGATTTGTTTCAGGTTGGAGATTGTCAGGAATTCGGACACTTTATGCGTGACGAGTATGGCAATTTCATTGATAAGGACGGCAACCCTGTTAAATGGGATACAAAAGACCGTACATATTATGACGTAAACGGAAACGAAGTAACTGACAGCAGTAATCTTATGCCTAACCCTGAAGCTGAACGTGCAAAGGCAGTTCTCACATGTTTTTATGAGGGCGGCAGATTTAAATTTGCTGCTGATAAAGACGGCAGACCTTGTCTTGAACGCCTTGATGACAACAGTCCTGAGTCAGATGATTTATATATTCTCCCGTTTGAAGAACGCAATCCAAGCTTTAAAGTTGTTTACGCTACTATTCACAATGATGAATGGCACGGCACTCCGCATATTCATATAGATTATGTTCCTGTTGGAAGCGGCTACAATAAAGGTCCAGAAAAGCAGGTAGGCTTTGAAAGAGCATTGGCTGATATGGGATTTACAAATAAGAATGTTGCGTACAAGCAGTGGCGTAACAACGAACGGTTAATATTAAAGACAATATGCAACTGTTTTGGTTATGAAACCAAGACCAGAGAAGAAGAAAAAGCAAATAACCGTGGCAAGACCTATACAACCAAGGAATATTCCGATATAATCCATGATGCTAATGCAGATGCACAGGAAATACGCAAAGATGCTGAACAGCAGGCACAGGATACCATAGAAAATGCAAATCAGGAAGCTCAGAGGACACTTGAAAACGCTGACCAACAGGCTAATAACACCATTGAAGACGCAAATTGTCAAGCACAGGAAATTATTGAAGGTGCAGAGGTTGTTTTAAACACAACAAAGGAAGAAGCCTGCGAAATCAAGGAACAGGCTGAAAATGATGCAGCAGCTGTTATTCATAAGGCTTTTGTTGAAAAAGAACAGATTGAAAATGAGGCTGAAACTATACGAAATCAGGCTCGTGAAGAAGCTGAAAGTATAATAACAGCGGCAAAACAGGAAGCTGCAGATATTGTAGATGGAGCTCTTAGGGATAAACATAATTTAAAAGCTGAAAAGAAAGCACTTACTGAAGAAAACGAGAATTTGAAAAATGACATTCAAAGCAACCGCAACCAGATAATGATACTGGTAGGTGTCATTGCAAATATGCCGAAGAAAAAGAATGTAATTCAGAATTTTATTTCAAAACATAGTGCTGAGAAATATGAGATGGATAAAGAAGCCTATGATGGATTTATGTCAGCAGTAGATACAATGAAGCGTTTGTCAGGCAACACGCTTACTTCTGATGAGGATAAGGCTGCAAGTGAAGAAAGGTTAAGACAGATTGAACAGCTTAAAGCCGACATGGAACGTAACATCAGAGAACAGGCTGAACAGCTGGGAAGGCAGATGGTTCAGAGGAAGGTTGAGGAGCTTGAGCTTGAAAAGAATAAGTACACGTCGCTTTATAAGAATTTAAAATTAAATGCATTTAACTTTGCAAATAGAATGTGTACAAAGGTTTCAAGCCAATTTGCTCAAATGAGTAAGGAAGAAAAGTTAAAAATGCTTTCTGATGCGTATTGGCAGGTTAAGAATGAACAGCGGACCAGAGAGGAGTCTGGGATGGAGATGGGGTGATGTTTGGTAGAAATCGTTGAAATATGGGGAAATTTGTGGTATAATTAGTGTAGATGATTTGTAGGAGGATATCCATATGACCAATCGTATTATTACTGATATTTCAGATTATATATTTGTGTCCGATGAACCGCAGAAGGTAGATGCAATTTTTCTTCCCGGAGGCTCTCATCCTGAGCAACCTGAATATGCGGCAGAACTTTATCACAAAGGTTTTGCAGAGTGGCTTATCCCGTCGGGCGGCATAAGTGTTAAGGCAGATAAGTGGCATGGTGTCCGTTCCAAAGCAGAAATATACAATGGTGATTACCATTCCGACTGTGAATTCTTCACAGATGCTTTGATAAAAAATGGTGTTCCGATGTCTGCAATTATTCAAGAAAACAAATCGGGACATACCCGTGATAACGCTTTTCTTTCACGCAAGGCTGTTGATGAAAAAGGAATAGAAATTAAAACAGCCATCATTGTATGCAAAGCCTTTCACGCACGCCGCTGTTTAATGCTTTATCAGATGGCATTCCCTGATGTTGATATAAAGGTTTGCCCTGTGCATTGCTATAACATTACCAAAGAAAATTGGTATCAGACCGAATACGGAACAGACAGAGTTCTCGGTGAGCTTGCACGCTGTGGAAATCAGTTTGTGGGGGATATAAAGAATTATCTTACAACTATGTAGATTCAGAATGATTGGAGATAGTGAAATGAACATATTGCTAACTGCTTTTATAAACACTTCAAGTGAGTTGCTTATTAAATCGTTTGGCGATAATTATGACAAACTGATATTAGAGAACAATAAAAAACAGTGTTTTTCTCAGTTTAAAGATAAAATTGAAGCTAAGAGTTACGATTATGTGTTTAGCTTTGGTCAGAAGCCTGTTATTTCAGATAAAGTTTACATTGAACAATACGCTAAGAATGATAAAGGAACATATGAAACAACTATTGATATAACGAAGTTTGCAAATGCGTTTATGAGCAGTGCACTTACAGTAAAGCTCTCTAAAAATGCAGGAACTTCATATTGCAATTACTTATATGCACAGGGTCTTGAATATCTAATCTTAAGTAATCTAACTACTAAAATGATATTCATTCACGTCCCCTTTTCTAAAAATATTACTGACTTTAACAACTTCTCTCAGAAAATAAAAGACGCTATAGGAAACTATGCAAGGGGGTATTATGACTAATATCAGCTGGCTGTTTTTTGATGTAGGTTCAACACTTATTGATGAAACGGAATGTTATAATCATCGTATCAGAGATGCTATTGAAGGTACGGATATTACTTTTGAGCAGTTCAATGATCAACGTATTTTCTTTGCAAAACAAAATCTTAAGGGAGATATAGAAGCAATAAAATTTTTTGGACTCACTAAAACTCCTTGGCATACGGAAGATGAAAAACCTTACAAAGAAACCGAACACGTCCTCAAAACTCTTTATGATAAGGGATATAATATTGGCATAATCGCAAATCAATCATTGGGTACAGAAAAACGTCTTGAAGATTGGGAACTTTTAAAATATATAAAGCTTGTTGTGGCTTCTGCCGAAGAAGGTGTTGCAAAGCCTGACAAGGAAATCTTCCTGAGGGCATTAAGCCGTGCTGAATGTCTGACCGAAAACGCTGTTATGATTGGTGACAGAATAGACAATGATATTGAACCTGCTAATAAGCTCGGAATGAAAACAATATGGGTTAAGCAGGGCTTTTCTGTATATCAGATACCTATGAATGATTTTCAGCAGGCAGATTATACTGTTGATAGGTTGCAGGATATTTTGGAGGTGTTATAATGTTCTATCACGCTTCTTCTGTTAAAGGCATAAAAACACTTGAACCGAGAATTTCAAACCACGATCTTCCCTTGATTTATTTTTCTGAAAAAAGAGAAAATGTTCTTGTATATTTAAGCAATGCGGTTGAAAAATTCTGCAAGGAAACAGGCTTTAACTATTCGGGTGTATGGCATAAATGGGCAAGCTATGGCTTTGACAAAGATGGCATTCTTAATCTTGAAGAATATTACCCAAACGCTTTAATCGACACATACAAAGGTGTGTCGGGGTATATTTATTCTGCCGAAAACGTTAATAATTCTGGCGATACAATAAACATTCCCTATGCAGTTACTTCAAGAGAGAAGGTTACTGTTTCAGGTTGCGAATTCATTGAAGATGCATATGAGGAAATTATTAAAGCCGAAGAAAACAGTCTTATCAGAATTACGCGTTATGAGCAATTAAGCAAGGCTAAGCTCAAATGGATTGCTGACACAATGAAACGTGAATATGAAGAAGCCAGTGAACATCCCGAATACAGATATTTTATTGAGAATAAGTTTGGAGTTTAAGAAATCGAACTATAAAACCCGACCGCCTTATCACCATAAGGCAAGAATGAAAAGTGAGGTGGTAAAATGCACAGAATTATCAATATGTACCATCCGATAACAGCCACACCTTTTACTGATAATGACACCTATTGCGAAATTCTGCCTTGTGAAGCTTTACGGCCATATGTAAGGTGTTTCTGGGGTACGAAAAATC